>CAZSBH010000062.1:0-24810 GCA_964604845.1 uncultured Spirochaetaceae bacterium
AGGTGCAGAAGGGGGCAGAGGTGACACCGTGGATCAGTATCAGCCCTAAATAGGTATTATAGAGCCCGTAGGTGATGTAGATTTTGTAGAAGGGAATAATCATGATCAGGGTCGGAAGCAGCCTCATCAGGATCAGAAAGAGCAGCAGGAATCGTCGCAGCGGAAAGCGAAAGCGCGAAAAACCGTAACCCGCCAAACCGCTCAAGAAGACTGTAAGCAGGGTTGCTCCGAGAGAGATAATAATCGAGTTGAGAAAGGGCCGTCCGCTGAAGCTGGAACCGGTGAACAGCGTAACAAAGGTTTTTAGTGTGATTCTGGAGGGGAAGAGCGTCGGAGGCCAGGCCTGGGTCTCTTCTTTGGGCTTAAAGGCTGTTGAGAACACCCAGTAAAGGGGCAGAACGGCGTAGATGACCCAGAGAATGAGGAACGCATAAATTAAAATTTTAGAAAACAGCTTGAATTTTTCGGAGCGGGCGTACATGTCAGACCCTTTCCTGCCTGAAGATGAATATGTAGGCTAGAGCAAAGGCAAGGCCCACCAGGAGCTCGAACACGGCGACTGCAGCCCCGACACCCAAATTCCCATAGACAAAGGCGTTGCGGTACATGAATATGGACAGCAGCTCGGTGCTGTGCAGGGGACCTCCCCCGGTCATGGCGTAGATCCTGTCGAACACGTGAAAGGTATCTCCTGTTTCCGTCACCAGATTGATGAACAGAAAGGGGACCAGCATCGGGATAGTAATGTAGCGAAGGCTCTGAAGCTTGGAGGCGCCGTCCACCAGAGCTACCTCGTAGAGCTCGTCGGGGATACTCTGCAGCCCGGCCAGCTGGATCAACAGGCTGTACGTGGTTCCCTTCCAGATGTTGGCGAAGATGATCGTCGGCAACACCAGGCGTGGATCGCTCAACCAGGCCTGGGGGGCAATGCCGACCAGGGTTACCAGATAGTTCAGAACTCCCACCGTCTGGTTGAACAGGAACTTCCAGGAGAATCCGCACACCACACCGGCGGTGACCCAGGGCAGGAGAAAGACATTCCTGAAAAAGACTTTTGCTTTCAGCCATTTCAGGTGAAGCAGGAGGGCCAGAGCCAATCCAAAGCCTACCTGCAAGACCACGGAAAAAAACACGAATATCAGGGTAATCCGCATGATACCGGTAAAGAAGTTGGGATTTTCCTGAGCAAAGATCGTCTGGAAATTTTTAAAACCAACAAAGGTCTTCTCGCTGATGTTGACAAGCTGAATGTCAAAAAAAGCCGTTATGATGGTGTCCAGCATGGGATAGAGCAACAGCAGGAAAACGCAGATAAACAGAGGTAAGATAAACAGATATCCCCAGAGTGCTTTGTTCTTTCTTGTGCCCAACATCTATTGTTTCTAAGAACAGCATACCGCCTCTTTAAAAGAGGCGGTATGGTAACGGGTTCCTGTATTCTCTATTCAGCGAGAATCTTGTTGCATGCTTGCTCCGCTTCGCTTAAGGCTTGTTTAACCGTAGCCTCCATCAGAGTGGCTTTTTGAATGGCTGTGTAGATAGGGTCGAGCATTTTCACCCACTCCGGATTCCAGGGAGCAAAGTTTGTATGGTTAAGTGCTTCCTTTCGGACGGCATATTCGGGATTGGTCTTCAAGAATTCCTGGTCAAACTTGGCCAGCGATTTTCGGGTTCCAAATCGCGATTGGGCGATGTACCAGTCTTTGACATTATCCACAGCAGTGGCCAATTTTATGAACTCCCAGGACATATCGGGATCCACAGCCGTTCTGGGAATTCCGAGCTCATAGCCGCCGGAGGTGGTAGCGACCTTTCCGCCTTCGAATTTCGGCGGCACTGCGAATCCATACTCCTTCTTGTAGCGCTCCTGCGGCCATTCCGCCTCGCTGACTTCTTCCCAGACACCCATGTCGAAGCAGTAGACCAGCCTCTTGTTCAACATCAACTGGTTGACTTCCTCCGATTCAAAAGCCACTTTGGGAATGATTTTGTACTTGTTGACCGCATCGACGTAGGCCTGCAGAGCTTTCTGTCCTGCCGGACTGTTAAAAGCCGCCTTGGTGAAGTCATCGTTGACGATCTTTCCTCCGGCTGAGAACAGAGGCGAGAGCCATCTTTCCACCGTCGCCTCGCCGCTGATCAGCGGGAAAAAGTAGCCGTAGGTCTCCGGCGGTTTCTGAGCTTTTATGGCATTCGCCACCAATTCTTCGTAGGTTGCCGGCGCCTTCTCCGGATCCAGCCCGGCCGCGGCCAGGAACTCTTTTACCCAGCCGATGATCCGTACATCCGTGTTGATCCAGACACCGTAGAACTCGCCATTCCATTGCGAAGATTCTAAGAACTGGGCTATGGTGTCGCTGTAGATATCGGAACCTTTAACCTTGTCCGTGATCTTCTGCAGCACGTTGCCTTCAGCGTACTCACCGATCCAGATGTAGTCCAGCTGCACGACATCGAGCGGTTGGTTCGCTCCCACCGTGATCAGTGTCTTGTTGCGACTATCGTCGTAGCCCAACCCCTCGAGATTGACCGTCACATTGGGAAAATTCTTTTCCATCGCGGCCTTGGCGGTTTTGTATGGCGCATCCTGGTTGAGGGTGTAGTTCCTGACGATAACATTCATCGTTATCTTCTTCGCCGCTTCCTGTCCCCCGCCTGCAAAAAGCGGAAACGCCAATACAACCAGCAGCAAACAAACGAGAAGCTTTTTCATATAGTCCTCCTTCAATCTTTGAATTAATGGTAACAGCAATGATGCTCAAGCTTGATGGCCTCTCACAAAGCATTATATAGTAATGTAAATTACAGTCAAGTTATTTTGCAGAAACATTTTTCAAAGTGTAATTTACATGATATCTTGGTAGAATGATGATAGGAGTATGTCGTGACTAAAGCTAAAATTGGTGTGCTAGGAGTCGGGAGAATGGGCTTGATACACTGTCATCAGATCACAGCCATCCCGGGACTGGAGCTGGTCGCAGTCAGTTCGAGGGCACCGGAGCTGATCAGGATTGCCGGAGATCGCTTTCCTGTAAAGGCGTACTTGAGTCATGAGGAACTGCTCAGAGATGAAAGTGTAGAATGGGTCGTCATAACCACCACAACGGAGAAGCACCATGAGTGGGCTCTAAAGGCGCTATCCGCCGGGAAGGAACTGATCATCGAAAAACCCATTGCTCTGTCCCTCAAAGATGCGGAACAGATCTACGAGTCTGCGGCAAAGAAGGGCCTGCGGGTTACCGTACATAACAATCGCCGATGGGATCAGGATTTCAAGTTGGTGAGGAAGGTGCTCAAAGAATCGACCCTCGGGGAGGTGTATCGCATCGAATCGCGGTATACCCACTTCTCCGACACTTGGGGAGCCTGGGGATCTGAGGGCGTCAAGAATCCATGGCGACTGAAGAAACGGTACGGCGGCGGCCTGCTCAACGATTGGGGCCCCCACCTTTTCGACCAGCTGCTGCTGCTGACAGATTCCAGGGCGACGACCCTTTTCGCCAAAACCTATGCCAAGATCTGGAGCAAGGAGGTGGAAGATCACTTCTGGGCCGAAGTTCTGTTCGAGAACCGTCTCTCAGCCCGGGTCGAGGCGTCCAACAATTTCCGTATTGCGCAATCCAGGTGGTGTCTTGTGGGAACCGAGGGTACACTGGCGGTTGAAGGGGGCGATCCTTCCGATTGGAACACGGCGGTCATCCGTCGCAGGAGCGATGAATTCCCCGAAGAGATCAGATTCGATATCTCTCAACCAGAGCTGTCCCCAGGCTTTTATCAAGCCTTTGTTCAGGCGCTACAAACGTCAGCGGCACTTCCGGTCGGCCCGGAGCACGTTCTGCGGGTAATGCGCTTGATCGAAGCGGTAAGAGAATCCGACAAGACAGGCCAATCCGTCTCGTTGTCCGCCTTGAAATAGCTGCCGTCGGTTTTCCGGGCGATGCTTTTCAAGGCTTCTTCGTCCAGGCGAACCCGGATCGAACGCCCCCAGAAGTTCATGATCACGCCCTCCGGGCTGCCCAGACCCACGGTATAGATCCGCACTCCCAAGTTCGCCGCCCGGTCCGCCATCTCCAACGGATCCGGCCCACGGTTGCTCTGACCGTCGCTGAGAAGGACGATCACGGCATTGGAATAGCTGCCCGGTTCCACCGCATTCGTCATCGATTCCGACTCCCCAAACGAATCAAACAGAGACGAGGACAGGTCCGGACTCGACTCTTCGAAGACCGCCCTCAGGGAGCTCAGGATGCCGAAGGGATGTCCGACCGCCGCGATAATTTCCTCAAGGCTGATTCCGGGCTGCAGAGCCGCGGCTACCGCGCCGGCGACCGCCGTTGGTGTCGCCGGTCAGACCCGTCTTTCGGGGGTCCACCCCCAGCTTCAGGGCCGGGCAGGCCCTTTCGGGCCGGGATGAAACTCGGTGAGCCAGCCGCCGTAGCGCTTCCAGGTTGCCTCGGGGTGAAGAAGTGCGGGCATGGCAAAGGCGTCTCCCATGGCCTGCCCCAGCAAGCCTCCGAGAACGTGTTCATAGAGGGAATAAGGCGTACGGAATTGTAACCCAAGTGGGTTGGAAAAAAACAGCTGACAGACGACACACCTGTGGGTTACACAAATCGGTGCAGAATGAATGTCGCCCGTCAGCTTTGAATTTCTATGTATCGGTGTATTTTCTCTCTTAGAACTAATCCTTCAAAGTGTCGTCAAGAAAATTCACCATCTGTTTCCATGCCTGCTCCGGTGCACCGCCTGCCTGGTAGGTGTTGCTCTTCACGAAGGCATGGCCGACGCCGGGATAGATCGTGATGGTATTTTCCACACCTCGAGCATCCAAAGCGTCTTCAAAGTTGCGTACCTGATCAACGGGGATGCCGCCGTCCTCTTTACCGTAGATCCCCAGGACGGGTCCGGCTTCCCTCATGCTGCCCAGCTGATCGGCGGTTTGGATCGGTCCACTGCCGTAGAAGATAACCACGGCTGCCAATTCCGGATTACGCGTGCCCATGTACATGGACTGGGTGCCTCCGAAGCAGAAGCCCAGGGAGGCGACGTTGTCCGATTCGACCTGGGGGTGAGAGCGAAGAAAATCCAGTGCCGCATCCAGATCCGCGGCGATCTGCTCGCGGGGAGTTTCGGTTACCTGCTTCCGGGCGTCCGCTGGAGTCTGGGCTACGCTTCCGCGAAAAGCATCCGCAGCCAGCACTACGAAGCCCTCTCTGGCCAAAGCGTCGGCAAGCACTGTGGTATCATAATTCAATCCCCACCACTCATGGACCATAACCACCCCGGGGAAAGGTCCGCTGCCTCCCGGCGTAGCCAAGTATCCCCGCAAGGTTACTCCGTTCGGTCCGGTGAAGGTTATATTGGTCTTGCCCGGATCGAGGGCATCCTGGGCGAAAACAAGGCCTCCGGTGCCCATGGCAAGGAGGATTGAAAGGCTGACTATCAGTGTTTTTCTCTGCAGGTTCATATGATTTCTCCTATATAGCTTTTTTAATCCTATTAAAAGATCATAAATATTATAAAAATAGTCAACTTTAATTCGCAGCAACGGCGCTGGAGGCAACGGCGGCAATTCCGCTGAAAAAGAAACGGCGATGAGTCCAGATAAAACTTTTTATAGTTCGCTTCGATGTCCGTCGTCAGTTGCGGTGGATCTGTTGATCTACAAAGAAAAGATCTTCCCCGGGTTGAGGATCCCCTTCGGATCGAGAGCCTTCTTGATCGAGCGCATCAGCGCGACATTGGTCTCGCCGATGTTGTTGATCAGGTAGTCTCGTTTGGCCAGGCCGATCCCGTGCTCTCCGGAGATATTCCCTTTACGTCGGATTACATCGTCAAAAATTTCTCGGCGTACGGCCTCGTGTTTCGACGGCCAGTCGGGGATCTCCTCGCCCAGCAGCCCGTCGGTGATCCGGGTACGCATGAAGTTGGTATGAACATTGCCGTCGGCGGCGTGGCCGTAGGTCGGCAGCGGCACCTGGTATTTCTCTTCGAGGGAGTGGACGAACTCCACGTGTCCTGCGATCTGGGATCGGGGCACACAGACATCGAACAGCTCCACCGTGCCCGGCCTCAGAGCCTCGTAGATCATGCTGCGGATGCCGAGGATCTCTTCCTGGCGTTCCCTGCTGTCGGCCAGAAGGATGTCAAGAGCTCCCCGCTCCTCCATCACCTCGCCGATCGCCTCAGCCTGGGAGAGAACGATATCTTCATCCGGACCGTCGAGCATCAGCAGCAGGGAAGCCGGGCTCTGACGTGCCGGCCAGCTCTTGTCCACCAGCCTCTCGGCGCAGGCAATGGCCGACTGTTCCACGAACTCGACGGCAAAGGGGATGATCCCCCGGTTCAGTATCGCCGGGACGCTCTCGATCGCGGCACCGACGGTTTCAAAAGGGGCTAACAGCGTCTGGATCGAACCGGGTTTGGGCAGAAGGGCCAGGGTAACCCGGGTGATGACACCAAGGGTACCTTCCGAACCGATCATCAGCTCCATCAGGCCGTAGCCGATACTGGCCTTCATGAAACTCCCGCCCAGCTCTACGATCTGCCCTGAGGCCGTCACCACCTGAAGGCCGAGCACGAAGCGTTTAATCGTACCATACTTCACCGCCCGGGCCCCCCCGGCATTGGTGGCCACCATACCCCCGGCCATAGCGCCCTCATCCCCCGGATGGGGAGGAAAGAACAGCCCGATGTCCTCCGCCGCCTTGTTGATCTGCTCGAGGGTGACTCCGGCCTGCACCGTGATCGCATAGTTACCCGGGTCGGCCTCGATCAACTTGTTTAGGCGCTCCAGGGACAGAACGACGCCTTTCGGATCGGACACGCAGGCCGCGGATAATCCGGTGCCGCCGCCGCGGGCCGTGACGGGAACCCCGGTCTCTGTGCAGAGCCTCACGATACGGGCGACCTGCTCCTCCGATGATGGCTTGAGCACGGCTTTCGGTGACTGAACGTAGGTCTCCAAGGCATACTCGTCGTGACCGTAGGCTTCCAGGTCTGATGCATCGGTGAGTATTCCATCGAGCCCTACGATATCGGCTGCTCGTTTCAACCATTCCTTGTCAACGGGCATATACGATCTCCCTGCTTAGGCTGCTTGGTTTTCTAAGCAACATATCTTACAGATTGCTAACAGCAGTGTAGGTCTACGGGAGTACCTCCGGTACTCCATAGGGACCATCCTTCAGAAATAGAACCTCTGGGTCCGTTCCCAGTTTCTTCTGTAGACGCTGGATAGCTGCAGCTACCGATCGTTCAACGATTTGCTGCATTAGACCCTCCGGGTTGTTCGTCCGCTTGAGCTCTTCGGTGCTCAGAAAAGCATGCCCGGGAACACAGGGAAGAATAGAATAATCGTTTTCAGGGATCTCCAAACTGCAGTAGATCAGGTTTTTCTCATCCTCGATCACGTTCAGAACTTTGCACCACATTTGAGTTTCCCACTGGTCATGGGTAAAGACCCAATCCGTGGACTTGATCGTCTGAAGAAATCGACTGGGTCCCACACGTTTCAGTAACGCGAGAGTTTTCTTATAATCCTCACTGCCAATTGGATCGGGGTCGCTATGTCTAGCTACTATTATAATCATACCTCCTGGTTTTACAGCTCTCGACGCTTCGATGGCGGCTTTGGCGGTCTGGTAGTGATTCACACCGACGAAACCTGCCGGTATCAGCACCAAGTCATAACGTTTCTGTAGATGAATCACCACGTACTCCCGTATCTTGTCCACAGCCGCCCGATGAGAGGCAAAGATATCTCCGGAGAACATTCCAGTAATATTTTTCGCCGCATCCAGGGTGACGTTAACCGCGAAGTCACATCCGACCAACTTAGCTGCCTGCTCAGCTTCGTCGTTGCAGGGATTTCCGTCCAACACCAAATCAGCTGCATGTGGAGACTCAAGAATTTCGGGGCCATGGAAGATTCGCAGTGTCTCCTTACTGGTAATCGCCGGGCAGATCGCCTTTCTGCCGCCTGACGCTCCAGCCATGAAATGACTCTCCACCAAGCTCGTGACCACCTTCAAATCCGCTTCGACGTAGAGCTTGTTTATACGAACCGGCGACCCTCTACTGGTCTTACCGACATAGATAAGATTATTCTCGTCTTCATAGTTGTGCTGAGCAACAAGTACGTCAAAACCCGCCTCCTGAATTCCAAGCATTGCTTCGACTTCGGCATCGGTCATGTCACGATGCGATCCTTTGCCGATTAGCAGGGTGATTCTATCTTCGGAATACCCCGCTTCTTTCAGGGTTTGAAGAAGAGGTACTAAGATTCCCTTCTCACCTTTGTACGGTACCGGGCGAGTATTATCAGACACGACGATCACCGCCCGGGAATCTGCCCTGCTCTTCAGTTTTTTCCGAGCTATCTCGAACAACGGTGGCGAGTCGATCGGCTGCTTGTACGAACGGCGAATTTCCTTTGCCGGATCAGCTAGTGTTCGGACCGGACGCATCTGTTTGCTGTCACACAAAACGGGCAATTCTACGGTTAATGTATCGGTCCCGTATTCTATCTTTTCTAAGTGCATACTCTGCTTCCTAAGAGAAAAATACTAATCGTTTCAGAAGATCTCAAGTA
The DNA here is from genome assembly GCA_964604845.1 of uncultured Spirochaetaceae bacterium. Lineage (GTDB taxonomy): Bacteria > Spirochaetota > Spirochaetia > SZUA-6 > DRHE01 > JAFGQJ01. The sequence goes on from CAZSBH010000062.1 coordinate 8,594, forward strand.
TGAGGGAAATAATCCAGTCCGTTTTTATTTCTCGTCCTCCGGTTTCAGCAAAAGCCGCTCCCGGGAGGCCTTCTCCACGGCACTGCGTTCCCAGAGACTGGGGTGATACTCGATCTGCCGCCACGGCTCGATGTAGTCGTCGTAGTGGCGGTGGGTCGGGTGTCCGCTCTGTCCCGTTGGGTGGATCAGGAGAGAATCGCTCAGACTACCCAGATCGTAGATGGCCCTCTGGGAGGCGATGTGGTAGACCTTGCATGGTTCTTCTATATCCCACAGCGCCACACTTACCTGGGTGCCGCCTCCTCTCAGTCCAAATGGGCCGCGGTTGAATATCTTTTCTATCGGCCCGATCCCGGATTCACCGAAGGTGGCATTGCGAAACTCGGCGGTATGGATATCTCCCCATTCCCAGGAATCGAGCTTGTCTCCCAGTTGATCGACCGCTGCCCGATAACCTTTACGGAACGCCCGCACCAAGATATCATCCCGGGTCTCCTGTTGGTCCGGTGTACGCAGATCGTCCCACCAGGTATTCCCTGGGTCAGGCAACATATAGTAGAACGCATTCTGAAAGCGACCATTCAAGCGGGGCGGCCAGTTGCTCTCCGGATACTGGTCCTTGAACGTCTCCTCCACCAGCTTGATGAAAAAATGGGCGTAGAGTGCCGCCTCGGAACTGTCCATTTCCATGCGTTTGTCCCAAGCAAACAGACGTTCTCTCGCGTTTTCCAGAGCCTCCAGTTCTTCCTGCTCTCTCCGCACCCGCTTTTCCCGTTCCTTCTCGCTTTCTCCCTCCGGCGGTTTCTCCTGTTCACCCCGAAGATCTAATCCCTCAAGATAAGGAACGATCTCATAAGCCGCTTGATCGAAGGTATCCCCGTGTATCTTTGCGATATCTTCAGATGTGATCCCGTCACTATCCCCTTCGATCATCTCACCAATACGTCTGGCCCGATACCCATAGGCGTAGTCGCTTCCTCGAGGGATCGGGAAGTTCGGGGTTGTAATCGGATTGTTGGCCGTGACAATGTAGCCCTTCTCGGGATTGTAGACGTAGGGCAGCTGCTCGAAGGGAATGTAGCCTTGCCACTCGTATTCATCGGTCCACCCGGGGACGGGGGCCAGACCATTGCCCTTGGCACGGATCGGATATATTCCCGGGACCTGATAGCCGATATTCCCCTCCACATCGGCATAGACGATATTCTGAGCGGGAACGTCCCAGTAGCGCAGGGCATCCCGGAAATCCTCCCAATTCCGGGCTTTGTCGAGCATGAAAATCGCCTGGTGGAGATGCCCCGGTTCCAAGGCGGTCCAGCGCAAGGCGAGGACGGTGAATCCTACATTTTCCGGAAATTCCCTGCCTGCCTCCGGAAGGACAAAGAAAGTATTGAGCTCCTCCCAGGAGGCCAAATCGGTAAGGATCGGTCCGTGCCGGGTGTGGCGGACCCGCAACACATAGGGCTCCTCCTCTTTGTGCATCTTGATTGTTTCGTAGCGGATCTCCATATCCACCCATTCACCGTTTACTTCATATTGATCGGGATTCTCCGGATTGATACGCTCGATGTACAGATCCTGTACATCCCCGGGCAGATTGGTGTGACCCCAGGCGATGCGGTCATTATGACCGGCGACGACTCCCGGGACACCGGGGAAGGAGTAGCCCCGCATGTGAAAGGGACAGGCTTCTGTTCTGCCCACGTTGCCCTGTTCATCGATGCCGTGCAGCCCGATCTCATACCATATCGAGGGCATCTGTAGTGCGAGATGCATGTCGTTGGCCAGATAAGGTTTGCCCGTTGCGGTCCGGGATCCCGAGATCACCCAGTTATTCGAGCCGACACCGTTAGACCCGAAGACACGAAACGGCTTTTCCTCACCCTTGGCTACGAGGAATCCGGACTGGGCGAGTTCTTCGTCGTTGATAATGACGGGCATATCCTTTCGGTAAGGGGTAAAAAAATCAGCCCATTTCTTCAAGCCGGCGCTCCGTAAAACTGCCAGATTCAAACGTTCTCGAGCGTAATTGCTTCCCAGGTCATACGACATCATCTTGCCCCAGCTGACGGTATCGGCCGGCTCCCAGGGCTCGATCTCAAAATCCACCCCCTGCAGTTTGAGCAGGGCAAACTCCAATCCCAGTCGTGCGGGCCGGCGATCGAGGATGTAGGCGTTGACACCTTCGGCGTAGGACTCCAGGTACTCTTGAGTTTCCCTGGGATATTTTTCGAATTGCTCTTCGGCGGCTTCATAGAATCCCATGGTGCGCAAGAATTTATCCGTTTCCAGGAGTTTTTCCCCGAACAGTTCGGACAGACGCCCGCTCCCCAAACGCCGCCAGAACTCCATCTGCCAGAACCGGTCCTGGGCATGAACGAATCCTTGGGCGAAGAACAGGTCCTCCGAAGTCTGGGCATAGATATGGGGAACGCCGTAGCGGTCCCGAAAGATCTCCACCGGGGCGGATAGCCCCTCCAGCGTGATCTTCCCCCGTGTTTTCGGGTAGGGCCAGCGGGTGATCCACAGCCAAGCACCGAACAACACAACCGCCAGAAACACGACAATGCCTCCGGCGATGATGAGATTGCGCAGCTGACGTTTCATAGTGACCTCCCATGAAAGGTTTCGAGAAGTCCCCCGGAATCTATTTGATTTCCCTTAGCTTCGTCAGGGGTATCCCGATTATGGTGGCGATTGCTGTCGCTGTCAAATTACCCCGGATACATGTTGCCGGTTTGTTCCGCTTCCCCGAGGCCCATTTTCGTGGCTTTGGGGGCAAAAAAGTCTATAGACCTGATTTTCGGTCCACACCGATATATATTTTGGAGTAGCAAATAGCGCTACAAACATGGGGGTAGAGCATATGAGAAAGACACTACTACTGGCAACAGTGGGCAGTCTGATCCTGCTTGTTTTCTTGATGTCCTGCGAGCTGTCGGGGATGAGTGACGTGGAGTTTGCCAAGGCTCTGATGGAGGGATCGGCCGATTCAACGGAGCTGTACTCGCCTCCCAGCAAATCCTTCGGGTCAGGGGAAAATGGCCTAACATGGGATATCGTGTCCTATTCGGAGGACCCGGAGGGAACTTATAACTGGGAAATCATCTTCACTTTCACCGACTATACGCCCCCCTTTGCTCCCAACTCGATCGTCAACGGCAGCTTAACCGCTTACGTCGCGATCGATACAGACGAACAGATCGTGACCATCGATTTCGACGGCTCCCTTGCCGTCGTCGGCGAGCACGCGGGAGACTACTTGTACACAGCCCAGTTGGTCATTGACCTGGCTACCGGGGAGTACGAATACTCAGGACAGGTACGCATCGGGGACACGGTACACGAGGTTACCACTAAGTAGGTTAAACGACTCCACTCAGCCAGCGGCCAAGATCTACCATTTCTCGTAACGGACGATCGTTTCCAGGGGCAACCGGGACTTTGCGACCGGCTTCGGGTCCTTTGGATAGCCCAGGCCTTGCCTGGTTCTAGACTTTTAAGAAGCGGGCGCTTCCTTTGGCCACAATATCACCGGCGGCGTTGTGAACCCTGGCCTGGGTCTCGATGATCCTGGATTTCACCTGGGTGACTTCGCCGGCAACCCGGATCTGCTCGCCTACATCTACCGGCTTGAGATAGCGGACCTGCATATCCACGGTTACGCCGGTAACGTCTCCACTGATGCAGGAGTGGGCCATGGTTTCATCCAAAAGCATAGCCAGAAAACCGCCGTGGGTGATCCGCTTCCAGCCGGTGAAATACTCCGGAATGATGCATTCGGTCTCCGCTTTCCCTTTCTCCGGATAGCGGAAGCTGAGCTGCAAACCCCGACTGTTCTTTTTCCCGCAGCAGAAACAGTGATCGTCGTTGATAATTTCTTGGTTCATGGAGTGGGCTTACTCCTCCTCAACGGAGTTTCTCAAGATCCCGATACCCTCGATCTCCACCTCTACCACATCGCCGGCCCGCATCGGACCTACACCGCTCGGCGTTCCGGTGGAGATGATGTCTCCAGGCTCAAGAGTGAAGTTCCTGGAGACAAAGGAGAGAATCATAGGTAATGCAAAGATCATAAACCGGGTGTTGGAATCCTGAACTGTTTCTCCGTTCAGCCGGCACCGGATACTCAGGTTCTGGGGATCTCCCAAATCCTCCCGACGGACCACGCAAGGACCGATCGGTCCGAAGGTATCGAAGGACTTACCCCGAAACCAGCCGGAACGGTCCGAGTTCTGGATATTGCGCTGGCTCACGTCGTTATAGCAGCTGAAACCGAAGATGTGCTTCCAGGCGTCCTCGGCCGCTACGTTCTTGCAGCGGTCCAGAATGAAAAACGCCAGTTCGGCCTCGTAGTCTACGCGGACATCGTCGAAGCCATAACTGTTAACGAAGGCGGGTATAACGATCGGCTGTTCCGGACCGATCAGCGTGTTCGGGGTCTTGGGGAAGAGAACAGGCTCCTCGGGAATTTCCGTAGTGAAACCTTGAACTTTGACAGATTCGCTTTCGGCGATGTGATCTCGATAATTCAGGCCGAGGGCGATAATCTTGCTCGGTGCAACTGTATACAACTTGCCGCTATCGGCTCCTGAGGTAAAAATCGGTAACTGGATCATACAACAAACTCCTCCATCTCATCTCGAAACAACTGTTCGAGGTAATAACTAATGATGTCCTCTCCTTTGAGGTTCTCGGTGGCAATCCTAAATACCCGGTACACGATCATCCGTGTCGTCGGCAGGGGCGGCGCTAGAGGAAAACCATTGATATCCACCAGTTGGTTGATGGACAGGGTATGCTCGACCTCCTGGCTGTCCCCTTCGGGATAGATGATCTGGCGGGTGGTCAGATGCATATTGGATGCTATCTGGATTTCATCTCCATTTCAAGCTTGGGGGTGCCCGGCCAGGGGGCTCGCTCCTGCTTGCCGCTTGCCCCCCGAACCCGCACGAGGTATAGTGCGGAAATAATAGAAAGAAGATGAACAGAGAAACGATCAAAGCACTCCCGAAGGCGGAGCTTCACCGTCATCTGGACGGGAGTATTCGTTTGCAAACTGTGCTCGACCTGGTTGCCCGATACAAACTCGATCCGGGAGCATCTTCTGTGGAGGAATTGAGCCGGAAGGCCACGATCACCTCTCCGATGAAGGACCTGCAGACCGTACTCGATTCGTTCGGAACGATCCGTCAGGTTCTCTGCAGCTACGAGGCGATCGAACGAATCGCCTTCGAAAACGTGGAAGATGCTTTCCATGACGGGATCCATCTGATCGAGCTCCGTTTTGCTCCTCCCTTTATCTCCGTCGGCAAGAACCTCGGGAACGATGAAATAATCGAAGCGGTCCTGGACGGCGTAACCAGGGGAATGAACAGCTATCCGGTTCAGGTCGGTCTGATCGGCATCCTGGTCCGGACCATTGATCTGGAGGTAAATCGCCAGGCCACGGAAGACCTGATCCGCTACGCCGGGAGCGGCTATAGGAACGCCGACCGGATCTGCGGTTTTGATTTGGCCGATTCGGAGGACCGCAGTAATCCGGAAGACTTTCTACCCTTCGTCCAGCAAGCCCGTCAGGCCGGCTTGGGAATTACCATCCACAGTGGTGAAAACACCAGTGCCGCCGCCGTGGAACGGACCCTCGATCTGTTCGACCCAGCCCGGATCGGCCACGGAATTCGGGTTTGGGGGGAGGAGAAGACCTTGCGGCGTATCCGCCGGCTGGCTGTGATGCTCGAAGTATGCCCCACTTCCAATTGGCTGACCAACTCGGTCCCCTCGCTGGAAGAACACCCCTTGCCCCACCTCTACAGGTCGGGGATTCCCGTATCTATCAACTCCGACGACCCCAATCTCTTTGGAATCGATCTGATTCACGAATACGAGCTCTGCTCCCGCCTGTACGGTTTCTCGGAAGAGGACTTTCTTCGGATCAACAGGCAGACCGTAGAGCGATCCTTCCTTCCCGAAGAAATCCGGAGTGAGGTCCTGAAAAAGCATTTTCCTATGTCTCGTTAGAAGATTTCTTCCATCATCCGATATATTACTAGTATCAATGGAGTTAGAACAATGAGACGATTGGTATATTCCATCATCTCTGCCATATTTATCTTTCAGCTCTGGTCCTGCGCATCCATGGCTCCACCCCCTACTCGAGGTTCCTCTCTGTCCCCGGCGGCTCGGGAAACCGAAGATATCCGCCGGAAGCTTGCCGAGGGCGGCAATTACGTTCTGGGGAAACGGGAGTTGGTCATTCGGGGAAAACGCTTCAACATGGACTGCACCGGAGCGGTGCTGGCTATATACTACTACGCGGGCATCGACTTGGCCCGTGATTTCAATAAGTACAAGGGAAACGGCGTTACCCGTCTGTATCGAAGCCTCGAGTCAAAGGATCTGCTCTACGAAACCCGGCTTCCCGTAACGGGGGACATCATCTTCTGGGACAACACCTACGACCGCGATGAAGACGGGCGGTGGAACGATTCTTTGACCCACGTGGGCATGGTTATGAAGGCCTCCCGGGACGGTACCATCGAATATGTGCATCTGAACTATCGAAAGGGGATCATCATCGAATACATGAACCTCCGCGAACCGGATGTACATCAGCAGCTCGAGAAAAGACAGATGAGGATCGTCAACTCCCCGATGCGTATGAAGCAGGCCGGCAAAGCTCATCCGGAAAATTGGCTGGCCGGCCAACTGTACAAGACCTTCGCCATGGGGTATCTGTTCTAACCGAGGTGGTTCTACCCGCCGTCCAGCAGCTCCCGTGCCTTCTGAACCAGAACCACGGGGGAGAAGGGTTTCTCCAACAAGTGTACCTGAGCATCCCCCTCTGTGCTTGAGAAAAGACTTCCATCGGTGTAACCGGATATATACAAAACCTTCATCTCCGGTCGGGATGCAGCCATACGATCGGCCAACTGTTTTCCATTCAACCCTCCCGGCATAACCACGTCGGTTACCATCAGTTGAATCGAGTCCGTATGTTTCGCAGCCATTTCCAGGGCTTCGACGCCATTGGAGGATACCAAAACGGTGTAACCGTACTCCTTGAACACCCTCTCCGCCAGCTGGCGAACCATATCTTCATCCTCGACCAGGAGGATCGTCTCCGAACCGGAGAGCTTCTCCCGTGCTTTTGTTTTGGGAACCCGGGATTTCTTTTGCTCCTCCTCTCGGGGCAAGTAGATCGTAAAAGTTGTGCCCTGTCCGGGTTCGCTGTCCACAAGGATCGTCCCATTGCTCTGTCGAATAATTCCATAGACCGTGGCCAAACCCAATCCTGTTCCCTTCCCTGTTTCTTTGGTGGTAAAAAAAGGTTCAAACAGCCTTCGTCTGGTTTCACCATCCATGCCACTGCCCGTATCGCACACAGAAAGGGCAACATAATCCCCGGCATTTACAGCAAGCTTTCTACCCGAGGGATTCTGTCCCACCTCAATATCAAAGGTCTCCAAGGTCAGGGTCCCGCCGTCAGACATAGCATCCCGAGCATTGACAACCAGATTGAGAATGACCTGCTCAATCTGCCCGGGATCGGCTTTTACCGGATGCAGTTCATCCTGCAACTTCGCGACCAACTCGATATGCTCCCCGATCAGGCGCTGCAACATCTCATGCATCTTCACGATCACTTCGTTTAGATTTATGACACGGGGTTGGAGGACTTGCTTCCGGCTGAAGGCGAGGAGCTGGCGGGTCAGACGAGCCGCCTGCTCGGAGGCTTTCTTGATCTCCATGAGATCTCCGTGCGAGGGATCGCCGTCATTGAACCGGCGCAGAAGCAGATCCGTGTACCCCTTGATCGCCGTAAGCAGGTTGTTGAAGTCGTGGGCAATCCCGCCCGCCAGCTTACCCACCGCCTCCATCTTCTGTGCCTGCAGCAACTGTTCCTGCGTCGTCTGGAGCTCGGTCAAACTCTGCTTGAGATCTTCCACCAATCTCATCTTGCGCCAGGCGGTTGCCATCTGATTGGCAAAGGCGGTTACCGCAGGAATATCGTCTGGACTGAGATCTTCGGATTGGACCGACAGCATCCCGATAACCCGGTCCTCAGATACCAAAGGAGCCGAGATGGCTTTGGAAACCCGCAGGAGTCCGATCATCTTGTCGAGGGATCTTTCCAAAAGCTGCGGAAAGGTACGCTGAAACGACTCCAGGGCGGTACTGAAAACGGTCTCTCTTGCTTTCACCACCCGCTCGATCACGGTGCCTTCTTCTATCGGCAAGAAGATCTCCTGCCATCCGACACCGATCAAGTCTTTGAGCCGTTCCATTAACGTGGGATCGTAGCTGGTATAGTGAGGTCTGAGGGACTGTTCATCCTCATCAAGAAGGAAAACCACCGAAAAGAATCCGAACTGCCTAAACCGGTCTCCCGCAGTGGAGAAAATCGTCTGTGGCGACTGAGCCTGCTGCATGGCTAAACTGGCGCTGTTCAGCGCCTGCAGCAATCGTTCGGTTCTCTTCCGTGCGCTGATATCGGTGATGATTCCCAGGAGAGCTTTCTGATCTTCATAACTGATCAGCTTACTGGTGATGATCACGTCTAAACGATGATTCGTCTTAGTGATCAGGCTGTACTCATAGGGGAGAATTTCTTCACCGGTCAAGTGTTTGCCAAAGGCAGCATTAACCCGTTCGGCATCTTCCGGAGCGATCAAACAGAGGAAATTGAATTCCTTCTGATAAAACTCCTCCCGGGTATAGCCCATAACCTCCTCGCACTTCCGATTGGCATAGATCACCCGTCCCCCGTTGTTGATAAAAATCATGTTAGGGGATTGTTCGGCGAGGTTGCGAAACTTTTCCTCCGATTCCCGCAGATCCTGCTCGGTGTGCCGTCGTTCCGCCAATTCCCGGGCAACGGTTTCGTAGAGCCTGGCATTCTGCACTGCCACCGCTATCTGATCGGCGATCGTGGTCAGCAGCATCTGTTCTTCCCCTCCATAGGGGCGGGATTGATAGGTCTGGATGCAGATCACCCCAATCACCCGATTTCCGACCAGCATCGGCACTCCAAGCCAGGAAGCGGGCATCTTCATAGTACCGTAGAGTTCCGGTTGCGGGACGTCTTCAGGAATACGATCGAAGTCGGCGATCAGCAGGGGTTTCTTATTCCGGATTACCCAGGAAGTGAGCCCTGTCCCCAACCGTTGCCGGTCCGGCGCTTCGCGGGTCCCCTCATCGACCTGAAGGCGGAACTCGAGTTCATTGCTGCGCTCGTCGTACAGAGCGACAAAGAAGGCATCGGAGCGGAAGAGCGGGGTCACCTCGCGATAAACCGTTTCCATCAGGGCGTCCAGCTCCAGTGTCTTGCCAACGGCCGCGGCGATCCGGTTGATCACGAGCAGCCGCGCTTCCCGTTCCCGTAATGGATTTAACAACTGGCGGGAAATCACACCGTATCCGATCAGAGAAACACTGATGGTGTTGGTAATCGAAAGTATGGGAAAAAGCAGCTCGAAGATGCCGCCGGCAATCAGACCCAGGAGAAGTACGAAAACACTCAGTGCAAAATACCACCCACCGACCTGTTTGCGGTCCCTCCAAAAGAGGACGAGGGACCAGAGGAGAAACACGACGAGGATCGGGGACAGAACGATCCCCATCGGGCTCAGGGTCAACGCCGTAGAGCCATTGGCGACCAGCCGAGGATTGAAAACCACGTGATGCCGGAACAGCGGCACTGCAATGACCGCAACGAAAGCCGATCCCATCAGCGCGGCGATATCCGGCCAGAGGGTCCGCCGCCCGACATAGCGAACAGAAAAAGTCAGCAGCGTAATGCCCATGAGAACGATTCCCATGGTTGCCAACTCCGCCGACAGAAGCGAATTCCCCCTACCCAACCAGAGAGTCAGCCGCAGGAGCAGGGACGAAACAGCCCAGAATGCCCCCATGGCGACAAACAGCGCAAAGGATTGGTTGAGGGAGCGCCGGAAACCGGTCCCCAACACGGTGAGAATCAGGGCCAAACCGACAACGGCGGAAGAGCACAGAGCAACAATATCAATCCAGTACAGTGCGGTCATATGAAGATGATTTTTCGTCGTATTCTATCCCCATAATCTGGAAAAGATCAATCTTGACTGTTTTATTATCAAGATCTATCTCGCTGCGACCCCATTACTCCGGGCCATTACCTGAGTGAACAAATCAGGTTTGATTTGTCCCGGCATCGGTGGTACTATAAAGATAAAAGTCGGAGGCAGATCATGGCGAACTTTTACGATGACAATTCCTACTCCATCGGCAAAACACCTCTGGTCAGACTGAACAGGCTGCCTCAGGGCAAAGCTCAAATTCTGGCAAAGATCGAGGGCAGGAATCCCGCTTACTCGGTGAAGTGCCGCATCGGCGCTTCGATGGTCTGGGATGCGGAGAAAAAGGGCATGCTCAAGCCGGGAAAGGTGATCGTGGAACCTACCAGCGGCAATACGGGGATCGCCCTGGCCTTTACAGCTGCAGCCCGCGGATACAGTCTGATTCTCACCATGCCGGATACTATGTCCGTCGAACGCCGCAAACTTCTCAAGGCCTTCGGTGCTGAGCTTCATCTGACCGAGGGATCCAAAGGAATGAAGGCGGCTCTGGCCAAAGCGGAGGAGATCGTCGCCGGCGATCCGGAAAAGTATGTGCTTCTTCAGCAATTCAAGAATCCCGCCAACCCAGCCATCCACGAAACCACCACCGGTCCGGAGATCTGGGAGGACACGGACGGAGACATCGATGTGTTGGTTGCAGGCGTAGGTACCGGCGGTACCCTTACGGGGATTTCCCGGTTCTTCAAGAACAAGATGGGGAAAAAGATCACCACGGTGGCAGTGGAGCCCGCGGGCAGCCCGGTGATCAGTCAGGCCCTGGCAGGCGGGGAGCTCAAACCCGGACCCCACAAGATCCAGGGAATCGGCGCGGGATTCATCCCGGACAACCTCGATCTCAGCATGATCGATCGCGTCGAACAGGTGGAGGACGAGGAAGCAATCGAGTTTGCCCGCAGACTCCCCCGGGAAGAGGGCATCTTGGCCGGCCTTTCCTGCGGTGCGGCTGCCGCGGTGGCAGTACGGATCGGCAAGCTGGATGAGTTTTCCGGAAAGACTATCGTAGTAATCCTACCGGATTCGGGAGAACGATACCTCTCTACCATACTCTACGAGGGACTCTTTGACGCCAATTCCGGAATGTAGGAGGATCGGGCAGACGATCCGTTCTGCGCGGATTGAAGATTTCACCATAACCCGTGTAAGTGCTGCGACGGCGAGCTATACTATCGTCTATGAGAAAAAAAACACTCGGCAGTGCGATTAATCTGTCCCTCCTCCTCTTCGTCTTCCTGTCCTGCTCCGCTTTTCCCGCCGGTCGGAGTGAAGAACCCTCTGGAAAGCAAGAAATCCGGATGTACTGGGTCATCGACGGCTCCATGAGCGAAGAAAGTGCGGAGATGTTCCTCGAGCGCTACCTCCTTCCCACCTCGTTGGCGGCAATGCTGTGGACGGAATTTTCAACAGAAGGAGAGGAAGTACGCTTCGATACGCGAGGCGGATACAGGGTCGTGCGCAAGACACGAGCCCTTTCCGAATCCCTCGGAGCGCACACGGTGTACGGCTACGATCTGATGATCGATGTGACTTTGAGCCCCCCCGCTCCGCGCCGTTCCCCGGATTCCTACTCGGTGCGTTTCTCCTACTCCGAACCAACAATCCCGCGTTCCGGAGTCATTCCCCAGCCTCTCGAACAGGCTCTGATGACCGCAATACGAGAAAGCGGCCGTCCCTCAGGAACGGCCCGGGTGGGAGACATCGACTACCTGGGCTCCGGCAAGTTTAAAGCAACGGTGCTGATCGGCGACTGAAGCCGGCCAGGTTCAAAGCGGTGAAGATAAAAACCAGACACAGAATGCGGTAGTTACGGCACATGAACCGGTACCCGCTAGGAAACCTGCGGCCTGAAAGTCTTCTCTCTTTGCAGACCTTGGTATACAATCCGTGAGAATAGGGAAACCGAAGAATGGACAAAATCATTGTCTACTCGGAGTCACTGGAAATTCATAAAATCGTCGCTGCTCTGCCGGATCAGGAAATTGTGCCGGCGGCGGGCACTGCGGAATTGACCAGGGCAATCGTAGAGCAGAGTCGTGTGATCGCCCTGATCATCGAAAAGGAAGTGGTGGAAGCTCCCTTTCAGCGCCTGATAGCCTCGATAAAAAGAAGCTTCCCGATTCTTCAGATCTGCCTGATCACAGACGCCGGGGCCGAACCGGTTCCCGCCGCCCGGGTAATTCCGAAGGAAATCGCGAACGAAGGCAGCGACCGAATCGCCGAACGACTCAAAACCTTCGTGTCTTCAATTGGTTTGACCGACAGACGGGATCATCCCCGCTTTGATTGGCCACTGAAGGGGATCGTTTCTTTTGACGACAAGACCTGGCAGAGCTTCAATCTTTGGGCCCTGAGCGCAGACGGGGCTTTTTTGGAACATTCCGGCTCCATCCCTCCCATTGGGAGCAGGGGAATCTTACGCATCAGCTTTCAGAACTCCCGGCTGGTTACCCGCTGCGAGGTCCTTGACCCACGTCAGGCATCGAGCAAGCTCCCGGCGGGCTTTGCCGTGCGTTTTACACTGTCGGGCGAGGATTCGATGAAACTGATCAACAGGATTATTCAGGATGCCCTTCTCCAAACCCTGCTGCAGCCGGAAAGCGAACCGGCAATCCCTACGCTCGGGGAGGAGGATCTGTCCATCTCGGGCTTTGAACCACTTTGACGATCAGGACGATGTCCAAAACGGTAGATCCCGCCTAACCGGACCGCTTCCTATTTCTCACTCAGTTTGAACACGCCGTCCCAAGAAACAGCGGGGGGGTTCTTCTTGAATCCCTGGCAGCGTTTGATGAACACCTCCGATGGGCCGTCACCGGGCAGGATCTTCTGAACCTTCCGAAATTGGGCAACCGCCGCGTCCCACTGCCGACTCTCGAACAGTTCCAGACCCTTATGAAACAGGTCGACCGCTTCTAACGTGTCAGCGCTGGTGGCCGACTTCTCATCGATCAGCTCGTAGAGGCGCACCGGTTCCTGAATCCCCACGACCCGGACCCTGTCCATCTGGCGACCCGTGAATTCGCTTCCCCCGGCTTTGTAGGTCTGTTCGCTGATCAGGATCCAGGTGCCGTACTGTTTGTTCACCCCTTCCAGGCGAGCGGCCAGGTTCACCGAACTGCCCATGATCGTGTAGTCCATCTTCTGATCGGTTCCCATATTGCCGACGACCATCTGTCCCGTGTTGATACCGATCCGGGTATGGAGGGGAGAGGGGCTGAGTTGCTCGTTTATAAAATGCTCGTTCAGATGCATCTCCATCTTCTTCATCCGCACCGCGGACAGACAGGCGCGGGCCGGATGATCGTCGAAGGGCACCGGAGCGCCGAAGAAGGCGATGATAGCATCCCCCTCGTACTTGTCGATCGTGCCCTTCAGGTCGAGGATGATGTTGCTCATCTCGGTCAGGTAGGCATTGAGCAGCTGAACCAGATGTTGAGGACTCTGTTTCTCCGTTATTTGTTCGGAGACGGTGGAGAATCCCCGGATATCGGTGAACATGGCTGTCAGATATTTTTCCACTCCACCCAGCTCCAGCTTGTCCGGATCCGAGATCAGTTCGTTGATCACATCGGCGGACAGGTAGTGGGAGAAGGCGTTGCGCAGGAAACTTTTCTCCTGCTCGAGAACGAGGAACTTGATCAGGATAAGGATGATGAGGGTGGAGAACACACTCATCGCCGGGGTGAGCAGATACAGGTATCTTCCGGTGAGCAGGAAAAATCCTGCAACAGCCAAGATGATAACGATCAAAAATCCGACGCCGACGACGATCGAAAGAAGCGGGTTTAGCTTTCGAATAAGAAAGGTAACGACGAGGCCGAGCACCGCTCCCAGGATCGCTCCGTACCACCACGGAAGCTCGTCGAGAAATCGCCCCTGTAGAATTGTATTCGCCAGCGAGGCGTGGGTGCCCACGTTCATGTATTCCTCTTCGAAGGGATTGACTCCGATATCTGTGGTGGAGGTGCCGGTCCAGCCGATGATGCAAAAAGCCCCCGGAATCGCTTCCTGCAAGGTTTTCCGCACCTTGGCCAGGCCGGTGTGAAGGTCCCGGGTGGAAGAGAACACCGTCGGCACCTGCCGGCCGATTTCCCGGTACAGGACCTTGTCCTCCTCGGCGACGTCCTCGGAGGCCAGCAGAGCCTCCACCTGAGCCAGTATCTGCTGTTCGCCGGTCCCGCTCAGGTACCGGCCTATGGCCTGAAAAAACGTTTCCCGCACCTCCCGATAGTCCGCCATTTGGGCTGGATCGCCTCCATCCAGAATTTCGCGCAAAATGCTCTCGGCGTAGCGGTAGGCTTCGAGCAGCTCGAATCCCCCCTCAAAGTAGGACAGGTATCCGGCATCGTCCATGATCTTCAGGTTGTGGATCAGGTCTTCCTCCAGGCGCTTGTGCAGGACCAGATTGTAGTAGCTCAAGTGCCGGAAGCTGTCCAGATAACCTGACTTCGGCCAATTGATGAGAAACTTATAGTCCTCTGTCACCGGGATGAGGATATCTTTTCGGGTGTCCTCCCCGATCTGAGCATCCCGCAGCAGGATCTGCCGGCTGCGCAGCTCTACCGCCGGATTGCCCAGCCAGTCCAGTAGGGGAGAGAAGGCAAGTTGGGCGAAGTAATGCCCCTCGTATTCCATGATCAGATCGATCCGACGCCGGACCCCGTCACTGTCAACAATCACGTTGGGAAAACCAGCGCCGGCGGCTCCCTGAAGAATCGGCAGGATCGCCGGGCGAATATCCACAGCTTGAATCGACGGGTCAGGCACAAATTCCTTTGCCGGACGAATCTGTTTCAAGGCGATATTATCCACCACGTAGCTTCTGAGAGCATCCTGCAGGACATCCTCCTCTTCCGGCAGCATGTTGACGGTGAAGTAGGTCTTGCCAAACAGTCGGGCGACCCGGCCGAAGTAGGCGTCGTTGTCCCGGGAGATCTCCTGTACTTTGTCGAGGAGGATATTCCGGGACATATCCGTCAAACCGGTAAGGTCTTGGACGTAATCCTGAGCATCCCGCAGAGAGATCGTTCCCGTCTGGAGGGCGAGAAACAGGTCTTGAATGTTTTGGTTGATAACGGCGAATTCCTGATCGAAGATTTCGGGGATCTCGTCGTTCAGGAGAGCTACATTGACCCCCCGCGGGCTCTGTTCCGTGTACTCGATATCGAATACGGCGTAGGCTGCCTCGAACTCTTTCAATAGGATCAATCCGTCCGCCATGATATCACGGCTCCAGGGAAATTGTCCGACCTGGGCGATGGCCGTGTCGTCGATGTCGAGGAAAAGGAGAGATTCCTCTTCAGGCACGGCGGGTTTTACGTGGAGAAGAAGATCGTACACGCTGCGTTCGGCCCCCGCATAAAAATCGAGCAGATTCAGCGCTGTAAATGCGCCGGCAACCAACAGGGGGATCAGGATAGCGAGCCAGATTCGCTTGTCATTCATTCAAGGGCTCCTTTCAGCACCGGGGTGCCGCCTCTACCACCCCATTTTTTCCGATGGACCGTTCGGGGGCAAGTATACTATAATTGCTTACTAAGTGAAACGATACATGGTAGCCGTCTGGACGAGGATTTTTCTTAACTGTTTTGGTAGTATATAAGTGATGTTCATCACCGGCTGCCTGAAAGGAGGGAGCAATAAATGACCAAAAAGTTGATCCTACTGCTCGCGCTCATGCTGCTGGGGGCCGTTCTACATGTCTCCGCCCAGTCAAACGAGGTGCTCGACGCTCTTCTGGAGGAGGATACGACTTCCTTCGGGCAGGCCGCCTACCTCGTCCTTACCGCCTCCGCCCGCATTCCCGACGATACATCCCCCGCCGAGGCCGCTGCACAGATAGCAGGGCAGGGCTGGAAGGTGCCGACACGGGCAGCGGACGGGCCTCTTACCTTAGGCGAGTACTCCTTCCTGCTCATGCAGGCCTTCGAGCTCAAAGGCGGTATTATGTACCGGATCGTCCCGGGTCCCCGCTACGCCGGCCGGGAACTTGCCTACCTGAAATTCATAAAAGGCAATACCAGCCCGTACCGGTCCTTCTCCGGGGAGGAGGCGATCGGCATCCTCGGCCGTCTGTTGGAGTGGAAGGAGGAGCAGTTATGA
>CAZSBH010000063.1:0-22572 GCA_964604845.1 uncultured Spirochaetaceae bacterium
TCACGAAGATCGGCTGCTGGGGAAAGGCGTTGGGCATGAGGAAGAGAAACATGATGAGCGCAGCGAACGGGATCCTGTACTTAGCCAGGGCGTAGCCGGCGGGGATGGCGATAAGCATAGCGATACAAACCACGACGATGGCAATAGACAGACTCAGGAAGAAAGCCGGCACGATGCTCACCGCACCGATGGCCAGACTCTTCTGAAGTCCGAGAGCCTGCCGCCAATAGTCAAAACCAACCTCCTGAGGCAAGGTCGAGGGCCAATACCAGCGAATGGCTACAGACCATATGAAAAGACTCATCATCGGACCAAAGATCACCAGAAAAACGAGAAGCAGAAGAATCAACTCTCCCGCAACCACTAAAATTCTCTTCAGGCTCACAGGCTACCTCCTCGATGGTTCCGCTTCTGCGACTCGTTTCACCGACGAGCGTAGATAGTAGATGGCGGTGGCCAACACGAGCAGGTAAGAGAATACCCCCAGAGTGTTGGCGACCCCGAAATCCCGGAAGTAGTTGACCCGGTGAGCGATATCCACCGTGATCGTGGTGGGAATCTTTCCTCCGATCAGCATATACGGAAGCGTGAACGTCCCGACGATCTGGGAATAAACCAGAACCAGGGCGACCATTATGCTGGATTTGCTCATGGGGATAAGAATGCGCGTGATCACCTTAGCCCTGCTGGCACCGGCGCTTCTCGCCGCTTCGATATAGCTGTTGTCGATCATTTGGAAACCCCCGTGGATGATCAACACAGAGAAGGGAACCATCTTCCAGACAAACCCGAACGACAAACCCCAGAAGTTGAACAACTCCAGAGGTTTATCGATATTGATCAAGCCGATTTGCGCGAGAGCCAGATTGAGTAAACCGTGGGGGGCGAGAAAAGTGTTCATCATCTGCGCCACAACCACGAAGGGAATGAAGATAGGCAGCTTGTACAGCCCAACGAGCATTCGGGATATGACGCTTTGCCGAAAGCGGAGGTACATGGCCAGGAGCACGGCCAGCGCCGCAGTTACCGAAGTGCTGAAAACCGTCACCGAGAAGGTGAAGGCTACATCCTTCAGGTACAGGTCCCAGGTCTTTGCGTAATTCTGGAGGGTGAGGTTCCCTTCGCTGCCGACAAAGCTGCGGGTGAAGGAAGACACGAAGGGGTATGCGTACATCAGGAGCATAAATGTGACGGCGGGAAAGAGCAATAGAAGGTAAGGAGGAAGCCGAAGCCTCCTCCTTACCGACAGTCTGTCAACCATGTATGCTTACTTGATCCATTTCTCGTAGGATTCGAGCATTGCGGAGAAATAATCCGCAAGCGGGAAGGCGCGGCCCTTCCTGGCCAGGTCATCAGGAGTGACGTCGCCGTATATCTTGTCGTAGATGTCCGCAGGAATGGCGCCCTTGAGATTGGCACCGTCGATTCCCGGATACCAGTTGAAGCGCATCACGATCTCCTTGGCCTGGAACTCCGGACTGGACACAAAATCCACGAACTTCTTGGCCTCTTCGGGATGAGCAGCCTTCTTCGGAATGACGAAGTACATCGGCTGACCCGGCATACCGGGCTCGGGCAGGATCATCCGGGTCTTCGGATCGAGTTTTCCTTCGTTCATAAAGGTGAAAAACATGTCCACCCATACGGGGCCCATCCAGATCTCGCCCCGGTTCAGGGAATCGAGGGTCCCTACATTGCCGGCGGTGAAGGTAACGTACTTGTTAAACTCACCGAGGTCCTTAAAGGCCTGTTCCCAGGAATCCACCTCGGATTGCTCGAACGGCCCGGTGACCGAGTACTTTTCCCATTTGCCGGTCTTCCAGTAAACCCACCCCACGGTAAAAGACACCCCGGACATGCCGCCTTTGATCCCGTTGTAGCCGAACTTTCCCGGATTCTTCTTGACCCACGCGACCAGCTCTTCATAGCTCTTGGGGGGATCTTTCACATAGTCGGGATTGTAGGCCAGGGCGGTCTGACTGTGAAACATCGGCACGGCATACCCTTCGATATTCACCCCCAGAGAGTTCTTGGCGAAGGGAGAGGTGACGTACTTCCAGTTGGTAAGATCTTTGGCATAGGGCATCAGAAGATCCTTCTCCATGGCCCACTTCATAAAGATCTGGTGTACCATGGCCACGTCCACGTCCCAGCTCTCCTTGTTGGACTGACTTTCGGCCTCGAGCTTTTCGTAGATGAGCTGGGAACCGGCATTGCCCGGGCCTGTATGCACGGTCATCACCGCGATCTCCGGATACTTTGCCGCAAGCTGAGGGCCGATCACGTTCTGTCCGAGGGCAAGCATGTTCACATCTCCGGCGGTCATGTATACCACCTTGACCTGTGCCGGTTTCTCTGCCGCTGCTCCTCTCTGACCGCCGGCGAACACCAGGGCGCCGACGAGGGAAAGTGCGAGCACGAGAAGGACGAACTTTCTTGTCTGCATGACAACCTCCTTGAATCATTTGATTTTAAGGCCGGAAAACCAGCCTCCGCTCTCCATTATAGACGGCTTCTTGTATTTACTGCCACTTAATTTTCCTGAAGAAGAATTTGCGAAAATCAGTTTATGTCGCGATTCTGTATAATAAATGAATAATGCTTGTTAACTCGAATTTCGTATAGAAGCCTATTTGTCAACCCGACTACTTTCCCTAAAACAGAATCGATAATAAAATCAAAGCATGGAAATCAAAGGTTCCAGGCACAGACTGAAACAGAAAGAATTGGTCATGAATATTTTCTTTCTGTTTGAGAGGAAGTACGAACAGAGCAATGTGGAGTCGATCTGGGATATCAAACTTCCTATTGAAGACATTAAAAATGAGCTGGAGGAAATATGCTCTGTTCACTACCGCAGCAATCTGTGGATCTACACACAATTGCGCCGGTACGAGGAGGATCTAGGAGTTCAGCTTTTTCGGAAGGACAGCACGGGTTGCAAAAAGGGCAGCTTTTATCTTTCCATTTACGACAATATGGTGGAGTTTTACCAAAAGCAGCATTTATACGTGAGTGATAAAATCAAGGTGGCCAATGGGATCTTTGACAAGATTACAAATGAAGCGAAGTTGAGGCAGACGAGTACGGTAAGGATATTCCTAGGCGCGGGAAGCACGATCTTTCATCTTGCCAACATTCTAGCCGAACGAGCATCACACTATCCCATCAAGTTCAGCATCTATACCCACAATCTGGGAGTTTTAAAGAGACTTCTTGAAGCAGGTGTAGACTTGAAAAATATAGATGTATTTACAACAAAAGGACAGATCGATCCGGTTACATACACTATTCTAGGGCAGTTGGACGAGATCGATTCTAGGATTCCTTTTGACTATGTGATCATGGGTACCTCCTATGTTATTGAAGGGCTGCTGTACGTAGAATCACGAAAAGAGACTGGGATCAAAGATGCTATCCTGCATCGGGTGGAAGGGGAAAAGATTCTCGTGCTTACCAAACACGAGTTCACCGATCAGCCGATACAGGGTTTGCAGCCTTATGGGGCAATCAGGGACTTCGACTCTGTCGTCGTTCCCGTGCATAGCATCGCCAATGACGCTAAGAAGAAGCATGACATGGTCTTCGAGCACTACCGGAATCTGTTTGAACCGGAGATCATTCACTGGAATTATATGATCTTGAAAGTCCGCAAGGGGGGTGCGGATACCGGGTGACACCGGCTTGAGGGCAAACACGAGCCGCTATTGCCTACAGCCGCCGCTAGAGAAGAAGAAAGCGGAAGATCAGGTAGGCGAAGACCAGAGCGATTATGGGTGTTCCGACCCAACCGAAGACAATCATCAGGAGCGTGCCCAGTTTTATAGTCTGAACCCCTTTGAGGATTCCTATGCCGAGAACCGAGCCGATGATCGCCTGGGAGGTGGAAACCGGCACTCCGATGATCGCGAAAAGGTGCACGACCACGGCCATAGAGAACACGGCGATGAAGGCCCCATAAGGATCAAGGCGGACTAACTTCTTGCCGACGGTGATCATCACATTTCTGCTGTAGGTCAGCGCGCCTAAGGCGATACTTCCACCCCCTAATAGAGCGGCCTGAAACACCGTAAGTTGTCCGGTCTGGGTGTACACCCCGGTAACGTTGGCGACGTTGTTGGCTCCGAGAGCGTAGGCTCCGTAACAGCCGGCAATGATCAGACCACACTTGAGAATCAGATCCCGAGTGAAGATATTGATCGGCAGCAGACGCAGGATCCTGCCGATTACAGGGTAGAGAATCAGGGTGGCCGCGGCCGTGCCCACCGGGGTAGCCACCCAAGCCAGCACCACTTTGGTCAATCCGGAAAAGTTGACTGCTCCTCGGAGGATGCCGATGCCGATGATCGCCCCGACCATGGCCTGGGAGGTGGACACCGGAAGCTTCAGAACGCTCATCAGGGTAACCGTAAGGGCGGCGGCCAGGGTGGCGGCAAAGGCGCTGTCTGCCGTCTGGTCGACCAAACCGCTGAGGGTATGCATCCCACCCTGCCCTTCCAGCAGAGCCCCCGCGATCACAAAGACCGCACACAGAATGACGGCCGTCCTGTAGCGGATCTTCTGCGAAAATACGGCTGTTCCGAAGATGTTGGCGGAATCGTTGGAGCCCAGGGACCAGCCCATGAAGATCCCGCTGATCAGGCGGTACATCGGCTAGATCTTTCGCTTCACGATGGCGAGGATCAGTCTATCCTTGACCGTCTCCGCCTGGTCGGAGATGTCCCCCGTGTTGATGATGATTTCCTTGAGCAGTATCTTATCCGCCTTGTCCAACTTGCTGCTGAAGATGTCTCGGATCAAAGCCCTCTCGACACGGTCGGACTCGCTCTCTGCAGCATCCACCAGATCGGTCAACTCCCGTACTTCCTTTTTATAGAACAGGCCCAACATCGCCTGGCGGACCAAATCGTAGGACTTGAGGTTGACATCCACCAGGTGCAGGTAACGCTCCCTGAACTGCTCGGGGACTATGATCTTCTCCAGCAGAAACTGATAGCAGAGGGACTGCAACATCCCGGGGATGGCATCCATCGTCTCGAGCAAGCCCAGCACATCCCCCCTGGATTCGGGAATCAACGCCCGTTGATACAGTTGGAGCTCGATATCCCTGCGCAGGTCGTCGGCTTTGGATTCCGCCCGATGCACCTCTTCGAGAATCGCTTGATTCTCCTCATCGTCGGGCTCGAGGAGCAGTCTTTCTATGCACGTGCGGAATCGCTTTCTGCACGTATCGACCTGATCCAGATATCCTTTTATTTTATCGATAATCGATTGCTCTTTCTTCCATAACATAACGTTGCTCCACTCATTAGGATATCTCGGACAAAGCCACGGGTCTGTTCTGTTCATACGACAGTCCGGCCGCCTTGCCCATCACCACGGGTACCCGGGCATCCTGTCCCGTCACCGGCGGATCCATGTCTTCTATAATGCACTGTATGAAGGCATTCATCTCGTTCAGGTAGGATTCGACATAGCGTTCCATGAAGAAGTACAGGGGAAGATCTTCCCGAACCCCCTCGCTCGTGCTCAGTCGGCTGCGGGTCGGAGTGTTGTTTTCCGTGCTCACCATACCCTTGGCCCCGAATACCTCCACCCTCTGATCGTAGCCGTAGGCAGCCTGCCGGCTGTTGTCGATCGTGCCGAAACAACCGTTGGCGAACCTCAGGGTCACCACGGCGGTATCGATATCTCCGGCCTTTCCGATCTTCGGATCGATCCGCACACCCCCAACGGCGTACAGCTCTCGGACTTCATCATCTATCAGATAACGGGCCATGTCAAAATCGTGAATCATCATGTCCAAGAAGATCCCTCCGGACACTTTGATATACTCTATCGGCGGAGGAGCAGGATCCCGGCTGGCAATCCGCAGCAAATGAGTCTCGCCGATTGTTCCTTCCCGAACCAGCTCCCGGATCCGACGGAAATTTGGATCGAAACGTCGGTTGAATCCGACCTGCAGCTTGACCCCCGCCGCCGCTACGGTTTCCAAGGCACTGTCGATTTGAGCCAAATCCAAGGCGATGGGCTTTTCGCAGAAGATGTGCTTTCCCGCCGTTGCGGCTTCCGCGATGAGGGAGGCGTGGGTGTCCGTGCTCGAACAGATCACCACAGCCTGCACCTCCGGGTCGTCGAGAACCCTGCGGTGATCCTGAAAGGTTTTAGCAACGCCGAGGCTTGCCGCACACTCTTCGGCGGCTTCCTTCCGTAGATCGGTGATCGCAACCAGCCGCGCCCCTCCGATCCTGTTGGCCAGATGCTCCGCATGGAGCCGGCCGATTCGACCGGCTCCAATGACCGCGATGTTCACTTCGGTTTCCATTATTCCTCCCTCCCTATCTTTGATGGCTGGAAATCACGAACAACGACAGGCGGCTGCCCTATTCCATCAAACAGGTGATCTTGGCTTCGTGCCTGTCCGTCCGCAGCATTTCGATATTTCGAGGAACCTCATCCAGCCCGATTGTCTTGGTCATCATGGGGAGCATGTTCATCCCCGCCGCCATCGAGGCGATAACTCGGGGAAAGGTTCCGTGCCCGGAATGTCCCTGCGAGCCGACGATGCGGGCCCGGCGCACCTGGAGCACCTCCCCGGTGACCGGGATCTTGGCGTCCGCCCTGGCCACGACCACCACCGTGCTGTTCAAGGTTCTCCCTTCCCATATGCAGCGCTCGATCTCCGGATATACCACGGTCGGCAGGCCTGTAGCCTCCAGATAGATCGACGCCCCCATCCCGTGGGTGATCTCCAGAACCCGGTCGGCCATGTTCTCCTTCTTCGGATTGATTACGAAATCGGCGCCGAGCTTACGGGCAAGCTCCGCCCTGCCCTCTTCCGGTTCCGACATGATGACATTGGCCGCTCCATTACGCTTCAACACGGCGCAGGCCGCCAGGCCCACCGGACCGCCGCCCAGGATCACCACATTGTCTCCCGGTCTGACACCGCCCCCGCGCTCGATAACGGCATTGTAGGCCACGCTGGTCGGTTCCACCATGCTGCCGAGCTTGAATACTTCTTGGTCGCTGTACCTGTCTCGAAGCGCATCCAGACTCCAGATTACCCGGGCCGGGACTACCACATACCTTGTGAAAGCTCCGTCGATATTGAAACCGATCTCATCGAGCCGCTCGCAGTGGTTCGGCCATCCGTCGGCGCAGGGCTGACAGGAGCCGCACCACAACATCTCCTCGACGCAGACCCATTCCCCGCCCTTGAAGGGTTTGTTCGTTTTCTTGTCCAAAACACCAGGACCTCCCTCGACCACCACCCCCGACATCTCATGACCGAGGGTGCAGGGGAAACCGGTTAAACCGGGGTACCAGATGTATCCGTCGTCATCCGCCTGAGCCATGTGTACATCGCTGCCGCAGATACCGCAGGCCTTGACCTCGATCAAAACCTGTCCCGGCCCGGGTTTGGGCACAGGCGCATCCTCGATTTTCATTCGGGGATTGCGCCAGACCTTGCTTCCTAGATAGGTCTGCTTCTTGTCGATGTCTTTCGCTCCCAGCTTGAAATCCGGTTTGGGGTCCCAATCCGCGTATAGGCGGACAGCTTTCATCTTCTCACTCATAGAAACCTCCTGTGTTGATACTGTAAACGTTTGCAAATTCTATCTATAAATCTCACTATACACTGCTTTGCCTGACGATGAGCCTGGGTTCGAGATAGATCTGTCGGGTCCGGGGTGGTGAGGATCCGTTGTAACCCGTGATCTGTTCCAGAAGGATCTCCACGGCTTTCCGGCCCATCTCATAGGTCGGCTGATTGATCGTGGTGAGCTGGACCTCGGGAAAACTGGCGAAGGGGATGTCGTCGAAACCCACGACGGCGACGTCATCGGGAACCGACAACCCGCTGGCCTTTACCCCCTGCAGGATTCCCAACGCAAGCAAATCATTTTCCGCAAAAATAGCCCGGGGGTAGTCTCCGTCGGCAATCATCCGCCTTATGATCCTGTACCCCGATTCCTGTTTGAACTCCCCCAGCTGGATGTACTTCTTTTCAATCGGTAGACCGTGCTTCTTCAGAGCCCGCCTGTAGCCTTTGAGCCGTTCCTCGATAGTGAGGGAATCTTCCGTGGAACCGACAAAGCCGACTCTCCTGTGGCCGGCCTGTATGAGATGCTCTGTAGCCAGGAATCCCCCCAGGACGTTGTCGATCACCACGAAGCTGTACTGGGTTCCGCGGGGTGCATTGCTCACGTACACCACCGGTATCTTGCCTGCGAGTCGATGCTCGACGGCCTCTACCTCGTTGTCGATCGGAGCCAGGATGATTCCGTCCACCCGCTTCTCGGCCAGCAACCTGAGGTAGTCGACCTCCCTCTCCCGCTCCCAGTTGGTGTTGCAGAGAAAGATGCTGAAGCCCTGATCGGCCGCCCCATCTTCTATTCCCCGGGCGACTTCCGGGTAAAAGGGGTTGGTGATATCCGGGATGATCAAGCCCAACGTATGGGTCTGCTTCTGGACCAATCCACGGGCTATAGCATTAGGTGTGTAAGACATTTCCGTCGCCAGCGCGAGAACCCTGTGGCGGGTGGACTCCCGAACCCCCCTCTTGTTGTTCAAAGCCCGAGATACAGTGGCGTAGGACACATTGGCCTTCCGGGCGATGTCCTTTATGGTCACTTCCATGCTGTTACGGACTTCTTTGATCTTTTCCATTGCTTCGATCACTCGCCTCGTGATTTTGCAAACGTTTACAAAATCATTTTATATTCCGGAGGTGTTCCACTGTCAAGAGCACGGCAGAGATAGTGCTGAGATAAGGGCTCAGGACGATTATCAGCGCTGCAGCCCCGATCCCGATAGGATACGCTCGGAATTTTGGTAAAGCCCATTTCTCAGTGCTTCACTGAAATCGGGTTCACGCGTATACTTTTCCTTGAGGACGAACCGGCGAGCCAAAAATGCTGCGTTTTTTTCGATACCGTTTGAACTTCAAGATCTTCTTCTCCTTCATGTTGATCATCTTCATTACCACGATCAGTGCGCTTTTGATCGGGTACATGATCATTCGCAGCACGATAGATCGGGAAATCCACATCCGCCTCGCAGACAGCATCACGGCTTATTTCCAGGAGGTACAGTTTATCGAGGAGCAGTGCCTAAAGATCGCTCAAGAACTTTCCTCGGACCGTGAACTCGTCGCGCTGCTCGCACAGGGTGAGTTCGAAGTCCTGGAAAGCAAACTTGTACATTACCACCGCCTCGGTATCTTCGACATCATCGAGATCGAGGACACGGACGGCAAGGTTATCCTGAGAGGGCACCAACCCGCTGTTACGGGGGACGTGAAGATCAACCAGGCGATCGTGAAGGAAGGGCTGGCCGGAAGGAGCGCGGTCAGTTATGAACAGGGTCAATCCGGTATGGCTATACGGGCTGTTTCCCCAATTGAAAGCGGGGGCAAAGTTGTGGGAATTCTCATGATCGGGTCTTTGTTTTCGGGTGACTTCGCGGAGCACATCAAGCTTCTGACCGGAATGGAGAATGGAATTTACCGGGACGGCGGAAAGGTTATGTCGACCTATCAAGGCTATGATCGTCTACCGGAGGAGGTTTTGTCCGGGTTGACCGCCAACAAAACGGTATTCCTCAGGAACGCCCAGCTCAACCAGGAATCCTCTTACTTCATGCTCAAGCCGCTGTTCCTCAACGAAAACTCCTACTGGGGAGCTCTCAGTCTCGGGGTTTCCCAACGGGAAGAGAAGAGGTATCTGCGTTACTCGCAAAACCTGTTGTATCTGATGATCGGAATCGGGGTGCTCCTTGCTTTCGTAATCTACGTGTTCCTGGCCAGAAATATCAACACCTCACTGGTGAAGATCCTGGCGGGAATGGATGGCTTGAATATCGACAGATTCGACACTCGTATCGAGCTGGCCAGCAAAGACGAGTTTGGGTTGATTGCCGTAAGCTTCAATCGCCTTGTACGAAAACTAAATTTGTACAATCAGCGTATACAAAAACTGCAGGACGACATGATTAAATCAGCCAAGCTGGCTACAGCCGGTCAACTGGCCGCCGGCCTGGCCCACGAGATCCGCAATCCTTTGAGCTCGATCAAGATGATGGCGCAGATTCTTCGGGAAAGATATCTCAAAGGCGGAGACGGTCAAAACGAGATCCAAACGATTCTCACAGAAAGCGAAAGGCTGAATGACCTGATCAAGGACATGCTGGAGTTTGCCCGTCCCAGCCCGATGCGCTTCGGTCGCCACGATGCCGGCGAGATAGTCAAAGACATTTTGAACCTGTTTCGGTACAACACAGAGCACCAGAACATAAAAGTCATTGCCAGGTTGGACAGCTCGATCCCTCCCCTGTTCCTGGACCGTGAGAAATTCAGGATCGCGGTGATGAATTTGGTAATCAACGCCATCCAGGCGATGCCTCAGGGCGGCACACTCGAAGTGACAACCCGGCGCCGCAAAGACGGAGGAGTACTTTTCCGTTTCTGCAATAGTGGGCAGGAGATCCCTCCGAAGAATCTGAATATGATTTTCGAACCCTTCTTTACGACCAAGAAGGAAGGCACCGGCCTGGGCCTGGCTATCGTAAAAATGATCGTGGAGCGGCATTTCGGCGCGGTTGAGGTCCGGAGCGGTAAAAGGCAGACTTGTTTTTCGATGATTGTTCCAGAAGGTCTCGAGCAAAAGATACAGACGCTGTAGAGGAGATAATTTTGGCGGCGATTCTTGTCATAGACGACGACCGTGGTGTTTTTGAGAGTTTTTCAGCACTGTTTCGAGGTGAACACACCATTCTCGGAGCTTACAACGGAAAGGAGGCAGAGAAGCTGCTTCGGGAAAACGACATAGAGCTCGTTTTTCTCGACTACCGGCTTCCGGGTGAAGACGGCCTCTCGGTGCTGAAGACAATCCGATCAGAGGTTCCCGATGCGGATATCGTGATGATCACAGCCTACGGGAGCTTGGAGACTATTGTGCAATCTATTTCCCTGGGAGCATGCGACTATCTTGAAAAACCCCTCGATATCGAGAAGATCAAGATAATCAGCCAAAGAGTGCTCGAGTCGCGGAAGATGCGTCACTACGTGCGTGTGATTCAGGATGAGCAGCTGCGTACCTACGACTTGAACCGGGTGGTAGGTAGATCCGAGATCATGCAGAACGTATTCAAAGCCATCGGAAGGCTTGTGAACAACGACATCACCGTACTGATCACGGGGGAAAGCGGCAGCGGCAAGGAGCTTATCGCCAGAGCCCTGCACTACAACGGCAACCGGAAGATCGAGCCGTTCATTGCCGTGAACTGCTCTGCCCTCCCGGAGGCTCTCCTTGAAAACGAACTTTTTGGACATGAGGCTCAGGCTTACACGGGGGCTACGACCCAACAGGCGGGGAAGTTCGAGGCAGCCGCCGAAGGAACGATCTTTCTGGACGAGATCGGCGACCTGCCCATATCCATCCAGACGAAGCTTCTTCGGGTACTGCAGGCGCGGGAGTTCCAGAGATTGGGAGGATCCCGCAACATCGCCCTCCGGGCCAGGGTCATCACGGCTACCAACAGAAATCTTTTGATGCTTATCAAGAACGGCAAATTCAGGGAAGATCTCTACTACCGCATCAATGTCGCTTCCATAGAGGTCCCTCCCCTACGGGAGCGCAAGGCAGACATCCCCCTGCTCGTAGAGCACTTCGTCAATGTGGCGGCCAGCAAACTGAACAAGACCCTCCATGGAGTCACGGAAGAGGCGCGAACCATTCTGGAGCGCTACCCGTGGCCAGGAAACGTCCGGGAGCTGGAGAATGTCATCTTGAGCCTGGGGATCAACTGCCAGAGCGGAATCATCCAGGCCTCTCAGATACCGCGATATCTGAGCGGAAACCCGGAAGACGCGGATTTATTCTCTGATTTCACCGATACTTTTTTGAGAAAATACGCAGATCGTAAGGGGCTCCTCGGGCTCCTGTACAAAGGTCTCGAACCGCCTTTGATTCAGAAGCTGTTGGCGAGGCTCGGAAACAATAAAACTGCGGTAGCCGATCAGTTGGGAATCAGCCGGGTTACCCTCCAACGTAAACTTTCAGGCATGAAGCACCTGTAAAGTTTCTGTACGAAGGCCGTACAGTTCCTTCACACATCGGTTTCTTTCCCCACCCTCAAGTCAACCTAAGAGTTTTGTTCTCAATTCCTTATAATGAAAGGATTTAATCCTTGGTTAACGGCGGCCTGTCTTACTTTGGTACATAATTTGCTAGCCGGTTTCTAATCGTGAGAGGAGAGACCGGGGATGAAAAACTTGGGCAAGGTGTTGTTCCGACAAAGAATCAAGCTCGACGAATATCTGATCGCTGGAATCGACATTCTGCAGAAACTCGTCCAGCTGCTGTTGAGCGCAAAGCAGGATGCTCCGGATTCCGAGCAGACGGATGGAATACTCGACCTGGATTTGTTGTTTGAGGACAGTTTTGCCCTTTTCCTCCAAAGCTTGGACAAAAAATACTATCTACCTTTCTACTGGGAAGACATGTTCGATGTCTACTCGAATCTGAAGAAAATCTTCGCGATCCTGCAGACCTATCACGCGGAGAAGAGGATCTACAAAGCCCGCTTTTCCTTTATTCACTTCCTCGAGTTGGAGGGCCGGGTCTTGGATAATGTAAAGTGTTTCTTTCAGGAGTATCTGACCAACCGGAAGTATTCCGAGGAATTGTTGAAAAACAATCAGCACGAGCTTAAAAATTTCGTTCGGCTCTATTATCACGGAATTGCTTCGATCAGCCAGGAACAGGTGCAATCCCACATCACTTCCAGGCTTCTGGAGTCCTTCTTGGAGATCAATACGGTAAACAACACAATACAGGACCTGTTACAGAAAATCCTTATTGGGACCAACCTGTGACGGATTCCGTGCTGATTGGGGCGGTTGTTCTAAGTTTGTTGTTCGCTTTCACCAACGGCATGAAAGACGGGGCG
Source organism: uncultured Spirochaetaceae bacterium (assembly GCA_964604845.1). Lineage (GTDB taxonomy): Bacteria > Spirochaetota > Spirochaetia > SZUA-6 > DRHE01 > JAFGQJ01. The sequence goes on from CAZSBH010000063.1 coordinate 12,955, forward strand.
AACGTTTTCGCCACGGCCGTCTCCTCCCGCTCTCTGACATTCAGGCACGCTCTCTGGTTGGTTACACTGGCCGAGTTATGTGGACCTTTTCTTTTCGGGATTCCCGTAGCCCTGACCGTGGCTCGAGGCATCATCCGGGTTGACCTGCTTCCCCGTGATGTCAGCTCTTTAATCCTGGTCCTCAGCGGTGTAGCAGGCGCTCTTGTTTGGAACATTTTCTGTTGGTTTGTCCGGCTGCCGACCAGCTCGTCCTTCGCCATCGTAGGCGGTTTGATCGGCCCTGCTCTCTTCCTCTACGGACTTTCCGGCATTCCGTGGATCGTCTTTCTGCTCAAAGTAGTCTTGGCCCTTATCCTTTCGCCATTTCTCGGAATCATCTTCGGCAGTCTTGCGCACCAGCTTCTGGTCAGAATCCTCGAAAACGCCCCACGGAAAATGATCAAGTTTTTAAAGAAGCTGCAGATAGGCAGCCTGATCATCCTGGGCATGAATCACGGGACTAACGATTCGCAGAAAACCATGGGACTCATCGCCCTGATGCTTTTTCTGAGCGGTAAATCAACGCGAATGGATATTCCCCTGTGGGTGATGGTGGCAAGCGTCGCCAGCCTGTCGCTAGGAGTTTCTATGGGGGGCACAAAGATCATCCGTACCGTGGGCTACAACATTTTTCGGGTTCGCCCTTATCATTCGTTCAGCGCCCAACTGGCTGCTTCGGTGGTCTTGCTCTCATGCAACCTTATTGGCGCGCCCGTAAGCACGACTCAAATAATCAGCTCTTCCGTTATCGGTGTCGGCAGTGCGCACCGGCGCAGCGGTGTCCGCTGGCAGGTGATTCAGTCGATCTTGCTTGGCTGGATCTTCACAATTCCCTTGACCGGGGTGCTCTCGGTGCTGTTGTATCTGATTTTTCGGCAAATTATTCACTAAACTAGGAGGCAATTGAAATGAAACTGTCTCTGTTCCGCAAGGAAAATAAAACAGATTTCTATCAACTTCTCGTCGATCACGCCAGGACAGTCTATGATGCCTACACCACCCTGGTTCGCGGCTTGGAAGCGGGCAACGGTGACGCGGCGGAGCGTGTCTACTTTCTTGAACGAGAGGCGGATGATCTCAGGAGGATCCTGATAGATCGTCTCAACCGCACTCTGATAACACCGTTCGACCGGGAGGATATCTACGCACTTTCCCGAGCCGTGGATGAGATTATTGACGCCGCCCAGAGGACGGTAGAGGAGCTGCATATCTTCAAGGTGCAGCCCGACGACGATCTGATCGCCATGGCCAAGGTTTTAGAAAAAGGAACACTGGAAATCTATGATGCGCTGAAGAGCATGAAGCAATTCCCTTCCGTTGCCTTGGAGCATGCCAAAGCGGCCAAAGCCACCGAAAACCAGATACATCACATCTACCTCAAGGCTCTGGCGGATCTGTTCGAAAACCCGAAGCACACAGCCGGTTATATGCTGAAGATGCGGGAGATCTACCGCCACCTAAATCGATCGGCGGACAACTGCGACGAGGCAGCGAACATAATTTCGGATATTATCATCAAGACGAATTAGGCTGATTCTCAAAGCAGGACGCCCCTCGCCACAGATCCGAAGAATTGCTGTATATTTGGGGTGGCAGGCAATGTCTGCGGGATAAACAGTTATTTCCATGAAGCAACGAGAAATTGCAGGCACGGCAATCATTGGTCTCTCCCTTCCCCACGACTACCTCTGTGGTGAGATCTCCACACCAAACAGCAGGTCGATATATGAATCCTTCGGTCCCGCGGCTGCAGCGATGGAACTGTTCTGGCGCCATGGGGTGCGGGCGATCGAAATCAGACATTTCCCCGAGACGGTACCGGCGCAGCTGATCGAGGAGGGATGCAGGAAGATCCTCAGGGCGGGACTTGAGGTCACCCTGCATCCGGCCACCCCGTCCTCAACTTCCGCTTCCCACCTCGCCGACCTTTTTCCCTGGATAGGCGATGTGCTGCAGCAGCTGGCCGGATATCAGGAAGGCCTGCTGCTCACGATGCATAGTTACACCCAGCCTAATGGCGATGAAGAGCAGCTGCGCGACCGTACGAAAGCTCTGTTCACATACCTCGACGATCTGGTGGAGCGGGAAACCGCACCGGTAACGTTTGCCCTCGAGCTGAACCGCGCCAAGGGAGTTGCGGATCCGGCGAACAACTACGCGGCCACGGCGGATCTGTGCGCACGGATCGACAGGGAACGGGTAGGAATCTGTTGGGACTGGGGGCACGGTTATCACAATATCCTCGAGGGATCGATGGAACCCGACCTCCCGGAAGCTTTCCTCGAGCGGGTCATCCACACTCACATCCATGGTGTAGGTCCCACCGGCCGCACGCATTGGCCTCTGGATCGAGGCCGCCTGCCACTGGAGCAGTACGCCGCCGCACTGCTCGACCGGGGTTATCGGGGCGTATTCACCCTCGAGCTCAGCCCGGAGAGATTCAGCTCGGAAGGGCCGGTCGGTCCTTCCTTCCTGGACAGTATTTCGCTGTTGAAGAACGCCCTCAGCAACATCAAAAAGAACGACTAGCAGAGCGGAAGCACTGAGATTCCGCTTATATCTCAGGTCACGGAATCCGCTGTTCCCTCTTTCCGTCGTAATAGTTCACTGCGGATTCATTCAGGCGCACCCACACCGGGTCATCCATCCGGATCTCCGAGAATCCGTTGACCTTCACGGACAGGGACAGGTCGGAAGACTGCACGGTGATGATCGTCTCTGAACCCACGGGGAGGATCGAGTAGGCTCTACATTCCAACCACCCCTCGGCAAATTTTGGAGAAACCTCGATGTCCTCCGGGCGCACGGCCGCAACGATCTCCTCCCGAGGGAACGATCGATCGGGCCGAATCGGAATCGACAGCTGCCCGGCTGCGAACAGGGTCCCACCGTCTTTGCTTACAATGCGGCCGGTGATCGTATTGATCCGCGGGCTGCCCACGAAGCGTGCCACAAACAGGTCGCCCGGCCGCTTGTAGATCTCCTCGGGAGTGCCGATCTGTCGAATGACTCCTGAGTCCATGACCGCAATCAGATCGGACAAAGTCAGGGCTTCGACCTGATCGTGGGTGACATAGACCGTAGTTGCCTCCAGCTCGTGGTGCAGACGCTTGAGCTCCGTGCGCATATCGATGCGCAGCATGGCGTCGAGGTTCGACAGGGGTTCATCCATGAGAAAAATTTCCGGTTCCGCAGCCACCATCCTGGCTACAGCCACCCGCTGCTGCTGCCCGCCGGAGAGCTCCGACGGGTAGCGCTCTGCGTATCCCGTCAGGTGAACCTTGCTCAGCGCCGACTGCACCCGCTGCTCGACGGTATTCTTGGGCAAACGCTGCTGTTCGAGGCCCAGAGCGATGTTGCGCCGCACCGTCATGTGCGGCCAGAGGGCATAACTCTGGAAGATCAGTCCGAGGCCGCGCTTTTCGGGTGGAATGAACACCCCCTTGGCACGGGAGAACAACAACCGTTCGCCGATCCGTACCTCTCCGGAATCGGGTTCCTCCAGCCCCGCGATGACCCGCAGGGTCGTGGTTTTCCCGCATCCCGAAGGTCCCAGCAGTGTCACAAATTGGCCTTCCGCTATTTGGAGGGATAAATTTCGTACGGCGGTTACCCCGCCGTACGATTTACTGATATCCTGTAGAACGATGCTGCTCAAGCGATTCTCACCTATTGGGACGACTCCTGGACCCAAAAATCCTGTACCTTCGGCGCTTCATACCACATGAACTCCGGACTGGCGGTCCAGCATTTGCCGGCCACCTGATCCCAGATCTCTCCGCCTGCGGGGGGAGGTACGTCCTTGCGAGGACTCTGGGAACCCATCTCGTAGTAGGGAGCCAGTCCCTGCAGCAGTTCGACGCTCTTGCCCTCGGTGTAGGGCTCGTCAATCACCGAATCCGGGTTGATCTCGGGGGAACCGAGCAGGAAGGCGGTGAGCAGCTTGGCCGCGTTTGGATGCGGCGCCTGGCGGGCGATCCCCGTGTAGGTCGGATAGATCACACCGGCGACCGGGTCCAGATCCCTGAATACCTCGTTGGCGAAACCGTTCGTGTCGTTGTAGCGCATATAGGTAAAGGAACCGATGCTGAACGGGGGATCCGCCTGACCCTTTTTCCCCGAAGCTTCGGCGGACTTGCTGCCCGAGGAAAGCAGGACCATATCGTTTTTCAGCAGCCGATAGATGAATTCGTACCCGGCATCGGGAACACCGGGGCTGAGCTCGATCTTTTTGCCCGCAAACCGTCTGTAGGCCGCTGCCATTTCATCTGCGTGCTCGGCCAGGGTGCAGATGCCCATAAACACGGACTCGGATTCCAGCGGGTTTTTGAGCACGATTTTACCCCGCCACTTCTGAGTTGTCAGCTCCCAGACATTCTTAATCGGCGGTGCGTCGGGATAGGTCTCCTTGTTGTAGAAAAAGACGATTGCCTCGTTGATGCGGACGAGCAGGGGATCCTTCATCTCCTTCGGGATTTCCTTTGCCACCGTGTCGGGAACGAAATTGACGATCCTGTTTTTCGCAAGCAGCTCGTAGATAACCTGCCCGGAGCCGCCGGTGGTGATGATATCGGCGTTGTAGACGCCGGCATCCTGCTCACGAATCGTTTTTTCCAGTGTCTGAACCGAGCCGAGATCGTATCCTTCGAGTTTGATTTCCGGATAGGTGGCTTCGAAGGCTTCGGCCACATTGGCGATCCGCGACGACGAGGAGTAGACCACCACCCGACCTTCCTGCTTGGCGAGACGCTCGATTTCAGCCCAATCCTGCGTACTGCCCTCGTGCGGCCCCAGCTTGGAGACCTTCAGCCACTCTTCCATCTCCGGTGGATACGCCTCTTTCGTGACCATCTCCTGTCCCCCCCCGGCAAAGGCAAACAAGGCCGAAAACACGAAGAGGAGCAGCAGAGAAAAAACCGTACATTTTGGTTTCATACGACACTCCTTTAATTTTTTCCCCCGATGCAACGCATCAGGAATCTCTTAAGCCTGACAGGCTTCGTTGACCGAAAAATCGCCTCACGATGAGATTCGCAACGACGATGATGAACAGCAAGATCAGTGTTACCCCGTTGGCGTGCTGGGTCTGATTCTGGCTCTCATACTCGAAAATCACCGAGGTCAGGACCCGAGTAGCGGGAGTGACCAACAGGATCAGCAGGGAGAGCTCCCGCATGGCTGTGATAAAGGTCAGGATCATGCCCGAGACAAAACCACTGGTGGCCAGGGGAAAGATGATCTTCCGAAAACGCTTGAACCAGGGCAGACCGTGGATGCGGGCGCTCTCCTCGAGGGACCTGTCGATCTGCAGCATCGCACTGATTCCCGATCTCGACGAGAAGGGCAGATTTTTCACCACGACGATCAGCACCAATAGAACGAAGCTTCCGTAGAGAGCGGGAATCGGCCCGAGCGGACGGGCGAACATGCCCAGATAGATGGCTCCCATGGCGATGCTCGGAAACACATAGGGTGCAAAGGATACAGCCTCCAGTGTCTTGGACAGGGGCCGGCCCCGACTGCGAACAACCGAATAACCTATCAGAAGGCCGACGATCCCATTGATCGCCGCAGCCAGCACCCCTAAACGGACGCTGTTCCACACTCCCCTGCCGATACCGTCGTTACGCAGGATACCCTCCTGCCCGCTGGCGCGTCTGAAGTCGCTTGCCCCCACCCAGAAGTGAAGGGTGAGGTTGGAGAATGAGTAGTCCCCCGGGAGAAGCATGAAGGTGCTGTAGGCCAGGATCACCACGGGCATAAACACCGCCACCAGCAGAAACACGAGCACGATGATCGTTATCGGGACGCGAAGAGCCCCGAGCCGGGTCGGGCGGCTGTGGAACCCTTTTCCCTGCATCGTGACAAAGCTCTTACGGATCCCGATAATGCGGCTGTTTATATAAATCGCCACCGAGGCCAGGACCACCAGCACCAGGGCCAGCACAAACGCATCGCCCATATTTCGAGAGTTGATCGAGGCATAGATGCGGGTGGGGATGGTGAAGAAGCGCACCGGCAGCCCCAGCAGGGCGGGGGTACCGAAGGTGCCCATGCTGCGGGTGAAGGTCAGAATAAAGGAGGAACTGATCGCGGGGAGGACGATCGGAAGCGTAATCTTGCGAAGTATTGCGGATCTGGACAGCCCGGCAACCGCCCCCGCCTCCTCCAGCTCCGAATCCACGGTCCTCAGGGCTCCGGAGACCAGCAGAAACGAGTAAGAATAGTAGTGCAAGCCCAGACAGATAACGATAGGCAGCAGCCCGTAGGAGAACCAGTCCGGTGGACCGAGACCAAATAGCTGTTGGAGCATCCCCTGCTGCCCGGCTATTCGATCGTTCTTGAAAAAGATCAGCCAGGCCAGCGCAATGACCCAGGAAGGCATCATGTAGGGGATGACGATCACAGAATTAAAAAAACGCTTGAGGTGGATATCGGTGCGTACCAGTACCCAGGCCAGCAGCGCACCAACCACCATGGCGAGCACGGTGACGCCAAAACCGACGAGGAGACTGTTGAGGAACGGCTTATAGAAGATCGAACGGGCCAGGCGCCCGCTGAAAATCCTGGCGTAATGGTAAAGGGTAAACTGGCCGACCCGGGCGTCTCTGACGACCCGCAGATCATTGCTCTGATAGATCAGGGAGGTGTAGACGATCTGGACGAGTGGTGCGATTACGAGAAAAGCGAGGACGACCAGAAAGATCAAGGCCAGCAGCATATCAGGACGATTGCGCAGCTGTGCCGTGGCGAACCGTAATTTCTGACCTACCGCCAATTCCGGAGATGTGTTCCTCTCCATGCTGTGTATTTTATACTACAAATGCCTCGCGATATGTCAAGTGATTTTGTTTTCAATAATTCTTGACGATGCTTCGAATCTACACCACTATGGCCGCAGGCGAATACAGGGATTTCCAACGCCTCAACGTAGCACAATCATGCCGGGAAGCGAAACAATAAACGAATCCGAAAAACGGCGGCGCTTTGTCCTGACCTCCGTGATCGTCGCTCTGTCCCTGCTCGGTGATGCTCTGCTCTACGCCTTGCTGCCGTCCCGCCCCGAGGCTTTCGGCCTTCGGGTCTGGCAGGTTGGTATTCTGCTCGGTGCGAACCGCCTAGTTCGTCTTGCTACCAACGAAATGGCCGGGCGTCTCGTTCGCCGCAGCCACAGCAACCAGCCTCTTTACTGGGCTGTCATCGCCGGCAGCCTGATTACCGCGAGCTATGCTCTGCCGATCGGCTTCTGGGGTCTTCTGGCGGCACGCCTGGCCTGGGGCGCCTGCTGGTCGCTGTTCCGGGTCGAAGGGTATCTGGCCGCCTTGGCGATTTCTACCAACCGTACCCGGGGGCGCATCTTCGCCGCCTATCAGGCTATCACCAGGATCGGCCAGGGCGGCGGGGTTCTTGTCGGCGGCCTGCTCGCCGATACCATTGGGATCACGTCGACCTTCTTCGTTTTTGCTGTAGGTACGCTGTCGGGTATCCTTTTCCTGCTTAAAACCCCAAAACGAAATCCGAGCACACAGACCCCCGAATCTGATTCACAGCACGGTCGCCAGCCGTTCGGCCTTTGGGGATGTGCTCTGGCCCTAACCATGACCGAGCAGATGGTGGCGAATCTGACCGGACGCCTCGTGGTCGATCGAGTCGGTCCGGTCCTTCCTCTGTCCCTCGGGGTAACCAGCCTGACGGGGCTCTTGCTCGGCTTTCGTTCCTTTGGCACTCTTGCCCTTGGCCCCCTGACCGGAATGATCGGTGATCGTTTCGGAAGAAAACGTCTCCTTATGATTCTGATGGTTCTGCAGGCAATCTGCATAGGCGGTATCGCCTTCTTCCGACCCTGGCCGCTGATGATCACCTGTCTATTGCTGCAGTTCGCCTCCGGCATCGGGGTGCATCTCCTGCTCTATACTCTGGCAGGGGATCTTGCCCCCTACCGGGACGGGGCACTTCATGTAAGCCGGTTTTCCACCTTCGTCGATCTCGGCACCGCCATAGGCCCGATCGTGGGATTCGCGCTGTACGCCGGCTACGGGTTCCTGTGGGTTGCCTCGCTTGCCTGGCTGCTGATTATCGGGGCTCTGGTACTACTGCGCTGGCTTGCCGCTTCCAGCCAAGGGGTATATGGTTCATCATCTCGATAGAATTGAACGGCTAGCAAATGATCAGGTTGGAGGCACCAAATGAACAAAGATTACGACATCATCACGATCGGCCACGTTACCCACGACATGCTCAACGACAGGGGCGATGTTTCCTGGTTCATCGGCGGAGCGGCATACTTTTCCTCCTTTGCAGCCAAACGATCCGGAGCCAGCCTGCTGGTAGTGACCAAGCTGGCCGAGAAAGACTTTGGCCTTCTGCAGGGCATGAAGGACGAGGGAATCGAAGTGATCGCTTTGCCCAGCGCGCAGACTACCTCGATAGAAAACTTCTTCGAGACCGAGGATGTCGACCAGCGCAGGGTCAATCTTCTCTCCCAGGCCGATGCCTTCCGGCTCGAAGAAATCCCCGATTGTGATACAAAAATTTACAATTTGGCCGGTCTGTTCGAGGGGGATATTCCCTCCGAACTCATCGAACCGCTGGCCGGCAAGGCCCAGGTCGGTCTGGATCTCCAGTGTATGCTGCGAACCGGCGCCGGGGGCGGCTTTTCCTGGATAGACTGGCCGGAGAAACGGAAATGTCTGCCCTACATCGCCTTCTTGAAAGCGGACTCTTTAGAGTCCAAGGTGATCACGGGGGTCGAAGACCGACGGCAGGCGGCGGAGATCCTTCACAGCTGGGGCGCCGGTGAAGTGTTGATCACCCATTCAAGTGAAGCGATCCTCTACGATGGACGAGAGATGTACACAATCCCCTTTAATCCGGCAAATCTCTCGGGCAGAACCGGAAGGGGAGACACCTGCTTCATCTCCTATATGACCCGGCGCCTGAACCACGGTATAGAGGAATCTATCCGATACGCAGCAGCCCTGACCAGCATCAAGATGGAAAAACCTGGGCCGTTTCAGGGAACGATCGATCAAGTGCTCGAGAGGATGAAGAGCCTGGATTGAACAGCGTGCGGACCAACAGCCATAAGCAACCGAGCCTGGATCGTGGGCATCGGAAGAGGTCACCAGGACAATGGGCTCGATCAATTTCACCATACTTTCTGCACCCGTGGTTACGATCTTCCCGGCAACAGGGTCATCCTCTGGATATACATCGGCTCGATGATGATCCCCATGCAGGTGACCCTGGTCCCCCTCTACATCCTGGTTCAGAAGCTGAAAATGGTGGATACCTACTGGGCTTTGATCCTGCCTTTCCTGGGTACACCTTGGGCGGTGTTCGTGGTCAAGCAGTTCATGGCCAGCCTCCCCTCCGAGCTCATAGAATCCGCCCGCATCGACGGCTGCAGCGAATGGGGGTCTACGCCAAGATCATCTTCCCTCTGGCCATCCAGGGACTCACCGTATTGATCGTGATCACCTTCGTCACGCAGTGGAACTCTTTCCTCTGGGTTCTGATCGCCACAAACAGCGTGGAGATGCGCAATATCCAGGCGGGATTGAGCTATTTCCAGGAGCT
>CAZSBH010000063.1:22672-24201 GCA_964604845.1 uncultured Spirochaetaceae bacterium
CACAGCCAAGGAGGTTGGATGTTTCAGTTATACATCTTCGATATGGGCGGAGTCGTGTGCCGCAACACGAACGTGGCTCCGGAAATCTCGGCATATCTCGAGTTCGACGGCGCGAAGCTGATCGAGTACGTCCGGGACGATTTTGAGGCGCTGACCACGGGGGCAATTTCTGTCGAGGAGTTCACCCGGCGGTTTTCTTTGAAAAGCGGGCGCCCGATCGAATATGACCTGCTGGACCGTTTCTTCCATCCGGAGCTCGACCTTGATGTGGTTGCGACGATTGATACTTTGAAGAACGGGGCCCGGGTTGTGGCGGGAACCAATACGATCACCCCGCACTACAACATACATCTCCAAAAGGGGGACTACAAAATCTTCGATGCAGTCTATGCATCGCATCTGATAGGGCTGGCCAAACCCGACCCGAGTTTCTATACCTACATTCTGGATCAGGAGGGTTGTCCCCCCGAACAGACTGTATTCATAGACGACTTCTCAGCCAACGTGGAGGCGGCCGGAAACCTCGGAATCCGCTCCTTCGTGTTTACAGACGCGGACCAACTAAAAAAAGATCTTGCCGCACTGAAGAGATCCGCGAATTGAATTTCCATTTGGGCATTTGCGGGGAGCTGATCTTTCGGCTATACTGTTAGCTGCAACCATATTTCTCAAGGAGGTGCGTATGAACAAAAGATTGATCGCAATGCTGGTCGGCCTGTGTCTCCTGCTGAGTGCAGTGCTGGTTTCGGCGGATGGAAAGCTGGTGATCTACAACGCCGGGTCCCCGGAGATGGGGGACGATCTGGTCCGAGGATTCAAGGTCAAGCACCGTGATGTCGACGTTGAGCTGATCCGCCTGGGCTCCGGGGAGATCATCACCCGCGTCCAGGCCGAGGCCAGAAGACCCCAGGGTGACATCATCATGGCCATGGCCAAAGAGAATCTGGACGTCGTCTACGACCTGCTGGAGAGTTACAGGGTTCCGGAGGCGAATGCCTTCCCGAACGACGTGAAGGACGCGAAAGGAAACAAGTACTTCGGCTTCAGCTTCAACATCCAGGCCTTTATCATCAACACCGATCGGGTCGCCTTGAGCGAGGCTCCGAAGAGCTGGAAGGATCTAGGAGACAGCAAGTGGCGGGGCGAGGTCGTCATGGCCAATCCGGCCCTGTCCGGGTCCGCCTACGCCCAGCTGTTCCAGATGGTCGGTCTGTACGGCTGGGACCACGTCAACGCCGTCAGAAAAGTCACAACCTTCGTCCCCAGCTCAACCCTGGCCTACACCTTTGTTGGCCGGGGCGAGTTTGCCATCGGGGTTACCGGCGAGGGTAATGTGTTCACCGAGAAAGCCAAGGGCAATCCGGTGGAAGCCGTCTATCCCAGCGAAGGAACGGGCCTGCGTTTCGATGCCTCGGGGATCATCAAGGGAGGACCGAACCTGCAGAACGCCAGGCTTTGGATGGACTGGTTGACTACCAAGGAAGCCATGACCATCATCTCTCAGGCTCCCCACTTCCGCAGGATGACCC
>CAZSBH010000064.1:0-24100 GCA_964604845.1 uncultured Spirochaetaceae bacterium
GCCTTTCACGCTTTTCAAAGATCCGTTTCTATCCGCACCCCAGACTCCCCGAAGGGCTTGAGGCGCAAGAGCGAATTTACTCCACTCAAACAACCAATGTCAAGTACTAATGCAAAAATAAATCGGAGCTTGTACTGTATACTAGAAAGACCACTAGTGCGAGGGAAAAGCGCCGCTACGGCCCTCGCTACACTGATTACTACAATACTAACAATATCTGAAGAAAAGATCAATAGCTTGAGGCCCAAAATACAGCCTTGACCAAGGAAAAACACAAACCTACAATTCAGGCACGTTATGATTGGATCATCAGAAGTTCAGCCACGGAAACATCTTCCCAACATGTTGTCCCTTTCGAGAATCCTCCTCGGTGTGCTGTTTTTCCTGCTCTTCCGCCGGGGTACGGCTGTCAGCACAGCTATATGCCTGGGTATTATGGCTACGGGAATGATCACCGATTACCTGGACGGAACTCTGGCCAGACGCAACAATCTGGTAACCCTCGCCGGAAAATGGATCGACCCCCTGTCTGACTTTGCCTTCTTTTTCTTCGTGTATCTTTCCTTCTATACGGTTTCCCTGATGCCCCTCATCCTCCTGATTCTATTCCTCCTGCGGGAGGTATCGATGTATACCGTGGTTCGACCTCTGTACATTGTGAGGAAACTGGATCCGGCGGCGAAAGTACCTGGAAAGATAAAAACGGTGCTCCAAAATGTCGGTGCCTCGATCATCACCTTCCTTGCGGTCGGTTATCGTTTGCAGATCTTGAGTTTTTCCATTCTGCGAGCCGTGTCCATACCCCTACTTTCGCTGATGGTGTCTATTTCCCTTGTCTCGATGTACTGGTACGTGAAGCCGCTCCTCAAGGGGGAAGGGCGCACACCGAAGCCTGCGGAAGATACGAAAAAGCAGGTGTTCAAACTCGTTTTCTTCACAGTGCTGTCACTATTTATCCTGCACTGTCTGTACGCCTTCTTGGTTACGGTTCTCTTTGATCTTCCAATGGGGAGGCTTATTCTGTTTGTCCTCCTCGGCGGCGGGTACCACAGCCTGATCATCCTGGGATCGATGGTTGTACATAAAGAGTTCAGGCTCGAGACAACAGGAAAAATCTTGAGGCGTGTCAATCTGCCCCTCTACCTGTCCTTCATTCGCTTCACCGCCGTTCCCACCCTGGTCTTTCTCTTCCTCTCCATCGAGAGTATAAACGCGATGGTCGTCCTGGTCCCTTTTCTCAGTTTCATCTTTTTAACCGATCTTTTCGACGGCATACTAGCCCGTGCGTTTCATCAAACCACCAGAATAGGGCGTATCCTCGATGCCGTCGGGGACTATCTCTTGATCTCAGCGATCTCGATTGTGTATGTGATCATAGATTTTATTCCGGTCTGGTTGTTCGTTATCGTACTCGGCCGACTGCTCGTCCAGGGGGTCGGAATCATCACTCTGTATTTTCTCCGCGGATATTCCTACTTAAAGCTTTCCTTCCTCGGCAAAGCTTCCATATTCGCCGTTTTCACCATCTATGGAATCGAGCTGCTGGAGTACCTACAGACCAAAGGGATAGGACACCCCACCGTGGTCTGGATCCTCGAGATCGTTGCGGCTGCTATCGTGGGGATCTCCCTGTTGGAAAAGGCATTCCTCCTGGGAAAATCCTTCAAGAGAGCCTTCGGGGAACAAACGGAGCGTGTCGATCAGTAGATCTCGAGGATCTGCAATCCTCCGTCGTTTTGTATGCGTAGAGAATATACGGAAAGCTTCCGAGCCCGTTTCAGGTCGATCTCCACCTGCACGGTTCGAACACCGGGGATCCCGGCATCGTAGCGCTCGTAGAGATTCCACAGCTTAGCGGTCATTCCCGGTGGCGAGGGGAAGTAGTAGTCGCTATCCTGCTGGCGCAAGACCGTTCCGGATTGGGTTTTCTCCATTTCAAACGACGTGATCCCCTCGAATCGGTACCAGGTTTTGGCTCCTAGAAAGACGACGAAATCGTCGAAGATCACAACCTTCACGACAGGAGCGAAGTAGCTGCCCTGCATCCAGGTGATTGTGCCTTCCCCCTCCTCCGGGCGGATCTCCAGCTTCATCCGCCCATCCTGGACGTCCAGCACCCGGACTCTCCCGATTTCCGTTTCCCCGGTAAAAGCGTTCAGACTCCGGAGAAACAAAAGCATGGTCACGACCAGCGCAACCGCCAGTATCACCGAGAGCAGACCCAGGGTTTTCTTGAAGCGAAAGACGAGAAAGAAGAAAACGGTGCTCCCGATAAACAGATATAGCAGGCGAATGTCTAGGATTTTTTTCGGTCCGGGTACAAACACAGCCCCCAAAGCAGTTACCACGGCCAGAGAAAGATAGAGGGTGAAGAACATCCACTTCGCCGTTCCGGCCCGCTCGGGATCCGAAGCCCGCCACCGGGGATAGCCGGCCGGCCGCAGCGCCCGATTCAGGGCTGCTCCGCAGAACAATCCGGATATACACAACCAGGGATAGGGGCTTTGCAGAAGAAAAAAACTAGAACCCATAGATGTCGCCGAACTTCTCCTCGAAGTGGTCGAGCAGATGGTGGGGATTCAAGGTTTCGCCGGTTATCCGCGAACAGAGCTCTTGTGCAGAATGGATCCTTCCGTGTTTGTGTACGTTCCGCCTCAACCAATCCAGGATGGCCTCAAAATGCCCCTGCTCGAGCTGCTGCTTCCAATCCGACACTTCCCGCCTAAGCGCTTGAAAAAACTGAGCGGCGTAGAGATTTCCGAGGGCGTAGGTGGGGAAATAACCGATCATACCCCCGGACCAGTGAATATCCTGCAGCACACCCTGGGCATCATCGGGAGGAGTCAGACCCAGCAACTCCTTCATCATAGCGTTCCACGCATCCGGCAGATCTTCCACGGCAAGATCAGCTGTGATCAGCTGCTTCTCCAGCTCAAAACGCAGAAGGATGTGCAGGTTGTAGGTAACCTCATCCGCCTCCACCCGAATGAAAGACGGCGTAACCCGGTTTACCCCTTCATAAAAACGCCGCAGATCCACCTCTTCGAGGGCTCCCGGAAAGAGCTTCTTCAATTCCGGGAAAAAATGATTCCAGAAAGGCAGGCTGCGCCCGACCAGGTTCTCCCACATACGGGACTGGGACTCATGCACGCCGAGGGACGTACCTTCAGCCAACAGCGATCCCTGAAGGTCTTCAGCGAAACCCAAATCGTAAAGTCCGTGGCCGCACTCGTGGATCGTACCGAAGATGCCGGCGGGGAAGAAGTTGGTGTTGTAGCGGGTCGTGATTCGTACATCGGAGCTTCCCAGGGTCGTTGTGAAGGGATGAGCCGATTCATCGAGTCGTCCCCTGTTAAAATCGTATCCTATGGCCTTCAAGACCTGAAGGCTGAAAAGTTTCTGCTTTTCGATTTCATATTCCCGATGTAGAAAGTTCGTATCCACCGATTTTCCCGACCCTTGGATCCGGTCGAGCAGTTTCCTTAAGCCCGCACTCAGACTCGTGAACACCTCCTCTACCTCGGCGGTCTTCATCCGGGGCTCGTATTCGTCGAGTAAGGGATCGTAGGGATGCTCCGCGAAGCCCAGACAGGCGCTGACCTCCCGAACCAGACCGAGAATGACCGAGAGCTGCCCGGCAAACCTGGAGAAATCGGCGGCTTTGCGAGCCTCGACCCAAACGTGCTGACCCAACGCTGTTTGTTTGGCCAGCTCCGTGACCAGGCGACGTGGAATTTTTGTACTGCGACGATACAGACGAGCCAGCTCGCGCAAGAATGCCCGGTCTACCCCTCCGAAGGTCTCGGGTACCTCCGGCAGCGGATCCGGCTCGAAGGAAACTCCGAGGGTCGAAAGGATTTCTCCGATCTCCGGCTGGGTGATACGATCATGCATCAATCCACTCAGAAGGGACAGCTGATCGGCCCGTTCCTGAACGGCTCCGTCGGGCATGTAGGTTTCCTGATCCCAGTGCAGCACCGCCGCGGCATGGCCCAGGAGCCGGTGTTCCCGGTCGATCTCTTTTAGTCGTCGCAGTTTCTCGTTCACTTGGTCCACTACTTACTCACTCTGGAGGTGTCGGGATACATCGGACCGCGAGGATCGCACTTTCAGTACGTGTATTCGCTCCCCCCGATGAACTCCCGCAGCAGGGAATCTTTCGGCACAATCTGCTCGTCCGTCCAAGCCGGGACTTCCTCGAAGATCTGGTGGATTCGCACCGCCCTATCGTGGGCATCCGCACCGTCCGGATCGGCCTTGAAATCGCGAACAAACTTCGGGAAAAGTTCCCCTACGCGCTGCTTCATGATGGGAATCTCATAGGCTAGAAAGCTGTTGACAATCACCTCGGCCTCGGGCAGACGGGGGACGATATAGCGCAGCTCCGATCGGCGAACGAAGTGCCAGTGACGAATTGTCTGGGCCGGACTGTAGTTTCGGAACTGCATGTCCCGCACCATACGCCGCAGCAGTCGTATATCCGCCCAGCGGATAAATTGATGGTTGCTGTCTTTGATCTGGGAGAGAGTCTCGATATAGAGACGGAACTTCTGCTCCTCCGGGATCCCTTCGGTCATTTCAGGAAACAACCCGTGCAGGGAATCAACCAGCAGGATTTCTCCTTCCCCGAGCTGCAGCTGCCCCGAAGAACCCTCCCGCTTCCCCGTTTTAAAATTGTAGAACGGAATTTCAACCCGCTTTCCTAGAAGTAATTCCCGAAAGGTCTTGTTGATCAGCGGAATATCCAAGGCCTGGGGAGTTTCGAAATCATAATCCCCCCGTATATCTTTGGGATGCTCCTCCAGATCGAGAAAAAAATTGTCGACGTTTATCGGCACGAAGGTGTACCCCAGGGGTTTGAGCTGCTTCTCGACCTTGATGGTGGTTGTGGTTTTTCCGGAAGAAGAAGGACCGGCGATGATTATCATTTTCACGCTGTCGAGGCGTTCGTTCAGCTTGCCTACGGCTCGGTTCAATTCCTGGTTGTAGAACTCCTCGCAGTCGCGGATCAATTCTTGATAACGATCCTCCCGAATACTGTCGGAAATCTGTTGGAGATGCACGCATCCGTGATCAACCGCCCAGGAGAGCGCTTCCCAAAGTTTCTCGTACGGGATGTTGTCCGCCGAATAGGTGAGGCTCTTGCGGCCGGCCCTCTTCAAGGCATGCTCGTACCTGTAGACGATATACGCCTTTGCGGTCTTGGCGTGGCCCCGTTCGATCAGCGCCTTCTCGACGAGATCCTGGACCTCCTCGACGGTGGGAATACTGTGATCCCTTTGACGCCGTTCGAGCATGTGGACCGCTTCGTCGGCAACCTTCTCGGCTTTGACTCGGTCTCTACCGCCCACGGATATGGCGGCCTGAAGAACAGCGAAAGTGATCTTCTCCCGGTTGAAGGGAACGATCCGGCCGTCCCGCTTCAGAATCTGTTTGATCATGCCCTAGTCATCATGAAACATGGCCAGGAACTTTTCAATAGAAAGCTCCGGTATTTGTTCTCCGCTGCGGGTGCGTAGGGAAACGTTTCCGCTGGATTGCTCTTTCTCCCCCAAAATAACCATGAAGGGGATCTTCTGGTTCTGGGCATTGCGGATCTTGGCGTTCATCCGCTGGTCGCTGAGATCAGTCGATACCCGAATGTCCTTCCCCCGGAGAACCTGGGCAACCTCCTCGGCATACTGATTGAACGCCGGGGCTACCGGAATCACCACAGCCTGCTCAGGTGCCAACCAGACGGGGAAGGCTCCACCGTAGTGTTCGATCAGGACGCCGAAAAAGCGCTCCAGGGAACCGAGCAGAGCCCGGTGCACCATGTAGGGCTGTTGCAGGCTGCCGTCCGCTGCGGCATAGGTCATTTCGAAGCGTTCGGGCATGTTGAAGTCGAACTGGATCGTGGTCATCTGCCACTCCCGTCCCAGGGAATCCTTGACCTTCAGGTCGATCTTCGGTCCGTAGAACGCTCCGCCGCCCTCATCGAGCTCATAATCGAGGGCCTCTCTGTCGATAGCCTTTTTAAGGCTGTCCGTTGCCTGCTCCCAGCGCTTGCTCTCGCCCACACTCTTCTCCGGAGGCTGGGTTGCCAGGTATGCCTTGATATCCTCGAACCCGAAGGCCTTCCAGATGTCCAGGGAAAAGCGCAACGTACGGTGGATCTCCTCCTCGATCTGTTCCGGCGTGCAGAAGATGTGGGCGTCGTCCTGGGTAAAGCCCCGCACCCGCAGCAGGCCATGCAGCACCCCCGAGCGTTCGTAGCGATACACGGTGCCCAGCTCGGCCCAGCGCAGGGGCAGCTCCCGATAGGAGCGAAGGGAGGATTTATAGATCATGATGTGGAAGGGGCAGTTCATCGGCTTGAGATAGTAATCCACATCATCGATGGTGAGGGGCGCGTACATGTTATCCTTGTAGAAACCCAGATGCCCCGAAGTCTTCCACAGCCAGGCCTTTCCGATATGGGGTGTATTGATGAGGCCATAGCCGTGCTTGAAATGCTCCCTCTTCCAATAATCTTCGACCAGATGGCGGATCAGGGCGCCCTTGGGGTGCCAGTAGATCAGACCCGCCCCGGCCTCCTCATGAGTCGAATACAGGTCCAGATCCTTCCCCAAACGCCGATGGTCCCTCTTCTCGATCTCCTCCCGCCGCTTCAGGTACACTGCCAGTTGCTTCCGGTCTTCCCAAGCGGTGCCGTAGATCCGGGTAAGCATGGGATTTCGTTCGTGACCCCGCCAATAGGCACCGGCAATCGAAAGCAGCTTGAAGGCATCGGCGTCGAGCTCCCCGGTATTCTCTACATGAGGACCCCGGCAGAGATCGGTGAAGGTATCCTGGGTGTACACCGAGATCTCTTCCTCCTCGGGAAGTTCCCGGATCAGTTCGAGCTTGTACGGCTGACCCGAAAACATCTCCACCGCTTCTTCCCGCGACACGGCCTTGCGGGAGAAGGTATACTTCCCTCCAATGATCTCCCGCATCCGCTTCTCGATTCTCTCGAGGTCTTCGGCCTTCAGCGACTCCGGAAGATCGAAATCGTAGTAAAATCCATCCTCGATCGCCGGCCCGATGGCGATCTTGGCGCCGGGAAACATTTCGAGCACCGCCTCGGCCATGACATGGGCTGTGGAATGGCGGATCTTCAATAGTTTTTCTTCTCGCTGGTCTATAGTTGCGGCTTCTGCCATAGTGAACCTCCAAATAAGAAAAAAGCCTTCATACCCCGGGCATATATTTGTTATGTCCAACGTACAAAGGCCGTCCCCACTTACCTGATCACTCAGGCGTGGAGAGAATTAAGATGTTGTATTTCTCTGCAGCACGGTTGAATATTTCTCTACCATCATCTTTTACTGAAGTGTGATCCAACAATAGGAATAATAGTCGCACTTGTCAAGAGACTAGGCGCTGAGGGCTTCCTTGGCAAAGGGCACCGTATCCTTTGGACTGACCTTGTACCACGCTCGGACCACCTTGCTCTGCTCGTTCAACAGAAAGGACGAGCGAATAATACCTTCATAGGTCTTCCCATACATCGACTTTTCGCCCCACGTCCCGTAGGCATCGGCTGTCTTGTGTTCCGGGTCGGAGAGCAGGGGGAAATTCAATCCATATTTGTCGATGAATTTCTTTAATTTTGCCGGTTGGTCCGGACTGATCCCCACGGCGTCGATGCCTAGTTTCTTCAAATCAGGCATGGCGTCTCGAATACTGCAGGCCTGGGTAGTACAACCGGGCGTGTCCGCCTTGGGGTAGAAGTAGAGGAGCAACTTCTTTCCCGCGAAATCGGAGAGTTGCACCGTCTTCCCATCCTGATCGAGCAGTGAAAAAGCCGGGGCTGAGGCGCCACTATTTAATTCTGCCATGACCGTCTCCTTTGTGGCCTTATATTTCTACTTTATGACGACAGTTGAAAAGTAAATTGCTATATAGTGAAAATAAGTATAAAAGAAAAGACAGTCAACATAGAGAATGGAACAAGGAAAATCAGGTTGCAAACACCGCCTTTTCCGAGTACTTTTTACTGAGCACATCATGATCCTCCTTGGAAATCATAATCGAAGATCGTGATCTTACGGCGACAGGAGGACAGTGCAGTTTGTGATTAGCGATATGCTACAAGCCGGCTGCGGCACGGTGCGATCAAAAGTAAGGATGATCTGGAACGAATTATGGGAACGACTAGAGAAAAGGCCCTCGAGTATTTAAAAGACAACCGGGACGAGCTGATCGACAAACTGGGTGAGTTCATCAGAATCCCCTCCATATCGACGGAAGCAGCGCATGTGGGGGATGTCCAACGGGCTGCGGAGTGGCTGGCCGGTCATCTGCAATCTCTGGGCATGGAAGAGGTGAAGATCTTTCCGACATCCGGTGCGCCCGTGGTCTATGGGGCCTCGAGGGTCGGGAATCCCGGTATTCCCACTTTACTGATCTACGGGCACTACGATGTCCAACCCACCGACCCGCTTGGAGAGTGGCAAAGCGATCCTTTTGACCCGGAAATCCGAGGGGAGAACCTGTTCGCCCGGGGCGCATCGGATATGAAAGGCCAGATCATGGCAGCCCTGAACACACTGGAGGCGATAGGGGCCGGAGGCGATCTCCCGGTCCGGTTCAAGTTCCTCTTCGAAGGGGAGGAGGAGGTTGGTTCCCCCAACCTGTACCGGTTCATTAAGAACCACAGAGATATTCTGGCCTGCGATCTGTGCCTCAATCCGGATACCGGCATGCTCGGGCCCGAGCTGCCAACGATTACCTATGCCCTGAGAGGGCTTGCCTACTTCGAGCTCCGCGTCTATGGACCGTCTCAGGACCTGCACTCAGGAACTTTCGGGGGAGTGGTGCACAATCCCGCTCAGGTGCTGTGCGAGCTTCTCGCGGAGCTGCACGACGGAAAAGGTCGGGTGACCCTACCCGGTTTTTACGATCGGGTTCGAGATCTCGATCCGGCGGAGCGGGAGGATTTGGCCCGACTGCCGGTGAACGAGGCGTTTTATCTTAAGAACGCCGGGGTCAGGAAACTCTGGGGGGAGGAGGGCTACACCCCGGCGGAAAGGACCGGTGCCCGACCGACCTTGGAGGTGAACGGTCTGCTCTCCGGCTTCACCGGGGAGGGATCGAAAACAGTACTGCCGGCCCGCGCCATGGCCAAGATCTCCAGCCGCCTGGTTTCCGACCAAAGGGTCGAAGATGTCAAGAAACAACTGGAGAAATTCCTTTGCGATCGCCTGCCCGACACGGTGAGATGGGAGCTGGATCAGCTGGCCGGTGCACCGCCCGTGCTAAGCCCGCGGGATTCTCGGGGTATCGCCGCTCTAACCTCAGCCTACGAAACGGTTTGGGGGAAACGTCCCCTGTTCCGCCGCGAGGGGGGAACGGTTCCCGTTGGCGCCTATCTACAGGAACTGTTGGGTGTAGACTCGGTTCAGACCGGCTTTTCCCTGCCGGACGACAATGCCCACTCTCCAAACGAGAAACTTCATCTACCGACGTGGCAACGGGGGAGCGAGGCGTTGCTACATTTCTTCTTTAATCTGGCCGGCAACGGAGCCGGCTCGACCGCCGAAGAGGCATAAAGACAAAAAAAAGTAAACCAGGAGGTACTGATGGCGGATTTGATAAAATTGTTAGGAAATGAAAGCAAGGACCTGCTCGCGCACACATGCAAGACCGTGCCCAAAGATCGACTGCATCTACCGGGACCCGATTTTATCGACCGGGTACTCGTGATCAGCGACAGGCCTATTCAGGTGCTGCGAAACATGCGGACCGTATTCGATCACGGCCGTCTGGCGGCAACGGGATACCTATCGATCCTACCGGTGGACCAGGGTGTCGAACATTCCGCCGGGGCTTCCTTCGCGCCCAATCCGATCTACTTCGATCCGGAAAACATCGTCAAACTGGCCGTTGAGGGCGGCTGCAACGCGGTGGCGTCCACCCTCGGAGTGCTGGGTTCGATCGCCAGGAAATGGGCCCACAGGATCCCGTTCATCTTGAAGATCAACCACAACGAGCTCCTCACCTACCCGAGCAAGTACGACCAGGTTCTGTTCGCCAGCGTAGATCAGGCCTTCGAGATGGGAGCGGTGGCCGTGGGCGCCACGATCTACTACGGCTCCGACGAAGCCACGCGGCAGATCCAGGAGATCAGCGAGGCTTTTGAGTACGCCCACAGTCTGGGTATGTTCACGGTCCTCTGGGCCTACTTGAGAAACCCCGCCTTCAAGACCAAGGAGGCGGACTACCACCTGTCGGCGGATCTCAGCGGCCAGGCGAACCACCTCGGGGTCACGATTCAGGCGGACATCATCAAGCAGAAACAGCCGGAGTGCAACGGCGGCTACACGGCCCTCAACTTCGGCAGAACCGACAAGAAGGTGTATTCCGAGCTGACCAGCGACCACCCGATCGATCTGACCCGCTATCAGGTGGTGAACTGCTACATGGGACGAGCCGGGCTGATCAACTCCGGCGGAGCTTCCGGGGAGAATGATCTGGCCCAGGCCGCACGGACTGCGGTGATAAACAAGCGTGCCGGCGGAACCGGACTCATCTCGGGACGCAAGGCCTTCCAGAAGCCGATGAAGGATGGGGTAGAGCTGCTCAACATGATCCAGGACATCTATCTGGACAAATCCATCACAATCGCCTGATTTAAGATTCGGGGCAAGGGCGACGGGTCAATACACCGATCCCAGATTGAAGATCAAGAAGGGTCTCTGTACCTCGAAATCGTAGCCAGCCGAGAGAACACCGGTCAGCGGAATCAGTCCCATTAGGGCGGCCTGTCCGGAAAGGCTCAGGCCGAGACTTGGTTGGATCTTCCGGGACAGAGCCACGGCTTCGGGCAGAAAAAGATCACAGAAGGCGGACAATTCGAATCCCGTCAACAATATGGTCTCCCACAGGGCGAAGGTGAGGGACTCGGGGGAGAGGAGCAGCTCGTTGTTGAACACGGCGAAGGAGTCCAGGATCTCACGGCGCTCGAGCCCTCGAAAGAAATCATTGTACTTGAGCGAGATTCCCGCCCCGGCGTCAGGATGCCAGGAGTTTTTGAAAAGAGCTCTGGAGAAAAGCTGCACCGGCCCCAGCAGGCGTTTGCGGAACATCAATTCGTTGGAAATCCCGTGAATCTCAGGCAGGCGGAAAAAGTAGTACAGTTGCTCCTGGATGAAATCCCGGCCGCTCCGGCCGGAAAGGCGGAAATCAAACCCGGCCGACAGAAAACCCTCTTCTTCCATTCCGGGAATGGTCAGCAGGAACTCGGTGCTGAGGAAGGGCCCGGCCACGATGCGTTCACCGAGAAGCAGGGGCAAGGAGCAGTCAAGGTGGTGGTAGGTGAAGGAATCCGTGAACTCCCTCCCCTCCAAGGTGGAAACGACCATATTATTCAAACCGAGGAAGAATCTTCCCCAAAGTGCCGTGTCCAGGTCCAGCAACGCACCCCAGCTCCCTGAAAGATCCGAGAAGGCGCCGAACTGCACCCCGCTGTAACGGTTCTCGAAGAGATAGCTCAGGGCCAGGTAGTTCTTCTGGAGCAATTGGTTGCTTCCCCGGTGGCGCTTGAATAAGATGGCCTGGAGCTGCAGGGCGCCGAAACCTCGCGGCAGAGCCAAGAGCTGTCCCGCTTCCATCCTGCGTTTGATTTCGCCCCAGCGCGCTTCATACATCTCTTGGTATTGTGCTGTCTTCGGGGGATCTGCCGAAACATCGATCCCGCGGTCACGGAGGTATTCCACGAGCTCCTCGATACGGCGATCGCAGGAGTCGTAGCCGCTGCGGATGATCAATTCCAGCTCGCTCCAGCCCATGTAGGTGTAGGACTCCACATCGTTTCTGATCAGAAACGGGGTGTACTCCTCGATATCTTCAACGGCGCTGCGGCTCTTTCCGACATTGATCCCCATATTCAACACGGTCAGGGGATCGAGGGAGGAGAGCTCCCTGTTGTAGAAAGCCGTAGAGACGACGGTTGCATCGGCAAGATCTACAAACGGTTCCAAAGGAACCAGGTTGGTGATTCCGCCGTCGAGAAGCACCATTTCGCCGAGCTCCACGGGATCGAACCAGACCGGCAGGGCGATGGCCGCCTGTAGAATCGAAAGAAGGTCTCCTTCGGAGAAAATAACCTTTCTCATGCTGCGCAGATCCTCACAGACAACGATCACGGGTGTTGGGAGCTCGGCGATATCCACATTCCCTACCAACGCCTGGGTGAGGGACAATAGCCCCCGCACATCCAGTAATCCCCCCCCCAACGGGATCTTGAGGGTGAAGAGCTCCGAGTACTCGAGATGACGGAAGATGGCTTCCATTAAATCCAGGGGAACCCCGGCTGCGTAGAGCAGCCCGATTATGGAACCCATCGAGTTGGCCACGATAACATCCGGATATATCCCCTGCTCCTCGAGACGTCTGAGCACGCCGATATGGCAAAAGGCCCTGGCGGAACCGCCTGAAAGGTGAAGAGCAAGGATCGGGCGATCCTTCTTCACCGCTTCCAACCTTGCTTCAAGGGCATCGAAACCGTAGTACACAGGCTCATCGATGTCGAAGAAACTTTGATCGGGCAGCGAGGATAGAGGCATTGAAAGCAGAAATACAAACAGACACAGCACTAGTGGAGATCGCATCGACATGCCACAGAGTCTACCCCACTTTGTACCGGCGATTCCAATGGAAAATCTCGCGCCGGGTATTCTCTCACCGGCGGATCCCGGAATTTCAACCACAAAAAAAACGTAAAAAAATCAAAAAGAATGGTGAAACGCTTCGTGCAACGCTGCAGGAAACGCATACGAAACGCCCGCCCGACGGTTCCTGGAAGATCTACCGCGACTGCTTCAACTCCAACGTCCCGCCGAAATAGACGCAGGGTGCAGGGTAGCTGAACACGGACTATTTCAGTCTGATACCATCGTGCGGGTGTGGGGAGGTCGAACATTTCACAATCCAGGTTGGAAGGCAAAGCGCGGGTGCTGCTCCTGCTGCGGGAAGGATCCCATGATGTTGAGTTCATGCTCATCGAGCAAAACTGGTAAAGGAATATGCGGAATCGAAGGATGGAAAACTGATGTTGTGCTTGACATGTGGGTCATTATGACTATAATTATGGTCAATGAGGCACCGACTCAGGTACGCCGTTGTCTATGCCCGAGAAATTTACGACCACATCGCAAACATCGAGCGCAGATACCACCGTCTCATAAAGAAGACCATCGAGGAGCAGCTGACCATCACGCCGGAAAGGCAGACTCGGAACAGGAAGCCACTTGAAGAACTACCAGGACCGTTCGGCTCAACATGGGAATTGCGCTTCGGTCCGGGCAACCGATTCCGCGTGTTCTACGAGGTTGCTGCGAAAAATAGAACGGTCTGGATACTGGCGATCGGCGTCAAAGAAAAGAATCGCCTGTTAGTCGCCGGAGAGGAGTTCATTCCATGAGAGTTGCATCTTTAGCCGAGGTGAAAGCCAAACTCAGCACGTATCTGAAGGAGGCTAAGGAATCCGGACCTATAGTAATCACTCGCAACGGAAGAGCTGTAGCCGTGATACTCGCTCCAGTTGACGACGACGATCTGGAGCAGCTCCTTTTATCGCGGTCACCGCGCTTTCAAGCTTTGCTTAACAAATCTCGAGAGAGCATCAGAGCTGGAAGAGCGGTTTCTCACGAAGAGTTCTGGAAGAAAGTGTAACAGAGAAACGCTGATTCGCCCAATACAGAAGGCCGCCACCAGAAAAAGAATACATGCTGCCCAACACACGCAGGAACCTACGGAGGTTCGTTATCAGTGACCTCAGTCCATCAAACAACTTTGGGAGTCGAATTGTGAATAGAATGGACAACCGGGTTATATAACCCCGAAATTCTGCAGATAATTAACAATGGAGCAGAGAATACGGGACGGCGATGGAGCCTTCCAGTCTCAGCGGGGTTTCCGTCTAGTCGTGGGTTCGAGACCCACCTGTTCCGGGGTCTAGGCCAGCAGCGGCTTGATACGATCGGCGACAGCCTCGGCTGTAAACCCCAGGTGCTCTGCGATCTCGGCCGCGGGGGCGGATTCGCCGAAACGATCGATAGCGACCATCAAGGCATCGGCTCCTCCTACCTCTGCCCATCCCATAGAAACTCCCGCTTCCAACACAACCCGTGCGGCGGACTCCGGTATCAGCTTGTTCCGATATTCCGCCGGTGAGTTCACGAAAAGCTCACGGCTGGGCATGGATACCACCCGGATCTTCTCTCCCGCCTTATCAAGGAGCGCCTTTGCTTCCAGGGCCAGGTTGACCTCCGAACCCGTAGCCACCAGGACCACATCGGGGATGCCGCTGGAATCGGAGGCGATATAGGCGCCGTAAGCGCAGTGCACCTGCCACTTTTTATCGTCTTTGGCGAACACGGTGAGATTCTGTCGGGTCAGCGCCAGAGCCGTGGGTCCGTCGGCTCGCTCTAAAGCCATGCGCCAGGCCTGAGCGGTCTCCTGGGCATCCGCCGGACGCAGTACGAGCAGGTTGGGGATAATCCGAAGTGCCGCCAGATGCTCGACCGGTTCATGGGTCGGGCCGTCTTCGCCAAGGAACACCGAATCGTGGGTAAAGACGTAGATTACAGGGAGGCCCATGAGTGCTGCCAGACGTATCGAGGGGCGCATATAGTCGGAAAACACGAGAAAAGTCGCGCAGTAGGGACGCAGTCCACCGTGCAGAGCCATACCGTTGACAATCGAACCCATGCCATGCTCCCGTATTCCGAAATGCATATTTCGACCCTCGGGCGAATCCGCCTGGAAACTGCCGGAGCCCTCAATCAGGGTGTTGTTCGACGGCGCGAGGTCGGCGGATCCTCCGACCAGACGGGGAATACCGGCGGCAATCGAGTTGAGCACGACACCGCTTGCCTTGCGGGTGGCCATCTTATCGCCCTCTTTGAACTCGGGGAAGACTGCTTGACTCAGATCCAACGAATCGAACCGGTTATCCCAGGCCTTCCTTTTTCCAGGATTCTCCTTGGACCAGGCGGCAAACAACTCCTGCCAGGCTTTGTGGCTTTGGGTCCAGCCGTCCTGTTTGGATTGAAAATAACCGCCGGCCTGTTCGGAGACATAGAATGCTTCGTCCTCGGGCACACCGAGAGCTTTCTTGGTTGCTCGAATTTCTTCTTCTCCTAAAGGAGAACCGTGGGTATCGTGGGATCCGGCTTTGTTCGGTGAGCCTTTGGCGATCGTTGAGTGCAGCAGAATCAGGGTAGGCTTGCCGGCCTCCCGCTTCGCTGTATCGACACGTTTCAGGATCCCTTCGATATCGTAGGCGTCCCCCTCCAGCGTCTGCCAACCGTAGGCTTCGTAGCGTTTCCGAACGTCCTCGGAGAAGGCCAGATCTGTAGATCCTTCGATGGTGATGCGATTGGAATCGTAGAAAACGATGAGCTTTCCGAGTCGGAGGTGACCGGCCAGGGAGGACGCTTCGGCGCTGACTCCTTCCATCAAATCCCCGTCCCCGGCGAGAACGTAGGTATAGTGATCGATGATCTTCTTATCCGTGTTGAAAGCAGCAGCCAGCATCCTCTCGGCGATAGCCATGCCAACCGCATTGGCTACGCCCTGCCCGAGAGGACCGGTGGTGGTCTCTACACCCACCGTCTGACCGTACTCCGGGTGTCCGGGAGTTTTGGATCCGGACTGGCGAAAATTCTTGATGTCTTCCAAGCTCAGGCTGTAGCCGGAGAGATGAAGAAGCGAATACAGGAGCATGCTGCCGTGACCCGCGGAAAGCACGAAACGATCCCTGTTGATCCACTGTGGATCTTTGGGATTGTGCTTGAGAATCTCTCCATAGAGGAGGACTCCCAGCTCGGCACACCCCATCGGTAACCCGGGATGACCGGAGTTTGCCTTCTGCACCGCATCCATCGTCAGCACGCGAACCGCCGTGGCCGCGTCTTGGATCCCTCGTGTATTCATAGTCAGGTCCTCGAGTTGTTAGCGTTTTTTCTTCTTTTTCTTTTTCTTGCTGAGCTGAACCCGGGTCACATGGACGGGGGCCTTCGGTTCGACATCCCGTGCCGGCTCCCGCACGGCTTCCGGACCGGATTCCTGTTGGGCAATTTCCTGCGCAGAGCCTTGCTCACGCTGAAGTTGAGAAGCCGGGGCCAAAGCCTGACGTCCGTACAGTTGGACATCCCGCTTCTTGTGCCGCCTATCCACCAGCCGGGACCATCCCAGAACGATCGGAGAGGCGATGAAGATCGTCGAATAGGTACCGACAACGATGCCGACGATCAAACTCAGAGCGAAGTTCTTGATATCCCCGGTACCGAAGATGAAGATCGTTACCACAGCCAACAGCGTTGTCAGGGAGGTAAGCAAGGTACGGACCATGGACTGGGTAATGCTGGTGTTCAGGATTACCGCCAGATCTGCATCCCGCATCAGGGTCTGGTTCTCCCGAACCCGGTCGAAGATGACGATGGTATCGTTCAGAGAGTAGCCGATGATGGTCATGATGGCGGCAATGGTCGTGGTCGTCATCTCCAGTTGAAATACGGCGATGACACCCAACATGATCAAAGTATCGTGGACCAGACAGAGAACCGCCGCTGTAGCGTAGCGGATCCGAAAACGAAAGGTAGTGTAGATCAGGATCAGCAGCATGGCCACCAAGACGATCGATACGGTTTGCCCGGCGAGCTCTTTGGAATATCGAGGTCCGACAAAATCGCTGGCCTGGACTTCGATGTTCTCCGGCCCAAAGGCGTTGCCAAGCAGTTCAGCAAGCCTGGCCTCCATTCGATTTTGAAACCCCGGATCTTCCTGCGGCGCAATGACCTTGATCGCGAACTCCTGATCCGACGAACGGCCCACAACCTGAAGATGCAAACCCTCGATCTCGCTCAGAGCGCTGCGCAGATCCGCTATCCCCACCTGCCCGGCGGCGGGATCGAACCGTACCTGTTGCACCAGACCGGCTGTAAAATCAATACCGAAATTGAACCCGCCCCAGACGAAGTAGCCGGCGATCCCTGCGGCGATCAGCAGCAGGGAAAGGGCGAGCATGAGGAAGCGCAGTTTGAGAAAGTTGACAACTCGTTTCATCCGGCCACCCTCCGCCACATGATGCTCAGTCGGGACACCCGAAGGGCATCCGTGGAAAAATCGAAAATCAAGCGAGACACGAACAGAGCGGTAAACATCGACGAGACGATGCCGACCGATAAGGTTACGGCGAATCCCTGCACCGGACCTTTACCCAGCTGGGAGAGAGCCAGAGCTGCGATGAAGGTGGTGATGTTCGAGTCGGCGATGGCCCAGAAGGCTTTCTGGAAGCCGGCTTTCACCGCCGCCTTGGCCGATTTCCCTGTCCTGTACTCCTCCTTGATGCGTTCGAACACAATGACGTTGGCATCCACGGCCATACCCACGGTAAGGACGACACCGGCGATACTGGGCAAGGTCAGGGTAAATCCAAACACCGAGAGAATTGAGACCATAAAGTAGAGGTTCAGGATCAAGGCCAGATCGGCAATCAAGCCGGCGCCTTTGTAGAAGATCAACATGAACAAGATGACCAGGGCGAAACCATAGGTGATCGCCTGCAGCCCGATTCGGATCGCGTCCTCCCCAAGAGAGGCACCGATGGCCTGTTGATTGATCACTTCCAACGGTACCGGCAGCGCTCCGGTGCGGAGCACCAATGCCAGGTCGTCCGCTTCGTCTTTTTGGAAACCGGTGACCCGCACCGCATCCCTGATCGGCTCGGCGATCCGCGCCTGGGCTTTCACCTTGTCCCCCAGTACGACCGCCATGGTTCGATTGACGTTGTCGCTGGTCAACTTGTAGAAGAGGTCCCCGCCTTCGGAGGTGAGAAAGAAGTTCACCACCGGCCTGCCGGTGATCGGATCGGCGCTCACCCGCGCGTCCCGGATGTAATTGCCGGAGAGTCCGATCTCCTCGGAAATAACGGTAAAACCCCGCAGCTGATCGATGCCGTAGGCATCCTTGGTATACACGCCGCGCAGAACCGTACCGGCGGGAAGGATGTCGGGTTGAAGGATTTCACCCTCGGGACCGATAAAGGCGCCGGGATTTTTCTGTTGAAAATCACGGAACAAGGCCAGGGCTTCCTCGTCGACTATGTGGAAGTTCAGGATACCCTTACCCTGGATGAACTTGTTCATCCGTTCCCGGTCCGCATCCCCGGGCAGTTCGACAAGAATCAGATCATCACCCTGTCGCCGGATCTGGGGTTCCGTTACCCCGAACTGGTCGATCCTGTTGTTCAAAATCTCCAGGGCACGGCGCATCGCATCTTCCCGTTCCGCCGCGCTCAGGGCTTGACCGCTTGTTTTTTCCAGCTCCTCCATATTCGCCCGGATCAGGACCCTCATACCCCCTCGCAGATCAAGGCCGAGTTGGATCGTCCTGTCTTTCAGCTCTTTGAGTCCCAAGATCTCCTCGCGAAAGGAATCCTCGAGGGTGAGCAGCAGTTCTTCCCTGCTCAGATATCCCCGGAACAACTCCTCTACCGTCCATACTCTGGGTACGGTACGGCCCTCGGCTCTGTAGTTCTCCTTCGCTTTGTCGCTCAAAAACAGGTATTCTTCAGGAACCGGGTCCTCCGGATCCATGCTCTGCAGCTCCCGCAGAGTGTCTGCGGCCTTGCGCTCCGCATAAAGTTTGATCTGGTTTCTCGAACCGGAGGATAGATCCCGCTTGGCCTGGGGAACGAGGAAGTACCACTTGATGGTCGGGTAGAGAAAGGAGAAGGCAACTCCCATGAGAATGATTACCAGCAGCAATCTGAAACGTTTAGACATGGTTATCTCCGAAACGGGTTGGTTATAGATGCCAAGGATACGTGTATGCGGTACAGATGTCCGCTATTCCTGGGTCTCTTCTGCGCTCTCCCGGCTCTCTTTGCGCTCGAGTACGCTGCTGACAGCGCTTTTATTGAACTCGATCTTGGTGTTATCGTCGACTTTCACGGTAACGGTACTCTCCTTGACTGCCGTCACAACGCCCCGTATGCCCCCAGCCGTGGCGACCTTATCGCCTTTGCGGAGAGTAGAGAGCATGTTCTGAGTTTCCTTCTGCTTCTTTCTCTGGGGTCGAATAATCAGGAAGTAGAAGATCACGATAATCAGACCAAAGGTGACGACCATGGTGACCATCTGATTGCTTCCGCCTGCTGCTTGCAGCGTGGGTAGCGAGAAAAGGAAATTTGCCATTATTTTTGTCCTTTACAGTATGAGATTTCTGTGAAAAGTAACACAAAACACAGGCAAGCGTCAAGGCGAGTGCACTAGATGACCATGACTTTCCCAATGCCCTCCGGAACTCCGTACACTCCGAAGGTGCGCTTAAGCTCCTCTACACTGCCGATCCTTCTCTCGGTATCCCGGTTGTAGATCTCCAGGATCCGCTGCAAAGCTTCCTCGCCTGGATTGCCGGCCTCGTGGGTAGCCTCTTCATAGACAGCGGAGCAAACGGCCTGTTTATACAGCTGCTTCTCCGCCAGCTCGACCGTGGATAGAGACCCGTACCGCTTTTTCATGGCACCGTCCACTACGGACGTGTTGCCTTCGTATCCAATCGTAAAGACAAAATCCCCTCGACTGATCAAAGCTCATAC
Organism: uncultured Spirochaetaceae bacterium; assembly: GCA_964604845.1. Lineage (GTDB taxonomy): Bacteria > Spirochaetota > Spirochaetia > SZUA-6 > DRHE01 > JAFGQJ01. The sequence continues at coordinate 19,631 of CAZSBH010000064.1, forward strand.
TCCTCGATGGCAGGGTTGCCGATATTGGTGTATACTGCTGCCAACCATGATCATATTGGACCAGGAGAAATTATCCGCCTTTTTTGAGACCGTATCAAGAGGATTCGAACGCAGTCCCCTAGAGATCATCCTGGTAATCGTCTCGGTGTTGGCCTTCATCGCCCTGCTTATCATCGCCTACCGCATTCAACGCCGCAGAATCCGGCGACAGCAGCGCACCATAACAGACAGACGCTACAGGGAACTCGTAGAAAAACGGTCGCTTATACCTTCTGAGGAAAATCTAATCAAGAAAATGGCCCGCTTCCTCAAGGATCCTGAGAAGAAATACCTGATCCTGATCAGCCAACCCACCTTCAATTTCTGCGCCGCCAAGTTGAGGAAAAAGGAATCCGTTTCGGCCTCCTCCATAGCCGAGCTGCGCAACCGGCTCGGTTTTCGACTGCAGGGTCCCGAACAGGTCCCCGCCTCCAGCGGAGAACTACCGGATGGCCAGGGTCTTCTGATCGTCGGCATCAAGGGCAACCTGAGAGCCCAGGGAAGGGTCGGGAAACAAGAACCCCGCTCACTGGTCGTGGAACTGGTAGCGGGCTCTCCCGCCTTCCGAGAACGGGAGACCGTTCGGGTCTATTTCCAAAACCGCTCGGGCTTGTTCAGCTTTGACAGCAGCGTTCAATCCGTCCAGAACCGCACCTTGCTGCTTGAGCACGGGGAGGAGATCAAACGCATCCAGAGACGAAAATACTACCGAAAAAGGATCTCCCAACCTGTGGCGGTGCGCCGCCCTGCTTCAGAGGATCAGCACGCGGTGTCAACCTTCTACGATCTGGGTGGAAACGGGGCCAGCTTAAAAAATCCGCAAAAGCGGTTCTCTTCCGGAGACGACCTGGAGTTGACCTTCCTCGCCGCCGGGGAACGATTCACCCTGGTTGCAGAGGTCCTCAGAACCTCTAAGAACGGCAATGTGCTCCACGTTCGTTTCGCTCCGATGCGGGAAAGCACCCGGGACCACATTATCGGCGCTCTTTTCAAGGGAGCGGGCACCCCACTCCGGCATGGTGGTCCGTGACCGTACCCTACGGCACCCGTAACCTCTTCATCACCTGCGCCGACAGCGAAGAGAAACAGTTCAGAGGCATCCGGCAAATACTCCGAAATCTGTCCGAACATCCCGCTTCCTGCTTCATCGACTGGAGAGGCGGGGTAATAAATTTGGACAGACGGCGGGTTCTTGTTCGAGTGCTCATCTCCGGGCACGGCCGGGAGAACACGGCGGGGTTCGAACTCTCATCGAAACGGGGATTGCAGCCCCAAGATCTCCGGCTTCCCCACAACACCAAGCTGTACTTATTGGGCTGCTTCCAGGGCAGGAAACCGCTGCGGAGAAACTGGGCCCTCGGAACAGGGGTTGCCCTGGACGGGATCTACGCCTGCACAGAAGAAACCGAGAGTGCCCTGAGTACATGTCTTCTTCTGCACTTGATGGAGGGGGGTATCGAGGCGATCGATCGGTGGTTCGGGCCGTGGATGGGCTGCAACGATGCCCTGCGACCCTACTTTCCTGCCATCCGCAGCTCCTACGCCCGGAGGGGCGGCGATCCTCTGGTCACCCTCACCGAGCTGGGAGCGGGGCAAAACCTGGCCGAAGCCTTTCGGGATTTCGATGAGTTTTTGGGGGTCATCGGTCGTCACCCGGCCTACCTTACGGATCTGGTGTAGCCGGATCTGTATTCTATGCCTTGCTTTTTCTCATGATTTGCCGTGAAATGATCTAAAACGAGGAGGATCAATATGGAAAACAGCGATACGTACAAACGGGAGATCCTGGTCAAACCGCCCAAGCCCAATCTGCCCTACAGCCCGGCTGTCGGCTGCGGACCCCTGGTATTTATTTCAGGAAGCGTTGGCAGAGACCCGAGCAGCGGAGAGATCGCCAAGGGCGATGTAGGCAGCCAGACCCGCCAAACGATGCAGAACATCGCCGGCCACCTGAAAAAGGCGGGCAGCAGCTTCGATCACGCTCTGAAGGCAACGATCTTCATCACCGACATGGGTCTGTATGCCGAGATGAACGCTGCCTATGCAACGTTTTTCGACAGAGATCCCCCGGCCCGAAGCTGTGTGGAAGTGTCCCGTCTGCCCGATCCGGAGGCTCTCGTGGAGATCGAGCTAATCGCTCTGCGTCCGTAGAATCGTTCCAGAGCAAACCATGCCGACAAAACTCGTATATGGGAAGTACCTGGTAATCGACGAAAACACGGTAATCCCCTCCGGCGCCCTCTATATCGAGCAGGATCGAATCGTCGATTACGGCACCTACGGCGAGATTACGGAGAAGTACAGGGCCGATCGAACCCTCGGCTCTGCGGAAACCCTGATCATTCCCGGCCTGGTGAATGCCCACAGCCACGGGAAAGGACTGACCGACTTTCAGCGCGGCCAGGTTGACGATACATTGGAGACCTGGAAATGGCGCAGCTTTCCCCCTGTCGATCCGTTCCTCGACACCTGCTGGGCCTGTGTGCAGCTGCTCGCCGGCGGCGTGACAACAACCATGCACAACCACGCCCTGGTAGATCCGGGGGAGTTTGAGCGGGAGTTTATCGCGGTCCTCGAAGCCTACCAGCGGTGCGGAGTGCGGGTGGCCTTTGCACCCGGCCTGAGTACGGAAAACGTTTTCACCTACGGGGATGACAAGGAGTTTATGGAAACCCTACCTCCGGAGCTCCGAGGCCTGTGCCAAGGAATCCTCAAGCGCTCCGCCCTCTTCGGCGAGAAGGAGTACTTCCGGTCGGTCCGGAGGCTTCACTCCGACTTTACCGGTTCACACATCCAGATCATGCACGGGCCTGTATCTCCCCAGTGGGTCCGGGAGGAAGCCCTGCAGCAGATACGAAATGACGCCGACGAGCTGCACATACGAGTTCACACCCACGTGCAGCAAACTCAGCTGCAGAAGCTGTACGGTTTGAAGCGCTACGGCAAATCCTTGATCGCCTATCTCGCCGATCTCGGATTCCTGGCGGAGGAGGTAACCTGCGGACACTGCGTCTGGATCTCGGACGAGGACATCGATCTACTCTCCCGCTTCGGTGCCTCGGTCACCCATCACCCCGGGTGCAATCTGCGGGTGCGAAACGGGATCAGTCCCGTCTTCGAACTCATGCAGCGGGGAGTGGTGGTCGCCATCGGCATGGATGAGAAGGAGGTGGCCGACGACAAAGACTACCTGGCCGAGCTGCGGGTAGCGGCTAAGCTTCATCGCCTGTCTTCTCACCGCCTCGATACACCCTGTTTGAGCTCCCGGGATATCTTCCGCATGGGAACACGAAACGGAGCTGTGGTGCTGGGTTTCGATGATTGGGTCGGTACGTTGCACCGGGGCAAACAAGCGGATATGGTCCTGCTCGATCTGGAGGCGATCAGCGAACCCTACGCGTACGACGGGCACGATCCCCTGGACCTGCTCCTGTACCGGAGCAACAAGAACCATATCCGAACCGTGCTGGTGGACGGGGAGGTACTGCTCGATCAGGGGAAATTCACACGAATCGACAGAGAAGAGGTGATCCGCAAGCTCCGTGAGTCGATTCCCGCAGATTACCGGCGGCGCTTCGACGAGGCGAACCGGTCCATGCCGGCGCTTCGCCGGGCAGTCGCCAAACATTTCGATCCCTGGTACGAAGAGATCGAGGGGTGGGAGAAGCGGCCCTACTACTTCATGAACAACCGGCTCTGAAAGCCGAATTCGCCCCCGGAATCGATCAGCTCCGTATCCGGCTATCCCTAGTCTCCCAGCCTCCAGCCGAAGGACAACTCGGCCATGGCGAAGATCATCAGTTCTTCCCACCAGAAATCGTAGGATGCCCCGAGATGAGCGCCCACGTTCATGAACCTCTTCTGACCCACCGTGCGCCAGCGGTAGCCCAGATTGCCGTAGATATTGAGGATGATCTGCTCGAAGGGGATCTCCCCGGCTCCCTCTATCTCAAAACCGCCGCCGTAGTACAGGCGGTTCGGGTTGTAGGGGCTGATATCCATGAAGGATAGCACCGTTAGTCCGAGGGCCGGGGTGTAGATCCAGGTATCGTCGGGAAAGAGGATCCAATTCAGGGCGCCTAGGCCGTCGAGGCGAAGGTGCGGGGCGAGGTACAGGTCTTCGGCGATGCTGAAACCGTACTCCACGATGGGTCCCCACTGCAGGAAGCCGAGAAGATTGATGTTTATATAGCTGCGGGACATCGAAAAATCATCCCCCGTGTCCACCGCTACGGTCACCGCCGAGCCTTCCGCCGTCTGCTCGACGATCTTCTCCACGTCCGCCATCTTCACGATATAGACGGTTCCATCCTCGGTTTGGATCTTGATTCGTTGCTCGGGGTACTTTTCGGTTTCGATGATCTTTCCCGTTATAACCTGGCCGTCCGTAAGATATACCACGTCTACGGTTTCCTGGGCGCTGACGGAGGC
>CAZSBH010000065.1:0-24027 GCA_964604845.1 uncultured Spirochaetaceae bacterium
GCCGCCTTTTTACATGAACATCATCAGGGGCGGATTTATTATTTTCGCGGTGCTGGTCGATGCAATCATCACCCGCATCAGGCCCAGGTTGATGAGATGAAAAACGGCCGTTTCGACCCTGTGCACTTTTTTCCTTTGCAGAGCCTGCAGGCCGCGGTGAGCTAGTGGTAGCGAGTCACCAGCAGTTCTTTCAAGCGGGCTCGGAAGAAGGAGTAGGAGCTTCCGAAGCTGCATCCGGAAAAGCCGCCCCGTACAATCTCCAGCCGGACATGTCCTCGCTCGGATTCGAACAAAGAATCCTCAAAGCCCTCCTTCAGCCGTCGGAAGATCTCGGCGTTTTCCGTGAACGGTCCCACGAAGAGGATTCGGTCTGGAGAGAGCAGTCGATGAACGTTGACGACCCCGAGTGTAACGAAGCGCAGTGCCCGGGATAAGGCCGGGAGTTCGGCGACTTCGGGCTGTTGCAGCAGCTCGAAGTACTCCTCCTCGTGCTCTTTGAGATCGGGATTGCTCTCCCTGATTTCCGGCAGTAGAGCCCAGAGGGCGGCCTCGGTTTCCAGACACCCGAAGCGGCCGCACTGGCAGCGCTTCTGCGAACCGGGATCTATGATCGTGTGTCCGATCTCCCCGAACTCTCCGGTGCTGGATATCAGTATTTGGCCCATATATGAATAGGAGATTCCGATCCCGAAACCCCAGTGGAAGAGAACGATGTTGTAACTCTTGTAGGCCTTGTTTTTCTCGATAATATACTGCAGCTCCGACTCGTGGATCCTGTTTAGGGCGACCGGCAGCTTGGCCCGTTGTTCCAGCTCGTGGAAATCGAGCGCGCGAATCCGCGGCCAGCGGGCTGCGAAAGACAACAGCTTGGTACGCGGATTAACGGTTCCCACCAACGAGACTCCCACCCCGAGCAGCTCGGATCCGGCGGGAATTCCGGTGGATAGATGCTCCACGATCGAGAGACAGGTGTCGAGAAAGGCCGCGTTTTCAGTCTGCTCTTCGATCAGCCGGGTCTGCTCAGCTAGAACCTGATCACCCATGTTGACTAAGACGCCCCGCAGCTGCCGGGACTGCACGTAGATGGAGATCACGAGACAGCGGTTGAGGTTGGGCAGCAATGTCAGCTCCGGTCGTCCCGGTCTGCCGGTAGTCCTGATACGCCCTTCCCTTACCAATCGATCGTGGATAAGCTCCTGCACCGCAAACGAGACCGTGGTGGGACGCATCTCGTACTTTTCCGAGATAGATTTGCGTGATGAGTCGGGTTTGACGCAGATCTCTTGATAGATGCGCGCCTTCTCCCAGTCCTTGACCCGATAGCGGGTTCCCGAGTGAATCGAGGCAATGTCCGAAAGCATGGCGATCTCTAAATAGTTGCTTAATTTGTAACATATATAGTTATTAATAGTCAATGTGAAAGCCCTCCCGATTCTTCGGCACCTGCAAGTTTTTTCGTCGAGCATACCGATACGGTCTTGACAATCAAAAAATAGTTGTTAATATCACATTAAGTTATTTATATGGAAATCAGAGCACATAGTGCTCAAAAAAATCGAGGAGGAAGAGATGAGAAGACTATTCATGCTGGTAGTGGTTGCGGTGCTATCGGCCCCTTTGGCGTTTGCCGGCGGCCAGAGGGCACCCGCTGCAGAGGAAATGGGCGGGCTGGCCCTGATCGATTGGAACAAACCTGTTTCGATGTACGAGAGGGTGGCATCTCCGGAATATAGGCTTCCGGAGGGCTGGAAAGAGGCGATCGGGAACACCAAGGAGCTGACCTTTATCAACTCCGGACCTCTTCAATACGATCCGGCCATGGCCCAGGGTATGGAGATTTTCACGAATCTGACAGGGATCAAACTGAACGGGATAGAGATCTCCGAAGAGCTGCTGCACACCAAGCAGTCCGCCATGATGCGGGCTCGTTCCGACAAGCTGGACCTGGTGTTCACCACGCTGTCCACGGAGGCCTACTACGACTACCAGGCCGCCGGCTGGTTGGAGCCCTGTGATTTGCTCTATAACGATCAGATCCGGACGCTCTATTCCGAGGACATGCTGGACGCCATGACCATCGATGGAAAGATCTGGGGATTCCCCTACATCGGCGGCGCTTTCGTGTACGGCTATAGGAAAGACATCTTCGAGAAAGAGGGCTTGAAGCCTCCCAAGACCTGGGACGAGCTGTTGGCGATTGCCAAACGGCTCACCAAGGACGGGATGTACGGCTTTGCCTTCCCCGCGGGTCCCTCCTACGATACCTATGGTATCTTCTGCTCCTTTCTGAGCGGAGCCGGAGGCGAACTGCTCCAAGGCGGCAAGGTCGTGGTTAACAGTCCACAGGCCGTAGAAGCACTCCAGGTCATGGTGGACCTGAGGAACAAGTACAAAGTAGTTCCGGAGGGGGTGAATACCTATTCGCTCCAGCAGATGGGTGAGCTGCTGGCCGCAGGACGCATCGCCAGCTTCGTGTCCACTTCCTGGACATACCAGTTCATCATTAACACGGACATGTGGGAGAACTTCGCCATGACGCTGTATCCCGCCAAGGCGGGCGTCGAGCAGACGGTCTACCAGGATACGAGCTTCTACAGCGTCAGCCCCTATTCCAAGAACAAGGCGGCGGCCTATCTTTTCTTGGACTTCCTGCGCAGCTATCAGGAACGCAAGCTCGAGCTTCTGGTCGAGCGAAACGTGATCTACAACCGAGAGGTCTGGAAAGACCCAGAAATCAATGAGGAAAGTGTACCTTTCTACCAGACCATTAAGAGCGCTGTGGACAGGGCCAAGATCTACGTCTTTCCCAATTCCCAAAAGATTGTGGATCTGCTGAACGTAGCAGTGGAAAAAGCCCTGGCGGGCAGCGTCACCCCTAAAGAAGCTCTAGACGAGGTCCAGACCAAGGTCGATATCCTGCAGTTCTAAGCGTAGAAGGCGCGGGCATGGCTGTCCATGCCTGTGCCCCTTTTCTGAGGGAACACACGAGGCATCAGAATGTTGGGGAAAATAGCCCGCTTCATCGACGATTACTTCATCGTGATCGTGCTGGGATCGACTTTTCTGGTACTGTTTTCTGTGGTGCTCATCCCCACGATCTACGTGTTCTTACTGAGCCTCTTCGAGGTCGCCATATCCGGCGAGATGCGCTTCATCGGCCTGGGCAACTTCGCCAGGGCTCTCTCCGATTCGGATTTCTGGCAGTTCACGTATCAGACACTGATCTACACGGGGGGTTCTGTGGCAATGTCCTTTGCCATAGCTTTCGCATGCGCCCTGGCTTTGAACAAGCTCCGCCATTTGCAGGGGATGCTTCGCAGCCTGATACTCCTGCCCTGGGTCATCCCGCCGGCCATCGCCGGGCTGATCTGGCGCTGGATGCTTACCGACACCAACGGCATCATCAATGATCTGTTGGTCAACCGACTGGGAATCTTGAGCAAGAACATCCTGTTTCTGGGCATTACACCCTGGGCCCGGTTGTCGGTCATCGTGGCCGACTCCTGGACGCGTATCCCCTTCATGGCCATCCTGCTTCTGGCCGGTCTCCAGAGCATCTCCCAGGTTTACTACGAATCGGCGAAAGTGGACGGGGCTAACTGGCTCCAGCAGCTGACCAAGATCACCGTTCCGCTGATGCGCTCCACCATGCTGGTTACCCTGATGATCGTCACCATGCTCATACTGCGTACCTACAGCATCATCTTTGTCATCACCGACGGCGGCCCGGCAGACACCACCCAAGTGCTGACCACCTACATCTACAACAACACAGTTCGGTACTGGGAGCTGGGATACGGATCCGCCCTGTCGGTGATTCTGTTGATCATCGTGGTGCTCATCACCCTGTACTACACTCGTCAACTAGTGAGAAAGAGCATTGAGTACTAGACTAAACTGGCACAAGGCATCTTTAATCTTTCCCTACCTGATCATTCTGGCCTACAGCGCCTATGCCATCCTGCCCTTTCTGTGGATGCTCTCCACCTCGCTGAAAACCTTCGCCGATACCGCCAAGTGGCCGCCGGCCTGGATTCCCGAGACAGTTCAATGGGCCAATTACATAGAGGTCTTTAAGGCAAGACCCTTCGGGCGCTACATCCTCAACAGCTCGGTTACCTCCCTGACCACGACCTTTATCTGCCTGTTTCTCGGTTCCCTGGCGGGATATACTTTCTCCCGATTCCACTTCAAGGGTGACAAGGTCCTGTTTGTGATGGTGCTGGCCACCCGGATCTTCCCGCCGATCGCCTTCATCACCCCTTGGTACATCATAGGGGAAAAGCTGGGCATCGTGGATACCTACTGGATTCTGATAGCCATGTACACCTATATGAACCTGCCTTACGCCGTTTGGATCATGCGTGGGTTCTTCGACGACATGCCCCGTTCCCTGGATGAAGCAGCCTACGTGGACGGGTGCGACAAGATCACGGTGCTCCGACGGATCGTGCTGCCGATCGCCGCTCCCGGTCTGGCGGCCACGGCGATCATCGTATTCCTCACATCCTGGAACGACTTTCTGCTGGCCTCGGTGGTGACATTTACGGAGGCCTCGAAGACCCTGCCGGTGGGCGTGGTGGGCTTCATCGCTGATGCCTTTGTTCAGTGGAACCTGCTCGCAGCCGCCTCTATAGTCACCTGCGTCCCGGCGATCATCTTCATCTTCGGGTTTCAGCGCCTGATCGTTCGCGGACTGATCGCCGGCTCGGTCAAGGAGTGAGGCCGGGAGTGATGCTTGACCGTACGATGACGATACGCTTTCCCTACGCAGAGGATCCCCTGCGCCGCTGCAGCATTCCCAGAGAACGCCTGGGCCGGATCTACGAGATGAATTCGATCCCCCCCGCAGAAGACCTGTCCGCCGAGATTCTCAGCGCTTTGGCCGGGCCGATCGGCACGCCTGCGCTTCGGGAGATCGCCGAACCGGGTTGCAAGGTGGCCCTCCTGGTCGACGATCTGACCAGACCCACTCCTGCCCATGCGATCGTTCCCGTGGTGCTCGATGAACTGGCCGCAGCAGGTGTCGAGAAGCGGGATATTTCCATCATCATGGCTCTTGGCAGCCACCGCCCGATGAGCGACCGGGAGATCGCCGCCAAGCTAGGCCGACGAGTTGCCGAAGAGTACCGGGTAATCAACTCCCGCTTCTACGACCCGGCACACCTGGTGCACATAGGAAACTCGGAGGATGGAGTGCGCATCTTCATCGACGAAGAAGTGGTGCGGGCTCGACTGCGCATCGGCATCGGCAGCATCGTACCTCACGCCGCCGTCGGCTGGTCCGGAGGGGGGAAGATCATCTATCCGGGCGTGGCCGGCAAGGAAACCGTCACCCAGTTTCATTTCACGCACGGGCTTACAGAAAAGAATATGACCGGCCTGGATGAATGCATCGTCCGCAGCCGCATGGAGCGGTGGGTCGACATCGTCGGGCTTGAGTTCATCGTCAACTGCATTCTGACTCCCGAAAACCGGGTGTACCGGGTGGTAGCCGGTCACTACATCGATGCACAGCGGGAGGGAGTAAAGCTTGCCCACCGGGTGTATTCCGTGGAGATCGAAGAGCGAACCGACATCGTGGTGGCGGCCTCCTACTTTCACGACATCGATTTCTGGCAGGCCACCAAGGGGATATACAGCGGTGAGCGTCTGGTACGCGACGGCGGCACTCTTCTGCTGCTGACTCCCTGCCCGGAGGGGCTGGGGGTGCACACGGAGTTTCCCCTGCGCATCGGTAGGGATGACAACCGGGAACTGCTCGAGAAGCTGCTTTCGGGGCAGAAGCGCATGCCCGAGGACCCGCTGCCCATTCCGCCGGGTGCCATGTTGTCCGCCCTGAGAAAACGCATCAGCTGTGCGGTCGTCTCCCCCGGGCTCAGACCGGAGGACATGCGGTTGGCAGGATACGAGAGCTTTCCGGACGCCCAGTCGGGACTCGACGCTCTGATGAAGCGCTATCCCGACGGCAAGATAAATTTTCTCATGCACTCGGACCTGAACTTCCGAGAGTAGGAAATCATGACGTGCCCACGATCCAACCCCAACAGGGAGCAATACTGATGAGAAAAACCATTCGCCTGGCCGTGATCGGTGCAGGGATCATGGGACAAAAACACGCACGCATCTATTCCGAGATTGAAGGAGCGGAGCTAACCACCATCGTCGACGTCGAGGAAAACAGGGCGAAAAACCTGGCCGCCCGCTGCGGCGCGAGGAGTGTTTATCAGGACTTTCGCCGGGCTCTGGACTCAGAAGACCTCGACGCCGTTCACGTGGCTACCCCTGATTTCCTGCACAAGGAACCTGTCATCGCTGCCCTGAGGTCTGGCAGGCATGTGCTCGTAGAGAAACCGCTGGCCACCACGGTGGCGGATGCCGAGGAGATCGCCCGCGTCTCCAGCGAAACGGGTTGTCACGTGATGGTGAACTACACCCATCGCTGGGCTGCCCCCTACGCCCGCACCCGGGAGATTGTGAGCCGCGGGGACATCGGGGCCCCGGTCATGGTCTACGCCCGCAAGGATGACACCCTCTGGGCAGCTACCGAAATGATGAGCTGGACGGAAAGGACCTCTCCGGCCAGCTACCTTTCCACTCACGATATCGACCTCGTTCTCTGGTTCCTCGACACCGATGTCGCCTCCGTGTACGCCCTTGGCGTAAAGAAAGTGCTGGTCGAGAGGAATATCGACACCGAAGATGCGGTCCAGGCATTGGTGCGCTTCGAAAACGGCGCTATCGGCACCTTCGAGTCCTGCTGGGTGCTTCCGAACTCCATGCCCACGGTGACAGACTCGTTTATCGAGATCATTGGGGAAAAAGGCACGATTCACATCGATAGAATTCATGAAGGCTTGAAGGTGGCCACCGAGGAGAGTTATCAATACCCCAAGCTCTCCCTGGAGTCTGAGGTACAGAACAGGATCGTCGGCGGCATCGCTTCCTGCCTGCGCTACTTCGTCGAGACTCTACGCGACGGGGACAAACCGCAGCCGGATGCACACTGGGGTTTGAAGATCGTCAGAATCAGCAACGCAATCCAGACGTCTATGCGGCGGGGAACAGTGGTTCGTCTGGATAAGAAATATTCCAAGGAAACGAATCAGGAGGCAAAGAAATGAACGTATTTGAAAGTTATTACAACAGCGTATCGGGGATCCTCAAAGCGATCGCCGAAAACGAGCAGGAGAGCATCACCCGGGCGGCAGAGCTGGCGGCGAAAATGGTCGAGGAGGACCGGCTGATCCACGCGTTCGGTACAGGCGGCCATTCGATCATGGGCGCCATGGAGGTGTTCTGGCGAGCGGGAGGGCTGGCCAACACAAATCCCCTGTTCCCGGCCGGACTCTCTCTCATAGACAGTCACCCGAATATCGAGCGAACCACCGGTTTGGCCAAGAGCGTTCTCCAGTACTACGGGGTCAGCGAAGGCGACATGCTGATCATCATCAACGTAAATGGTATCAATGCCATCACCATCGATGCAGCCCTGTTCGGAAAGGAAATGGGGGCGTCGGTTGTGGCGATAACCTCCCAGGAGTTCGCCAGCAATGTTCCCCCCGGGATCGCAGCCAGACACCCCAGCAACAAGAACCTCCACGAGCTGGCCGACATCGTAGTGGATGTTCACGTTCCGGCCGGGGACGCCGTGCTGTCGATCGAGGGGTTGGCGCAAAAGGTAGGGGCCAGCAGTACCTACGCCGTGTGCTTCGCATCAAATTTGATCGTCGTCAAGACGGTGGAGATCCTGCTCGCGAAGGGCATCCAGCCGCCTATTTGGACCAGCGCCAACATCAAGGGTGGTGACGAGGCCAACAGGAAATATCTTGAACAGTACCTGCCTCGTATTCACCATCTCTACCCCATGTTTTGAAAGCCGGCAATGTGAGCGAGACGATACGCGCGGGCAGGGCCGTAACACGAATCACCCCTCCGCTGGGAATCCGCCTGCAGGGCTCGATCACTCGGGATCAGCCGGCCTGGCGGGTGATGGATGACCTGTACGCCAAGACGCTGCTGCTGGAATCCGGCGGGAAAAGGTTCGCTCTAATCACCTGCGATGTGATCGAGTTCAGCCGCGAGTTCGTGGAAGAGCTGCGCGGAGAGATCGAGGCCAGGCATTCGATCCCGGCGAGTCATCTCATGCTCTGTCCATCGCATACGCATACCGGTCCGCCCACGATCCGCCTGGGAAGCGTTCTGCCGGATCCCGACTATCTGGCTCAGCTGCGCAGGTACATGGTGGGATCGCTTCTAAGTGCGGAGCGGACCATGACCGATGTCGCCGTCTCCGTCGGTCGCGGACAAACCGACAGGGTGGGCATGAACCGTCGCCTTCCCACCGAAAGGGGTATTCGCCAGCTTCCCAACCCCGACGGGATTATTGATCCGGAGGTCCAGGTCCTCAGGTTCGACAGGCTCGACGGCACCCCTTTCGCCTTCCTGGTCAACTTCGCCACGCATCCAACCACCCTGGGTGTTCACGTGTACCAGGTGTCCGCCGACTATCCAGGACGAATGCAGCGGATCGTAGAGCAGGTGTACGGGGGCGAAACGCCGGTATATTTCACCCAGGGCGCTTGCGGGGATGTCAAGGCAGCGGCCATCGGGGAAGACGGCAATTTCAAAGAGGGCGAAGAAGAAGACATCGATCGGCTGGGAAGGATCCTGGCCGGGGAAGTCATCAAGACTCTGGAAGACTGCCGAAGGCTTGTCGATGCGCAGGTCCGGGCCGCGCTGAGAACCGTGCGCTTCCCGTACGTGGAAATGCCTGCAGAGGAGGAGCTCGCCAGGTTGATCGAGTTCCATCGCCGGGAAGTGCAGCGCTGGCAGAATCCGGACGAGGAGACCCTCGGCGGTATCGACTGGGAAGACAAGCATATCAACCGGGTATCCATGCATGAGGATATGGTCGGCTGGGCCACTCGAATGCTGGAGGCCACCCGCAGGGGGATGATGAAGGACCACGCGTTGGGGGATGTCCAGGTGCTGCGCTTTGGCGAGGAGGCGGCCCTGGTGGGAGTTCCCGGAGAGCTGTTCTCGGAGATCGGACTCGAGCTCAAACGCCGCAGCCCCCTGCCAAACACCATGATCTGCGGCTACACCAATGGAACCCTGGGCTATATTCCCTCCCGGAAGGCTGTGCAGGAGGGAGGATACGAGGTAGCGGATGCCTACAAGCTGTACGGCTTTCCGGCCTGCTTTCACGGAGACACGGAGGAGCTGCTGTACCGGGAGACAACATCCCTGATAGAGGAGACGGAAAGCCGCGACGGTGAGATGATGAGGAGAATAGAATGACACGAGTCGGAATAATTGGAACGGGGACATACGGAGCGATTCACCTCGATGCGATTACCCAGCGCCAGAGACTCGTCGGTGACGTGGAGCTCGTAGGCTTTGCGGAGATTGACGAAAACAGGCGCCGGGAGACCGAACACCGCTACGGCGTTCCGGGCTACGCCAGTCACGGCGAGCTGATCGAGCGAGGCGGACCGGACGCCGTTACGGTGGTCACTCCCGACCACCTGCACTACCGGGTGGTCATGGATTGCCTGGACAAAGATCTTGCCGTGCTGGTGGAGAAGCCCTTCGCCACGAAAGTCGACGAGGCTGAGGCCATGGCCGGGAAAGCGCGGGAAAAGGGTCTGCTCTGTCAGGTGGATTTTCACAAGCGCTTCGATCCTTACCACATGGATCTGAAGCTGCGCATCGAGGCCGGAGAGCTCGGTACCGTGCAGTACGGATACTGCTGGATGGAGGATGTGCTCCAGGTGGGAACCTCCATGATCGGGAAGAAAAGCTGGGAAGACCAGGGCTCTCCGGCCTGGTTCCTCGGCATACACATGATCGATCTTACCTACTGGCTGATGGGGTTGCCCAAGCCCCGGCGGGTATTCGCGACGGGATTCAAGGGAAAGTTGAGCTCTCTCGGCATCGATATCTACGATTCCGTCAAAGCGGAGGTGGCCTACGCCAACGGAGCGGTCATCACCTACGACACCTCGGTGATCCTCCCGGACAGCCATGAATCGATCGTCCGCCAGGGAGTCAAGATCGTCGGTACCGAAGGCTTCATGGAAGTGAACAGCCAGAACCGGGGAGCGAGAGGGTGCTCCACCGCCAAGGGCATGGAAACACCGAATCTCGGCATGATGTACAGAAAGGTTTCGAAATCCGGGGAAATGCTGAAATTCGGGTACCTGAACGACTCGATCTACGATTTCTTTGAAAACGTCCAGTACCTGCAGAAAGGTGGAGACCTGGAAGAGCTGGAGGGCAGATATGCGTCTCCGGAGCAGGGAGTAGACACCACCAAGATCGGAGTAGCCATCCACGAATCCGCCAGAAGCGGTCAAGTTTACAAAATAAAAGACTAAGAGGAGAAACACGATGAACAAGAACTTTCAGAAACTCTACGAAATCGTTGATGGAGCATTCAAGAAGATTCTGGAGACAGAGGAGGCGGCGATCGACAGGGCCGCGGAGCTCACCGCGGCGAGCATTGAACAAGATCAGCTGGTCCACATCATGGGCACGGGCGGCCATTCGCAGATGGGCGCCATGGAGATGTTCTGGCGAGCAGGATGTTTGGCTCCCATGAATCCCCTGCTTGATCCGTCGCTGCTGCCCAGCATGGGGGCCAAGCATTCCAACTGGATGGAGCGAACCGAGGGCCTGGCCCCATCGATCTTGAGCGCTTACGAGGTCGCCTCCGGTGAGACCATCATCATCGTCAACGCCTATGGGATCAACCCTGTCACTATCGACACGGCCCTGGAGTGTAAAAAGCGGGGCATGAATACCATTGGGGTAACCTCCACCTCCTTCGCCGAGAACGTCCCGCCGGGAGTCGCCTCCCGGCACTCCTCGGGTAAGAACCTGCACGAGATCGTGGACGTTTTCATCAACTGCTATATGCCTCTGGGAGATGCCGGTGTAGAGATAGAGGGCTGTGCCCAGGCCGTGGCGCCGGTCTCAACGATTCTCAACAGCTTCTGCCTTCACCTTCTGGTCATTGCCACGGTTGAGAAGCTCGTCAAGGCGGGGATAGAGCCGCCGCTGTGGATGAGTGCCAACCTTCCGGAGGGAGACCGGACGAACAAGCGTTGGCACACGAAGTACAACCCTCGGGTCAAGCATCTCAGGTAGGCGGAGCATGAGGATCGAAGGAATATCTGTCTTTTCGGGACAGCCGGTAGCTGTGGAGTGGGACGGAGAGCGAATCACGGAGATCGCTGAGCTCGAGGACGCGGCCAAACTTCCCTACCTTTCCCCGGGATTTCTCGACATGCAGGTCAACGGGTATAACGGCAGCGATTACAGCCTGCGGGATTTCAGCCCGGAGCACCTGGTAAACATCATAGGCAGCATGAGCAAATCAGGTACGACGCAGCACGTGCCCACCATTGTCTCCAGTCCGCAGGAGCGCATCATCCGCAACCTGCGCATCATAGCAGGGGAGATGGAGCGCTCCCGGGAGATCGAAAGCGCCATTGCAGGGATCCACATCGAGGGACCATTCATCTCCTCGGAGGACGGACCCCGAGGGGCGCACGACCCGGAGTACATCCGGGATCCCAGTTTCGAAGATTTTCAGAAGTGGCAAGAAGCCGCAGGCGGACGGATCTCGATCGTCACGGTTGGCCCGGAACGAAAGGGCTCGCTGGAGTTCATCCGTAAGGTCAAAGAGGCCGGCGTGAGCGTGGCCCTCGGCCACACGGGAGCCGAGCCGGGACAGATAGCCGAGGCCGTGGCGGCCGGGGCCACTCTGTCTACGCACCTGGGAAACGGGAGCTACACGCAGATTCCCCGTCTGAAAAATTACATCTGGGAGCAGCTTGCCGCCGACGAGCTCACCGCAGGTATCATCTCCGACGGTTTTCACCTGCCCGGCTCGGTGGTCAAAGTGTTCACGCGCGCCAAGGGCCTGAATCGTCTGGTTCTGGTCAGCGACGTGGCGCTGCTCGGCGGATTTAGCCCCGGGGTCTACAAATGGGGGAACCTCGATGCTGAGGTGTTCGACGACGGGCATCTAGGCCTGCCCGGCACCAGCATCCTCGCCGGAGCCGCCCACCTGCTGGACTGGGATCTGGCCCACTACATGGGCTTCACAGGATTGGAGCTCGCCCAGGCGATCCCTCTGTGCACAATCAATCCGGCCAGGGTGCTGGGACTCCCGGCATCCTACGGCCGGTTCGAAAAGGGCGCCCCGGCAAACCTGGTAACCTTCCGCTGGCAGCCCGGAGAGGAGCGCCTGCGGATCGAGAGGACGATCCAGGCGGGCCGTGAGGTGTATACCGGCAAAAGCGACGGCTGATGCATGGGAGAATTTCAGAACATCCGCGATTGGCTGAACGAACAGATCGAGCAGAAGAATTTCCGGAAACTGCTCGGCGGTCTGCTCGGCGACTTGTGCTCGGTTGAAACCATACCCGCGAAGGATCTCGCAGCCACGGCGGAACGGGAGAAGAAGGTGTTAGCCCTGATACGGCAGGCGCTTCGGGAGCACGGACCGAACGGACGGTTCGAGCCGGTTCCGATTGCCGGCGGGATCACCGAACATCCCGCCTACAGCTTTCCCTATTACGCCGGAACCACCGAGGCCTACGAGGGGCGGCACAACCTGCTTTTTTTCTGGGACACGGCAAGGAAGATCGCCGGTGCCCCCGGGATCGCCGTGAACGCGCATATCGATACGGTCGCCCCCTATCTCGAGGTGTCCACCGAAGGGGATACCGTGTACGGGCGCGGCGCCTGCGACGACAAGAGCGGATGCGTGGTCATGTACGGCGCCCTGCACCTGCTCCGGAGGATCCAGAAGCGCTTCACCGTAGTACCGGGGAGCGACCTGACTTTCATGTTCGTGATCGACGAGGAAATGGGCGGTAACGGATCCCTGTCGCTGGTCCTGGACAAAGAACTGAAAAGCCGCTATCGGACCCTGATGGTGCTGGAGTGTTGTGAGTCCCAGATTCATCCCGCCAATCGCGGAGCCCTCTGGTACCAGGTCTCGATTCCCCGTCGCTCTGTCTCTCAACCTATCCTCCTGGCCATGGAGATCGTCCGGGAGCTTGAGAACGAGGGAGCGGCGATCAAGGCCGAAAGCGATCATCCTCTGTTTCCCGAGAAACCGGTACAGCAGTCTCAGGGAGTCCTAGGTCCCTTCGGCGAGCATCCCTCTCGGATTTGCGCCTACATCGAGCTCGAGGTCGGCACAGGCACGAGCCTCGATCGCATCACCCGAAGCCTCGAGCAGGGCCTGAGGACATACGTGAACCGGTACGGGGACAAGAGTATGGTTTTGGATTCGGAAAGCGGAAAACCCAAGGTCGAGCGGCACTATTCGATTGAGCCCCTGGAGGGTGGGTTCAGACTGGCAATTTGGGGCTGCAGCGGTCATATGGCCGCGATCCTGGAAAACGACAACGCCTGCACGAAAGCGGCGTTCCTTATCGAGCAAATCCTGCGCACCGATCCCGAGGTGGAGATCCGCTTTCCCGGCGCCGAGGTTCCCGATCCCCTGCTGCTCGAGGGAGGACAGGGTTTCCTTCCGACCCATACGCTCGAGGAGATCGAACGACGGATAGAGGCAGCCGTTCAGAGAGCCTGCCGCCGCTATGCCGACGGTTCGCCGATCCCGCCGGTGACGGTCGGATTCGAAAAGCTGCACAACGATTCCTTCGACGGGGACCCGGACAGCCAGGCTGTTCGGGACGCTCTGATGGCTGCCGAGTCGGTAGGTATAGAGGTTCGCAGACCGGTGGTAGGCTGGACGGCCTCCTGCGACGCCCGCCTGTTCGCCCGGGAGCACCCGGATCTCACCGTGCTCACCAGCGGCCCCGGTGCTCTAAGATACGCGCATTCGGACAGCGAACAGATCTCCATGAAGGAGCTCGCTCGAAGCAGCGCAATGCTGGCCCTGTTTCTGCTGATCCACAGCGGCGCCGTGGCCGGCCCCTGAGACAAACGCCTCAGGAGTCCGCGTTTAAGGAACGCTATCCCCCGGTGCTTACCGACAGCACGGCGATTCCCGCCACAGCAACCGCCGTCCCTATGCCCTCGCTCGGGCTGACTTTCTCTCTGAACACGAGGATCGATACGAGCAACACCAGAAGGATGCAGATGACGTTGCGCAGCGGATATACAACCGAACCGGGAATCCCTTTCACCGCCAGAATTAGGAACACCGCCGCCGCCTGGTTGGTGATACTCATGTAGGCGGCAAAGGGCAGCAGCCCCCGGCTGAGGGGTTGAGCAGGAGCTCGACGTCGCCAGGCCAGGGCCACCGGCAGCGTCACCAGCACCATGGCCGAGCTGCTGTAGGTGAGTAAAGCAAAGATCCGCAGATCGGAGAAACCGGCGGCGTAGATCTTGGGAATAGCAAGGGCAACACCGGTAAGCAGGGACGAAGCAGCGAGCAGAAGCCCCGTGGAGGCGCCCGGTATAGCCCGGCCGTCGGCCTGCTTCGCCTTGCCCAAACTGAACAGAGCGATGGCCAGAAATATACAGAAGATTCCCGCCCAGGTGACGGGCCCGGGACGCTCGCGGTATAGAAGAATGCTGAGGAAGAAGGGAAGCAGCACGCTGAACTGAATGATCGTCCAGGTTACACCAAGCTTGGCCCGCTCCATCACGTAGGAGTAGCAGAGCATGGCTAGGATCATCGCCAGACCATGGGCCACACCAATACCCAGCAGCCTCTTGCTGAACACCAGTTCCCCACTCAGCACGGCAATGCTTAGGGATGTTGAAAGGTAAAACAGCGAAAAAAGGAGCAGCACGGGGGGTACTGGAAATCCCAGGCGTTTTCGAACCTTGTATGCGGAGGCAAAAAAGGCGCCGCAGATACCCGAGAGGAATACCGAGACCAAGGAAAACATGCTTGAATTACCCCATTGACATTTCGCCAGACCGTGATATTATAATAAAAATAAAATAAATTTCAATAGAATGAAATATTTAGGCATATATTTCATTTTTACTAAACTTTATGCAAAAAAAAGAGACAGCGGGGCGGCTTAGCACACTGAAGAAGGCGTTCCTCATTTTTGAGCACCTCGGGGATGCGCATGCGGCCATTAGCCTCGAAGAGATCTGCCAGCATACCAAGATTCCAAAACCGACCGCTTACCGAATTCTCACTGAGCTTGTCCAGATGAACTACATGACCAAAACCAACCACAAGTACGAAATCGGTGTTGGCTTTCTGTCTCTGGCCAAGTCCGCCTTTCATGGCACGAGGGACGTACGAGAGCTGGTTCGGCGGCACATGATCGTGCTCAGGGAAACCTACGGAGAGTCTGTGAACTTCGCGGTCTGGGAGAGAAAACATGCGGTTCTGATCGCCTCCGAGCCCAGCGGGCACTCTTTTCGGATCGAAAATAAGATCGGCCAGGTGTTTCCCCTTCATTGCACCACCATCGGCAAGGTAATCGCCGCGCACCTGCCGTGGAGCACCGTGGAGGAGATCATCGAGCGCGATGGAATGCCGAAACAGACTCCGCACACGGTCACGGATCCCGAGATGTTCCAGGAAGAGCTGGAACGGGTCCGCGCCGTAGGATATGCGGTCGATGATGAGGAGAGCGTCGAAGGAGTGTGCTGCACGGCGGTGCCGATCTTCCGCTCCGGAAATGCGATCTACGGAGGATTGAGTATTTCCGGCCCCGTGAACAGGATGCCCCGAGAGCTCATCGAGAGAATGGCCAAGGACCTCCAGATCGCGGGGTATCGAATATCTTTTGAGCTGAGCTCGGTCAGCGAGTGAATGATGATCGGGGAGAGAGCATGGCTGTAGACTGGTTGAAGCTTTTCGACGAAATGTGTGCAAGGCTTTACTCCGCCGCATTATCGGATGTCCTGGACGAAATGGGCTTCCGTGATCAGGTGGTTTCCCCGTTGCTGGGAATCAAGCCGCTCAGATCCGAGTGGGTCGCGGCAGGCCGCGCCAAAACTCTGTACAACGAGTTCAGCACGAAAGCGGAAGATCCATACGAGCTGGCAATCGTCGGGCTCGATCAAATCGAGCCGGGCCAGGTGTTGATAGCCGGTGGTTCCGTGGAGGACCTCGGGATCATGGGCGAGCTGAGCGCCCACCGGATCATCCAACGTGGAGGCCGGGGCGCCATCGTACACGGGTATTCCCGGGATACCCGCCAGCTGCTGGAGCTCGAGTTTCCGGTATTCTGCAGGGGAGGCAGCCCGATCGACACAACCGGCAGATCCCGCGTAACCGCGGTTGACGTTCCTGTCCGGTTTGGGGACAGGGAAGTCCGATCGGGGCAGATCGTCTTCGCCGATGCCGACGGTATCGTGCTGATCCCACCAGAGGCCGAGGAGGCGGTGGTAACCGGCGCCCTGAGACGGGTGGACGAGGAGGCCCAGGTGAGAAACGACCTGCGCAAAGGCTCGTCGTTCCGGGAGGTCTGGGACCGATACCATATTTTGTAGGAATCATATCGCCGTAGGCGATAAAAAAAATACTAGGAGGACCAAATGAAAAAGCTGGTACTGGTAATGCTCATCACGTGTTCTCTTGTCCTGTCGCTGTCAGCCGGCGGGCAGCAAGAGGCGGGTGGGCAGTCCCTGGCGGGAGAAATCACCTTCTGGCAGTCTTATCCGGCTGTGAATGAAGTGTACAGCGAGTACGCTGTACAGTACATGGAGGAACACCCGGAATCCAAAATCACCCTGTCGCTGTTCACCGCCAGAGCATTCGACGACAAGCTGAACACGGCGATGCCGGCCGGCACCGCCGGAGATATCCTGGAGGGATGGGACGGCCAGCTCTGGGCCTATATCTCCGCCGGGCTGCTCGCCGAGCCGCCCGGGTACATGCTGGACTACTATCGTGAGACCACGATGAAGTTCCTGCAGAGAGAGGGAGATATCTACGGGATGCCCACCTTCGTGGGCCTGAAGTACCTCTTCTGGAACCAGGACTGGTTCGCCGATGTGGGTCTCAATCGCGCTCCCACTACGATCACTGAGATGATGGAGTACGCCAAAAAGCTGACCGTCTACGACAATTCCGGACAACCGGTCAAGGCGGGGCTCGCCTTCCGTGTATCCGGCGGCGGGTACGGCGTGGCCGAAAAGTGGTGGATGAAAACCCTCGGTCCCATGGGCAAGGCTCCGATCGAGGTAACCGGCGAGAAGAAATGGGCCAGCAATTTCGATACGCCCGAGGCGGTCGCCTCTGTGCAGTACTACCTGGATGGCCTGTACAACTACAAAGTCGACAGTTTCGACATCGAGCGTGACATCGCGGCATTCGCCAAGGGAAAAGCCGCTATGATTCAGAAAGAGTCCCAAGCGATTCCCTTCCTGTCGGACACCGCCCCGGATCTGAAGTACGGTATCGCCCCGATGCCCGGTGACAAGATCCGCGGAACCCTGGCTGTAATCATCGGCAACTATGTGAACGCCGACTGCAAGAACAAGGCCCTGGCCTGGGACGTCATCAAGTTCTTCAATACCCCGGAGCGACACCGCAAGATGTTCCTCGAAACCGGATGGAATCCGGTACGAGGAGATGTCGATTACGGCCCGGTATATGATGCCAAACCCAAATTCGCGGGTCTCATGGACTTCCCGTCCGGATATGAGGCATACTTCTATCCAATCAACAACTCCTGGTCCGAGATCTGGCCCAAGACGGGAGAGTGGCTGACAAAGATGTACGCCCGCAAGGACCTTGCCAACGACAGGGCTGCCCTGCAGGCTGAGTGCAAGAAGTTCTCCGACACCGTCAACCAGATCCTCAAAGAGAACGACGAGTTCGCGGCGAAATAGTCGCGCTACCCAGGGGGTCGGCGGTCTTCAGGGCCGCCGACCCCCCTCCTTCAGACACGTGTAGAGAGGAACGACCGTATGGAAAAGCTGATCTTTTTCGGTCAGTTCGCCGTGGTGGCGGTGCTCAGCATCGTGACCTTCGCCATTATTCTGGCCAAGCCCATGTCCGCCGTGCGCAGGAAACAGCTCCTGTTCGTTGCCAGCATCTTGGTACCGGTCCTGGCGATTTTCTTCATCGTCCGCATCTACCCGATGCTTCAGACCCTCATCATAAGTCTGTTCAAGTATGATCCTATCCGGCCGGTCAAGCCTTTCCGCGGGCTGGGCAACTACGTGCAATTGTTCACCCGGGATGAGCAGTTTCAGCAGAGCATGCGCAACACGCTTCTGTTCGCCGGGATTACAGTGCCTGTCAACATGCTGATCGGACTCTGTCTGGCCCTCGTGCTTCAGCGGCGCTTTCGGGGCTCATCATTCTTTGAAAGCCTGTTCTTCATACCCTACATCGCGCCTATCGTCCCGATGGCCATCGTCTGGCAGTGGATGTACGCCGCCGACGGTGTTTTCAACCAGATCATTCTGGCTCTCGGAGCAGGCAAGGTAGCCTGGATGAGCCTGCATACGGCGCTGTACTCGATCATGATCATGTTCATCTGGCAGATGAACGGTTACCTGATGCTCATCTTCCTGGTAGGCTTGCGGGGGATTCCCGACATGTACTACGAGGTGGCCAGCATCGACGGAGCGAACTGGTGGGTTCAGTTCACCCGGGTTACTCTGCCCCTGTTGCGGCCCATCACCCTGTACGGGCTCATCGTGGCCACATTATGGGCATTCATGGTCTTTTCGCAGGTCTTCGTGATGACCCAGGGATCGGACGTGGCTCCGGGCGCGGCGGTTCAAGTGTTGGTGCTGGACATATACCAGAAAGGCTTCACGTATCGCAAGATGGGTCTGGCCTCGGCCGAAGCCGTAATGCTTTTACTCATCATCCTGGTGATCACCCTGGCCCAGCTGCGGTTGGGAAAAGCCAAGGAATAGGTGGTGAAGATGGTTGGAAAACGAGTGTTCCAGCGGACTCTCAAACTGCTGTTTCTTATCTGTTTTGCGGTGGTGGTGATCTTTCCCTTCTACTGGGCGCTGTCCTCTTCGTTCAAGCCGGAAAGCGAAATCCTCTCCGATCAGTTCGTCATCTTCCCGAAACGCTTCACCGTGCTGAACTACCTCAACGTTTTCAACAAGGAGCAGGCGCCATTCGGGCTGTTCTTTCTCAACAGCTTCATCATCTCCATAGGCGCCACCCTGTTCACCTTGCTGACCTCGGTGAGCAGCGGATACGTTTTTTCCAAGTTCAACTTCCGTTTGAAAAACCTGCTGTTCGCCGCAATTCTCGCCACCATGATGATGCCCATCCAAGTGTACGTGATACCCCTGTTCATGACAGTGAAGAACCTGGGAATGATCAACACCCTTCCCGGCATGGCCCTGCCCTGGATCATCATGTCCACCGGTATCTTCTTCCTGCGCCAGAACATCGATCAGATCCCCAATGAGCTTCTCAATGCCGCCCGCATCGACGGTTGTTCGGAATATAGGATCCTCTGGCAGGTAATCACTCCGCTGGCCAAATCTGCAATCGTGGCGAT
This sequence comes from uncultured Spirochaetaceae bacterium, assembly GCA_964604845.1. Taxonomy (GTDB): domain Bacteria; phylum Spirochaetota; class Spirochaetia; order SZUA-6; family DRHE01; genus JAFGQJ01. Next base: position 19,446 of record CAZSBH010000065.1, read on the forward strand.
CTCGATCATCTCGTTCAACGTGGTGTGGAACTCCTTCTTCTGGCCTCTGGTAGTGGCTCAGGATGCCAGCGTGTATACGGTGAACCTCGGGCTGACCTACTTCCAGAGACAGTACACCATCGAATACGGAGTCAACATGGCTGCGGCCTTCTTGAGCGCCTTACCCCCGATGGTTATCTTCCTGGTCCTGAGGAGGCAGATCCTGGAAAACATCGCCTTGAGCGGACTCAAGCTGTAGGGAGGAAACCAAGGATGCAGAAGACACTCAGATTCGGAATTCTCGGCTCGGGATTCATCGCTCTGACTCATGCCGAGGCTCTTCATAATGCCGACGGTGCCGAACTGGCGGCCATTGCCGGTGGACGCAATGCCGGAGAGCTGGCCGATCAGTACGACGCGCGCCTAGAGCCATCCGTACAGTCCCTGATCGAAGCCGGAGATATCGATGCAGTTGTCATATGTACGCCGCACGCGCTGCATGCTCCGCAGGCAATCCACTGCCTGGAGCACGGCAAGCACGTACTGGTGGAGAAACCGATGGCCTGCTCCGAAGCCCAGTGCCTGTCGATGATCGAGAGCGCCGAAAGCGCAGGACGCAAGCTGATGGTGGCCCACTTCCAGAGGTACAGGACTCCGAACGCAGCGGCAAAACAAGCGATAGCCGCGGGCAGGATCGGCCGGGTGCGACTGGCTCAACAGAGCCTACTCGAGCCGCCCAACGAGAAGCCCTGGCAGCTGCGGCCGGAAAGCAGGGGTTTTTTTCTCGGCTATGGGGTGCACGGAATAGATCTGCTGCGCTGGTGGTTCGAAAGCGAGATCTCCATGGTTTTTGCGGTCTGCCATCGCTTGCGCGGTAACCCGACAGAAGACGCGACTCAGATCATCTGTTCCTTCGAAAACGGAGCTTCCGCCTCGCTGCTGGCCACGGACTCGCTTCCGCCCGGGCAGCAGAACAAGCCTCCGGGGGCTGTCGGGTTTTCAACCCTGATCATCGGAGACCGGGGTACAATAACCGTCGATTCCTATGGGGAGACCACCCTGGAAGCCGGCGGGACCAGGGAAATTATCGGCCGGCTTCCTTCCTGGTCATCCCTCACCTCCACCGAGCGTATCGAGGCCTATCTCGAGCAGGATCAGGCTTTCATCCGCTGTATCCGCGAAGACACGGCTGCACCGATCTCCGGAGAAGAGGGCATGCGAAATGTGCTGGCAGCCCTGGCCGGATACGAGTCCGCGGAAACGGGAGCGCCCGTCACCTTAAAGCACGGAAAAACAATCTAAAGCAGGAGAAACTATATGAGCACAAAACCCAACCCTGACCTGTACGGTCTGCCTTTTGTGACCGACAGCTACAACGAAATGCCTCACCTCTACCTGGGCCGCTCCGGCCTGCGAGTATCGAAGGTCGGACTCGGCACCTGGAAAATAGGCTACCCCGAGACGGGAGACGGCTCCCGGGTCGACGAGAAGAAAGCCTTTGAGCTCTTCGACCGCGCCGCCGAGCTGGGCGTGACCTTCTGGGACACGGCCAACCGCTACAACTCCTCATCGGGCAACTCGGAGCGGATCATCGGCAAATGGCTGGCTCAGAATCCGGACCAGAGACGCAACCTGGTGATCGCCACAAAGATGTTCGGTTGCATGGACGGCCGCACTCCCAACCACTGCCGGCTCGGCAGGGGCAACATCAAGGATGCCGTATACGCGTCTTTGGATCGCCTGCAAACCGATCATGTAGAGCTTCTTTTCTTCCACAGCTACGACCCCGTCACGCCGATCGACGAAAGCCTCGACGCTGTGGGCGACTTGATATCCCAGGATCTGGTGCGCTACCTCGGGCTCTCCAACTTCACCTGCGATCAGCTGCGGCTCTTCTTCGAGATGGAAAAGTCCGGATTCCCGCGCATCCTGTCCGTTCAAAACGGATTCAACCTGTTGGAAGGGGCTCGAACCGGTGAGGAACACGTGCTTGAGTTCTGCGCCCGTACCGGCATCTCTTTCGTCGCCTGGAGTCCCCTGGGAGCAGGACTGCTCACAGATCGCTATCTCGACCCCGAGAAGGTCGGCAAGGGCGACAGGTTGGTGGACGAGAACACCTTGGATCAAAAGCTCACTCCGGAAAACAAGGACCGACTCCAGCGTTTGCAGGCGCTTTCGCAGAGCTGGGGCATCTCGATCAGCCAGATCTCGTTGGCCTACATGCTGAGCCTTCCCGGAATGGGACCGGTCATCCCTTCGGCCTCAAAGCTGGAGCACCTCGAGTCAAACGTAAAAGCGGCTACGATCGAGCTGGATAATCAACAGCGGTTCGAGATTGCTCAAGCCCTGGTTTCCGGCTGACAGACACGGGAGAAGCAATGAAAATGTCTAAATTCCCTATCGAGTCCCTGCGACCGTTCCTCGAGGCTTTGTTTGAATCTGTCGGTGTGTCGAAGCAAGACGCCGCCACTGTCAGCGACGCGTTTCTCGAAGCGAACCTGCGCGGAGTGGACACGCACGGGGTTAGACTGATACCGGCATACATACGCCGCCTGCGACAGGGCGGCGTCAACCCCTCCCCGAATATCACGGTCGTTTCCGATCTCGGTGGTACCCTGCGCCTGGACGGCGACAACGGTCTGGGACAGGTGGTGGGACGCTACGCAATGAGCAGAGCGATCGAACGGGCCGGAGAACACGGAATCGGTATGGTGGTCGCCGGAAATACCAGCCATATCGGGGCAGCCTCCTACTACACCCGCATGCCCCTCAAGAAGAACATGGCGGGTTTCGCCACTTCGAACAATCTGCCCAGCCTCTTCGTCTGGGGCGGTCTGAAGCGCGCAATTTCCAATCCTCCTTTCTCCATATCATTCCCCGCCCGCGAGACACCCTTCGTGCTGGACATCTGCCTGGGGATGGTGGCTTGGAACAAGATCTATATGCAGCTGCAGAACAATAAAAACATCCCCGAAGGCTGGGCGTGGGACGCCGAAGGCAAACCGACAACCGACCCTAAGGAAGCTTCTGTAGGCTCGATCATCCCGATAGGCGGTCACAAGGGCTCCAGCCTGACCCTGGCTGTAGACCTGTTCACAGGAGTGCTCGGCGGTTTTGCCTTCGCCGATCGGGTCGGTGCGCTGCTGACCAACGACCGTGACCCGGAAAACAGCTCCTGCCTGATGATGGCCATCGATGTCAGTAGAATTCTCGGACCGGAGGTACTTGACAGAGCCGAAGAGCTGATTGGCTGGTGCAAGGACTCCCCCCTGGCCGAGGGATTCACCGAGATCCTGATGCCGGGCGAGCCCGAAGAGCGTGTATGCAGCCGTAGGCTCCAGGAAGGGATTCCGATCTCGGCGGAAGATGTGCGGGCTCTGGCTGAGCTGGGGGAGAGCAGCGGTTTGGACGTGCCGTTTGCATGAAGTTGCCGGAAGAGGCTCCTGGAATCACCCCAACCGAAGAGCTGTTCCGCTACGATATCTTCGGGCTTCCCGCGGAGCTCAGGCAGTGGAGGAAGGATCCCTCCCTGTTTCGGCTGAAGGTGGGCGGCTGCGTGGAGCGGGAGAGCACCTTCAGCCTGTGGGAGCTGCGGGATAGTTTCGAGCCGGCGAATGCCGAAACCGTGCTGCAGTGCATGACCCGCGTGCATTGGGGAAGGGTGCTCATACGGGGAGCCAGGCTCTGGGAGGTTCTGCAGGCCTGCGGAATACAGCCGCAGGCGGAGAAGATAGCGCTCCACGGTGCGGAAGGTTTCTCCACAGACCTTTTCCTCCGGGAAATTGCCGAGGAACCCGAGCGCTTCCTTCTGGTCTATGAGATGAATGGAGAACCGCTGACCGGCGAGCACGGATTCCCGTTGAGGGTGGCGGCAATCGGCAAGTATGCCTACAAGTGGTGCAAGTGGCTGACAGAGATCAGCGTTCTGAACTACGATTTCAAAGGCCACTACGAAGGCAACCGCGGCTGGTCGGACACAGCCACCCGCGGAGCCCGGGTGGTTTGAAGCCAAGATGCGGTATCCGTAAGGACGGCTGGTTCGCTTCGGGTTTGTGTAAACTGTGGATCCTCGATTCTCTTCATTCGAAATGTGATAGCTATCCGATCTTCTCCTAATTTGCAATAAAAATTCATTGTTTGAGAGTGAAGACAATTTAATCTATAATGTAGGTTGAAACAAAAAAACTATGAGGAGGGTAGACGTGAAAAACGAGAAAAGGAAACTAACGAACAACGTCGGAGCGCCCGTACCGGACAACCAAAACGTAATGACTGCAGGACCGCGAGGTCCTATGATGCTTCAGGATACCTGGTTTTTGGAAAAACTTGCCCACTTCGATCGTGAGGTGATCCCCGAGCGCCGCATGCATGCCAAGGGTTCAACCGGTGTTCTTCTTGAAGGATCCGCTCAAGTTCCCCGACCTCAACCACGCCGTGAAGAGGGATCCCAAGACCAACATGCGCAGCGCCCGCAATAACTGGGACTTCTGGACATCTCTCCCCGAAGCGTTGCACCAGGTAACGATCACCATGAGCGACCGGGGCATCCCGTACTCCTACCGCCACATGAACGGCTACGGCAGTCACACCTACAGCCTGATCA
>CAZSBH010000066.1:0-21826 GCA_964604845.1 uncultured Spirochaetaceae bacterium
TCGTAGGTGGCCCGGATGCGGTCGTTGTTGGCCGGGTGTCCTTCCAGACCGTAGACCTGGATGGCGTTGCCGCTCTTGAGGGTCGAAGCGATGAACTCGACGTTCTTCTTCATCCAGGCGTAGTGGTCCAGGGTTACATTGAGGACGTTGGGAGCGGTCACCGTGGCGTCGTAGGAGACGACCAGGATACCCTCTTCCTGGGCCTCTTTGATGACACCGTTCAGAGCGTCGGGGGAGTTGGGGTTGACCAGGATGATATCCACACCCTGGGAGATGAAATCACGTAGGATGTTGGCCTGCTCGGTGGCATCACCGTTGGTGACGTTGTTAACCAGCTTGTAGTCGGCGATCTTGCCGGCTGCTTTATACTCTTTGCCTACGGTCTCCAGTGCATCGATCATGATGTTCCGCCAGGACGTACCCGAGGAACCCGTGGAAATACCCACCACAGGCAGTCCCTTGGCGCCCGTGGCCTTCTGTCCGCCCGCGCTCAGGGCGACAGTACCTGCCACCAGGAGCACCAGAGCGATCGTGATGAGTTTGAAAACCTTGTTTTTCATACATACCTCCATATTTTTTTGGTTTCTCTCATTGGTCTTTGATTCTCTCAATTCTTTTACTTCCACCTCCTTTGTATGGTTTTCTTCCGGAGTTCACAACTCCTCCTGCAGCCGTCCGTATCACCGTCAGCACACCACCTCCTTCCTCTTCAACCCCCGCGGGGGCGATACTCAGAACAGGCCTCCAGCCCGTCTAACTATCCTTACACCTTACAACTCGGATCGGTGGGAAGACTGGAGATGAACTCGCCGTTGGCGTTGACCTTCAGGTCCCCGTTCAGAGTCAAGCCGGCATTGGCGCCGTCGGTGACTGCACCGCGCAGGTTTCGCACCTTTTTGGCATCGCCGATCTTGGTGACCACCAGTCCGGCCTTCTTATACACTCCGTACAGCTCGTCGTTTACCTCCACGTCTGCCAGCACAACGTTATCCACCTTGAGGGTGGAACGTTCGAACTTTCCGTCGATCAGGACAACCTCTCCGTTTCCCCCGATCTCGAGTACCGACGAATCGGGGATGATCGTCACCGGATGATCGAGGGTCTTGCTGGAAAGCCCCTCGCCCTGTTCACCTCGGAAACGCTTGACCATGATGTCCTTGTGACAGGGTTCCATCCAGGGGGCGAACTCGCGGTTTTTGGTCACGACGTAGACCTTTTTGCCCGCAGTCCCCAGCTTTTCCGCCGCATCGACCGCGCCGTAGTAATCACCCCAGATCAGGACGGTGTCGCCGACCTTTGCGGGTTCCGGCTTTCCGCCCTTGGGCCAGTACTCGCAATTCTTCATCTGACAGCGCAGCACATCTTCGAAGGTGCATACCCTGTCCGAGTCGATCCCGGGGATGTCCGGCCGCACCACCCGGCTGCCGGTGGAAACCAGGACGGCGTCGAAGGATTTTAGGTCCGCCGGTTTCGGCACCGTTTCGTACTTGATTTCCACGCCCAGGTTGGCGACCTGACGGCGGAGCCAATCGGCATACCATTTCATCTTGTTCTTTCCATGCACGGTGCAGCAGTACAGAATAGCGCCGCCGACCTCGTTGCTCTTCTCGAACACGGTGACTTTGTGCCCCCGAAGACCGGCGATCCGAGCGGCTTCCAGTCCGGCCGGCCCGCCGCCGACAACCGCAACGTTGAGATTCTTGTCGGCGGGACCGAAGTTGATGAACCGCTCGTCCCCCACTGCCGGATTGATGGCGCAGCGCATGTGGCGTTTGATCATCAGGGATTCCTGCCAGCAGCCTACCAGGCAGGAGATACACTTACGGATCTCTTCCGGTTTGCCGGCTGCGGCCTTGTTGGCCCAGTAGGGATCGGCGACCATCTGGCGGGCTAATCCGACCATGTCGGCCTTGCCCTCCGCAAGGATCTTCTCGCAGTAGTCGGGGTCCCGCAGTGTGTGGCTGGTGATGACCGGGATCTTCACATGTTTCTTGATCTCTTCAGCGGTGTAGGTGTTCCACCCCTGCGGGTAGTACATCGGATCCATGGTGGGACCGGGCATCTCGAAAATACCGGCGCTGATATCGAGAAAGGCTACTCCGTGCTCCTCGAACAGCTCGGCCGCTTTGGCGCTCTCCTCGAGCCAGCGGCCGCCTTCTATCCACTCCTCGCCGGAGTAGCGGATGCCGATGGGGAAGTCCGGACCGCACTTGTACTGGATGGCGTGAACGATCTCCAGAGGGAAACGCATGCGGCTGGCAAAGCTGCCGCCGAAGCGGTCGTTTCTTTTATTCACATACGGGCTCATGAACTGAGCGATCAGGTAGCCGTGGGCTCCGTGCAACTCCACCGCGTCGAAACCGGCCTGCTGAAGCCTCCAGGCGCCTTCGGCGAACTTGTCGACCAGGTCATAGATCTCTTCGACGGACATAGCCCGTATGCCCTTGCCCTTGGCTTCCGCTGCGGCGTACACGACCTCGTGACCGGCGGAGGCGGGGATGTCCGCCACCTGGTCGGTGGCTGAGATCAGGTCTTTCCGCGGCCAGGCGGACTGCCGCCCCGGATGCTGGATTTGCACGCAGTTCTTGGCGCCATGCCGGTGCATGGCCTCGGCCAACTCTGCGAGTCCGGGAATCAGAGGGTCCTCGTCCACGGCGATACAGGTCACGGTAGGCTGGCCGGTTTTCTTATCCGGGGTGGAAGCCCCGCAGATAATGAAGCCGCAGCCGCCTTTGGCGACCTGTTCATGGTAGGTGATGACCCGTTGGTTGATCGAACCATCGGCGTTTGCCGAAGAGATATCTGTCGGAACGTGACAGACCCGGTTCGCCACTTCGAAATTCCCGATTCGGATCGGGCTGAATAGATGGGGATACTTGTTTTCGCTCATACAGTTTTCCTCACTCCTTCCTATTATTTTTCAAAGCAAACAATGTCCGTAGACATCAAACTTGACTTTCCTGATCATCCCGCGAATTGTCCGCGGCTTTCTGCTCCATCAGGTACTCGACAAGCTTGTTGGCATGAAACGAGAGAAGCTCAGCCACCCTACCGGTGTCGCCGGCCCCGATGGCCTGAAGAATCTCGTTGTGCTCTCTCGCCAGTCCGGTAGGATCGACAATGCGTAAGAAGTCCATGATGAAGCGGGTCCGTACATCGAAGGCGAGAGAATCCCACAGGCGGAGGAGTATCTGATTCTCCGCAGTCTGCACGATCAATCTGTGAAACAGCTGATTCTGGTCTTGGTACTGCACCCAGTCGTGGCGACGGGCCGCTTCCTGGATGTGGTCGCTGTATCGCTGCAGCTCCGCCAAACTACGCCTGAGTTTTTTTCCGGCCAAACGGGCGGCCAGTGCTTCGAGCACACCCTTCACGTGCAGGGCGTCAACGGTTTCGGAAACCGTGACCTCCCGCACCCGCGCCCCTCTGTGCACCCAGTAGTTCAGCACACGCATGGCGGCCAGCTCCCGGATCGCCTCCCGCACCGGAATGGTGCTTACGTGCAGCTCCGCGGCGATGCGGGCTTCGATGACTTTGTCTCCCGGAGCCAGCTCGCCGGTGGAGACCTTGTTGAGGATGTGATTGCGAACTTGCTGACTGAGGGAATAGCGACTGGCTGTTGATCCGCCCGGAGTATCCATGGTATATTTTCTATATTATATATGATATAGTGTTTTGTCAAGGGTAGATCGAGCCAATCGGGCACTTCCGCCGCGCTCTTCCGACGGTATCCTGTCCAAAGAGCACCAAAACCGGCTTCGGTGCCATTGGAAAAACCCGAAATTTTAAAGTTTTTGCTGTAAAATTTACACACAGCCTCAATGATGGGACCACACCGCGTTCCCCAATGGGTCAAATCGCCCATTGGGTCATTTTGGCCCGTTGACCTGCCCGCCGCCGCTCCCGCTGCCGCCGGCTGAGCTTACCCCCGCGGCAGGAACTGGCGCACGTAGTTACGACTCTGAATCAGGGAGTCTTTTCGATCCTGGAAGGATTCCTCAAAAGCCCGGTCCTCCACTTCGACACAGGCGGAACCTTTGAAACCGATATCGGTCAGGGCGGAGAAGTACTTACCCCAGTCTACATCCCCCAGCCCCGGCAGTTTCGGAGAGTGGTACTCCAACGGCGCGGCCAGGATGCCGACCTCGGCGAGCTGGTCGGGGAGGATCTTGGCATCCTTGATATGGGCATGGAAGATGCGGTCCTTGAACTCGTAGATCGGCCGGATGTAGTTCATCTGCATCCAGACCATATGGGAGGGATCGTAGTTCAGCCCAAAGTACTCGGAGGGGATCATTTTGAACATCCGCCGCCAGATCACGGGGCTGAAGGCCATGTTTTTCCCTCCGGGCCACTCGTCTGCGCTGAAAAACATCGGACAGTTTTCGATGCCGATCTTCACCTTCTTCTGCTCCGCATGCTTGATGATCCCCGGCCAGAGCTTCTCGAAGAGCTTGAAGTTGTCCTCCAGGTTCTTGGTGTGGTCCCGGCCGATGAAAGTATTGGCGATGCCCACGCCCAGCTTAGCCGAGGCGTCTATGACCTTGAGAAAGTGCTCGGCATAGGTCGAGGCTTGCGGGCCGGCTTCAAGATAGTTGGGATAGTATCCCAGGCCCGAGATGGACACGTTCTTCTTCTCGCAGTAGTCCCGGATCTCCTTGACCCGCTTGTCATCGAGACTGTTCACGTCAATGTGGGTCACCCCGGCATAGCGGCGCTCCGCCTTGCCCACCGGCCAGCAGAGCATCTCCACACAGTCGTAGCCTATCTCCGCGGCCAGATCCACTGTTGCCTCGAAACTGAGGTCTTCGACAACTGCGCTGACAAAACCTAGTTTTATCATAATTCTCGCTCCTTACTTTTGTATTTTATCTAATCTTTTACCGGCAGCCAGGCCCGCTTCCTGCTGCTCTGCAGGATCGCATCGCAGAGCTGGAGCTCCCGCAACCCGTGCCGGAAGGTGGGATAGCGGGGTTCTTTGTCCGGGCCACCGGTGCGGACTGCGGCGTAGAACTGTTTGAACAGCTGCTTCGAGGTGTCCGGGAAACCCTCGTTGTGTCCGCCGGGAAAGCCGATCAGTTCTCGGCTTGTCTCGTGCACCAGGGAGGGATCCCGCAGCAGCAGCTCGTTGGGACCGTCCCGCCGGCCGACCCACATCTGGTTCGGGAGCTCCGATTCCCAGGCCACGGATCTCTTCGAGCCGTCGATCTCGAAGTACAGCCGATTCTTCCTTCCCGCCGATACCTGACTGACGGTGAATACCCCGCGGGCTCCTCCGGCGAAGCGCAGCATCACCGTGGCATAGTCTTCCGTGCCGATTGATATATCCTTGTAATCCTCGGGTTTCAGCAGCTTGCCGGCGAAGGTCTCGAGCGGCTTGAGTGGCTTCTTTCTTGTTTTATGGATCGTGGCGAAATCCGCACACACCTCCCCGATTTTCCCGCCGGTCAGGTATTCGATCAGATCCATCCAATGGGAACCGATGTCGGCGATCGCCCGGGATTCTCCCGAATATTCGGGTTCCAGCCGCCAGTTGTAGTCCGTGTCGTAAAACAGCCAGTCCTGCAGGTAGGAACCGTGGACGGCGTAGATTTCACCCAACTCGCCATTGGCAATCATGGCCCTTATGTGCGCCATGAGGGGATAGAAGCGGATATTGAAGTGCACCGCAGTGACCAGACCGCTGGAATCGGCCAGCTTCACCAGTTCCTGGGCTTCCTTGACCGTAACCGCCAGAGGCTTCTCGCAAACGACGTGTTTCCCCGCGGCCAGGGCATCCTTTGTCTGAGGATAGTGCAGATGATTCGGTGTGCAGATATGAACCGCGTCGATCTCCTTGATCTCTAAAAGCCGCCTGTGATCACCGAAGGTTTTGTCCACGCCCAGTTCCTCCCCCTTTTTCTTGGCCTTGGCATCACTGGAATGAGCGATAGCAACCACCTCAATCCCGGGAATCCGGCGCAGCGCTTCCACGTGAGCCGCACCGATAAATCCGATCCCTATGACTCCGATTTTCATCTTTTTCATACTTCTCTCCTGGTTTGATGGTGAGATGTGCCGAATTCTACCCGTTTTCTATGGATACTAAGACCGTTTCCCTGGGGTGTCAAGGACGATCGACCCGGATCAATAGCGCAGAACCGGACCGATCGCCACAGCGATGGATCGCCAGACAACTTCGTTCAACCGGGTCATACTGTAGCCTCCGTCGTTCTTGAAGGTGATGTCTAGTCCGGGTCCCGCCTCCCAATACTCGATACCGAAGGAACATTTCAGTGCCCACCATTGATTGATCCTGAAATCAAGCGATATCTCCCCCTCCACTCCCAAGCCGATGGCGCGATGAACAAAGCTGACTGGATGAGCGAAATCGGGTCTCAGGTTCCAGTCCGCCAGTGCGATATAGGCCGCACCATGGAGGGCAACCATAGCCCCCAGGCTCAAACCTTCGGTAATTGCGGCATCGATCGCAGCCCCGGTCCACATACTCCCCCAATGGGCAACGTAGCTGCTGTTGAGACCGGCAACGGGCCCGGTAGGGGGGAGGATTACCTGGACGCCGTCTGTCATCACCATCGCCTGTTGATTGTAGGCGAGCCCCAACAGGGGCTTGAGGGTCAGCTGTCTACCCCCCCCGAGACGAAACCGATAGCCCAGGGCCGCGGAGCCGAAAAACAAGAAACCGCCCCGGCCGTCGCTGTAGGAACGGGACCACTCATCCGTGCGATCGTCCAAATGATAATCCGAATCCTGATTGTCCCCGGCCGTTACCCAGCCGTAGCCGACGGACATACGGAAGACGACGTCGTTAACAATAATCTCTGCTCCCCGTTGAACCTGATAGACCTGCAGATCGGACCAGGTAAGCTCGGAGAGGATGTTGGGAGGGGTTCCGTACAAGTCACGGGCTATGTTCCAGCGCAGGCCCCCCAAACCAGGCCCGCTGGTCAGTTCCAGATTCAATTCCAACGCCGAATCGCCCCGTACAGGTTGTGCCGGCACCCCTATCCAGAGTAGAACAGCCAGTATTGCTGCGAAGAGCCGCAGATGCATTCAAGAACTATGGTCAATTCACCACCAAGGGTCAATGAATTATTTGCTAGACCCCCCGGCGGCTGCGGCGCTGCAGCTCCTCGAGGCTCTGATCCGAGCTCACCCGATGGCCCGGCAGGGGCAGCAGGCGCTCGTGCACCGCATCCACGATCCACTCCGCCTGTGGAAAGAAGGTATGCTCCATCTCGGCGGCCGGGGTGATCCAGTTGCGGCTTCCCACCACTACCGGAGGTCCGTCCAGCTCATCGAAGGCCAGCTCGGCGATTTGGGCGGCCATGGTGTTGAGAAAGCTGCCCCGTTGGCAGGCATCGGAACTCAGGAGGACCCTGCCGGTCTTTTTCACCGATTCGACGATCATGTCGTAGTTCAACGGGTTGATGAACCGGGCATCGATCAGCTCTGTGGATACGCCGTACTTCTGCTGTAGTAGCTCCGCCGCCTCCACGGCACGGTACAGGGTAGCGCCGATCGTGACGATGGTGAGATCCGATCCTTCCCGGCGCAGGGCCGGCTCCCCCTCGGGCACCTCGTAGTAGCCTTCGGGCACCCCATCTTTTACGAACAACTCGCCGATGTCGTAGGTCCTCTGACTCTCGAAGAACACCACCGGATCACTGCCGCTTAAGGCCAGGTTGAGCATCCCCTTGGCGTCGTAGGGGCTGGCGGGGAAGTAGACCTTGAGTCCGGGGATATGAGCGGCGATGGAGGTCCAGTCCTGGGAGTGCTGGGCCCCGTACTTGCTGCCCACCGAAACGCGCAGGACCACGGGCATCCGCAGAACCCCCGCGCTCATCGACTGCCACTTGGACAGCTGGTTGAACACCTCGTCCCCGGCCCGCCCCATGAAATCACAGTACATCAGTTCGGGTACAACCCGCCCCCCGCTCAGGGCGTAGCCCGTAGCGGCCCCAACGATCGCTCCTTCGGAGATTGAGGTGTTGAACAAACGATGATAGGGCAGCGCCTCGGTCAACCCGCGATACACGGCGAACGCCCCTCCCCAGTCCCGGTTCTCCTCTCCGAAAGCCACCATGGTGGGATCGATGTAGAAGCGGTGCAGCATGGCTTCGAACAGGGCGTCCCGTAACGAAATAACCTTTGCCTTGGGCAAAACTTGGCCTTTTTCGTCAACACCGGAACGGCTCTTGCGCTTGTTGGCCTGGATTCGTGGGTTCTCCTCGTAGGGAATCAGAACCTCCGGTCCCCGGTCGTCGAATTTCTCGACCTTCTGATGGCTGAACATCCGCTCCCCGATCCGGTCCCGGTCGTCCGTCCGCAGCCGGGGAGAGGTCTCCAGGGACGAGGCCAGCTCGAGGGTGCGGGCGATACGCTCAACCACCTGCTTTTTGAGCTCCTCGAGCTCTTTCTTCCCGGCATGGCCGTTGTCCACAAGGTAGCGGCCGAAAGCAGCCACACAGTCCTGTTTCTCCCAGAGGGCGACCTCATCCTTGGTACGATAAGCGGAGGCATCCGAGGGGGAATGGCCGGACAGCCGGTAGGTGATCACATCGAGAAGCACCGGTCCCTTTCCGCCAAGGAGGATCTTCTTCTTTCGCTCGATGGCGTCGGCCACGGCCAGGGGATTGTAGCCGTCGACCCGCTCGGCATGCATAGCCTCGGCATTCACACCGGCGCCGAGCCTGGCCAGCTGCCTGAAGCCCATGGTCTCCCCCTCGGGCTGCCCGCCCATGCCGTAGAAGTTGTTGAAGAAGTTGAACAGAATCGGGGGCGAACCGCCGACATCCTTGGGCCAGAGGGTCCGGTACTGCTCCATGGCGGAGATCATGATTCCTTCCCACACCGGACCGCAGCCGGAGGAAGCATCGCCGATATTGGCGATGACGATACCGGGCTTTCTATTGATCCTCTTGAACAGGGCCGATCCCACGGCGATATCACCGGAACCGCCCACGATGGCATTGTTGGGCATGCTGCCGAAGGGAGCGAAGAAGGCGTGCATCGAACCGCCCAGTCCCTTGTTGAACCCGGCCTCCCGGCCGAAGATCTCCGCGAGGACCCCGTACAGCACGTAGTCGATGGCCAGATCCTTGACGCTTCCGTTTCCGCTGCCTCCCTGCTCTAGAACGGACAGGGGTTTTCCGTCCATGTAGCTGCGCATCACCCGGAGCAAATCCTCGTTGTCGAGCTTGTGTATGGCGGAAAAGCATTTTGCCAGGATCTCTCCGTGGCTGCGGTGGGAGCCGAATATGAAATCCTCGACATCCAGGTGAACGCACTGCCCCACCGCGGCGGATTCTTGCCCGATGGACAGGTGGGCCGGGCCCTTATGCTCGTAGGGGATGCCCTGATACTCTCCTTGAATTTTGATGGTGTTGAGCATCGACTCGAACTCGCGGATGAAGAGCATGTCCTGATAAATCTCGTTCAGTCGCGACTTTCCGAATTTCTTCCCCTCCTTGGCGGGGTCGGGGACGTACTGATTGATCGGAATCGGGGGGATTTCGATCTTTCCGGATTTCCGTACGGATTTGGGATCTACAACTATGGATTTTGGCATGGATATACCCTCTTGCTTATTGTTTTCGTTGCAATGAACAGATCACTCTTCGGCGCATCGCGCTCCTCCAAAGCCCAACATCAACCCGCCAGGAGAAGCTCGAAGCTCTCCAGGGCCAGGCAGAGCTCTCTGAGGAAGCCCGCCGCCGGGGCGCCGTCGAGTATCTGATGATTCGCGGTCAGGGACAGGCTCAGGCTTCTTTCGAAGACCATCTCCCCTTCCCTCTCCACCGCCTTGGGTTGCACACAACCCACCCCCAGGATGGCTACCTGAGGCGGATTGAGCACAGGGGTGAACCCCTCGATACCCGAGCTTCCCATATTGGATACGGTGAAGGTTCCGCCGTTCAGCTCATCCGGGATCACGGTGCCCTCCAAACAGGCCTTGCGCAGCCTGGCCGCTTCCGCGGTCATCCGCTTCAATGAGAGCGCACTGGCATTGCGGATCACCGGAACCATCAATCCGCGCGGTGTATCCACAGCGACGGCAAGGTGCACCCTCTCGAAGAGCAGGCTCTTGTCGCCGTCAAAGTGGCTGTTTACGGCGGGAAAGCGGAGGAGCACCCGGGTAACGGCGTAGTTCAGCAGATCGTTTATCGTAATGGCCTGAAGACCGAGCTCTTCCGGACTGGATTTCAAGCTTAGCCGGTAGGCGAGCAGAGCTTCGGCGGAGGCGGAGGAGTGCAGCGTGTACTGAGCGCTGCCCTGCAGAGAGGACAGCATACGCTCGGCGATGAGCCTGCGGATCCCTCTGACCGGAACCTCCTGTACGGGCCCTGGGAAATCTGCAGCAGTCGGAGGAGTCGCTGCGGCGCCGCTGGTCGCTGCGGCGACCTCTGCAGGAGCTGCTGCACCGGTCGTCGCCGCACTGCCTGCCGCCTGGTCTACGTCCCGCTCGAGGATTCGTCCATGGGGACCGCTTCCTCGACCCTCCGGAAGGCTTGAAAGGATCTGCCCGGGGGTCAGGCCGCGTTTTGCAGCTGTTCGTCTGGCCCGCGGAGAAATCGCGATCTTCCTCCCAACCTCCCGAGCTTCCGGCCGGACAGCGGGCCGTTCCTGAACAGCTGCCTTGGGCTGCGCCCGGGCGGTGTCTGACAGGGAAGAGAGGTCCTCCCCCGGCTTTCCCACGATTGCCAATGCGGAAAGAACGGGGACATCCTCGCCCTCCTGATGCAGTATTTTCAGTAGAGTGCCCCCTGCCGTAGATTCGACCTCGAAAGCCGCTTTATCCGTTTCCACCTCCACGAGGACCTCTCCCTCGGAAACCGTGTCGCCCTCCTTTTTCTTCCAGCTCAAGATCAGACACGTTTCTACGGATTGCCCCTGTCTGGGCAGGATAACTTGTTCCGCCATACTAGCTCTCCTCTATGATTAATTTCAGATTTCTCACACCTGGATCACCTCGACTCCGGTTTCTACCAGCTCCGCCCGGGCGGATTCCGGCAGTTCACTGTCGGTGATCAGGGTCTTGACCTGGCGCACGGGCAGCACATGTACGAAGCCTATTTTACCGAACTTGGATGAATCGGCAATTAAGACCGTGTTTTCCGAACGTTTTGCCATTTGTCGAACGATTTCTGCACCCTCAACCAGATGAGTGGTCAGTCCACCCTCCATCGAAAAACCGTCTGTTCCCACGAAAGCCAGGCGGACATGAAACCGCTCCAACTCTAAAAGAGCGATGGGACCGACGAAGGATTCCGTGGCCGGGCGAAACTCGCCGCCGACAACGGTCAAATGAATCCCGGGATTGAGTCGGGCGAAGGGCAGGATCAGGGAGGAATTGGTCACGATGTTTACGAATCGCTTGCCTAGTAGATACTTGGCGATCCGGGAGGTAGTGGTTCCGGCCTCGATCATGATGGTATCCCCGTCGTTCACCAGATCGGCCGCGGCCTGGGCGATCCGGTTTTTCTCCTCCACTCTGAGGTTTTGGCGGATTACGACGTTGGGATGGAAGGCCGGGGCTGCACCGCCGCGGGTACGTACCACCACTCCCTTCTTTGCCAGGTTGTTCAAGTCGCTTCGGATCGTTACGGCGGACACACCGAGCTGCTCACTCAGCTGGGATACGGGAATTCCCCGGTCTTCCGCCAACAGCCTGACAATTTCCTTCTCCCTCTCGGTTAAACTTGTATTAACCATACAAATATCTTACGAAACTATTTCTATTTACTTTCATTTCGCTTCTTTAAACTAATTATATAGCTTTTCGTTCAGTTGTCAATATGGGAAAGGGGAAAAAAGATGTGCTAACCGGTTTTTATCTCGATGGCAGCCAAGGGACAGGCGGCAACACAGGTGCCGCAGCCGACGCACAGTTTGATGGAGAGCAGCATCGGCGATTCCTTCACTTCTTCCTGCACGAGAAGCTTGCGGGAGCAGGCTCGGGCGGCTTCGCAGATACCCTGGTTGCCGTCGCAGGTCATGGGATCGCACTTTGCGAAGTCAATATTCGCGTACTTGTTCACATTCGGTGCTCTTATATTTCTATTTTTCGATTTCTATATATAAATAACTATATAGTAAATATAGAGAACTGCAACAAAAAATGCAAGAATCGGATGCCAAAACCTGGACAGTTCCTTGGGAATGTTGTCGGAAACCCGGAAAACACCTATAGTGTGAAGAAGCATGAAGTACAGAAGGCTCGGCAAGAGCGGTCTCGAGGTTTCCGTGATCGGGATCGGCACCTGCCAGTTCGGGCATCGCTTCCACGGTTTTCAGCACCGCAGCCGCCGGTGGCGGCCGGAAGAGGTGCGCCGGCAGATCGAAGAGCCGCATCCCCAGGACATCCCTTACAGCTCCGACTAGCATGACCAAGTCCCTCTCTGAGGAAAAACGAGAACGCCTGGTTGGCATCATGTTCACGGCCGGGGCATTCCTGTTCTGGGGATTGTATCCGCCCTACTGGAAACTACTGGCAGGGGTCCCGCAATTTCAGGTATTCGCCCACCGTGTGGTCTGGTCGTGCGCTTTCACCGCCTGTGTGATCACAATTCAGGGACGCTGGGCCGAGGTGGCGGCGGCACTGCGGTCGGGCAAAACGACGCTCACCCTCCTCGCCTCCGGCGTGTGTGTGGCTACCAACTGGTCGATCTACATCGTCGGGGTTTTGAGCGGAAGATTGGTGTCGGTAAGCATGGGCTACTTCATCAACCCCCTGGTCAGCGTGCTGCTCGGGGTGCTGATCCTGCGGGAACTGCTGCATTTCTGGCAGATCATCGCGGTGCTCTGCGCCTTCAGCGGCGTGCTCTACATGTCCCTGGGATCCCTGGGGCTGCCCTGGATTTCCCTGTCTCTGGCCCTTTCCTTCGGTCTGTACGGACTGCTGCGAAAGACCGTGGCCGTGGAGTCCATTCCGGGAACCTTCGTGGAGTCCCTGCTGGTATCTCCGATCGTGATCTCCTTTCTCCTGTTCGAGGCGGTTCAGGGGCGCAGCGCCTTCGGCACGGCGGACATCTCCACCCATCTGTTTCTCGTCGGCTCCGGCGTGGTCACCGCCCTGCCTATCATCTGGTTCGCCAACGGGGCCCGCCGGATCCCCCTGTCCCTGGTCGGTTTCCTCCAGTATCTGGCCCCAACTTCTCAGCTGCTGATAGGGATTTTCCTCTACGACGAGGAGTTCACCCTGACCCATCTGATCAGCTTCGGACTGATCTGGGTGGGGATACTGATCTTCACCCTGTCGGCTTTTCTGCAGAGAAATTCCCGGCGCGCTCGAGATCGGGCGGGACGATGAGGGTTCGAGAGATCGAGGCCAAGTCCGTACTGCTCAAACGCAAGTACAGCGATCTTCTGGACGATAGAGATCGAGCGGTGGTGATTTTGGAGCAGATGGACTACCTGTTTCGGCTGAGGGGGGGGAAAGGTCGGCCTACGGGTATGCAGCACGGACCGTGGCCCGGCTGCAGGAGCCGCTTGAGGAGCTTCTGCAGCCGGGCAATCAGCTTCGAGGGATCAGCGCAAAAGCGAGCACTCTGATCCGGGAAATCGTTACAACAGGAACAGCCAAGGAGTACGAGCAGCTGCTCCGCTCCAGGCATTGATGTCCTCGGTCAATCTTCCTTTGCCTACCTTACCGGCGCAGACTCCTTACGCGCTTGTTTGCCAATAAGGGCGGTGGTGGAGCCGTCGGGTTTCCCGGGCGCCCTACCCCGCAGATAGTCGATCAGGGGCCGGGAGATCAGGGGCACGACGTTGGGCAGCATGTGGGGAAGCAGGTTGTCGAAGGCCCGGGGCATCAGATCGGGCATCTGCTCCCGCATGAAATCGGGCATGGGAACCCGCTTACCCACCGCCTCGAGCATGTCCGGCATGACCTTGGGCATCATGGCCGGCATGAGCAGCGGGAACAGGGCGGGAAACAGGGGTTTCATAGCTCCGAGGAGCAGACCCCCCACAGGACCGAGCTTCCCGATGAAGCGCATCATGCCGCCCATGCCGACCGGCATGGCGTCGACCAGCTGGGGAAACAGCTCCTCCATCAAGGCCGCCATGTTCTCCGGCTGCATCAGCGCGATCATGGCCTCGAAGGTCGCCCAGGAGCTCAGCACGTGCCCCAGGTCCTCTTTGACCTCATAACCCCGAGCTTTTGCCAAGAAGGTCGCCAGGTCGGTGACCTTGACGTCCATCTTCCTCTTCTCGGAACTGACCCGCAGCTGAAACTCGCAGCAGGGGCAGAGGGCCAGCACCTCCTCGGCACCTGTCTGCTTGACCTCTTCGAGCTTCATGGCCCCGATGTCGTGCGCCACCTCCGGCTCCGAGATCAGGGTCAGGACAGACCCGCAGCAGTGTCCGTGCTCCCGGTTGTGCTCCAGTTCCTGGAACTCTACACCGGGGACCGCCTTGATCAGTTCCCGGGGCGGTTCGTACACGCCCCCGGCCCGACCGATGTGGCAGGAGTCGTGCCAGGTGACCTTCTTATTCACCTCGTTGAACTTCAGGCTTCCGCTTTCAAGGGCGGGTTGCAGGGCCTCTGAGTAGTGCAGCACATCGATGTCATAGTTGAGGCCCAGCTTTTCCGCCCATTCTTTGTAAAAGTGAGACCAGGACAGCCAGCAGGCGGGACAGCTGGTGATCACGGTCTTGGCGCCCCGCTTCTGTGCCTGGGTCAGGTTGTGCTCGACGATCTGTCCGAACTGCTCCCATTTGCCGGCGACCAGCATGGGCAGTCCGCAGCAGCTCTCATCCTCCCCCATATAGGTGAATTCGATCCCGGCGTCCTTGAGAAGCCGGACCGAGGACCGGCTGATGTCGTTCTCCACGAAAGAGGCGGTACAGCCGGCGAAGTAGAGGGTCTCGCCCTTGTCCCGGATGTGAGGTCTTACGTCCTCGGGAACCCAGTCGGCACGGTTTTTCTTGTAGTACGCCCAGATATTGAGATTGTCCTCGAGGGACGCGGACATGATCTCGAAGGGCGGGATGGTCATCTTCTTCTTTTTCCCGATGGCGAGCTCTCTGATCTTCAGCCAGGAGGGTTCGATGGGAAGTTTCTCCGAACACATCACATTGCACAGCTCGCAGGTGGTGCAGACCATGAAGGTGTTCACCGCTTCCTGGTCGAGCTTTTCCCGTCCCTCGACGAGCTCCCTGATGTAGTACCACTTCCCCCGGGGAGACTGACTCTCCCACATGCGTCCGTAATACTGATCGCACTCATCCACGCAGAAACCGCAGGAGGAGCAGGCGTAGGCATACCACACGACGTCGGGGGGAATGCCTTTGATCGGATGGCTGGGGATGCGCTCCTCCAGTTTGACCTTGGAGAGATTACCGAACAGCCGCAGCAGGGGCTCAAAACGCATGGCCAGACCGATCATCCCGGACAGCTTGCTGCGGAGGACCTTGCCCGGGTTGAGGATGCCCGCAGGATCGGTGTCGGCCTTGAAGGCCTTGATGGCCCGAAGCCGTTCCCGGCCGAAGACCGACGGCGCCTCACCGGCGAAGTACAACCCCGTGGAATAGGCCCGGCCGCCGTGGCGTTTCGCCGTTTTCGCCACGGTCAGGTAGAGGGGGAAGGTCAGGCTGTAGCCAATGCGACGCTCGTCCTGGGGAATGAATCCGAGCAGCACGATCTCATCTCCGGACACCCCCATTCCCTCCAGAGCCAGGGGCTGGCTTATCTTGGCTTCCAGCTCCTGGAGGACATCCGCCAGGTTTGGCAGGGGTACCACCGCTTCGGCCGGGACCACGGACGGACCCAGTCGCTTCACCTTCATAATGTGAAAGCGCTCCGCCCATTCATGATCGGCCAGCTCCTGGGAGAGCATTTCCCCGCCTGAGCTCTTCACAACCTCTCCGATTACATCGGCCACGGTGCCTTTACCGTCGGCGGCGGCATCTCTGCCGTAGGCCAGCAGGACCAGGTACTTTTCCGGAAATAGGACCCGCTGTTCCGCCGGATGGTCGTGGTGGGTGCGCAGGGGTGCTAGGTTGGAAAGGTGCACCATGTCCGGATTCACGAAGGATAAAGACCAGATATCCATCTCCCCCAGAGAACCGATGAAACGAGCCAGATCCCGGGCCGTTTCGAAAGCGGCCAGGCTGACCGCCAGCTCCAAGGAGGGCATGACTCTGAGAGTGATCTCCGTGATCAATCCGGAGATGCCCTCCGCATCGGCGATCAGGGCAAGATCCTGCCCGGAGATCTCCTTGACCGCGCCGCTTCCCAGCACGATCCGGGCGGAAACAACGTTCTCCGAAAACCAGCCGTACCGCCAGGAACCGAAACCGACGCCTCCCTGGGCCAGCCACCCTCCGACGGTCGAGGAAGGATAGGAAGAGGGATACAGGCGCAGGGTCATTTCATGCTTTTTCAGATACTCGTCGAGTTTTTTCCAGGAGATTCCGGTCTGTACCGTCACCTCGTCGTTTTTCAGAGAGACGACCTTGCTCATGCGGACGAAATCAACCACCAGGCCGCCCTGCACGGGCAGCACTCCACCGTAGCCGGAGGTCGATTTCCCCCGGGGAACCAGGGGTACTTTCTCAAGGGCTGCCCATTGCACCAGCCGGACAACTTCCTCCTCTGAAACCGGTTGAACGACTCCGGCGGGCAGTGTATTGCCGAGAAAGGGTTTGATCAGCCCCGGCAGTGATCCCACATCGTGACTGTACATGCTCCGTTCACGCCGATCGAATTTCACCCGATCCGGCATGAGCTCTTCCAATCTCTGGGCCTGGGCGGCGGTTGCAGCTCTCATGTAAAATCCTCCAATATGGTAGAGTTGTAATTGATATCAGCCCGGAAGCAAGAAGTATATTAAAAATCTAATATAAGGGCTTTTATAGATAAAGATTATACTATATAAATAATATTCAATCAAGTAGAACCGGAACAAAAAGGTGCTTGTCGAAAAATTCTTGAGCCGCTACATGGAAAGCCGAACCAAGTCCATCCTCACCTTCGATGACGGTTCACCGGCAGCTCTATGCGTCCCGCCGCAGCCGGAAGGCGACAAGAACTACCTGCTCTATCTCCACGTTCCTTTCTGCGAGCGGCTCTGCCCCTACTGCTCGTTCAATCGAGTGCCCCTTGACCGCCCTCTGGCCGAGGCCTACTTTCAGGCCCTCGAGCAGGAAATTCGGATATACCACGAGCGAGGCTACGTGTTCGATTCCATCTACGTCGGCGGGGGTACTCCGACGGTGCTTCCCGACCGCTTGAGCTCCGTTGTCCGGCTGGTTGGGGATCTGTGGCCGATCCGACAGATCTCCGTGGAAACGAACCCGAATCATCTGACCGTCGAGATGACCGACCTGCTCAAGGGATTAGGGGTAAACCGCCTATCCGTGGGCGTACAGTCCTTCCAGGACCCGATCCTGAAAGCCATCGGCAGGTACGAGAAGTACGGGCCGGGCCTTCAGATCCAGGAGCAGCTCCGCGCTGTTCGGGGCATCTTCGACACGCTGAATGTAGATATGATCTTCAATTTCCCCATGCAGGATGAGCAGATGCTCCTCCGGGACCTGGAGATCCTCAAAGCCCTCGAAGTCGATCAGATCACGTTCTATCCCCTCATGGCGGCAGGGCGGGTCAGGGAGGAGCTGGAAAAATACGGCAAGATCAGCCACAGCCGGGAGAAACGCTACTACCGCAGGATCTGGGAGGAGCTGAGCGGGAGCTACAGCCCCTCATCGGCCTGGTGTTTCTCCAGGATCGAGGCGGGAGCGGATCACCTCATCGATGAGTATATCGTGACCAACGAAGAGTACGCCGGCCTGGGATCCGGTTCCTTCGGCTATCTCGGGGGCAGGATCTACGCGAATACCTTTTCGATCCCCGGGTACATCGAAACCCTCCGGCACGGCGACCCGCCGGTCGTCGCGGCCAAGAGGTTCAGCCGGCCGGAGCAGATCCGCTACGATTTTCTGATGAAGATGTTTGGGGGCAGTCTTGACATGGGACAACTGCGGAAGAAGTACGACACTTCCCTGCGGAAAGTGCTCTGGAAGGAGCTGCTCTTCTTTCGTCTGACCGGCGCCTTCGGCTCCAGCCGGAACAAACAAGCACGGCAGGAAGGGCTGGCTCCGGGGAGTCCAGGGGTACCAGGGGTTCTTGAACTAAATCGGAAAGGTTATTATTTTCTGGTCATACTCATGCGAGAGTTTTTCACGGGGGTCAACAACTTCCGAGAGGCCTGCCTGTCCATGGATGAAGCGACCGGCTCCAAAGGAGAAAAAAACATTGTCCGCCCTGTATAATTTCTTCCGGTCTATCCGTTTGGCGGTGGTCCTGATCCTGATCATCGCCGTTCTTTCCATCCTGAGCACCCTGATTCCACAGGGAAAGGACGCGGCCTTCTACTTCCACACCTACGGCGCCTTTTGGGCCCAGGTTACCTTGAGCCTTCACTTCAACGATTTCTTCCGCTCGCTGCTCTTTCTCCTCCCCGTGGGTCTGTTTTTCATCAATCTGTCGGTATGCACCGTCGATCGGTTGGTCAATCGGGAACGCCGCAAGGCGCGGCGACGTCACGGTCCCGACCTGATCCATATCGGTCTGCTCCTCCTTATCATCGGAGCGATGTTCTCCGTGTTCGGGCGCAGAGAAGGCATGGTCTACATGGGGGAAGGAGACGAGATCCGTCTGCCCGGCGAGTACACCGTTCTGCTGCTGGACTACGAGTACGAGGAATACGAGAACGGCAGGCCCAAGGACTGGATCTCCACGGTAAAGGTGAGCCGGGAGGGGGAAGTGCTGGTTCCCTCATTCCCCATCGAAGTCAACAAGCCGCTTAAAATCGGCGGAATCAGTGTCTACCAGACCTCCTTCGCTCGGGAAGATCGGGCCATCCTGCGGGACGCCGAGGGAACGAGCAGTCCCATATCAAGGGGCGAGGGTTTCGAGTGGGGAGGGGCTGTGGTGATCTTCCAGGGTCTCGAGGGAAGCCTCGCCGTGTTTGAGAAATGGGAGAACCACTCCCGTACCGAAACCTACCGGGTCGGGATCGGTGAGAGGATCGGAGAATACACCGTGGAAGAGCTGGGCAGCCGGGAGGTCACAGGCCTGAAGGCGGTGAAGGACCCGGGCTTCATCCCGGTTGTGATCGCCCTGATCGTCTTCGCCGCCGGGCTGACCCTTACATTGCTGCAGAAGAGAAAGGACAAAGACATATGATTGCCACCATCGGCTTCGGCCTGTTGATCCTGGCGGCGGGTATCCAGGTCGCCTACCTGCTTCGGAGGGAGCGCAGGATCGACGCCTTCAGTCACTATATTCATCTGGCAGCGGCGGTGCTGCTGTTCGCCGTGACCATCGACAGGAGCATCCGCATACGTTTCGCCGCGGTGACCAACACCTTCGAATCCCTCGTGTTCTTCGCTGCCGTGATCGCCCTGCTTCTGTTCATATACAGGCTGCGGGCCAAAGACAAGACCATCCCCTTCATCACCTTCGGGGCTACGATCGTGGCGGTCGCCCTGCTGGCCGTCGCTTCCTCCCCGATCGCTCCCAAGGACATTGTCCCGCCGATTCCCGCCCTCCAGTCCTACTGGCTGGTACTGCACGTGAGCCTTTCCTTCATCGGCGAATCCTTCTTCGTGATCGCCTGCATCTGCTCGGTCTATTACCTGGCTTCAAAGGATGAGGAGCGCAAGAAAAACCTCGAGCGCCTGACCTACACCACCATCTCCATCGGCTATCCGATCTTCACCGCGGGCGCATTGATCTTCGGCGCGGTCTGGGCCCAGAACGCCTGGGGCAGCTATTGGAGCTGGGACCCGAAAGAGACCTGGGCGCTGATCACCTGGCTGGTCTTTACCGCCTACCTGCACACCCGTTTCGTGAAACGATTGCGCGGCAAGGTTTCGGCGATCCTTTCGATCATCGGCTTCACCTTCACCATGTTCACCTTCTTCGGCGTGAACTATCTGCTGGCGGGCCTGCACAGCTACGCATAGCGCCGCGGCCGAACCTCCACCGACCGGCAACGGCGACACCTAAAAATTTCACCGAAAACCTGTGATCCCTCCCGAGGTGTGATAGATTAATAGACACCAACCCACCAAGTACATGAAACACCAAGTCAATTCAAAACGTCACGCAAGAGAGGGACATATGGTTGAATTTTTGTGTGTACAGGCCGCCTCTTCCCATGTCCGCAGGATTGAACTGATCGTCGTCCTGGGGTGGGTTATCGTCGTGCTGTTCGCTGCGGGGAGCGCCTACGGCCAGAACGCCGCGGCAACGATCACACGAAGAGGTCTGATTCTTGCCATGAACCGTCCGCTGGACAGCGAGGCGGAACAACAGTTTCAGGGAGTGGTTGCCCAATCGGTACGCTGGAGTCTCGAGCGCCAGAAGCTCGGGGTAATCGAGAAAGCAGCTCCCTCATACGAAGTCACAACCTTCCAGAACCCGACCGATGTGCTCGACAGCTCGGTCATGGGAAAAGTCGATTTCATTCTTCTTACCGAGTACGCCAGCCGCGGACAGGAGCTGGAAATACGGATGGCCTGGTACGATCCCCACAGCGGTGAGAAGACCGAGGAAGTCATCCGGCGCGGGCGCAAAGATCTGGTATTGGACAAGATCATCCGTGAGGCTCTGAACGACCTGCTCTTGGCCGTGGGAAGCTCCCTCGACGCCCTAGAGCCGAGGGAGTTCATCCCCCTCGATTCGTCCGTTGAAACGGTCAACTCCGGTTTCAATGGCAACGGGGGGATGGCAGCTCCTGCTCCACTGCCCGCGGAAAGCAGCAAGGATTCCCGGCAGCCGGTGTTGCCCGGTGCCGAAACACCCGAATTGGAGCTACCGCGGATATCTGAAAAGAAGAAACATTTCGAGTTCGCTCTGGGGTGTGCCCCTTTCGTGGCCACCGGGGCGGCCAGCGAGTACTTCAAACTCGGGGTCATGCCGGTCCTGAACTTGAGCTACCTGTTCCAGGGCGACCTGAGCCGTTTCGGCTTGGGTCTGTACGGAGGCTTGAATTACTTCACCGCCACCGGCGACCTGGCCAGCGCCGAGACATTTCTCATACCAATGGGGGTTTCCCTGCGCTACGAGGTCGGCAGCGAGCGCTACCCGAGCGTAATCTTCGGCATAACCTCCGGACCCGCCCTGCTGATGATGAACTCATCGACGGACGAAAGATTTCTTGGGCTCACCTTCTTCGGCAGAGGAAGCCTGGGCGTGCGTTTGCCCGTCGGACGGACCTTTGCCTTTCTGATAGAAGCGGGGTACGACTTCTATTGGGAGCAGCCGAATCCGATCATGGGCTTCAGTCCTTCCCTATCCACCACCATACGACTATGACGAGAGGAGATGCATCTCAATGAACCGGAATTCCAAACCGAGGATCTTTGCCGTACTGATTCTTGCGGTAGCAGCTCCTTCGCTCTTCCTCGCCGGCTGCAAGGATTTCTCATTTTTCTCCGAGCTGGGGATCAAAGGGGGCTTGAGTATCAGCCCTTCTGCGGTCACCGTTACCGTCGACTCCTCCGTGACTTTTGCTGCAGCCGGCGGCAATCCTCCGTATACGTATGAGGTAGCCGGTGGCGGGGGCTCTATCGATGCGGACACAGGAGTGTACACCGCTCCGTCAACCGCCGGCAGCGCAGTCGTAGCAGTCACCGACAGCGGCGGCCAGTCCGGCACGGCTTTAGTTACCGTGGTCAGCACTTTAGAGGCACTGAAGATCAGCCCGACCACGGCCAGCATTTCTGTGGGCAACAGCATCTCCTTCGTCGCTACCGGCGGTGTGGGTCCCTACACCTTCGACTTCCAGACCAACAATTCCGGGGGCAGCATTAC
>CAZSBH010000066.1:21926-23694 GCA_964604845.1 uncultured Spirochaetaceae bacterium
TGTTCATATCCGAGGACGGCACCTTCGGCGGCGAAGGGGAACACCTGGTCGACAGCGGGACCGTAACCGACGACCTTCCCGCTTCCGGCGACTCCATGGTCGCGCCTTCAGGGAATTGGCCCTCCGGTTTACCTCAGGGGAACTATGACTTGTTCGTGATGGTCGCCTCCCCGGATGATCTGAATCACGGCGACAATGTATACGATGCCGGTTCATTCACCTTGAACGTGCCCGACGTGGATTACCGCGTGCTGTCCGTAGCCAATATGGGTGAAACCCACGTCGGCGGTACGATCAGCGGACAGTTCATGCTGGACAACGAGGGGACCGACGACGGAACCCAAACCGTCACCTGGAAGGCCTACGTATCCGCCAACGCCACCGTCGATGTGGGAGACACCCTCATCGATTCCAATACGGAAGGGGCGATGACCTCCGCCGAGCTTCCTCGCACCATTTCCTTCGGCGGGACCTGGCCCTCCAGCCTCGGCAGCTACTACCTCGTGGTCGAGGTGATTGCCGGCGAGGATACCGCCGCCGGCAACGACGGCGACAACACCACGGCTACAGGTTCCGCACTCAGTGTAGAGTATCCGGATGTAGACTACGAGGTACTCACGGTCAATCACACCTTGGGCACCCATGCCGGAGGCAGTGTAGACGGCAATTTCGATCTGGACAACATAGGAAGCGATGACGGTACGTCGTCCGTTGACTGGGAGGTCTACGCCTCCACCAACACCACCATCGATGTGGGAGATGCCTTGATCGCCTCAGGTACGGCGAGCGCAATGAACGACGACGATCCCACTGCAAATATCGACTTCAACGGGACCTGGCCGACCGATCCCGGCTCGTACTACCTGGTCGTGGAGGTTACTTCCTTCGATGACACCCAGGCGGCGAATTTCCTCAACAACGTTACTGCCACAGGGAGCACGATCACCGTAGCGGCCCCGGACGTAGACTACTACGCCGATGCCATTTCGAGTGCCGGGGGCGCTGCCGGGAGTACCCTGAGCTGCAGCTTCGACCTGAACAACGCGGGCGGCGATGCAAGTGGCGCGGCAGTTACCTGGAAACTCTACGTCTCTTTTAACAGCACGTTGGACGCTGGAGACTATTTCGCGACTTCGGATACCGCCGGACCGTTAGGGGCGGTTCCTTCCTCCACGACGGTGAATCCCAGCGGAGCCACCTGGCCGGTCATCCCTGGGGATTACTACCTGATCGTAGAGATCGAATCTACCGAAGACGTAGCAGCGGGCAACGACGGCAATGACGTAGCGGTGTCCGGCAGCACCTTCACCGTAGCGGCCCCAAATGTAGACTACATCGTAGAGCAGGTTAACTTTGTGGCAGGAGGAAGCACCTTTCTGCCCGATGGAGCGGCGAATGGGAACTTCGTATACAAGAACAACGGCACCAGTAACGGTTCCCAGCCTGTAAGCTGGGAAGCCTACGCCTCTCTGGATCCGAATCTCGACGCAGGAGATGTCCTGATCGAATCCGGATCCGGATTGCCTCAGCTCGATTTCGGTGCTACCTCCGGCGCGATTCCCTTCTCCGGAAAATGGCCGCTGGACTACGGGAAATACTTCCTGCTCGTCCGGGTCATGTCGAGCGACGAACTAAACCCTGTAGATAACGCGGGAGCAACCGTTGCAACCGAATCGGTGGGGTATTTCGACGAATCGCTGAACGAGCCTAACGACGATTATCTTACTTTAACAGATTTTTACGACCTCGGTGTAACTTTCAAACCGGG
>CAZSBH010000067.1:0-16423 GCA_964604845.1 uncultured Spirochaetaceae bacterium
AAAACGCACAGATCTTCTACTCGAGGTATGACGACTGACAATGGGCTTGTTCCTGATTCAGTCAACGAATTAGATATACGTATTGAATATTGTAGGAGTCCGAAAGAACGATTAAACTGGCCCTGCGAATTGTGGAGACAAGACAGCAGAAAACCGCCATCCTCTTCCTTGTATTAGGAGCGGTCAGCTTCGGTTTTTCCGGAGTCCTGATCAAGTTATGCAGCTTTCCGCCTGGGGTGATCGCCTCGTTCCGCATGATTCTTGCCGGGGTGGTTCTCGCCCCTTTGTGTCTAAAAGCCTTGAAGCAGTACTTTCGGGAGAAGGGGATTGCCGGGTTTCTCGTGCTGTTGATCCCCGGCCTTCTTCTCGGTCTTCACTTCCAGGCTTGGATCATAGGATTGAAGCGGACCTACATAGCCAGTGCGGCCTTTATCTTTTCCATCAATCCCGTGTTCTTTGCTCTCTTTGAACGTTTTCTCTACAAAAGGCGTATACCCGGGTATGCCTACGTATCCTTGGCGCTGGTCCTGGGCGGGGCCTACTGGCTGTTTGCGGTGAGAGGCGGCCAGTTCGGGCAGACGGGGGATTTTCTCTGCCTGCTTTCCACCATGTTGTTCGTGATCTATCTTCTGGTGTCGCGTCGGGTTTCCGGAGATGTCCCCCATCTGCTGTATATTCACGTGATCTACCTGTGGGGAGGAGCATTGACTCTTCCCTTCTCCTTGGCCGGGGGCCAGCTGTCTCAGGTCGACTTGGCGGCCACGGGCTCTGTGTTGGCCCTGTTGGGATTGGCCCTGTTTCCCACATTGATTGGGCACACCTCGAGCAATTACGGGGTGCGCCATCTGAGTCCTCTTACCGTGTCATTCTTTACTCTTAGCGAACCGATCATTGCCAGCATCACCGCAGCCCTGATTCTGGCTGAAGTGCCCTCCTACAGGGAGTTTCCCTCCTACGCTCTGTTTCTCGGGGCAACCGTACTGTACCTTGTGAAATCAAGGGGTCGATAGGTCTGTTCTATTTCCTATCGAAGAAGATGCTTTTGCCGCTGACGCTGAGGGGAATACCGTAGGCGATTTTGACTTCCGGCCCCAGGAGCTTCAAATTCACAGCCGCCCGACCGGCAGAGAAGAAAACCCTGTTGTCCACCCGGCAGTCGGCGGCTGCACTGACCGCCGAGCCGAGGGCGATACCCAGGTCTCCCGTGTTGAAGGCGCAGATTCCTTTGTTCTTCTCGTTTTCAGCACAGTCTTTGAAACCGCAGAAACCACAGTTGGGGAGGCCCAAGGTATTGATCTTTGTGCCGAGCAGCACCAGAGCACCGGCAGCACGTATATTCTCTGCATCCCGAACGAAGAAGGCCACCCCCGTCTCTTCGCCGACACGCTGCATCTCCCGGGCGACCTCGTCCTTCTCCGTCCCGGTCAAGACCAGGGTAATCAGGTTGTCCGTGCCCCTGCCCTTGGGAGCGGTCCGGGCGGCGATACAGATCCTGCGGGCCGCCTCGAGAAGACCATCCCGTTCCATATCCATTCCGTCTGTTTTCATAGCCGATACGATATCTTTTACAGAGTATGATTGTCAATGTGATATGTTAGCTGCGCTATCCATTTGACTTGAGGGATCACTTCCCGTATTCTTCCTCTATGAAAGCTATCGACCGGGACTGGATCGAACAGAGACTGCTTGAAAGGTTTCTACGCTACGTACGTATCGACACGACTTCGGACAGACACTCGAAAAGCTCCCCGACAACAGCGGGGCAGCTGGAGCTGGCCAGGGTGCTTGTGGAGGAACTCGGGCGACTGTCCGTGGAAGATGTCGAGTTGGATGGGGGGGGCTTTCTCTTTGCCCATCTGGAATCGAATCTAAAAGGTTCAGCCAAGCAGCCTCCCGCGATTGGGTTCATTGCGCACCTGGATACCAGCGACGCGGCACCCGGAAGGGATGTCGATCCCATGGTCCACGAGGAGTACGACGGGAAGATCATTGCTCTAAAAGAGGGGGGGGTGCTCGATCCGGAGGAGTTTCCGGAGCTGCGCAGCTATTCCGGTCAGAAAATCGTCACCTCCGACGGACGCACACTGCTTGGAGCCGACGACAAGGCAGGACTGGCGGAGATTATGACCGCCGTGGAGTATCTGGTGAATCACCCCGAGCTTCCCCACGGGAAAATCGGGATCTATTTTACCCCCGACGAGGAGCAGGGCTTGAGCATGCAGCGCTTTCCTATCGAGAAAATATCTGCAAAGTACTGCTACACCTTCGATGGTGGAGAGGAGGGAACGATCGAGGCGGAGTGTTTCGAGGGCTACAAAGCCGATCTGCGCTTCATCGGCAAGAGCATCCATACAGGCGTGGCCCGGGGGAAATTGGTGAACGCTATAGAAATGGCTGGGAAGTTTCTCAGCCTGCTCCCGGGTGCGGAAAGCCCCCAAGCAACGGACGGACGCTACGGGTTCTACTTTCCCCTCGAGATCACCGGAGGCATCGAAGAGACGACCCTGGAGATCTATCTGCGGGATTTCGAAGAGCAGGAGGTTCACAGACGAGCCGCAGTCCTAGAGAGCATGGCCCGGGCTGTGGAAGCGGTTTTCCCTCGAGGCAAGGTGGAGATAAAAATCGAGAAGCAGTATGCGAATATGCGTCGTTATCTCCAGGATGTTCCGGAGGTGCTGCATTTTCTGGAACAGGCGATTCGGGAAACCGGGATAGAGCCGGTATACAAGATTATTCGGGGCGGAACCGATGGAGCTCGGTTGAGCGAATTGGGAGTGCCCACACCCAATATTTTCACAGGAGGACACAACTTTCACAGCCGTCAAGAATGGGCTGCCGTTCCGGCCATGATCCGAGCGGTGAATACGGCTGTAAATCTCTGCCGCCTCTGGGCGGAAGGCGGGCAACCTGGCTGAGAACTCTTCGTATCGGCACCGATGACTCCAGAAACGTTTCAGAGAATCCTGATCACGGGCAGCTCCGGTTTTATCGGGAGCTGGGTCACGAGCACCCTGGCGAAGCGGGGGTATCCGGTGCGGGGACTCTACCGCAGAGAGCGTATACCGATCCATTTGGAGCAGATCCGTAAGGAAGGGGCGGAAATCGAAAGAAGAGATCTCACGATCCGAGAGGAGGTCCGCCTTGCCCTTCAAAACATCGATGCTGTGATCCACTGTGCCGCTCTAGTCAGGGACTGGGGCGACGAGAAAGACTATTACACCCAGAATTTCGAAGTCAGTAAAACTCTTGTTGATGAGGCTTGCCGCAGCGGCTGCCGGGCATTCGTGTTCTTGAGCTCCCTCTCGGTACAGGGATTCGGGATTCACCGGGGTTCCACCGAGGAAGGCCCGTTTTATCCGTATGTCAGCGGCTACCAGCGGACAAAAAAAGCGGCGGAAGAGTATGTGTTGAGCCGGTCGGCGCCCGGGTTCCGAGTCACCGTGATACGATCAGGAAATGCCTATGGACCGGGAGATACCACCACTTTTTACAGGCTGCTCGCCGCCCAGGAGAAGGGCATCCGCGGGACCATCGGCGGCAGCCGGGTCCTGACCAGTCCGGTGTATATAGAGGATCTAGTCGAGGCGGTGATCCTGGCTCTCGAAAACGACAGAGCCGGCGGGCAGGTATTCAATATTACCAGCGGGGAAGAGGTGACCTGGGGACAGATGATGGATCACTGTGCCGAGCTTCTCGGAGTACGGCCTTGGTTCGAGCTTCCCCTTCCCCTGGCCTGGGTGGCAGCCCACCTGTTCAACCGGATATATCGGCTGTTATGGATTAAGGCCGAGCCGCCGGTGTTTCCCTACCGGGTCGCCCACCTGGCCTGGGACTACAACTTCAGCATTGACAAGGCCAGACGGATTCTCGGCTATCGACCCAAAACCGATTGGAGAACGGGGTTATCCCGCACCGTTGCCGCTTATAGGCGTTATAAAGGCGGCGGGAACAGCGGTCTTTAGAGAGGACGGTCAGGTCCCGGATTCGCAGTAGCGGATGATCCCATAGCGTCCTTCGATCATCCACTTCGGATCTTTTTTGTTCAGCTCTTCCACCTTTTCAGGGCTTAGGTCCACCACTAGTTCACTTTTGGTCGTACGCAGCGTCACGAGAGCCGCCGGAAAATATCCGGCAATCGATTCCATGGTTGCGGAGGGCACCCACCTGCGGTCGGAAAGCAGCCTCCTGTAGTTCACGTCTCCTTTGAGCACAACCAGGTCACTTCCCGCCAGGCAGTGTCGCAGATCATCGGGAAAGTCGGGAAAATGAAGGGGCCCGTTCCAGAAGTGGTGATCCCGGATCCGCAAATGTCCATCCTCCAGGCTTCCTGTCAACCTCCGGCCGATACGGCGAAGTTCAGAGTGGCCGCTGTGTTCGAAGGAAGCGACCGTCCGCAGAACATCCTTGGCCATTGCGTCGGATACATAGAAAGGTGACTTTTTGCAATGGAGAAGGATGTTCAATTTTTTTGAGTGTTGCAGGAGAAGGTGAACGAGGTACAGGTCGCAGGACAATTCAGAAGCGGCATTGTCAAGGATCAGGTCGATCCGGGAGGCGTGGAGAAGCTTCTCCGTTACCGTGTCGCAGTGGTCCACCAGTAGAAGATCTTCTTCGATCCTCAAAGGGGCTCTGTACAAACTGAGCAGTTGGCTGTAGCTGAGATCCATCCGGTTCGCCCAGAGGCAGTGGTGCAGCAGGACTTGCAGCTTGTCCTTTGGGGTGTTTCCCGCAGAGAGGTCGGAGCTGATGCCGGCAACCAGATCCAGCGCCCCGCCGGGGCGATGCAATTCTTCTTCTTTGAACACCTCGAACGGGTCTGCGCCAAGACGGGGACAGTCGCCGTCGTAGTATCCCCAGGCCAGCAGCACCTCCAGGTAAAACAGGCTCTCGGCGAAGTACCAGGGTAGGTCGAGCCAGGACTTGCCTGTATGCCCGGCGATTTCCCGGGACCAGGTGGAGTATTCCGTCGCTTCCATCAGATCCTTCAAGTAGGGGTGCGCGGCCGGACAGTCTTCCACGGTTCCCGAGCGAAGCCTCTCCTTGAGAACGTTCAGAGATCTCGCGTCCGCTCCAGAGAGATCATTTTTCTCGACGATCTGATCGACCATTCTGGGCAGACGCGCTGTGAAGGTGAAGGAAGCGAAGGAGTCAGGATCGGATGTTCGAATAAAAGGCGGAAGAGCTTCTGTAGAATTGCGGGGCACGTCCCTTTATATCATGGTGATCGGGAGTCGGGAAAGGGCCGGAGTCAGACCGGGCCACTTTCCAATCTGCCTGTAACCTGTTTTAGCCGTCCCGGTTTAGTCCGCCGGTTTAGGCCGGCAACTTCAGGAGCTTCTTGAATTCTTCCCGATCCACGACTTCCTTCTCCAACAGCAGCTTGGCCAGAGAATCGATGATTTCCCGCTTCTCCTCGATGATCTTACGGGTCTTGTCATGGGTGTTGTCGAGGATTCGCTTCACCTCCTCATCGATATCTGCAGCGAACTTCTCTGAGTACTCCCTCTCCGTACTCATCCAGTTGTCTCCGGTGAGAAAGGGATTACGCGGCCGGTCGTAGGTGGCCAGCCCCATCTTGTTGCTCATCCCGTATTCCTTGACCATGGCCCTGGCGATATCCGTAGCCCGCATCAGGTCGTTTTGGGCTCCGGTGGACACATCCCCGAAGACCTGCTCTTCCGTCACCCTCCCGGCCAGAAGCACCGCCAGGCGGTCCTCCAGCTCGCTCTTGGTCATGAGGTAACGATCCTCGGTGGGAAGCTGAATCGTATACCCCAGGGCGGCGATCCCCCTGGGCACGATGGAGATCTTGTGCACCACGTCCGTGTTGGGGAGGGTTTCCGCCACCACGGCGTGACCGGCTTCGTGGTAGGCTACGATATTTTTTTCTTTGGGACTGATCAGGCGCTTCTTCTTCTCCAATCCCGCGATGATTCGGTCGATGGCCTCATCGAACTCGTCCATGGTAACGCTCTTCTTGCCGCGGCGCGCGGCCAGAAGGGCCGACTCGTTGACGATGTTGGCCAGATCGGCACCGACCATTCCCGGGGTTCTGCCGGCAATGACTTTCAGGTCGATGTCCTTGTTCAGCTTGACACCCTGGCTGTGAATCTTGAGGATCTCTTCCCTGCCGTTCAGATCGGGTCGATCCACCACCACCTGGCGGTCGAAACGGCCCGGGCGCAGCAGGGCCGGGTCGAGAATCTCCGGACGGTTGGTAGCGCCCATGATAATCACACCGGTGCGGGTGTTGAAACCATCCATCTCCACGAGCAGCTGGTTCAGGGTCTGCTCCCGCTCGTCGTGGCCGCCGATCGGGTTGAACCCCCGCACCTTCCCCAGAGCATCGAGCTCGTCGATGAAGATGATGCAGGGCGCCTTTCCCTTGGCCTGGGCAAACAGATCCCGCACCCGGGCGGCTCCAACCCCCACGAACATCTCGACGAACTCAGAACCGGAGATATGGAAGAAGGGCACTCCCGCTTCCCCGGCAACAGCTTTGGCCAGCAGGGTCTTTCCGGTCCCCGGCGCGCCCATCAGAAGGACTCCTTTCGGTATATGACCGCCCAGATCCTCGAACTTCATCGGATTCTTCAGAAACTCGACAACTTCGTTGAGCTCCTCTTTGGCCTCATCGATCCCGGCCACGTTGTTGAAGGAGGTTTTCCTGGCCTCCTCGTCCGCTACCAGGCGGGCCTTGCTCTGGCCGACGTTGAGAATGCCGGGACCCCCTATGGACATCCGGCGCATGGTGAAGTTCCAGATGGCAAAGATGATGAGTAGAGGCAGTATCCAGGACAGGATGGTGCCGAAGAAGCTGTTCGCCGGACGTCCCGTGAAGCCCACTCCCTTCTCCTCCAGCTGCTTGACCAGATCCGGATCTTCGATCCTGTTGGTCACGAAGGATTGCTTGTCCGTTTCGCTGCGTACAATCACTCCCCGAATATCTGTCTGAGAAACAACCAGATCCCCGAGCATACCCCGTTCGAGATACTGCTTGAACTCACTGTAGGGAATTTCGCTGGACGTGCCCCGAACAAATAGAAACTGTAGTCCGAAAATTAGAAGCAGGGCGATCGCGATATATCCCAAGGATATCTGTCTTTTTTTATGCTGGTCATCGTTCATATCTTTACCCACTATTATGATACGAATGGTCCCGCTAAAAGACAAGTCAATTTTACCCGGCTCTGAACGCCACCCTTGAACACGGCGGTGGTTGCGGTGTACAACGCGACATGCTCTACTTCGATCTGCTCTGCGGTGCCAGCGGGGACATGATTCTGGCTTCTTTGGTCGATCTCGGAGTACCTCTTTCGTTTCTCAAAGATAGTTTCCATACACTCAGGATACCGGGATTGTCGATCGAGCAGACCCGTCAGATCCGGGCGGATCAATCCTGCAGCCAACTTCTCATACGCTGGAGCGAAGAGAGCCAGCGGGAGTACCGAAACATTTACGGTATTCTAACTCTGCTCGAGCGGGGCAGCTTTCCGCCTGGGGTTGTGGAGATCTGCCGGCGCATCCTTGGACGGCTGGCAGAAGCGGAGAGCCGGGTGCACGGTGTTCCGGTCGAACAGGTGCATTTCCACGAGATTGGGGCGGTCGATACCGTGGTGGATGTTCTGGGGTTTGCCCTGGCGATTGAGTATCTCGGGATCAAGCGCATCCTGTTTTCCACCTTGACCGTCGGTACCGGTACGGTCGATACATCCCACGGGATTCTTCCGGTTCCGGCACCGGCCACTCGAGAGATGCTGGCGGGCTTCGAAGTGCGCCAGCTGGCGACCGGTACGGAGATCCTTACTCCGACCGGATGTGCAATATTGACGGCCTGCGGCCGACAGGACAACGATAAACCGGGGGGTAGCATCGCAGGGGAAGGTTACGGATGCGGGCAGAAAAGCATCATCGGTTTCTCAGACTACCTGCGGGTTCTTCATTTTTCCGGGCAACCTTCAGCCTAATGCCAGAACCGCTGTGAGCTGCCGGAGGCTGGTCAACAGAACATCTTCCGTCGCTCCCGCGCTGCGGGGATCTTCTTCCCGGGGACGGAACGAACGGCGGTCGCCTGCGAACAGTGCGGTCTTGAATCCTGTTCGATCTGCCGGCCAGATATCATTGATCCTGTCGTTGCCCACGTACAGCACCTGTCCGGCAGGGATTTTTCTCCGCTCCAGGTTCGCGGCGGCCAGTTCGAAGAGCCGCGCGGAGGGCTTGGCCTCGAGATGAATGTAGGACCACACGCAGAGCTCTGGATCGAAGCCTAGAGTTTCCAAAGGATCTTCAAGAAGTGCCGGGAAAAGCAGCGGTGTGAAAAATTGGGCGTTCGACACGATCCCCAGAGCGAACTTTTGCTCCCTGAGGCACCGCAGCGTTTCCGCAAGTTCCGGCATGGGCCAGGTCGGATTGATCCGGCACTCGTACTCCAGAGCGACCGACTCGCAAAGCTCCCTGTCCGGCCGTTTCGGAATCCGTTTCTTTTCCCAGAGGCTCTGCAGCACCTCGTTGAAGATCTCCCTGATGTCGACCTCCGGGAACTCGCGCCCCCCGGCCTTGAGCCGCTGGTGGGCTTTGCCGATGGCTTCCACCAGTCCTGAAGCTCCCATTCTTGCCGTCTCCGTGTCTGCAGGGATACCCAAAGACTTCAGCGTCTGTCCAAGGGCTCGAGCTCGTGCCACTTTGCCGGTACTGCCGATATCGCCGGAGGCGGAGATAAACAGCGTGCCGTATACGTCGAATAGGACGGCCCGGATGTCGGGTAGACGTTCCAGCCGAGACTTCTGTCCGGTAGGGAGCGGCCTCAGAGGGTGAGCATGGCGACGGATGCGTTGGATCGCGGTATCTGGATCTGCGGTAGAATTGCGGATCACCAGCGGATCAGGTTTCCCCCGTAGGTCAATCCCGCCCCGAAACCGATGGCCAGGAGCAGATCCCCCTCCCGGAGCATGTGCTTGCCCTGAAGTTCCGCTAGAGCTATCGGGATGGTGGCCGCGGAGGTGTTGGCGAACTCCTGTATATTGACGTAGAATTTGTCCAGAGGGATTTTCTTCCTCTTTGCCGCCGCTTCGATGATCCGAAGATTGGCCTGGTGAGGGATGATGTATTTGATCTGGTCGA
Organism: uncultured Spirochaetaceae bacterium; assembly: GCA_964604845.1. Lineage (GTDB taxonomy): Bacteria > Spirochaetota > Spirochaetia > SZUA-6 > DRHE01 > JAFGQJ01. The sequence continues at coordinate 9,121 of CAZSBH010000067.1, forward strand.
TCGTGAGATCGTGGTATTCGAGCAGATGCTCGATCGTTTCAACCAGGGAGGCTACGGCGAAGTTGTACACCTTGCGTCCGTCCATCTTCAGATAAAAATCGTTGGGATCGGTTTCTCCGTGCTTGTAGGGGAAACGGCTGCCCCCGGCCGTCCGTTCCAGAAGCCGGGCCCCCCAACCCCGAGAGCGGATATAGGTGTACAGCACTCCTCTTTCCTCCGGTCCTTCTTCGGCACAGAGCACCGCGGCTCCGGCGCCGTCGCCGAACAGAACGCAGGTGTTGCGATCCTGCCAGTTGACACACCGGGATAGAACCTCCGCACCTATAAGAAGTATTTTTTTTGCAAAGCCCGAGCTGATGAAACCCTTGGCAGTCTCAAGGCCGTAGATGAAACCGGTGCAACCGGCCACCAGATCCATGGCAGCGGCGTTCTCCGCCTTGAGGTTTTCCTGCACGATGCAGGCGGTTGCGGGAAACCCCGAAAAATCCGGCGTGGCGGTAGCCAGGAGAATTATATCGAGTTCCTCGGGCTCGATTTCCGCCCTGTGCAGGGCTTTTCTAGCGGCTTCGGTAGCCAGGTCCGAAGCGGCCTGCTCGTCCGCTGCGATATGGCGGTATCGGATGCCCGTATGCGATACGATCCATTCGTCGGAAGTATCGAGGTATTCTTCAAACTCATGATTTGAAACACGCCTGTCGGGGACATAGGTCCCGGTGGCGCGGATTACTGCATTCATGACTGACTCCATCAGGAAAAGGTTCAAGCATTTTATCGAGATTGGAGACGGCGGTCAAGGCAGAAGCTGCGGGAGCCGGGAACATCGACAAAGTCGGCAGGGATGCGGGTGGCCGGAATGCGGGTGGCACTTGACAACCCATGGGCTATGTGCTATTTTTTGCGATCCTAAACCATGGGCAAGGAGCCTGCATGAAAACCTGTTTCCTCTTCCCCGGACAAGGCGCGCAGTATCCGGGGATGGCAAAAGATCTCTGGGAAGCAAGCGAAAAGGTCAAAGATCTGTTTCGTTTGGCCTCCGATGCCACGAGTATGGATCTGGAGAGGTTGCTCTTCGAGGGAAGCGAGGAGGAGTTGAAAGCCACCGACAACACCCAGGTTGCGGTGACGTTGGCGAGTGTGGCTGCCAGCCTGGTATGCAAGGAAAAGGGGATCGAACCGGAAGGTTTCGCCGGATTCAGCCTCGGCGAATACAGCGCACTCTACGAGGCGGGAATCATCGCCCTGGAAGACCTCTTCCCGATTGTCAAAGTCCGGGGAGAGCTGATGGAGAAGGCAGCAAGGGCTCTCGATACCCCGGGGAGCGACGGGAAGGCCGGCATGGCTGCGGTGTTGGGATTGGGCTTTTCTGAAGCCACTGACGTGCTCAATGCCCTTGAGGGGGAACAGGTATTTCTGGCCAACTATTCCAGTCCGACCCAGATTGTCCTGGCCGGGACCGCCGAGGGGTTGGCCAAAGCTGAAGGCTTGTTCAAGGAATCCGGGGCCAGGCGCTTTGTGGTACTGCGGGTATCCGCCCCCTTTCACTCCCCGCTTCTCGAGGGAGCACGGAAAAGATTGGCAGAGGTCCTTGCCGGGTATACCTTCAACGATCCGGTGAAGTCGGTGTACGCAAACGTCACGGGCAAGCGGATCGCTTCAGGCGAAGAGGCCCGGCAGTTGTGCGTCCGACAGGCTGTTTCGACGGTTCGTTGGGTCGATGAGGAGCAGAGCCTGGTCGATGACGGTTTCGATCGTTTTCTTGAAACGGGTCCGGGTTCCGTGTTGGGCGGCCTTTGGAAGGCTTTTTCCAAAGAGTACCCCTGTCTTCCGGCTGGGAAGCTGGAGGATATCGAAAAAATCGTCGAGGGATAGGAACATGTTGTTAGAAGGTAAGAAAGCAATCGTCACCGGGGGAGCCCGGGGAATCGGCTTGGAGATCGTACTACGATTTCTCACAGAGGGAGCTACCGTATACTTCATCGATTTGAATCCCAGCGAATCCCTCGCCGACATGGAAAAGGCTGCCAAAGAGGGCGGCGGCAAGGTCTGCTTCAAACAGGCCAATGTCGCGGTTGAGGAAAAAATTGTTCCCGTGTTAGAAGAAATCCTCAAAGAGGCTGAGACGATCGATATCCTGGTGAACAACGCCGGCATTACCGACAACAATCTCATATTTCGCATGACACTCGCGGATTGGAACAGGGTGATGAGTATCAACCTGGCCAGCGCCTTCATGATCAGCAAGGTCGTGGGTCGCCACATGGCCAAGAACAAGAGCGGTTCGATTGTCAACATGGCCTCCGTGGTGGGTATCGGAGGCAACGCCGGACAGGCAAGCTACGCCGCTTCCAAAGCGGGATTGATCGGTCTGACCCATAGTCTGGCCAAAGAGATCGGTATGCGGGGTGTGCGGGTCAACGCCGTAGCCCCCGGGTACATAGATACGGAGATGACCCGGGAATTGCCGGAAGCCGCGCACGAGGCATTTCTTTCTCAGATCGCCATGAAACGTGCCGGCACCCCGGCAGAGGTTGCACAGGTAGTCACCTTCCTGGCCTCGGAGCTCTCCTCCTATGTATCGGGGGACGTACTCCGAGTAGATGGTTGTATGGCCATATAAAACAAACGGTTTTAAACGTCAAGGAGAACATCATTATGGTTAAACGAGTGGTGATAACCGGATTGGGGACGGTGAACCCCCTCGGCAATAATGTCAAAGATACCTGGGACCGGGTAAAAGCCGGTGAAAACGGTATAACCCGCATTACCAGGTTCGATCCCTCCGAACATACCAGTCAGGTAGCCGGGGAGGTCAAAGATTTCAATGCGGGGGACTTTTTCGACGCCAAGGAAGCCCGAAGGATGGACCGTTTCACCGTATATGCGGTAGCCGCGGGTGTGCAGGCCCACGCGGATGCGGGATTAAAGGACGGAGACATTGATCCTGATCGCATTGGAATCGTTTTGGGTAATGGGATCGGAGGGATCGAAGTGTTGGGGGACAACTTCAAGAAATATTTCGAGCGCGGGGTAAAAGCGGTTCACCCTCTGTTGGCTCCGATGATGATCATCAACATTGCACCGGGCAATATCGCCATCAAGCTCAACCTTCAGGGACCCTGCCACGCCGTGGTAACAGCCTGCGCATCCGGGACCGATGCCATTGGTGAGGCGCTGAGCTGGGTACGCAGAGGCAGAGCGGACATGATGTTGGCAGGGGGAACGGAAGCCGCCCTGACTCCGTTGGGATTGGCCAGCTTCACCGCATTACAGGCGGTGAGCACGAAGTACAACGACAAACCAGATAAAGCTTCCCGCCCCTTTGACGTGGGACGGGACGGCTTCATAATGTCCGAAGGATCGGGAATCATCGTTTTGGAGGAGCTGGAACATGCCAAGAAGCGGGGAGCCAAGATCTACGCCGAGATCCTCGGCTACGGGGCTACCTGCGATGCCTACCATTTGACAGCCCCTCATCCGCAAGGAATAGGTGCTATACGGGCCATGCGGCGGGCCCTTGTTGACGCAGCGGTGACGACCGAGGATATCGATTACGTCAATGCTCATGGGACCTCCACACCGGTGAATGACCCTGTAGAGTCCAAGGCGATCAAAGAGGTGTTCGGGGAGCGAGCTGGGAAGCTCAAGGTTTCTTCAACGAAATCGATGGTCGGACACCTGCTTGGAGCCGCCGGCGGGGTCGAGGCAATCGTTACCGCCCTGGCGCTGAAAGAGCAGTTCTATCCACCCACCCGCAATCTCGAAAAACTGGATCCGGATTGCTATAAGCTGGATTACGTTCCCAACAAAGGCGTGGCCGGAGCGATGCGGATGGCCATTTCGAACTCTTTCGGATTCGGCGGTCACAACGGGGTACTGGTTTTCAAACGCTACGAAGAGTAGTGCAGGATTTTCTCAGAACAGATCGAGCTGCCTCTGCGTTGCAGGCGCAGCGGACCGATCCGGTCGAGCCCGGGTCCGTTCGAGCTCGAGCAACCCTTGCTCGATAGGGGAGAGAAAGGGGCTCTTGGCCAGACGGTATTCCCGGCCGAACAGATACCTTCTGCCCGCGTAGCTGAGAAACAGATATCTCTTGGCGCGGGTCATCCCCACGTAGAAGAGCCTTCGTTCCTCCTCAGGGTCCGCGACGCTGTCACGGAATAGAGAGTAGGGCAGCAGCCCCTGCTCACAGCCCACTATGAATACGCAGGGAAACTCCAGCCCTTTGGCGGCGTGGAGGGTCATGAGCGTCACTTGCTCGCTGGCCGGTTTGAAGCTGTCCGCTGCTGTGCCCAGAACCACGTGTTCTAGGAATTTATCCGACTCAGTCCCAAAGGAATCGGCCAACTCGAGGAGGGATCGGTGTTGCTCCTGTGATAGTTTCAGGTCTGTAAAGGCGAGCACTGTGGATACCAGTTTCGCCGTCGAGTCTTTCCTTCCTGTCAACTCGCGAAGCTCCTCCAGTTTTTCCGTTCCGATCAGACCCTTTTCCATAACGGACTTCCTGAGAACGGGATTTTCCTTCGCAGCGAGCCGGAGAATATCAACCACCGATTTCGCCGGTTCCCGCCTGAAAAAAGCAGTTTCCCCGATCTTTTGATACGGAATGGAATGATTCTCAAAAGCCCTCTGCAGAAGATCCATCTGTCTGCCGATGCGACAGAGAACGGCAAAGTCGGAAAGGCTCTGGATTCCCTCCTTGCTCGATCCCTCGCTGATATCGCTGTCCATAGAGAAGAAGCGCAGGCCACCCATCATGGCTTCGATCGTTCGTGCCACCACCTCGGCCTCGCTCTTGTCGGTGGGATTCTCCAAGATACGCAGCCGCACCCCCGGTTCGAGACCACGAAGAGCCGGTGCGGAGCTGAGGCCGGCCAGTACCTGATGGGAAGCCTTGAGGATCGTGTCGGAACAACGATAGCTGCGGGATAGGTTGAAGAGCTTCGCTGTAGGATAATCGGAGAGGAATTGATTTATGAATCCGACATCGGCGCCCCGAAACCCGTAGATCGCCTGGTTCGGATCTCCGATGGCGAAAAGGTTGGAGTGTCCTTCCGGGGCGAGCAGCCGTATCAGGCGATATTGAGCCATATTAATGTCCTGATATTCATCCACGAGGATCCACTGAAAGAGCCGGCGGTACTCGGCCAGCAATCCGGCTTCGGTAAGAAAGATCGAGACGGGCTTTTGAATCAAATCATCCAGATCGAAGAGATTCTGCCGCCGCAGATACTCTTCGTACAGTTCAAATAGTCTTTGGATTTCCGGATCGGAGATCTCCTCCCGGGTTTTCACGTTTCTTTTCAGGCTGCCGATCTCATCGCAAACCGAACGGACGCCATCTTTTGCCGCTCCCGGTAGAGAACGAACCACAGCGAGCCGGTCGTTCTCATCGATCAGAGAGAATCCGCCGTTTCTGCCGGTGCAGCGGGCGTGGGTTTTCAGGATCGACAGACCCAGGGCATGGAAGGTGTGCAGATGGAGTTCTTCCAATCCCCTAGGGACGGACAGTTGACTCTGAAGCCGACTTTTTATCTCCCCCGCCGCCTTGTTGGTGAAGGTCAGGGCCAGGATGTTGCGGGGTTCGATCCCGCGGCTCTGGATCAGATAGGCGATTCGAGCGGTCAAGGTTCGGGTTTTTCCGGTTCCTGGTCCGGCTAGTATCAGCAGCGGTCCCTCACCGTGACTTACCGCCTTCCTCTGCTGCGGATTCAAGGCAGAGAGGACCGCCGGTTCCGAGGGCTCGACATCGCCTGAGTTCGGAGGTGTCGATGGTATTTCCCGTGAGGGCACGGATTGCCGGGTCTGCGCCGCGAGGCGCCAATAGGCCGTGATATCGAAGCTGATCAAACCGTTTCTAGTCGGGGGCTTAGACTCCGCCCGGTTCATATCTTGGAAGAGCAGCTCCTGGGGGCTGAAATTGCTTAACTCTGCCTCGCTGAAGAGTCTTGTCCGACCGAACTGTCCATCGAAACCAGGTTCGACCAGCACTTGGCCGCAGCGCATACGGCGGATCGCCTCGGCAAGCAACTCATTGGTTTTTATCTCGATATCCTCTATGGGAACATCGAGAAGCAGGGCAAACTCCGAACCGACCGCCTGGATCGTGGAACTGTAGAGGCGGGCAATCCTTTTCGATTGAACACCGACCCCGGTTATCTCGGAGAAAATCTCCTTGAGGGGTATCAGGGAGTGAAACGGGGGGCGGCTGCTCGCATCAGGAGTCTGGGCCCTGTCGGCCAGCTGCGCAACCCTGTTAAGTACGCCTACGGTGACAGGCCTGCCGCACACCGGGCAAATGCCTCGGTGACGAAGGGTTTCAAGAGGATCCCAGCAAACACCGCACTTGCGGTGACCGTCGTAGTGGTACTTCCCCTCCTGAGGAAAAAATTCAACGGTACCGAGGAAACCCGACCCTTGAATCGGTGAATGGCGGGCGGAAAGAGCTGCAACAATTCCTGGATAGGAAAGATCGGTGTCGAGGAGATTCGCTTCCCGCCCGAGTTTCTCGGGAGAGTGGGCGTCGGAGTTGGAGATCAGGGTGAAGCCGTCGAGAAAGCTGCACAACCAGTTCATCGGCGGATCCGAGGACAACCCCGTTTCCACGGCCCGGATATGTTTGCTCAGCTCACCGTAGCACTCGGCGATGCTGTCGAAGCCGCTCTTCGCTCCCAGGGCGGAAAACCAGGGAGTCCAGATATGGGCCGGAACGAAGAACATCTGATCCGAGCTTTCCAGAGCGATTTCCAGAAGCTCCCGGCTGTCCAGACCGAGAATCGGTCGGCCGTCGGAGGAGATGTTGGCAAATCGGGATAGCTTCGATTGGATCTTCTCAGCCGCTTCGAAGGTCGGTATCAGGATCAGGTTGTGGACCTTTCGTACTTTCTCCGCTCGTCGGTATATGTTGCTGATCTCCGCAGTAAGAAGAAAACGGACGGGTCTGAGTTCCTCTCCCTGCCGGTTTAAAGCGGGAAGGGGCGCTTGAGCCTCTTCCGCCTCGAGGCGGTACCCCCGCTTCAATCGAAACAGGCCCTCCTCAGCCGGCTCGAGTTTATCTTTGAGCTCCTCGAGCCAACCGGGATGAGTGAAGTCTCCGGTCCCGATCACGCTAATGCCTTTGATTGCGGCCCAGGCTTCTAAATGCTCCGGGGTCAGCTGCGGGCTGGTCGAAATCGAGTAGTGAGAATGAATGTGAAGATCAGCGATGAAACGCATGATTCATATCTTTTCAGTCTCCGGATGTACTTGTCAATGCCTCGTGGATTTTCGTACTTTATTACGGAGGACATCGCGAAGCGATCTTACG
>CAZSBH010000067.1:16523-23497 GCA_964604845.1 uncultured Spirochaetaceae bacterium
TTACGGAGGACATCGCGAAGCGATCTTACGAAAGGTTTAATGATGTCGGAAAGGTCCACGGATCCACGACACGATGATGAGCTGCTCGAAGAGGTTGAAAAAGAACTCAAAGAGCCTGACATGTATAAGGTGGTGTTGCACAATGATGATTATACCACCAAGGAGTTTGTCGTGGAGGTGATTCAGGTCGTGTTTCATAAACCCGCGATCGAGGCTACGAAGATCATGATGGACGTGCACAAGCGAGGAAAAGGGGTCGTCGGCGTATACACTTGGGATATCGCTCAAACAAAGGTCGCCCAGGTACGACAGATGGCCAAAGAGAGGGAGTTTCCCTTGAAATGCTCGGTTGAACCGGCATAGTTTGATTAGGGGTGTATTATATGAGAGTCAGCGACGATGTACAGGGGGTTTTACAGGCTGCCTATCTTCATGCGAAAGAGCGGGAGCACGAATACCTGACCCCTGAGCATATACTTTTTTCATCTTTATATTTTGATGTAACCCAAGAGATCATCAAGGCCTGTGGCGCAGACCCGGATGAGATCAAGGAAGACCTGGAGAAACACCTCGGTGATTCTCTCCCGGTGGTAAAGGACACCGAGCCGATACAATCCCTCGGTTTTCAATCGGTAATCGCCCGCGCCCTGTTCCATTCCGAAGCCTCCTCCAAGGAGATCGTGGATATAGGGGATATTCTCGTGTCGATCATCGACGAGACCAAGAGTTTTGGTGCCTTCTACCTGAAGAAGGCCGGAATTACCCGATACAACCTGTTGCAGGTGATTTCCCACGGCGGAATACTGTCCTCCGATCCGGAAAACCGGCAGCGGCAGGATGAAGTCCCCGAGGCGGAAGAGGGAGAAGAGGAGGCGGCTCGAGGGGCCGGCGGCAAGCGGCGCGCGCGGCGCAGCGCGCTCGAGACGTTTACCCGAGAGCTTACCAAGGCCGCCGGGGAAGGGGAGCTGGAGCCGCTGATCGGCCGGGAAGATATCCTGGAGCGAACCGTTCAGGTGCTCTGCCGGCGCCTGAAGAACAACCCGGTCCTGGTCGGAGACCCCGGGGTGGGCAAGACGGCGATCGCCGAAGGTTTGGCCCAGCGAATCGCAGAGGACAAGGTGCCGGACCTGTTGAAGGGCTACGAGGTGTTCGCGCTCGATATGGGAAGTGTCGTCGCCGGTACACGTTATCGGGGAGATTTCGAGGAACGGCTCAAGCAGGTGATCAAGGAGTTGGAGAAGAAGGGGAAAGTGATCCTGTTCATCGACGAGATCCACACGATCGTCGGTGCCGGAGCCGTCTCCGGCGGCTCGCTGGATGCCTCGAACATCCTCAAACCCGCAATCGCTTCGGGCCGCATTCGTTGTCTCGGTTCAACGACCTACGACGAGTACAAGAAGTACTTCGAGCGGGATAGAGCTCTCTCGCGAAGATTTCAGAAGATAGAGGTGACCGAGACCACTCCGGAGGAAACCTTTCAGATCCTCCAGGGACTGCGGGATCGATACGAGGAGTATCACCAGGTCAAATACACGGACGAGGCTCTCCAGTCTGCCGTGGATCTTTCAGACCAGTATATCAACGACCGCTTCCTTCCCGATAAGGCTATTGACGTCATAGATGAAGCAGGAGCGTATATGCGCATCCTGGCTTTTCGGGGCGGTCTGACCACGAGCCCGGAGCCCGTGCTCACCCAGACGGATATCGAGAAAGTCGTGTCCAAGATCGCAAAGATTCCCGAGAAGACGGTCTCCGCCTCGGAAGTAGACCGCCTGATGACGCTGAACGGAGATCTGAAAAGCGTGATCTTCGGACAGGACCAGGCTATCGAAGCGGTGGTCCAGGCTGTTAAGAATTCCCGTGCCGGCTTTCGCGAGCCGAACAAACCGGTGGCCAACTTCCTTTTCGTCGGTCCGACCGGCGTGGGCAAGACGGAATTGGCCCGGCAGCTGGCGGACAATCTGGGCATCGCCATGCACCGTTTTGATATGAGCGAGTATCAGGAACGGCATACGGTGAGTCGCCTCATCGGTTCTCCTCCGGGGTACGTGGGCTACGACGAGGGAGGACTGCTAACCGATGCGATCCGCAAGACCCCTCATGCGGTGCTTCTCCTGGATGAAGTAGAGAAGGCTCATCCGGATGTATTCAACGTTCTGCTTCAGATCATGGACTATGCCACCCTCACCGACAACGCCGGACGCAAGGCGGATTTTCGCAATGTCATTCTGATTATGACCTCCAATGCGGGAGCCCGGGAGCTCGGCAAGTCTTCGATCGGTTTCGGCGAACGGGTGATCGGCAAAGATGCCATCGACGACGCCGTAGACCGGATCTTCGACCCGGAGTTCCGCAACCGTCTGGATCGGGTTGTGACCTTCAACAGACTCGACGAGAAGATAATCCTTCAGATCGTTGATAAAGAGATCCGCTTTTTTGAAGCCCAGTTGGTGGAAAAGGGGATCAATCTCGAGGTCAGCGACGCCTGCCGCCAATATCTGGGCGAGAAGGGGTACAGCCCCGAGTTCGGAGCCCGGAACATTGCCCGGCTGGTGCAGCAGAAGATCAAAGACTTCTTCGTGGATTCCGTACTCTTCGGGGAGCTGAAAAAAGGCGGAAAGGCCTACGTCGGTCTGGATCCCAAAAGTGGTGAGGTTACGGTAAAAACACATAAACCGAGAAAGCCACGGGCTGCCAAGGGCAGCAGCAATACCGGGAGGTCCGCTAAGAGAGTGGACACCCCGAAGAAGGCCGAGGACGAGGGCTCCGACGAGGGCAAGAAAGAAAGCTGAGGCTCAGCGCCTCAGAGGGACTCGGGCCTGCTCTCCTGTAGACGCGCCTCCCGCTCCTTCAGGGCATTGGTGATCAGGAGCTCTTCGTAGGTCACCGAGTATGTTTCTACCAGGGTTTGTTCAGCGCTCCTGTCCCGGGACAGGTGCGTTCCCACAGCCAGAAGTAGTACTTGAGCCTCCACCAATCTGTTTTGGGACAGGTAGTAGCGACACAGGGTCAGCTGGGAGCGGCTGCGCTCGGCCGCGGTTTTTGCTTCGCGGATCGAACCGATCAGAAGCCCTTCGGCTACCGTATCATTCGAGGGGTTGCCGTCGAAGATGTAAAACCGGGCCAGGTTATCCGCGCTGTTTTCCTCTATGAGTTCTGCCTCTCTGCTCTCGGAGTATAGATCGGTCAGGGCGATCAGCTGATCTTCGAGGATGACGTAGGAACGCTTGTAGGTTTTGGCGATATTTTGCACCCCGGCAAAGATTTCCTTTCCCTCTCGGTCCGTGTTGGTAGCCAAGAGAACGCTCAGTTGGTCTCCTATCCGGACCAACTGAACGGATACCACAAGATTCGCGGATCCCTGAAATTTTTCGACGATAAGATTGACGGGGTTTTCGAAATCCAGATTGTATAAAAGTCCGGCCAAGATCTGTATCTTGTCGGGCAGGGTCAAAATTCTGTGCAGACCGAGGCGATAGAAGATGTCTGTGTACAGATAGTGGACCGTGAAGAACTCATTCAGCCGCAGCCAATTGCCCTCCTGTTCCTCCCCCTCCTTCAGAATTTTGTAGCCGGGGGACGGCCGTTCAAGCTGATGGTTCTGCGAATTATCCGCAACGATCTGGGGGGAGGGAGAGGCCGCACAAGCGAGAAGATTTACGACCAGGGCAAAGAGGACGATGTCTTTCATTGTAACGGGTTTACTATGAATTGTAGTGGTGGTCTTGGTCAAGAAACCGGCGGTCTGTCTTCGGCGAAGGGAACAGCCCGGTTCAGGGCGTCTATCTGTTCCTGCTCCATGCGGTTGATTTTGTCGATGTGCTGCTCCATGATGCAGGCAAGATTCTGATCGTAGAAGCGATGGAGACTCCAGTTGGCTGTGGCCTGGAAGCCGCGTCGCACCTTGTGGGTTGAACCGATTCCGGGATCGAAGCGATGCACTCCGTTTTCAATAGCCCACTCGATGGGACTGTAGTAGCAGGTGTTGAAATGAAGGCTGTCATAACCTCCTTTGCTTCCCCAGTAGCGCCCGTACAGCTGTTCTCCCTTTGTTAGCAGAAAAGACATGCCCACTGCCTCCGCATCTTCCTGTTCGGCGAAGGCCGCCAGCAACAGGAGGCGATGACGGTAGTTCCGATACAGACCGGTGAAGAATTCCTCGTTCAGATACTTGGCCGCCCAGGGCCCGAAGTGGGCGTTCGTCTGCTCGTAGAAGCGGTACATCTGCTTGAGGTGCGAGGGGGTAATCTGCTCACCGGTGAAGGGCCGGATGACCAGATCCTGCTCGGAAAGCTTTTTCCGTTCCCTGCGGATGTTGCGCCGTTGATTCTTGTCGAAGCTCCACAGATAGTCCTCGAAGCTGGCATATCCAGGATTTTCCCAGACGTAGCTCTGATGCTTCCAGGCAACGAATCCGAGGCTCCGCATCGCATCTATCCACTTCGGGTCCACGAAGTTGAAGCTCAGGGCCTGTATGTTGTTTTGTCGGCACAAAGCGTCGATGGCTTCAACCATGAGGGCGGTGAGGAGATCTTCGTCCTCTCCCGGAGCAACGAGGAATCGGTAACCCGACACCGGGGTGGCCGGGCTCATCCCGACCATCTTCGGATAGTAGGGAATCCCCAACCGTCCGGCCACATCTGCCCAGATGTAGTCCCAGACGAACTCCCCCTCGCTGTGTCCCTTGACATAAAGGGGAGCCGCGGCTATCAGTTGGGGGCCGGCCCACACGATCAGATGGATCGGCAGCCAGCCGGTTTCCGGACGCATGCTCTCGGAGGCTTCCATCTGGTTCAGCCATTCCCATTCAAGGACCGGCGTCTCGAGGGGTAGGGCCAGGGTGTTCCAGGCCTCTTTGGGAACCCTGGAAATATCACGAATCCATTCCAGGCGGTAGCGGGTGCTTTTATCTTCAGCCATCGATTCACTTCAGGCCCAGCGAGGTCCGGCGAGTCGGCTCTGGCCGTTGTCTTCGACTTGGGGGCTTAGCCTAAATATAAGAAAATCCGGCGGGGAGGGAAGGATTTGTTGGTCTCTTTTTATTTTAAAACGGCTGTGGAAAGCATCCTAGGGATGTACGAGGAAGCCCGCATCGGGGAAATGTAGCTGAAGGCGGAACTTGTTGTCCTGCCGGATCAGGCTTGTGAAAACTCCAGGATCAATTTTGGTCTGCTTACCTGAAGCTGCCGGCAGCGGACACCTGCCGCGTTGAACATCCGCTTGGAAGCCTTGACGGGATCGGTCCGGCCGTACTTGTCGGACAGATAGATCACCTCTTTGATCCCCGCCTGGATGATTACCTTGGCGCATTCGTTGCAGGGAAAGAGGGCCACATACAGCCGGCAGTCGTACAGATCCGCCGAGATCTTGTTGATCACGGCATTGAGCTCCGCGTGGCAGATGTAGGGATATTTGGTATCCTGGTACTCTCCCTCTCGAGCCCAGGGGAACTCATCGTCGGAACAGCCGGTAGGAAAACCATTGTAGCCGACTCCGACGATTTTATTTTTCGGGTTGACGATACAGGCCCCGACCTGGGTGTTGGGATCCTTGCTGCGCTGAGAGGAGAGCAGCGCCACCCCCATGAAGTACTCGTCCCAGGACAGATAATCCGTTCTTTTTTTCATCCGTTTGTCCCCGCATGGTCTTCGATCATTTCCAGAAGTTTGCTCCGGTAGTAGCAGAAATCCGGCCAGGAGATCTGCGGATGGGCCGAATGGTCCAGGTGGGGGATGTAGCCGCCATGCTGCAGCATAAAGGGAATTTTCGATTCCAACTCACGGTCGATGGCTTCTCGGCCCTTGGCGATCTGCAGCTTGTCGATTCCCCCCTGGATTTGCAGCCGCGGATACCGGCGTCGGATCGCCAGCAGGTCGTTTCCGGCCTGCACTTCGATCGGCCATACACCGGTGAGGCCGGCCTCGAGAAACAGGGGAATCAGCTCGTCCAGATTCCCGTCGGAATCGACCAGGATGATCTGTACGCCCCTATCCTTCAGAAATCCCGTGACCCGCTGGTAGCAGGGTGTCATGAACTCCCGGAAGGTGGCCGGAGATATCAACGGGCCCGTACGGTAGGCCATGTCTTCCCAGAAGTGAGCGCAGTCCACCTGCACCTGCGCCAGGGCCTGGTCCCACAGTTCGATCCAGAAATCGGCCAGGAAGCTCATGATATCTTTGACCAGCCGGGGGTCATCGTAGAAGTTCAACAGCAGCCGCTCCTCCCCCATCAGGTAGCGTAGAAATCCGTAGAAGCCGAAGGGATAGCCGCCGATCGATAGAGGAAAGTCACGGTCCCGGTACCCCTCGACCAATTCCGGCCAATTCGGCGGGATCCTTTGTTCCAGCAGGGGTTGAAAGCGTTCTTCTTTGAGACGCTCGAAGTCGCGGCGATTTTCCACCTGCCAGCCGATAAACTCGGGGACCGAAGCCCCGCCTTTGCTGAGCCTCTTCTTCACCCCATACTCATCCTGATAGACCAGGTACTCGGCGGTCTCTTCGAACACGTCCTGAGGAAACAACGGCTGAGGCCCCGAGTTCACCGGCAGGTTCATCAATCCGGCATCGAAACCGAGAACGTCGTGGGCATCCCTCTCTCGAAAGCGAGTCGTGGAGCTCTCGTCGTGGGGGGAGGCTTCCCCGCGAATGCCGGCCCCCGGCGTCCCCTGCCTGTTAACTCTCTGTTCGAGGCCCTCCAGGTACCAGCGTTCCAGAGTGTCCGGCCAGTAGCCCATCTCCCAGAGCAAATTTCTGTCGGGGGTTTCAAAGTTCATCACCGCAACGAAGCGTTCCCTCGTGTTCACGTTTGCCCTCCAGCTGACCGAAATCGCAACTTGGGCATTATTAAATCACAGTGTTTCGATCAGAGCAATCAAGGTCGGCAAAAATAGCCATCCTTTTTCCGGGTGCTCGTGACAGGCGGAGTGCTCCTTACTCCGCCTTCAGCTACAAGCTGGATTGCATTTTCCACCTCTG
>CAZSBH010000068.1:0-22851 GCA_964604845.1 uncultured Spirochaetaceae bacterium
CCCCAAACCAAGATCCAGAGTCTTGTGTGTTACCAATTACACCACCGGGAATCGATACGCTGTGAGCCGGCGACAATCGTCACCAGCAGGGCAAAAATTATCATTTTTCTTTTCGAGAGTCAAGAACTTAGTCGATCAGGGGCAAGGTCACGCGAAATGTTGTGCCCCCCTTCGGTTTGCTGGAAACGAAGAGAGTTCCGTGATGAGCTTCGATTATGCTTTTCACGATCGACATGCCCAGACCCGTGCCCCCCTGATCGGAGTAGGAAAAAAAAGGATCGAAGATCTTCTTCTGGATATCGAGGTCCATCCCGACTCCCGTGTCTGCAACCTCAACCCTGAGAGTCTGATCCGCTTTGAACGCTTTGATGGAAAACTTGCCGCCCTGCGGCATGGCTTTTCGGGCATTGTCGGCGAGATTGAAAAAGACCCGGAACATCCTCTGCTCGTCCATAATAACGGGTTCCGTGAAGGAGATTTCCGTGGTTACGGTGATATCTCGGGCCTGGAACTTTTCCTCCACCGCTTCCAGAAGCCTGTTGAAAAAACGGTCGAGGTTCACTATGGACATGTTCAAACGAATTTCACCGCGTGAATAATCTAGCAGCTCACTGGCTATTTGATTCAACCGATCCGCCTCGGAAATAATTTTCTTTGCGTTTCGCTCCACCTTCTGCCGTTCCGCACTGTTTAGGATGATCATCTCCGCCATGCTGCGAAGTATAGAGAGAGGGTTGCGGATATCGTGCAGGATCAGAGAGGAAAACTTGCCGAGGGTTGATAACCGGTCCTTTAGCAGCAGCTCCTCCTGGGCCTCCCGAAGAGCCTGGTTCGTTTTTTCCAATTCCCGGGCTCGTTCCCGAAGGTTGTCCACGAAGTAATCATTGCTCTTCCGCACCATGTCGGATACGGATTTCAAGATCGAGATCGCTATCTTGGAGTTGTCCTGAATAATGGTGTGGAAATCATCTCTGTCGATATAGAACAAGCGTGTCGGCTCTTTGGCCAGAACAGTGGCGCTGCGGGGCAGCTCGTCGATCAGAGCCATCTCTCCGAACAAATGTCCCCGCTCGTGCACCGCCAACAGATCTTTCTCCGGAAGCTCAAAGTCTTTCCAGACCTCCACGGCCCCGTCGGCAACAATATAGAAACGATCCGCCTGGGAACCCTCCTCGAACAAAATTTCCCCGGGCTTATACTCGACCTGATGGCAAACTTGCTGAATCTTCTTGATTTCTTTATCAGGAAGCTCTTGAAAAAAATAGACCTTTTTTAAGAAGGAGAAAAGGTCCTTCAAGCTACACTCACTTTCTCTCGTACAAAGATTCGATATACGCCCGTGTGTCGTCTATACGGACGTGGCTGATGGTACACCGCCCCTCCAGAATCACCCCGTCTTGAATGATCAGTTCAGGCGTCTTCAAGTCCCCAAGGACTCGGGCGGTGGACAGGAGAAGAATCCTCCTGGCGGCGGCGATGTTCCCGATTACCAGACCTTCCACCACTACACTTGTGGCGTTGATATTCGTCTTGACCTTGGCCTTGGCGCCGATCTGCAGCTGATCGACCTGAAGCGCCTTTCCCTGGAACATACCATCGATCCGCATGTTCCCCTTGACAACAAAACGTCCCTCGAAAAAGGATTCTTCCCCGATCATGGAATTGGCTTCAATATCGATTTGCATTCTTACTCCTGAGACTCTATTTGGGGAACGTTGAGGAACTCTATCACTTCCCGAGCGAAGGCTTTCAGCTCCGCCAGGGCGTCGTGCACGTTATGTCCTTCGAAGATGCGTTTGCCCTCGATCCTGTCAAAACGAAGCGTATCTTCGGCGTTGAGGCATATCAGTCCGCCGGTCTCTATATCCGTGACAAGTACCGCGGAGAAGCGGGCTACACTTCGAAAGAACTTATCCGCTTCGACGATGACATTTCTCTTTTTCTTGAAGCTCCGTTTTCGCATATCCTCTTCGTGCCGTTGACCGGCGTACAGATCGACGGTCGAGGAATCTTCATTCACATTTTCGAACAACCGACGCAGGTTCGCAAAGCGGTGATAGAAGCTGTCCCGCTCGAGGGAGTGCTTGAAATCGAGCTTCAGCTTCGTCTCACTCAAGATCGTCAAGAACTCCTCCTCGAAGAAGTTGAGATACAGAAACAGGAAGTACAACTCTCGGTCCCCGAAGGAATCTTCATAGGACTCCTTCTTGCCCTTGCTCTTCTTACCGATCTTTTCCAGGATCGTTTTCAAATAGGTCAAACCTTCCCACTCGTCAACCTCCACAGGCTCCTCGATATCGGATGGATCAAATTCGTGAAAGGATTCAAGCTTGTCCCGATAAGTCTTGAGCTTTTTCAATTCCTGGGTCACCCGGTCACGCTGGGATTGGTCTTTGGTGGATTTATACACAGACTCGAACTGCCGGATCGTACGGTTCAAAGCCTTAAGCTCTTCTTCCGGGGTCATGCTTCAATCTACCATGAACTTAAAACGGCGTGCAAGCCGGGCGTAAAAAAGCCCTCCGCGGGGAGGGCTCTGTTATTACGTCCTGGGAACAGGATCACCACCCATCGGTCATATCGTCTGTATCACGGTAGGTTTCCGCGAAAAGATCGGTAACCGCGCGCAGACCGTCGAAGTACGTATAGTAGGTTCCGTAGCTTTCCATGAGATCGAACTCGATCCTGAACCCGAGCAACTTCAGTCCCCGATCCGTGGTGAAGTGAAATTCGTCCTGGGTGATCCGCGGCGGTATCGCAGCGGTCAACTGCTTCCAACCCATGAAGTTGAGTTTGCCCATCGTAATTTCTCGTGGCTGATTGAAGTAATCCGCCACGATCACTTTCAGCACGTGGTTGAAATTCCTGCCGACGACCCACACGGAAATGGTCTTGGTGATTCCCTCTATCGGTATCGGCCGGACGGGATATATCGACACCGAGCTCTCGCCCCTACGGAAAAACACCACTTTGCTACCGAGCACGTACTGATCCGTTTCTTGGATATCACTGCTCTCTTCTCCGGGAATCGGCTGCTTGTCCAGGGGAGATCCCTCGAAGCGCCTGACCGTTACTATGCCGTCGTCCAGCATCATCGAAGAACCCCAGAAGGCGACATCCTCAAACTTGCTCACGGAAACTTCAACAAGCTCCTGCTGAGCCTGGTCCCTGCCCAGACGCTCGGCGGTGATTCCCTCGGTGTCCTGGGCTATCAACACGGTGGGGAGAATGAGTACCAGACCAACAACAAGGAAAATCTTCTTCATGCTCATCTCTCCTCTCACTCTATCCCGGTTCCCCAGACATCCTGGAGGGTGTCAAGATCGGCAAGATTGTCCCCGTCGTATCGAGTCTCGAACACATCGGAAACCACCTTGAGCTGATCGATGTACAGGTAGTAATCGTCCACCTTCTCCCTCGGCGTGGTCCACAGCACCAGTTTGGTCACTTCCAGATTGCGGAGCCGGGGCAGATATTTCCAGGTTTGGGGAATGGTTGCGGGTACCCGAACCCTGAGATTCTTCCAGCCGATGAACTGCAGGGATCCGAAGGGCAGTACATGATCGATCCCCTGGTAATCCCGAATGTGCACCTCCAGCAGGTAGGCATAGTTGGAACCCCAGACCCATACATCGATGGCATCGGTCCGACCGGGGATCGGAATGGGCTTCGATTCGAAGTTTTCTCCCTCCCCGACTCCGGGTACGATTTCAACGTAGTTGTAGCCTTTGCGCAGGAATGCTCCGTGGATCCCCAGAACCTGCAGCTCCAGATTGTCTCTGTTCTTCCCGTACAGCGACTCCGGCCAAGCCTCAACAAGCTGCTTTTCCCAGAGGCTTTTCCCCTCGGCGTCGTAGCCGAACTTGCTTGGGAAAACCGCCCAAGTGCGGTGGTTCTCCCTGCCCACTTCTTCGGGATCGAAACTCTGCAACACATGGGGTACGAAGTTAACGGTAACCTCGTCGGCAAATGCAAGCAGGCAACTGCCAAGCAGGAGTGCTATAACGAGAAGCCTGACGGTAGTTTTCAGCCCAAGCTTCATCATTCTCTCCTTCTTAATCCTTTGCTCATCTGGAATTATATTTCCACATAATCCCTTTGTCAAACATTTTTCTGCAAACTGCCACGGTAGGCCTGTTCGGCCAAGTAGGAGCTGCGCACGTAGGGTCCCGCCACAACGTGGCGTATTCCGCACGCTACCGCCTTCTCCCGCAACAATTCGTACTCATCTGGATTATAGTATCGGTGCACAGGTGCATTAAATTTACTCGGTTGTAAATATTGTCCAATTGTTAAAATCTCCACCGAAACAGCCGCGAGATCCGAGAACAGTCTTTGTATCTGCTCATCGGTTTCGCCGAGGCCGACCATGATTCCTGACTTGATGCGCGGGGAAGCCGATTGTCCGCTTCCGCTGTTCCGGCTTTGAGCGGCTGTGTTCAGAACCTCCAGGGAGCGCCGGTAATCGGCGCCGCTGCGCACCCGTTGATACTGCTCTTCTACCGTCTCTACGTTGTGGCCGAAAACCTCGATCGGCAGGCCGACCACCCACTCAATCATGGCGCGGCGTCCTGCGAAATCGGGCACGAGCAGCTCAATTTGAAGAGAAGGGACCAACATCTTGAGATCCTCAACAACCCGGACAAAGTGAGACGCACCGCCGTCGGGAAGGTCGTCCCGGGTGACCGAGGTCAGAACGGCATAGCGGATGCCATTGCTGCGAATGTAGTCCGCAATCTTTTTCCCCTCCTCCTGATCCGGGGGCCGGGGATGACCGTGGTCGACGGCACAAAAGGCACAGCCGCGGGTACACCGATCGCCCAGTATGAGAAAAGTGGCGTTTCCGCAGGCGTAGCACTCACCGAGGTTGGGACAACGAGCAGATTCACACACCGTGTGTAAGCCAAGCTCACCGATGCTCCTGCGCGTTCTCATGACCTCCGGAGTAAGCCTCTTCTGTTTACGCAACCAAGGGGGCCGTGCGGATATCTTCATTGTTCATCGACTCCTGCAATAAACTTGGCCGCCAGCGGGCGGTAGGCCTCTCCCCATCTCAGATGAACAGGAGCGGACACCACCGGTTCGGCTTCGGTTTGGAGATCCCGATGGATGTATTCGATCATTGCAGCCAAGGCACCGAGAAAATCATCCTCCAACATCAACAGCACGGTATCCCCGTAGGCCTGATCCGCGATCGGTTCATCGACGACGGCCAGCCCACCCTCTTTCGACATGTAGTCGAGACAAAACCCACTTAAAACATACGTTTTCAATACGACAATAGCAACTTCCTGCTCCTTCATCCCGTCGAGGAGGCGACGAGCCTTCACCCTATCGGTTATATTACCGACATCCTTCCTTTTAATATGGGTCGGATCCCCGAAACGGGAAAAGCCCTCTTCGAAGCGGGCAACCTCCCTCTCTACTTTGTCGTTGCTGAGGGCGACGAGGATACCGACCTGGGGCGCCCGCCGAGTTCGATCCCCTCCTCCGAACCGGTCTAAAAAGTCGGGATCTCGAAGGAGCTGGGCGACAATCGCTCCCGCCTCATAATTTGCCTGCTCCCGCTCGTAGACCAGGCGGATCTGGCTGCCGGAAATCGCGCCGACATATTCTTCCCGAATCACCTGCGCGCCGGGGAAACCAGCGGCGGTCTGGGCTGGAGTGAAAGGATGGGCCGGAGAGAGATAAACGTAATCGGGTTGAAAACGCTCAGCCACTGTGATGAAATCCTGCAGGGCTTGATCCTCTGTAGATTCCGACTCTGCAATCTCTATCTTGATTTTGATGTCTTGGGGAAACATCTGCCTGATCTGGCGATCCTCGATGCCTCGACCACTTAACATATCGGCGCTGTAGGGATCGAAATAGAGGAGGATGCGCGATCCGGAGGTACAGGCGCTTAGCGAGAACAATGTGATAGCAAAGATGAGCGCTGCCCGGATGCGGTGGTGCACTTCCCCAAGCTACAACCGCGGTTCTTATTCGTCAACACCCCATCTCTGAACAGCCCAGTAGAAGGATGCCTTGACAGGCTGGGGGATAATCAGCATAGTAAGTGCGCAAATATCGGATTTCCGCTGCTCCGATTTTGGGGTATCGGGACGGGAAGATTTTTAGATCACAAACGATAGAGTAATTCCGATCAATACACAGGAGGTAAGATGACTCATTACAAAGAGATCGGTCTGTCCAATACCAAAGAAATGTTTAAAAAAGCCATTGAGGGAGGCTATGCCGTCCCCGCCTACAACTTCAACAACCTGGAACAGCTGCAGGCTATCATCACCGGATGCTTGCAAAGCCGTTCTCCACTCATTCTTCAGATTTCAAAAGGGGCTCGTGCGTACGCCAATCAAACCCTGCTGCGCTACATGGCCGAGGGAGCGATGGAAATCGTCAACTCCTCCGAACACCCGATTCCAGTCGCTCTGCACCTGGATCACGGCGACAGTTACGAACTGGCCGTATCCTGCATCGAAACGGGCTTTTCCTCCGTCATGATCGATGGTTCCGCCCACTCCTACGATGATAACGTGGCTCTGACTACCAAAGTGGTCGAATACGCCCATAAGCACGACGTTACCGTGGAGGGGGAGTTGGGCGTCCTGGCCGGAATCGAAGATGCGGTTTCCCATGAAACCAGTAACTACACCGATCCGGACGACGTCGAAGATTTCGTAAAGAAAACAGGTGTGGACAGTCTGGCCATCTCGATCGGAACGTCCCACGGCGCATACAAATTCAAGGTCAAGCCCGGGGAGTCTCCTCCTCCGCTACGCTTCGATATCCTGGAGGAAATCCAGAAGCGCATCCCCGGATTTCCCATCGTGCTTCACGGAGCGTCCTCGGTGCTGCCTGTGTACGTGGACCTGATCAATCAATACGGCGGGAAGCTCGAGGGCGCAGTGGGTGTGTCAGAGGAGCAGCTGCGACGGGCGGCCAAGTCCGCCGTGTGTAAGATCAACATCGACTCCGACGGCCGCCTGGTAATCACCGCGATCGTACGAAAGATGCTTCACGAGGATCCTAAGAACTTCGATCCGCGTAAGTACCTCGGCCCGGCCAGGGAGGAGCTGATTCAGATGATCGCCCGAAAAAATCGGGATGTGCTGGGAAGCGCCGATCGGGCATAGCACGGCGGACATACTCTCATCAGTCCTCATCCTTGCTCAAGAGTAAAAGGTGAAAAACTCAAAACCGGGTGGGTTCCCGCAACAAGACTGTTAGATTTTGTTGCAAAAACAGCCAAGGCCTTTTACACTGGGTGCAAGGGGTGAAGCGATGGAAGAAAAAAAAGAGCGGACCATCGAAAAGGCCAGGGAGTACTTTCATAAATTCTGGTACCGCAAAGCTTCTCTCTCTTCCCTGATTGCAGAGATCGGCATATCCAAACCCACCTTCTACAACTACTTCAAGAACAAGGAGCAGCTGTTCAACTCGGTCATGCTGGCCACCTATAACGAGTTCCAGTACGAGTTCAGCCAGAGAAGCAAAACCGCCAGCAGCGCCGTCGAGAGGCTCGATATATTTGTTCGTACCTATGCCTGGTTCTTGGATAACTTCCCTCTGTACAAGGATCTCTACATCCCGGGCAACGATCTGTTGCCTCGCTGGATCAAATCGCGTTCGTCGAAAGATCTTTTCGCAGAAGGCGTTGAAACCGTCAAGGGAATCATAGAACAAGGTCAGGAGGAGGGTATCTTCCACAAAGACGTCGATGCCGAGGCGGCCGCCCTTATCGTGTACAACGCAATCGTGTTATTGCTCTCCCACGACCCAAACCAGTTTCGACGAAAAAACAAGGACCCATATCATCTCAACATCGATACGCTACTGCGCATCCTGGGACAAGGATTGATCGCCCCGGACTAAACGTCACGTTCCAGAAATGTGTATGCCAAGGACCCAAAGAAGAGCAACACCGTAAGGCACCCAGCCCAGACCGGGTACGCCCGCATATAGAGGTAGGTAACCGCCGCGCTGAGGAAGGGAACAAGCACCAGAAGGACCAGAAACAGCACCCGTACAACTCCGTACCACTCCTGATAACGGATAAAAAAGACCGTCACAAAAAGCAGAACGGCCATTCGCAGAGCAGGCAGGAGGAACAACAGGTAGGGCTCGAACTGACCATATTGGGAAAAGACCTCAACAATTCCAATCAAGGTATAGAATCCCCCGCCAAACATCAGGAGCTCCCGAAATGTCTTCTGAGAAAAGGCTAGAAAGTATAGAACCGCCAAAAACACGACCGGAATCAAATGATCGGTAAAGAAGTAATACAGATAGAGGGGGAAGTGACGATACGAAAGGGGAAGAAACCGCCGCATTATGAGAATCACCACCAGACAGGGAAGAGCATAGAAGAGTCCCTTGATGAACAGAAGCGCCGGCAATCCCCGCGGGGCAGAAATCTCCGTCGCTTTAAATTTTCTCCGGCGGCCGATGGCAGACAGGACAAATAGGGTGAAACAGGGCATGCCCAAGATTGCAAACAAGCTCATCTGGATCTATCCAAGGACCGTTTCTTCGATCTTGCGGACCTGGGCGCGGTACAAGGAGGCAATACTCACACCGTAGTCGGCGATCAGCTGGATGATATTCCTCGATTGGTCCGGCAAATCCTCCCCATTGATTCGATCACCGGCATCCCCCAAACCGGGCAGGATATAGGCCATGTTGTTCAAGCTGGGATCCATCCAAAGAGTATAGATCTCCGAGTTCTCAATTGCCCGCACGATTCGAAGGGAGCCTTTGAGCACGGAAATCACGTTGAGGAACTTGATCGAACGAGGATTAATCCCCTGATCATGGAGATACTTTACGATGGTGACCAGGCTTCCCCCCGTAGCATTCATCGGGTCCGCAAAGAACAGGTCCTTTCCGTCGAGAAGATCGAGATCGAAGTAGGAGCGTTCCAGGTCGAGAATATATGCCATGTTGTGCTCTTCCTTGGTATCATCCCGGCTGATCCGGAATAGGGCGAAGGGAGTGACATAGTCGTTCGATGAGTACTCTTGGATCTCCTTGGATACGATCATGGAGGGTAAAAGAGCCGCCCGCAGCATGACGCACATCACGCTGTTGTTCACTTTTTCATTGATATCGGGGATCTTGTGCACGGCGTAGTTCTGAGTCGGGATGTTAACCGGCGTATCGACAAAGATGTAATTCTTCTTCTCAGGGATAGAGCTGGAAAAGGCCAGATTGAACAACAACTCGTACGCTCTCTGTATATAGTAGACGAACTCCGGAGTCTCGGTACGAA
Source organism: uncultured Spirochaetaceae bacterium (assembly GCA_964604845.1). Classification (GTDB taxonomy): domain Bacteria; phylum Spirochaetota; class Spirochaetia; order SZUA-6; family DRHE01; genus JAFGQJ01. The sequence continues at coordinate 9,272 of CAZSBH010000068.1, forward strand.
TATCCCGGAGTTTAGCAATCAACCGGGAAGCTTCCCCGTGATTCGTGCGGGGAGTCTCGAAAGAATACACATGGATATTCGGTTCCCGGTGGCTGATCTCCTGCATCTTTTCGCCCATCTCGTTGTATACAGAGATGAGCTTCTGCCTTGCCTTTGTTTTCTCTTCCGGAGTTATCCCTTGCCCCAGCTTCGGAAACAGATCCATGGCTTCCGCGTACTGGGTGTCCATCATACCGATAGTCTTTTTGTCGTCTTCGGTCAGATATCCGTCGAGGTCTGAGGCTTGTAGAACTATTTGTTTCATGAGCCAACTGTACCTACCCCTTTGCCCTTCGTCAAGAACGCGAGGTTTCACCCTTGAAACTCATGTGCCCGCAGTGCTATGAAAACCTACAGGTGAAAGCTAACGAACAAACCCAGCGTGTGCGTTACGTCTTTAGAGGCGTGATTCAGGGGGTTGGATTCCGGCCCACGGTGTATCGATGTGCAGTTTCTCTCGGACTGACTGGTTTCGTTCGCAACCAGCGCTCCGAGGTGGTTGCTGAGATTCAAGGACCTCCTTCAGATCTAGAACAATTCCCCATAGTCCTGCGGGAGATGCTTCCGCCGGCTGCGGTGTTGGATAAGATGCACTCCGAGCAGGTCCCGGTGCAATCTGAAGAGGCGTTCCTGATTCTCGAGAGCAAGGCGACGGTATACAGTTTTCCGCCGATCCCGCCGGACTTGGCGATATGTCCGAAGTGCAGCGCGGAGCTCTTCGATCCGGACAACAGGAGATATCTCTATCCGTTCATCACCTGCACCCAGTGCGGTCCCCGCTACTCTATTGTCGAGGACACCCCCTTCGATCGAGACACCACAGCGATGATCGACTTTCCCCAGTGTCCGGACTGCCTGGCGGAGTACACCAATCCCGAGGATCGACGCTTTCATTCTCAAACCAACTCCTGCTGGTCCTGTGGACCGACACTGGAACTTCGAGCCGCCGAAGGAACGGCTGTGGAGGGAGATCCGATCATAGAGACCGTAGCCGCACTACAGGAGGGGAAAATAGTCGCCATTCAGGGCATAGGGGGTTTCCATCTGGCTGCGGATCCACGAAATCTCTCCGCCATGGAACGGATACGGCAGGACAAAGAGAGGGAGCGCAAACCCTTTGCATTGATGGTTGCCGATCGGGAAGAAGCGCTGCGACTTTGCAGCCTTCGGGAAGGGGAGTGGGAGCTTCTATCATCGCCGGCCTCACCCATCTTGATCTCCCCCTTGACCGACAAAGCTCCTCACCACCTTCGAACTGTTTCCCAAACCGGTACCCTTGGGATTATGCTCCCCTACACTCCCCTCCACCTGCTGTTGTTCAGCTATCCCGACGTGGATATTTCCTACCGACACCTGGTGATGACCTCGGGCAATCTCAAGGGCGAACCGATCATCACCGACACGGAGGAAGCCTTCGACAAGCTATCGGATGTGGCGGATCTGTTTTTGTACAATAACCGTCGAATCCTCTTTCGCACCGATGATTCGGTGCAGAGAGTGACCCGGGAAGGCCGGCAAATCTTTCTTCGTCGTTCCCGGGGATACGTACCTCGGCTGATACCCCTGAAGACGAGTTTGGCGACCACCATCCTCGGCGTTGGAGCGGATCTGAAAAGCGCTCCGGCACTGGGAAAGGAATCGGATATCTACCTGGCTCCCTATATCGGGGATCTGGAGGATCCCATTACACGCAGGGATTTCGAGAGGCAGATCCACAAGATCCTGACCCTCTACGCGGTGGAACCCGAAACACTGGTATACGACCTTCACCCCGCCTACCATTCGACACGATGGGCTTTGGCTCAAGAAATCGAGCACAAGGTCGGGGTTCAACACCACCACGCACACCTGCTTGCGGTCATGGCGGAACACCAGCTCGACGAGGTTATTGGTCTGTCCTTCGACGGCACCGGATACGGTACCGATGGAACGATCTGGGGGGGTGAGTTCCTTCTTTCACGGCGGGGAGGCTTCCGCCGGCTCGGTTCTTTCACAAGCTTCGCCCTGCCGGGTGGGGAGGCGGCGGTGCTGCATCCGCTTCGGATCGCCCTGGCTCTGCTGCGAGAATCCCTCGAGGCGAAGGAGCTCGAAAAACTGTTTTGCGGATACCACCGTCTGCCGGAGCACGACTTCCAAATTCTGATTGACATGCTGGATAAGAATCTGAACTGTTCGACCACATCATCCCTGGGGCGCATCTTCGACGCAGCTTCCGCTCTGCTCGGACTGGTGGACACTGTCAGCTACGAGGGGGAAGGCCCGATACGACTGGAGGGTCTTGCCCTTCGAGGGTACCGTGGAGAGCTTCTAGATGGTTCCAGGAGCCGGCTCGGCGATGGCATATCTGTGGATCAAGACGGCAGCGGCTTCTTCAGGCTCGACTGCACCCGGGTGCTGAGATCCCTGGCTCTAAGGCGGGCAAGGGATCCTAAAATCGAAGAATCTGTTCTGACCTCGCTCGCGCTGGATTTCCACAAAGCCATTGCCGAAGCGGCTCTGGAGGGTGCCCGTCGCATGATGGAGCAAACGGGCATTCCCAGGATCGCCCTGTCCGGGGGGGTTTTCCAGAACGTTCTGCTCACTGAGCTACTCGTCCCCGCCTTAAGCAAAGAGGGGTTTGAGGTATACACCCATCGGGACGTTCCGGCGGGGGACGGGGGCATTGCGGTGGGGCAGGTTTATTTTCTGCACGGGAATGAGTAAATTATACCACTGGAGGAGACCATGTGTTTGGCCGTGCCAATGAAGATAGTGAAGATAGACGGTGCCGGAAAGGCGCTGGTGAAGCAGGACGACCTTGAAACAGAGGTCGACCTCACCCTAATTGAAGATCCGAAGGTCGGAGACTACGTGATCATACACGCTGGATACGCTATCGATCTGCTCGACCTCGAAGAAGCTCAGGAGAGATTGAAGCTGTTTCGCGCCCTAGAGGAGTCCGGGTGAGCCGCTCGCAGGCTTCTACATCTCTGAAACAGGTCTTGCAGGACCGTCGGTTGGCGGAACCTTTGCTGCAGGAAATCGAAAAAACGGCGGCGGAGATATCCCGTACGGTGAGGATCATGGAGGTCTGTGGCACCCACACCGTCGCGATCCGCCGTTCCGGGATTCATTCCCTTCTTCCGGGGAATGTACTGCTGCTCTCCGGTCCCGGCTGTCCGGTTTGTGTAACCCCGACCAGCTATATCGACAACGCCCTGCAGCTGCTGGAAGGCACGGACGCCGTCGTGGCATCCTTCGGCGACATGCTGAAAGTCCCGGGCTCGGACGGAAGAAACCTGGCTGGGTACATGGGCGGGGGCAGAGTGCGAATCGTGTATTCTCCGGCGGAGCTTCTACCCATGGCAGGAGCCATCTCAGGACCCCTGGTCTTCCTTGCCATTGGTTTCGAAACCACGATTCCTACTGTTGCAGCCGCATTTCTGCAGGCCCGCCGGGCAGGGCTGTCCAACCTGTATTTATACACAGCTTTCAAGACAGTACCCCCCGCCCTGCGTGCCCTACTGAGCAGTCCGGATAGACGGCTCGATGGGTTCCTCCTCCCCGGCCATGTTTCGGTAATCATCGGAGAGAAACCCTATGGCTTTCTCGAGGAACCGGGGGGTGTCCCGGGAGTCATCGCCGGATTTGAACCCCTCGATCTGTTGCAGGGAATACTGGCCGTGCTTCGCCAGATCGCCCGGGGGGAACAGCGGGTTGAAAACTCCTACACCCGGGCTGTACGCCCCCAGGGAAATCCAAAAGCTCGAGAAATCATGGATCAGGTCCTCGACCCGGTGGACGCACTCTGGCGGGGATTCGGAGAAATCCAAGGCAGCGGACTGGCATTGAATGGGGAGTATCGAGAGGCGGATGCGGAGCCGCACTTCTCTCTTCCACCGCTGTACAACCTTGAGCCGCCGGGCTGCGCCTGCGCTCAGGTACTGCAAGGACGTTTCCTGCCGACAGAATGTCCGCTGTTCGGCATCAGCTGTACGCCGGAGGCGCCGATCGGGCCGTGCATGGTTTCCTCCGAAGGCACCTGTGCAGCCAGTTTTCGCTACGGCGAGGCGGTGCTGTGAGCACTTCCGGGCGCATCACACTGGAGCACGGCAGCGGCGGCGCCCTGTCCCGACAGCTTACAGAACAGTTGATCTATCCTATTTTGAAGAGTGAGGCCTATGGGGAACTGGCCGACGCCACCTCCTTCGAGATCCCGGGCAGGGTATATATCACCACCGACACCTACGTTGTGGATCCTCCCTTCTTTCCGGGCGGGGACATCGGCACTCTGGGCGTTTTCGGCACCTGCAACGACCTGGCCGTATGCGGGGCTCGGCCCCGCTACCTAACGATGGGGCTGGTCCTGGAGGAAGGTTTTCCCACCTCCGATCTCAAGCGGGTGCTGGAATCGGTACGACGGGCAGCCGATCGGTCCAGAGTCCGGGTGATCAGCGGCGACACCAAAGTCGTCCCCTCCGGCAAGGGAGGGGGCATCTTCATGAACACCACAGGGGTCGGAGAAGCTCTGGGACCTCACCTCTTATCGGTCAAGAACATAAAGAGCGGGGACAAGGTCCTGATTTCCGGTCCGATCGGCAGCCACGGCCTGGCGATCCTGGCGGCTCGGGAAGGGTTGAAGATCGCCGCATCGCTGCGCTCCGACTGTGCTCCCCTGTTTCCCCTGTGCGAAGCGCTGTATTCTTTGGGCAAGGATCTTCGCTTCATGAGGGATGCAACTCGCGGGGGTGCAGCGGCGGTACTGAATGAAGCGGTAGCGAACAATTCCGAGTGCGGACTGGAGATCCTGGAGACCGCAATTCCTGTTCCCGGCACCGTGGCAGCCGCCTCGGATCTGCTGGGACTCAATCCGATGGAAATAGCCAATGAAGGGGTGTTGATCGCCGTAGTGGCGCCGACCGCAGCCGACAAGGCGATTTCCCTTCTTCGTTCCCTCGATACGGGTCGGGAGGCCCGCCAGATCGGAGCAGTGGCCGGCCGATATCCGGGCAAGGTGATTCTGGAAACTGCGGTCGGCGGTCGACGCATTCTAGATCTTCCCCGCGGCCTGTTGTTGCCGCGGATCTGCTAGAATTAAAGCCTCACTCGCCGTGATACTGGATTAGGGTGCGTAGTTTGTAGTCTGCGAGCGCTCTCTCGTAGTTCAGGAAAGGAAGCCCGACCACGGCAAAGATGCCGATCACTTCGGCACCCGCCGCCGAAAACAAATCCGCTGCGGCCTTGAGTGTTCCTCCGGTCGCGATCAAATCATCCACTAGAAGGATCTTCTGATCCGGGTACACGTCCGCCTTGTGGACTTCGATCTCATCCTCCCCGTACTCCAGGGCAAAACTGGCCCGGTAGGTCGCTCCCGGCAGCTTTCCCTTCTTGCGGACCAGGATCAAGGGGAGCTCGAGACCGAGGGCGACCGGGGCGGCAAACAGAAACCCTCTGGCCTCTACCCCGGCTACGGCGTTCGCCTTCAAGTCGCGGCAAAAGACTTGAGCTTGATCGACACAGTATTTGAAGGCTGAGTGCGCAGTGAGGATGCTGGTGATATCGTAGAAGAGAATCCCCGGTTTAGGAAAATCCGGTACCTTACGAATTACTCCGTCAAGGTCGTACTCACCGCCCACGGGCTCGATCCTCCAGTTGCCGGGTCAGAGCTGCAACCCAGCCCCTCAGGACCGCGGGATCGAGCCGGTCGGGCTTGAGGTTCAGAAAGTTCTGATCGGACAGGACCAGCTCGCAGTCCTTCATAGCCTGGCGAAAAATCTCTATCGTGGGCTCGCTGTCTATGGAGAACAGGCCCCCGACCCGTCCGGCCAGCGTTATCCCCCGGAGTGCTCGCAGAATCTCTGAAAAATCCTGATGGATCGCCTTGCCTCCCTCTGGCAGGGATCCAAGCAGGAATAGGTCTGCTGCGGTCAGGTCGGCTACAGTCGACCGATCAGCAGCTTTGATCTTCATCTTGAAATTGTCTCGGTCGAAGCATTCTTCAAGGTCAGAAACCAGCTTCTGCATCCGATCCTCCGCGGGTGCGTAAATGATGACTACCCGGTACATACACCGCCTCCTGCTTTTTTCTAAAGCATCCTATTATGGATACTCTTCACCGGTCAATACGAAGGACGATGAGGAGGGCCGGCGGTTGTCGCTATGGATACAGTCTGCGCAATCCCTGGACACGGGCGCGGGCGTTCAGATTCAGTTCGGACCGCTGACCCTTACGGAGCATATGGTAGCCGAGGCCGGCAACCATGGCCGCATTATCGGTACACAGTCTGATGGAGGGAAAAACCACCTCTAGATCCGGTTGCTCCCTCAACCGCTTTCGCAGGTAGCTGTTGGCCGCCACTCCCCCCCCGACGACGATCCTGTTCAAACCGGTATGACCGGCGGCCTTGACGGCTCTATCTACCAGGATGTCGATGGCGGTCCTCTGGAAGGACGCGGCGATATTTTCTTTGCTCTTCTCGTAGTCTCTGTCCCAGAATCTGTCGAGTTGATTGACTACAGCGGTTTTCAATCCGGAGTAGGAAACATCGAAGGGGTGATCCCCCTTGTGAAGCGACGGCCAGGGAAAGCGAAAGGCCTGTGGGGATCCCTTTTGCGAGAGCCGGTCGATGGCCACTCCTCCGGGAAATCCCAGGTCGTAATGTTTTGCCACCTTATCGAAGGCCTCTCCGCAGGCATCGTCGATCGTGGCCCCCAATACCCGCATCGTATCGAAATCCTCGACCTTGGTGATCAGGGTGTGTCCTCCGGACACGAGCACTCCGATGTATGGATAGTCGATGTCTGTCTCCAAATGCGGAGCGTAGAGATGGGCGAGGATGTGGTCGACGCCTACCAGCGGTTTCTCGAGGGCGAAGGCCAGCCCTTTTGCAAAGGATAGACCCACCAGCAGAGACCCGATCAAACCCGGTTGATAGGTAACGGCCAGCCCGTCCACCTCAGTCGCTTTGATTTTCGCATCCTGCAGAGCCTGTTCGACTACCGGAGAGATGGTTTCAATGTGCCGGCGGGATGCGATCTCCGGAACCACCCCGTAGAAGGGCCGGTGATCTTCGATCTGGGAGGCGACCACCTCGCTGAGAATTCGCTTCCCCTCCTCGACCACGGAAGCGGCACACTCGTCGCAGGAGGTTTCCACGCCTAAAACAGTCATGAATCCTCCCGCTTCTCGTCGATCAGCGCCGAGACGGGAACCAGTTCCACTCCCGCCTGTTCCAACCCGGCCAACAGCAATTCCATCACCTCAACGATCTGGGGATTGTGGATATGCCCGATCAAAACTGCCTGCCCTTTTTTTCGGGCGATCTGGATCCCGCTCTCCAGGGCCTTTTTAATCGCCTCGGCCTCCGGCTCGTTGTCCAGAAAAACGTCCCTCTCCAGGAAGGCCACTCCGTGGTGGGCCGCCGCCCTGGCTGCGACCGACTCCGTTGTGGTACGGCTGTCCAGGTAGAAGCGCCGACTCGTGTGCAGATACTCCATCACCACGTTCATGACCCTCTCATCCGCCGTAGCCCGGGATCCCATGTGGTTGTTCACCCCCACCGCCTGGGGTACCTGAGAAAAACTGCTTTTCAGCAGTCGGCGTATCTCCTCTTCACTCTGGGTGGTTCGGATCGCCCCCGGACCGGGATCGTTTCCATTCACAGCCTCCATTGGCAGGTGCAGGAGAAGCTCTTTCCCCGATTCTACGATTCGTCGGGCCGATTCACTGCTGTGGGGCAGATTGGGCAGGACGGACAGGGCTATCGGAGCGGGAAAGCCCAGAAACTTGTCGAGCTGCTCGAGGTTGTAGCCCACATCGTCGATGACAATGGCGATTCGAACCTTGGGGACCGGTCGTTCCCGGCGATTAGTCCCTGCGGCCTCGGCCTCCGGAGACCGTGTCTCAGGGGGCGCACCTTCCTCGGTGTGTTGAGGAACCGTTTCGCCGGGCTGTACCGCTTCAGGAAGGAGCTTCCCCCGGTTTGGAGGCAGAAGAACTACGATTGCGACCAAGCACGCGGCGATAACCGCGAGCAGCAGGATCGCCCGCCGTGAACGAGATTTGTTGTTCCTGGTTTGGTTTTTGCGCCCCGTGGACATGGGCCTATTGTATCTCTGGGTCTGTCTTGGTCAAGACTTAAGGCAGGGATGGGATCAGGTATACACGAATTCCCGCAACTCCTGGGCACTTTCCTTCAACTTTTTCAATGCCCGAATCTCGATCTGCCGTACGGTTTCGGGAGAGATCCCCATCTCATCTCCTATTTTCTTCAGCGTATACTTCTTCCCCCCATAGAAGGCGAACCTGTAAAGCAGAATCTGTTTCTCCTTGTCCAGCAATGTTTCGAGAAACTTCAATGTCCGCTCCCGCAGATTTTCCCGCAGCAGATCTTTTTCAGGTATATAGGAGGTGTCTTCGATAACGTCCTGGAGGGTTCCGCTGTCCTCCTGGGTCGGCCCGTCCAGAGAAACCACGGCGTTGGAGAGCTGCACGATCGTTTCCACTTCCCGCATTTTCAAACCCAGTTCTTCAGCGATCTCTTCGATATTCGGCGTTCTTTTCAGTTCTTGTGACAGCGTATTATAAGCTTTGTTGATCTTCCGCAGCTTCTCCTCTTTTCTGTGGGGAAGACGGATGGTCCGCCGCTTGTTCGACAGCGAGCGTACGATCGCCTGTTTTATCCACCAGGACGCGTAAGTGCTGAACCTCACATTTTTGCGGAAATCGTACTTCGAGGCTGCCTTGATCAACCCCAGATTCCCCTCCTGGATCAGATCGAGAAGGGAAACATCCCGGGTCATATATTTTTTTGCGATTCGTACAACCAGCCTTAGATTCGCTTCGATCAGTGTCTGTCGGGCAGCATCATCACCGTCGAGAACCCGCCTTGACAGGGCAAGCTCTTCCTCGAAGGTCAGCAGCTGACTCTTCTTGATCTGGGCGAAATAGGCCCGCAGGGCATCCTCTTTACTCTCTACACTGTCCGCTTTCATCGCAAATTCCTGACTATATAAATGCAAGAAGCGTGCCAACAACCATCTACAAATAATAGGCTATAAATAATTGCTATATAGACATTTATTCTTCTAACCAGCTCTGGTTCCAAGAAGCATCCTTTTTTGTATACTTTTTTATACGATTGGGCAGGCCGGTGTTCTACAAAAGTATTCACTTGGCGGTATAACGACTCCGGCGAATCAGCCGGCGGTGTTCAGCTGCCTGTAGATCATATCCGCAATTCCAAAACTGCCGCTCTCGGCCATTTTTTCTGCGTATTCATCGTACAACATGTCTTCAAAAAACTCTTCCGCCATGCCTCCATCGAGCAGTCCGGTCTTGGCCACAGATTTACGCATGACGTTGAGCATCTGTTTGATGAAAATGGCCTCGAACTCCTGAGACACTTTGTAAAGTTTGCTCGTTTTGTCTATGCTCCGGTTCTGTTTCGATACTCCCGTAGCTGCGATACGGGGCAGTTCGTTTTTGGGGAGATAGGGCTGATAGGGAATATTCGCGATTTCCATCTGTCCTTCCTTAATTTACGATTAACGTACCGTACAGGGATCCAGCCCTGTCGATCGCCTTGATGATAGATATGATCATCTCTGTTTCCAAACCGATGCTTCTGAGTGATTCCACCAGATCCTCGACGGTCGTGGTCTCTTCAAAAACAAAGCTCCGCTCAGCCTCCTCCGCATCCCACAGAGCTCCTGCAGGGCGACGATAGGGACTCACGCTGACTGAAATATCTTTATAGGACACCGCTACCTGGCCGATCCGAACCCGTTCGCCGAATATGATCACACCGGAGCTGGAATCGATCACTACTTTATTCGAAGGTTCGGGGGTAACCTCGATCGATTCCAACCGGGCTATGAACGCCACGGGATCCGTACGCCACTGGGAGGGAATGGTCAACTCGACCATTGCCGCGTCCACGGCCTGGAGCTCGATATCCGGGTACTCCTGCCGTATCGCCGCAGTGACTGTGTTGGCGGTAACAAAATCCGGATTGCGCAAAATCAACGAGAGTGAATCGTCACTGAGAAATTCCGAAATCACGTCCTGCTCGATGATTGCACCTCCCGGGATAGATCCCACCGTTTGTTGGCTGTTCCCGGAAACTGCTTGGAGGGATAAAATCCGTCCCTGGGCGAGAGCATAGACATTGCCATTGGCGGCCTTTAACGGTGTCTGAAGAAGCACACCCCCTTCCAGACTACGGGCATCCCCGATGCTGGAAACGAGAATGTCCACGGATTCCCCTGAACGCACGAAAGCGGGAACCGCACAGCTTACGGTAACAACCGCAGCGTTCCTGCTGCGCACGTCCGCTGCATCGATACGAAAACCGAAGTTCGATACCAAATTGGCGATCGCCGCCTTCAGCAGCTCGGAATTCGGGGAGTCTCCTCTTCCGGCCAGACCGGTAACCAGCCCGATACCCACGAGCTGGTTCTCCCTGATACCTCTCAAGTCAGCGATATCCTTGATGCGGACTGTGGGGACCGCAAAAATAGCAGTGCTCAGGAGCAAAAATAAGATAACGGACGATATTTTAGTAACTTTCAACTGACACCTCCCCGGCTGCGGTAATCCGCCCCTCAAAGCGCTTTCCGGTCAGATCAGCACGAACGTCGATGAGGTCCCCGAAGCTTCCAGAGCGAAAGGCTCTGCCGGGAAGGCTGATCTGAAGCCCGGGGCGAACAAAGGTGATGGTGATCCGGTCCCCTGCCCGCACGGCCAGGAATCGTTGCAGCCGGTCCCTCTCGATACGCTCCCCTTGACGGATCGGCGCGGTGGTTCTGTACTGGCCGGGGGTATCCTCTTCCGTGAGAAATGAAGACCTGAGCAGCGAAATATCATCTTCGTTGAACGTCAATTTCTCTTCACCCAACACCTGATCGGCGGGTAGGTCGAATTTAGCCCGGGCAACGGGAACAAAGTGGTGAACCCAGATGCGAAAGGAACCCTCCAGGTTCCGGGACTGAGGTAGATCATCGCCTCGGGGACTTAGAATCTTGTAGGTTAACTCCATCTGACCGGCAGGAAAGCCTTTAGCGAAAGAGAGGCTCCTGTATCCCGAACCGTAGGGGGATTTGTTCGTTTCGAAGACGATCCGATCCTCCCACCCCGAGGCCATTCCCTGTGCCTCGACCGCGCTATCCGAGCTGTCCGGCAGTACGGGAGGTTTTAGCATCTCTATCTCGATCCGTCCTGTTTTCAGAGTGTCCTGACTATCGATATAGGAAAGAAGAGCGGAAAAGAACCACTGCCCCCCCTTTGGAATCGCACCGGCCGGCAGAAGCGCTACCCTGCTCCCGATGACAACAACTTCTCCGACGATCGAGGCGACCCGCTCCTGGATAATCCGCGCCGGCAGCAACATCGGTCGGGCCGGCATCGGACCGAGGGGCAGCTGATCGAGGAAACGAGCTTGCGCCGGATCCGAGCTGATAACAGAAGCGACCTGTCCCAAGGTGTAGCGTGGATCCTCGAGTAAGGCGGATTTATGCAGATAGACGGTTACGGGTGCTCCTGCAGAGGTGTAGCCCGGACTGGCCTGGCCGGAGATGCTGAAACACAGCCCGACCGTAGCCAGGATCGAGAGCAGGACCCGGCGCCAAGCTTTCTTCATTCCCTCTTACCGCTTGAGATTGTTCGCGGTGGCCAACATAGAATCGGAGGTCTGTATGGCTTTGGAATTGGTCTCGTAGGCTCTCTGCGCGACAATCATGTTCACCATTTCCTGAACCACGGAGACATTCGACATCTCGAGGAAACGCTGAAGCGTCTTACCCATCCCGTCGAACCCGGGACGTCCCGGAATGACTTCGCCGGTTGCATTGGTGACCTTGAAGATATTCTCCCCGACTGCCTGCAGACCCGCCGGATTGACAAAGCGATAGATCTCGATCTGTCCGACCTCGATCGGATCATCGATTCCAGGCACCTTGACGGTCACCCTGCCGTCCTGGGACATGGTCAAGGTTTCCCTGATGAAATCTTCCGGTAGGATAATTTCAGGCATGAATCGATAACCATTGGAGTTGACCAGCTGTCCGTTGGAATCGATCTTGAAGGATCCGTCTCTGGTGTATCCGTAACTTCCGTCGTAGAGAAGGACTCGAAAGAAACCCTCCCCTTCGATCGCCAGATCGGCTACATTCCCTGTGGCCTGTAGCGCGCCCTGGGTGAAAATCTTTTGGGTAGCCGCCGGGCGCACACCGTGTCCGACCTGGATTCCCGTCGGCACCAGGGTCACCTCGGTAGCCGGGGTGCCGGCGACACGCAGCGTCTGATACAGCAGATCTTCAAAATCGGGACGGTTTGCCTTGAAACCCGTAGTGTTTACGTTCGACAGATTGTTCGCAATGGTATCAATGTTGAACTGCTGTCCCACCATGCCGGATGCAGCAGTCCATAGAGATCGCATCATCTTCGATCTACCTCCTATACTCGTAGTGCCTCGTTGATGAGGCGTCCCAACAGGCTGTCCTGTGTCTGGATCATCTTTTGATTTGCTTCATAGGTCCTCTGAACCTCGATCATCTGAACCATCTCGGTCACAACATTCACATTCGAGCTTTCCAGGAAACCCTGCCGCACTTTAGGCCGACTATCTCCGACGGCTATCTCCGCAGGTCCCGATTCCTCCGTATCCCTCCAGAATGAGTTGCCCATTTTTTTCAGATATCGGGGCCGCTTGAAATCAACAATCCTCAGACGATCTACCCTTTCGAGGTTCTCCCACTCATTCTCCTCGAGGGACACGAGCCTGCGCTCGTCGCCGGAGTAGGTAGCGTTCTGGTAGATCACCCCATCCTGGTCAATGACAAAGTTGTTCTTCTTCGCTTGAATGGGGCCGTTTTCCCCGAGGACGAATTCGCCGTGCTTGGTGACCAGATAACCCTCATCGTTGAGAAGAAAGGACCCGTTTCGGGTATAGCGCTCCCCATCGGGGAGCAGCACCGAGAGGAAACCCTCTCCTTCCAGAGCCAAATCGAAGGGGTTTTCCGTCTGTTTCAGAGATCCTTGGGTGAAGGCGGTATATACTTCGTTCAGCTCCGCCCCCGTACCCAGCTTGCCTACGATCGGGGTTGTATCGATCGAACCTAGAGGGAACACGAACATGCCGTCGTCATTCATGCGGCGGAGCAGTATTTCCGGAAACGCCTTGTTGATGGCCGTATCCCGTTTGTACCCGTTCAGGTCGACATTGGCCAGATTGTTGGATATTGTATCCAGGCGGTGCATCTGAACAACCATCCCACTCGCACCTGTGTAGAGACCACGAATCAAGGGCGACCTCCTCGCTCAGTTGGCGTACATACCCGAGACACATCGCGTGTGCATGCGGATATCAATGTGATTATCGGTGCGGCGAAAGAATCCTTGATGGAAGGTGTAGATAAGTGATCCGTTTATATGGAGTTGGAAAATCCTGTGTAATCAGATCGTTGTAGACAAAACGACGAAAAAGTACTATAAAATTCATTAAGCGATGCAGGTTTCAACTGCATAGATATTTGTGATATAAGCAAATATATGCCAGAATAGC
>CAZSBH010000069.1:0-16512 GCA_964604845.1 uncultured Spirochaetaceae bacterium
GAGATTTGACCATCCCGGAGGGAACGTTCTAAAATGCATCGAGATGGGAGAGCTTCAGTTCGACTCGGGCAGGCAAAAACTTTGGCAGGACCTCGGCAGTCTCGATCCGCCGCGGGTGAGGGACCGTACAGGGGTATCTTGGCGGGACGGCTGCTACCACCTACCTTTCCTGGGAACGGTTTATCCCATTGATCCGGGATCCATGCGGATACACTGTCCGGCCGAAGATCCCTTGGACAAAGACCCGGAGTTCGAGCTGTTGATGCTGATCTATTTGATCCGGGCCATGGAAATCGAGCCCTCGGGGAAATGGGTCAACGAAAAGGAGCTACCGGGGGGAAGCAATTTCTTCACCGGTCCTCATCACTTGCCCGTCGATTCTCTGGAAAAGCGCTACGGCACAGATTTGGAGATGTTTCATCGCCATTGTTTGCAGCTGGCCGGAAAAGCTCTCGATTTCGGCGATGCCTCCTACGCCTTCGAGCCGTTACCCCGCATTCCTCTGGCCTGTGTTCTCTTCGCCACCGATGAGGAGTTTCCTGCCCGGGTCACCTTTCTCTTCGACTCAACGATCGAGTTTCAACTCCCTCTGGATATCGTCCTGGCCTTGGGCCACTGTTTCGCCGTTGTGATAAAAAACCTGCCATAGAAGCCTATCGGTCATCCGCAGACCGGCCGTTCGCGGCCCGGCCAAGCAGGGCGTCCACCTCAGCCGGGTCGGGCTGGGTGCGCAGGGGGCCGATCCCTCGGCAGGCTAGAGCCGCCACGGCGTTGGCCTTACGTCCGGTAGTCTCCAGATCGAGCTCCTCAAGCACACCGGCGACCAAACCGGCATCGAAGGCGTCGCCCGCGCCGACGGTGTCCGCCACCTCTACGGCATACGGCTGGACTTCGATCCTACGCTCCCCCTGCAGCAGCACGCAACCCTTTGCCCCTCGTTTGAGGGCAACCAGCCCCGGAATACGGATCAGGTCGCGGAGGAAAGAATCGGCATCCCAGCCCAGGAGTTCGAGCTCGTCCTCGGTCATCTGCAGGATATCGGCATACTCGTTGATCGTATGCCGGATCACCGCTCGGGCTACCTCCCGATGCCACAGGGGCGGACGAAAGTTGATGTCGTAGGAAACAAGTATGCCGTTGGCCCTGGCAAACTCCATCAGCTTGAAGGAGACCTCGAGGGCGTTGCGGCTGATACCCTGGCTGATGCCGCTGAGGTGCAGGATGCGCGCCTGGCGAATAATCTGCCAGTCGATGCTCTCGGCATCGACGAAACAAGCGGCGGAGTTCCTGCGGTAGTAGGTGAAGTTGTGCTTCTTTCCTTCAAAGGAGATAAAGTACAGCCCCGTCGGGTTTACCGGATCCCGCTGCAGCAGGGATAGATCGACTCCACCGCTCTGCCAGATATCGACGAAGCTCAGTCCGAAATCCTCCGAACCGATACGGGTGAGGTAGGCGGTCCGGTGCCCCAGTTTGCTGAGGGCCAGAGAAAAGTTCGAGGTGTCTCCACCCCAGGTCTTGCTGAGCGGCTGATCCTCGGCGATCGAGTGACCCTCCGGCGGATAGATGCCTATAAGTGGCTCACCATAGGAGATGACTTCCACGCCCTTCATCGATGCACTCGCCTGCTATCTCCCCAGCCAGCCGCCGTCCACGGCGATGGTGAACCCATTGACGTAGCTCGAGGCGTCGGAGGCCAGGAAAACGGCCAAGCCCTGTAGATCTTCAGGCTGTCCCCACCTGCCGGCGGGGATGCGCGCTATCAGGCTCTTGCTGCGCACCGGGTCCTTGAGCAGGGGCATGGCGGCATCGGTCTCCATGTAGCCCGGCGCAATGGCGTTGACGTTGATGTTCTCCTTGGCCCATTCGTTGGCCAGCAGCTTGGTGATGCCGCTCAGACCGCTCTTGCTCGCCGTGTAGGGCGGAATGAGGATTCCGCCTTGGAAGGACAGAAGCGAGGCGATGTTGACGATCTTGCCCCCGCTTCCCTGCTTGACGAACTGTCTGGCCGCGGCTTGGCAGAGAAAGAAAACGCTCTTCAGGTTGACGCTCATCACCTCGTCCCAGTCTTTTTCGGTATACTCAATCGACGGGGATCGGCGAATGATGCCGGCGTTGTTGACCAGGATATCGAGATGGCCGAAGCGGGCCACTGTCTTCTCCACGATCGCCGGTATGGGCTCGATGGATGCCAGGTCCGCCCGAATGCCGAGGAACTTGCGTCCCAGCTTTTCGATCCTGGCCTGGGTTTCTGTCGGCGGTCGACGGTTGTAGACCCCGGCGATATCGGCTCCGGCCTCGGCCAATCCCAGGGCGATACCCTGTCCGAGACCGGTTGCCGAGCCTGTGACCACGGCCACTTTTCCGTCCAGCTTAAATTGATCCAGAATCATGGCGAGCCTCCTACTTCAATTGTTCCATCGGAACATGGTCCATGTCGGTGAAGGTCTGGTTCTCGCCGACCATGCCCCAGATGAAGGTGCAGTTGAATCCGCTCCAATTTCTTTGCCTCTCCCGGGCTGACTGCATTTCTTACTTGCATGTTTTCCTCCTCAAGATGCGATCGGATGCTCTACAGCAGACCCATGTCCTTGAACTCGCCCTCCACGCGCTGGTAGACCTCCTTCGAAATTTCCTGATGCGGAGCGCGAGGATAACCTGGATTCATGCCGCGCATCCTCAATACAGCGTAGGTCATGGTCAGAGTAGGCCCGTATTTCAGGATCGCCCTGGCCTTGACCACGTCGAGCTGCTTCTTCGCCGTTTCCGTTGGATTTCCCTTCTTCCAGGTTTCGTAGAAATCGACCATGAACTCGGGAAACACGTTGGCCAGACCGGAGATCACCCCGCTGGCCCCGGCGTCAAGGGCCGCCGCAGCGATGGCTTCGGTGCCGATGATGAACTGGAAATCGGCCCTTTGGACCTTCAAGAGGTACATATAGAAGTTGACCAGATCGAAGGCCGAATCCTTGACCCCGGCCAGTCCTTCACCGGCCAGCGTGGCGAGCAGGTCTGCGGAGATCGGGTTTCCGCTCAGCATCGGATTGTTATAGAGAAAGACCGGGATCCTGACGGCCTTGATAAGGGCGCGGTAGTGATCGAGCAGGTGCTGGTCGGAATACCTGTAGTAGTAGGGGGGGATGGCCCCGACGGCGTCGGCACCGATCTGGCCTGCATGTTGCGCCAGTTCAACCGCCTGCTGGGTACTTACCGCACCGACATGAACGATGACTTTGGCTTTCCCTTTTTCCTCCACAACCACTTTGGCCACTTGCTTGCGCTCCTCGACGGTCATCAGCGGGCCGCTGCCGTAGGTTCCGCAAGGGTAGAACCCATGTACGTGTTTGGCTTGAAAACGGACGACTTCCCGCTGCGCGGCCTCGTCGAACTTTCCGTCCTTTGTGAAACTGGTCAGGACCGGGGGGATTATCCCTGAGAACTCTTTAGACATGTTGCGTTCCTCCTGAAATAAATATCCTGGGTAGTCAATCGAAGTATCTTTCCCAGATTCGTATCAATACGCTCCCAAGGCCTGGGAGACTTTTTCCGTTATTTTTACTACCTTTACAGCAACCTCAGGGATCATGCTTTCCTGCAATGTTAGTGTCGTGGCGGTGATCCCCACTGCGGCTACGATGCTGCCGAAGGCGTTGCGCACCGGTGCCGCCACACAGCGCACATTTTCGTAATATTCCCGATCGTCGACGGCGTAGCCCTGTGCGCTGACTTTGACCAACTCCGCCGCCAGCGCATCCAAATCCGTGATGGTGTTGGGAGTTCGTTTTTCGAGAGTTATCCCCTCGAAGAAACGCCTAAGGTTTTTGCTGCCGACCACACCAGCCAGCAATACTTTTCCCAGAGAAGAGCAATACGAAGGAGTGAGGGAACCGGCCCGACAGGCTATTCGAATATACTTGGGCCCATCGCATACTTCGGCCACCATCACCTGTTTTCCCGCCCAGATTCCCAAATGAGCGGTTTCTTCGGTTTCCCTGCTCAGCTTGTCGAGGAAGGGTACGGCGATACGGCGCAGTTCCATTCCCGAGAGGGCCTGCAACCCAGTTTGTATCAGGCGGTGCCCGGCCAGATAACGTCCCCCGTGCTTTTCCAGCCAGTTTTCGTTCTGAAGAGTATGGAGGATCCTGAAGATCGTGGTCTTGGGAATGCCGAACTCCTCCTCTAGCTCGAGAGCGGACAGACCGTTTCCCTCACTCAGTATCGCTTCGACGATGCGGATTCCGCGCTGAAGACTCGGAATCGTGTAGCCTTTCTCCATGAAAATCTTCTGTTTCATATTTGAATCCATAAATCCATATTAGAAAATTAATGATTAGCCAAGTTCTTGTCAACACCTCCGGTGATAACCGATTCCTAATATGGAATTAACAGTTCTATAACGAAACCATAGTCTGCCAATTGGCATCTGTCAAGGAAAATTTTTCAAATACGAATATATTTATCCAATTGAGGAACCAAAGACGCTGCAATTGGCCGCGGAAACGCCGCCGGAGCGGATTTATCCCTTGATCGGATATTTCCCATACCTGTGCGCCGTCTCGCAGAGGTACACTACGTTCTCGGGCGGAGTGTTGTTCTGAATGTAGTTGGCCGGGGCCAGGATGTAGCCGCCGCCCGGCGCCAGCTGTTCGATTCGGGTTCGAACCTCGGTTTCCACATCTTGTTTCGTTCCGGGCAGGGCCTTCTGGATATCGATGGCACCGGAAAAGCACAAGCGTTGTCCGAATTCTTTTTTGATCGCTTTCGGATCCATTCCCGTTGCGAGGGGTTGCACTGGATTGAGCACGTCGACCCCCACCTCGATCAGGTGCCCGATCAGCGGGTAAACGGAGCCGCAGCTGTGAAACAGTATTTTCGCTTGAGGACAGCGGGCTTTGATGAAGTCGAAAATCCGATGGTGGCGCTCCTTGAAAAATTCCAGGTACAGGGATTCGGAGATCAGCGGGCCGGTTTGAGAGCCGAAATCCTCGGCCCAGTATACAAGATCGAGATACGGTCCGACCACTGAGAGCAGGGTATCGTACAGATCGATGAATATATCCGTCAATTGGTCCAGCAGAGCGGCGGCCATCTCCTTTTCGACCATAAGATCGACGAGGAATTGCTCGGTTCCGCGTAGATAGCAACCATGCTCGAGAAGTCCACCATGTCCGACGATGTTGCTGCCGATCGCGTATTCACCCTGGGCATGAAGGGCTTCGACCCGTTCCTTGAGGCCTTCGGTGCGAAGTGGATGCTTGGGATCCGGCCAGGTGTAGCCGTCGATATCACCGATCGAAGCCTCGGCCAGGGGCGCCTGCACATGGAAAGCGCCTCTGCCCTCCTCCCGTTTGATTTCCACGCCCCAGTCGTCGGTGTAGCTCATGGGATCAAACGATGCATCGATTACGGCCCGATATTCCACGGGGTCATTGAGCCAGACGTGACGAATATCCACGTCGAGCGCTTCCAGGATCCGTTCGTCGTAGTAGGTTGCGGTCATCAGCCCCCGGAATTGCCGTATCTCACCATCGATGCCCAGGTACCGTTTGACCTGGTGATAGACTCCGTCGTTCATGTTGTTCACCGAAGAACCGATGTCGATAGGCACACGGTCCGGCTCCTCCCTGCTTAGAGCGGTTAGAACTCGTTGGCGATGCGTCATGGTTACCTCTGTTTGTAAGTTTACAGCTCGTTGAGCGGGTACAGCGGCCTTCGTCCTTGAAGCACCTCGGCTATATTCCGCGCCGCCTTGGTCTTCAACTCGACCAGCGACTCTTCGCTGTAGTAGCCCGTATGGTCTGACAGGATCACGTTGTCGAGCAGCCTCAGGCCGCTGGCTGCCGGCAGGGGCTCCTCCTCGAACACGTCGATGCCGGCCGAATGGATCTGGGAGCTTTTCAACGCTTCGCATAGCGCAGCCTCGTCGATTACCGGACCGCGCGACGTATTGATCAGGATAGCGTTGGACTTCATCAGGGACAGCTCCCGTGCACCGATCAGGTGGTGGGTCTCCTTGTTGAGGGGTACGTGGATCGACACGTAATCGGATTCCCTGAGCAGTCTGTCGAGATCTACCACCTCGCCCCCCTGATCGATGATTCGTTGCCTTTGCTTGTACGGGTCGCAAACCAAGATCTTTCCCAGTCCGATGGTGGAGAGCTTTCTATGGAGCGAGCTGCCGATATTGCCATGTCCGATGATGCCAAGGGTTTTTCCTTTGATGCGATGGCTCTTTCGTTCAGCCTTCAGGTTCCAACCGCCCTCGCGGATTCGTCTGTTCTTGTAACAGACCTCGCGGATGCAGGCCATCAGCAAGGCGATGGCCTGGGCGGCTACGTCCTCCTCCGCACCGTAATCGGTGACTCTGGACACCCAGATCCCGGCACGGGTGGCCGCCTCGACGTCGATGTTGTCGTAGCCGATGCCGTAGCGCGAGATCACGCGGCAGCACTGCATCTGGCCGACGACCTCCGCGTCGATTTGCATCTTGGTATGCATCAGCACTCCATGGGCGTTCCCTACCGCCTCGATTAGCTGATTCTTGTTCGTGCAGTCAAACACGGAGAAGTCTGCATCTACGGCGGACAGCACGGCAATCTCTTCCTCGTACTCGTCAAATAAATTCTCGGTGACCACCACCCGATAGCTAGCCATAACTCTTTCACCTCTACGGCCGGGACCAGGCTGGAGAGGCCCTAATCGGTCCCGGCGCTCTGCGCTACTGTAGCCCAGATCCGACCCCCTGTCAATAAATTTGAAACACTGTTTCATTGTACTTGACTTATAGATCCTGTCTGATATAATCATCCCCGGACGCACAAATATGGATGGAATGGTTCGCTCGGTACTGTTGATCACCGGCGTAATGGAAGCACTGGCCGATGAAAAGCAACTCGGGGTCAGCGAGCTGGCCGCCAGACTGGACATCCACAAGAGCACCGTGTACCGTTTTCTCTGCTCCCTCAAGGTGCTGGGGTACGTACGGCAGAATGATGAAAACGCAAAGTACGGTCTTTCCTACAAGATACTCGACCTGGCCGGTCGCATTCTTTCGAGTATCGACGTGCGCCAGGCCGCACGACCGATCATGGAGCGCATCTCCGACAAGACCCGCGAAACGGTCCATCTGGCCACATTGGAGCAGACGGATGCGATCTATATCGACAAGATCGACTCCAGCCAGCCTCTGCGCATGCACTCCTATATCGGCCAGAAGATACCGATCCACGCCTCGGCGTTGGGAAAGGTGTTGCTGGCTTGGGGACCAAAGCACCTCCTCGGCGATCTTCTGAAGAAGGACAAGCTCAAGCGTTTCACGGACACTTCAATTACCCAACCGGAAGCACTGCAGAAGGAGATCCAAAAGGTCCATAGTCAGGGGTATGCGGAGGATCGGGAGGAGTCCGTTCCTGGAGTTCGCTGCGTGGCGGCTCCGATCCTCGACAGAGAGGGATCGGTCGTGGCCGCGCTAAGCATCTCCATACCGAGCCAACGTGTCAATGACGAGAGGATGGGGTCCCTGCAGAAAATGGTTCGCGCGGGGGCTTTGCGGATATCGGAACACATGGGGTTCCAGGGCTATCTCAACCTCAATGGCTCACGTCTTGACAGCACCGAAACCCATGGATTATAGTTTCCATATAAAAATGTTGATTTCACATGTGAAACACGTGCACCTGTGATGGTGCACGAAAAAAAACCAAGGAGGAAGTCATGAGACAATCACTTCCAAGAATCTGTGCACTGATTGCACTACTCAGCGTTCTGGCCGTTTCGGCCTTCGCCGGCGGACAAAGCGGGGAGACCACCGGTCCGGTTACGGTGACCTATTGGACATCATACCCTGAACTGCAGGCGGTCGTGGAGACCGCCGGGAACCTGTACATGAAAGATCATCCCGGCATCACCATCGAATCGATCCTGTTCCCCCAGCGGGCAATGGACGAGAAGGTTGCGGTTTCACTGCCTGCGGGTGAGGCGGCGGACCTGATCGACTTCGCCTGCTTTCAGATCTATCCGTACTACTTCAACGGCTACATCAGCGAACCCCCGGATGATGTTATAGGCGTGCTCGAAAAGTCCTTTCCGTCATTTACGCTGACCTCGGCTACCGATCCGGTCAGCGGTAAAAAGTTCACTATACCCTACTACGTATCCCTTAAAGAGATGTTCTACAACACCGACCACTTCGCCGAAGCGGGCCTCAAGACCACCCCCAAGACGCTGGATGAGCAGATGGAGTTTGCCAAGAAGCTCACCAAGCGCGACGGCGCCGGCAATATCACCCGGGTCGGACTGGACCTGCGCCTCTCCGGCGGCGGTTTCGGCACCGCCCAGAAATATTGGACCCAGGTTATGGTGGCCTACGATGCCTGGCCGATCAAGCAGGTAGGTGACAAGTGGACCGAAGGCTACGCCAACAAGGCCGGCTACGATTCCCTGCAGTACTACATGGATGCGATTTACAAGTACAAGGTGGAGACCCTGGACGCCAAATCTGATGCCGAAGGTTTCGGTTTGGGCGTGTCATCGATGTTCCAGAGAGAATCCTGGGTTGTGGACTATCTCAAAAAGAACGCTCCGAACATCAAATACAGCGTGTTCCTGATGCCAGAAGGCCCCGAAGGACACGGCGGAACCATCGGCAACACCCAGTCCTTCAGCGTTCCCGAGTCGAGCAAGGTCAAACGGGCCGCCTGGGATTTCGGCAAGTACCTGCTGAGCCCCGAGACCCAGGTCTTGATTTACGGCGAGTCGGGTTGGCAATCTCTCAACAAGGATGCTGACTATTCCTCCCTGTACAAGACCGCTCCGGCTCTTAAAATCTTCATGGACGCTCTCAATACTCCGGGACACCCCGTTTACGACTACGAGAACATTCCGCCGATCATGGAGATCCATGCCCGTATGGCCGATCGCCTCATGATCGCCTTCAAAGACGCCAAGCTTGCGACCGACAGGAAGGCGCTCGAGGCGCTGGTGGACAAGCTCGCCGAGGAGACCAACAGGATCCTCGACGACTACGATCTTCTGGCCAAGTAGAGCGCAAAAGAGGTCAATCAGAGGGGAGGTGATGCCCTTCACTTCCCCTCTCTATTCGTTTTATCTTGTCTAGCATAGTATTTTCCTGATGAGAAGGAGACGGTTATGCTGAATGCGCTCATCGGAGCCCCGGGAAGCATCCGACGCAACAAAGCCTACTTCATCATGGCGATTTTTCTGCCCGTCGTGTTTCTGTTCGTCGTAGTCCGGGTCATCCCCATCCTATCCACGCTGGCCCTGTCTTTCACAAACTACAACATGCAGCGTCCGATCACGAAATTCGTCGGCCTGGAAAATTTCATCAGGCTCTTCGGCGACGATATCTTTCAAATGTCGTTTCGCAATTCACTGCAGTTCGTGTTGGTCGCCCTGCCCGCCGAGATCATTCTCGGATTGGCCATCGCACTAATGCTGAACAGCGAACTGCGAGCCGAAGGGTATTTCCAGACGCTGTTCTTCATACCCTACATCCTGCCGATGGTGCCTGCTGCGATCATCTGGCAGTGGATTTACGCTCCCGGAAATTTTGGGCTGGCTAATTTCTTTCTAGAATCGTTGGGATTCCATAGAGTCGGCTGGCTGATCGATTCAAAGGTTGCCCTGAACGCCATCATCGCCATGCACGTGTGGAAAAACCTTGGGTTTTTCATCGTTATATTTCTAGTAGGCCTCAAGGACATTCCACCTGATTTTCGCGACGCTTCGCGGGTAGACGGGGCCACGGCTTGGCAGAGAATCTGGCGGATCGAGCTTCCCATCATCAGGCCGGTGATCCTATTTACCAGCGTGATGGCCTCGATCTGGGCGCTCTCGGCCTTCACCGAGGTGTACATCATGACCCAGGGAACCGATGCCTCCACGGGAGTCGAGATCAGCGTGCTGGTGTTTCAGATATACGTCGAGGGATTCCGCTATTTCCGGATGGGCTACTCGTCGGCAATCTGCCTCGTTCTGTTCATCGTGTCCCTGTTGCTGGTATTGATCCAGTTCAGACTATTCCGGGAGAAGTAAGATGGCTGGAAGAATTAAATCGGGAAAAGTCGTCCTGAATATTGTCCTCGCGGTTCTCAGTTTCGTTAATATCTTTCCCTTCATCTGGCTGGTGCTTTCGTCCTTCAAGCTCAACAAGGACATCATCACAGAGACCCCCACTCTGTTCCCCGTGGTGTGGACCCTGCAGAACTACACCCTGCTGACCAAAGCCGCACCCTTTCTACGGTTTTTCATGAACAGCGTGATCGTGTCCGGCGTGTCGACCCTGTTCGTGCTGATCAGCTGCTCGGCCATGGGATACATCTTCGCCAAGTACAACTTCAAGGGGAAGAATTTTTTCTTCATGATGATCATCGCCACTATCCTGATTCCCATGTACACCTACTTCATCCCCATGTACCTGACGATCCGCGCCCTCGGTTGGGTCAATACCTACGCGGGGATCATCTACCCATTGATCATCATGAGCTCGGGTATTTTCTTTCTCAGACAGACGATCAGCATGATCCCCGACGATCTGATCGACTCCAGCCGGATCGACGGGTCCTCGGAGTTCCGGGTGTACTGGCACGTGATCATTCCCCTCTCCCAATCGGCCCTGGCGGCGATCGCCATCGTCAACTGGGTGTTTACCTGGAGCCGGTTTCTCTGGCCTCTGATCGTGGCCAGCTCGGAAAGGTTGTTCACCATGGAGATCGGTCTGGCATACTTCCGAAGAAGCTTCATGGTGGAATACGGGGGAACCATGGCGGCCTGCGTGGTTACCCTGATACCGGTTCTGGTCGTGTTTCTGATCTTCCGGACTCGCATCATCGAGGGCATCGCCTTCACGGGCATGAAATCCTGACGGCGGATGGGTCCGTCCCGGTAGGACAGGCCCTCGATCCGTACGAGAAATCCCACAGGTAAGTTGTTATGAACAATACAGTTTCGATCGTCAGTGCGGACCACGAGAGTATATATGAGGCGGTTTGCCGGGCCTTCGAGCAGGCGGGCGGCAAACAGGTCTTAGGCTACAACGAACGCGTGCTGATCAAGCCGAATATCTGTGTGCCGGCGCCTTCCGGCTCGGGCATGGTCACCGATGCCCGGGTGCTGGAAGCGGTGACCCGGCTGGTGCTCGATCTGGGGGCCAAACCGGTCATCGGAGAAGGGGCCGCGGCCGGATACGATTTCGTGGGCGCCGCCAGTACCGAAGAAGCCTTTCGGGTCTCCGGTGCCAGGGCTGTGGCGGACAAACTGGGGGTCGCTCTGCGCAACCTCAACCGTGACGATTCCGTCGAGCTCGAGGTCGACGGGGGATTCGTTATGGAGCGGGTAAGGGTTGCCCGCAGCGTCGTAGATTGCGATCGAATCGTCAGCGTTCCGGTATTGAAGAGCCACCACCGCACTCTGGCCTCTCTAAACCTGAAGAACATGAAGGGAGTGATGTCGGGCGCCGAAAAGCGCAAGACCCACCGCCTGGGACTGGACCTTGGGATCGCCGACCTGTTTTCCGTGGTACAGCCGGACTTCTGTTTCATCGACGCGATAATGGGACTGCAGGGCCTGTGGACCTATCCGGAGGACAGTGTCTCTCTGGGTCTAGTCCTGGCCGGGGCGAATCCACTGGCCGTCGATACGGCGGGGATTCGCCTCATGGGCTTGGAGCCGAAGCAGGCGATGCACTTACAGTACTGTTGCAGGAAGCGAGGGTTCGATACGGAGTCCGTCGAACTCGTCGGCGAGCGCCCGGAGCGAACCCCGCAACCCTTTCTCTCCAGCTCGAAGGCCTTCCTGCAGCGTTTCCCGGAGGTGAGGCTCGTCCAGGGACAGAGGGCCTGCTCGGGCTGTGTCGGACAGCTGGTTGGAGCCCTGGCCTATATACGGGATGCCGGCCTGGAGCATACCCTCAAAGGACTCACTCTGGCCGTGGGCGCTCCCTTCGGTGAGGACCTGCCCGAATCACGGAAGATCTATGTGGGCGTTTGCTGCAAGGAACACTGCGGGGACGATGGGTTTATCCCCGGCTGCCCGCCGAACGAGGAGCAGCTGCTCCGCCGCCTGGGCAGTGTCTGCGGTTTCGATGCCGAACAGGTGCTCGCTCGCCGGGAAACCGAGAGAAACAAGCTGTGGGAACAAACGCGGGATTTATTGAATACATAATCGCTGCAAGGAGATCGATATGAGGGCAGCCAAGCTGATAGAAAAGCAAAAGATCATCGTGTCCGAAGTGCAGAAACCGGAGCTCGGTGACGGAGAGGTGCTGGTGAAAATTCGCGCCGCCGGAGTCTGCGGGACGGATCTGCATATCTATGCCGGCCACCGTCCGGACATTCAACTTCCCAGGGTGATGGGCCACGAGCTCGCCGGGGAGATTTCCGAGCTGGACGGCGGGGTGCGCGGATTCGAGGTCGGCGACCATGTGTCCATCGATCCCGTGCTCGCCTGTGGACAGTGCTATGCCTGCCGCCGGGGCCGCAGGAATCTCTGCACCAGCATCATGTGCCTCGGTTGTCAGACGGATGGGGGATTTCAGGATTTCGTCCTCGCCAAGGCGGCGGATGTCCACAAGATCAAGCCCGATATCCCCTTCGAGCACGCCGCCATGTGCGAGCCCTTCGCCATCGCCGCCCAGGTCCTTGAGCGCAGCGAGGTCAAAGCCGGAGACCGGGTGGCCGTGTTCGGTGCCGGCACCATAGGCCTCTGCATCCTGCAGGTATTCAAGCTCACCGGAGCCGAGGTGCTGATCACCGACATCATCGACAGGCGCCTGGAAAAAGCCCGCGAGCTGGGTGCCGATATGACTGTAAATACATCTAGGGAGGACCTGGCAGATGCCACGCGTCGATTCGCCGGTGAGGAGGGTGTGGCCATCGTCATAGAGGCGGTGGGCGACCCGGTGCTAGCCGAGGCCGCTCTGAGCATCGTGACCCGGGGAGGCCGGATCGTAGTTTTGGGAATGGACAAGAGGCCGACTCAACTCTCGGAGTTCAACTTCGTGCGTACCGAGCTGGATATCCGGGGTTCAGTGCTGAACAACAACAAGTTTCCACAGGTGATTGAATGGCTGGAAAAGGGGCAGATCAAACCCGCGGCCATGATCACTGCAAGCTACCCGATCGAGCGGATTGACGAAGCTTTCGCAGATATCACCGAGAACCCAAAGGATTCTCTCAAGGTGATGATCACTTTCTAGTCAGCTCGAGCGCTGCTGCGATCGAAGATCTGGAGGCATTATGTCGCTCACGTGTGAAGATTTAGGATTTCAACCCATCGAAAACATGGAGACCAACGTCGACGGGGTTTTCTTTATGACCCGGGCGGTGCTGCCCAGCATGAAAAAGCAGAAGCGGGGCGACATCATCATGATCTCCAGTCCCGCAGGGACTTTGGCAAATCCGGTGGCCCCGCTGTACTGCGCCTCGAAGTTCGCCCTCGAGGGTTTCACAGAGGGCCTTCGCCTGCAGCTCAACCAGCTGCACGGTCAGGGGATTCATATCCGGGTTGTCGATATTCTCCCCGGATCGACGAGTACCGAATACTGGGGGGATCGTCAGGTTCCCCGGGACTCGTTTATGACCAGCGAGGAAATGGCCTCGGTCATTCTGCAAACCGTGGCCACGAAAGGCACGGTTTTGGTGAAGAAGGTTCAGGTGGAGCAGTTCCGCTTTTCCGATTGAATCCAAAGCCCCCCATTTCTGTTGAATGAAGACGGCAGTAGAGCCTTTTGAGGTTGTCACGTACGGCGAGCCTCTGGTAAGCATCTTCGCGCAGCCCGGTCTTTCGCTTCGAGAGGATGCCCTCCTGTCCAAAGGTTGGGGGGGAGACACTCTCGATACATCTGTCGCGCTGGGCAAGCTCGGCCACAGCGTTGCCTTCCTGACACGAACCAGTACGGACGCTTTCGGAGACAGCTTGTTCGATCTACTGAGCTCAAGCGGAGTCGGCTCCGTTTTCGTCCAGCGGGATTCGCATCGCCCGACGGGACTGTGCTTCGTGGCTTACGAGGGGTCACGGCACCGCTTCTACTACTACAGAAAAGATTCGGCGGCCTGCTTCGTGGATGGTCGGAGCATCGATTGGGATCTGCTCGGCCGGGCCAAGGTGCTGCACCTCAGCGGGATCAGTCAGGGAATCAGTCCCGAGGCTCTGGAGCTTTCCTTTCGCCTGATGGGTTTCGCCCGGGAACGGGGAATCAGTGTTTCCTACGACATCAACTATCGGCCCGCCCTGTGGTGTCGAGAGCTGTCCCGTGCGATCGTACTGCACACGATCGAGCAGTACGTCGACATTCTGCAGATGACAGCTGAAGAGCTAACGCTGTTGGGCTGGGCGCCGGAGTCGTTTATGAACAATCTGGTTCGGGTTCCGTCTATCGTGGCGCTCAAGCGTGGAGCGAAAGGTTGCTCGCTGATTCAGGGCGAAAAACGGGTCGATGTCGATCCCTTCACCGTGGATGTGGCGGATACGGTCGGCGCCGGAGATGCCTTCGCCGCCGGGCTCATTGCGGGAATTCTGAAAGGTTTGGATTTGGAAGGTTTGGGTCGTATGGCCAATGCCGTGGCAGCTTTGAGCTGCCGGGGCAGGGGGCCGCTGGAAGGCCAACCTACCCGTGGGGAGGTGGAAGCCCTTGTTCTGGGGGAGGATGATGGAAAGCAAAGATGAAGTCTATCGCTACGACGATCTATTGAGGCTGGCCGGTGAGCTTTTGGGCAAGGCCGGTATGGCCGTTGATATCGCGGCGGTGGTAGCCGAGGTGCTGGTGGAGGGAGACCTCCTGGGACACACGACCCATGGTCTGGCCCTGCTCCCTGCGTATTTGGAGGAGCTGGAGCAGGGAACGATGACGGGAGAGGGAGTTCCGGAAGTAATCTCCGACCGACGATCGGCCGTCACTTTGGACGGACGTTATCTTCCGGGACCCTGGCTGATCCACTGGGCAATGGATCTGGCTTTCGAGAGAATCCGCCAGCATCCCGTAGTCACGGTTGTTATCCGCCGCAGCCATCACACGGCCGCTCTGGCCGCCTACGCCAAACGGGTCACGGACAGGGGCTATATTTTTCTGATGACCTGTTCCGACCCGTCGGTCCGCAGCATCGCCCCCTTCGGAGGCCTTGAGCCGCTTTACACGCCCAATCCCATCGCAGCAGGATTTCCCACGGAAGGCGACCCCGTGATCATTGATATCAGCACTTCCTGCACGGCTAACGGTGTCACCAATCGCCTGTACGGAGAAGGCGTTCGTTTGCCCAATCCCTGGTTGCTGGACAACCAGGGGGTGCCGAGCGACGAACCGGCGGTGTTGTTCACCGATCCGCCCGGATCGATTCTGCCCCTGGGCGGGATCGACCTCGGCTACAAGGGCTACGCTCTGGGCATTCTGGTCGAAACCATGACCGCAGCCCTGTCCGGCTCCGGCCGGGCGGACGGGATCGAGCATTGGGGCGCCTCGGTGTTCCTGCAGATCATCGACCCTCAAGGCTTCTCGGGAATCAAGGTTTTCACCGGGGAGACGGAGTGGCTGGCGAAGTCCTGCCGGGACAATCGGGTGAGACCGGGCTGCCCGCCCGTCCGCCTGCCAGGCGAGCGGGCTTTGAAGCTGCGAAGCGAACAGCTGGCGCACGGTCTGCGGCTCTATCCATCGATCATGCCGGCGATCGGGGCGTGGGCGAAAAAGCTGAACGTATCCCTGCCGATAGTGGAGGACAATTAGATGAAACAGAAGGATCGGGTGATCGCCGCCCTGAAGCACGAAGAGGCGGATCGAATCCCAACCGGAGAGAATTCCGTAGACGGCAAGCTCGTGCAGGAGATACTCGGCGCCCCGCTGCTGCACAACATGGGCTGGCAAGAGCTTCAGGCTGTCTGGAATGGTCGCCGCGACCAGGTGGTCAGGGACACCTGCCGGGTTCACGTAGAGCTGCCTCGAGCCCTGGAGTGGGACTACGTTCGCGTTCCCGTGGTGCCGGCCGCTAAAGAATATAGCGCTCCGACGATGACGGGGGAAAGCTCGTGGATCGGCGAGCAGGGCTACGAAGTGCATTTCAATCCCGATGCGGGCAATATCATTACGAGAAGCGAGTTCCCCGCTATGACGGCCGACGACCTTCCGGACCCGGATGAGGAGATTTCCATCGACGGCTCCGAGCTAGAGGCCATCCGGTATACGGTCAGGGAGCTCGGGGACAGCCACTTCATCATCGCCCGAACGCCCCTGGACGGTACCTATCCCTGGGAGCAGACGGTGGGCATGGAGGCATTTCTGATGAAGATGATCACCGATCCGGAATTTGTGGAAAAGGCCGTTGCGGCCTACGTTAACCGCTCGATAGCCTACATAAGGGACATGCTGGCGGCGGGAGTGGATGCCATCATGACCACGGACGACTATTCGGACAATCGGGGACCCATTATGGGTGCCGACCTGTTTCGCAAGTTCGTGCTTCCCGGCATCGCAAGGCAGTGCGAAGCGATTCACGAGCGGGGCGGCTATTT
>CAZSBH010000069.1:16612-22739 GCA_964604845.1 uncultured Spirochaetaceae bacterium
TGTTCGGTGGTGTCAACGCCGAAACCCTGATCGGCGGGAGCCCGCAAACCGTCCGGGAAGAGGTGCGTACGGCAATAGAGCAGGCCGGAACGGGAGGAGGGCTGGTGCTGACCTGCAGCAATGTCGTGGCTGCCGGGGCAAGTCTGGAGACCTACCGGGCCATGCGGCAGGCGATCGCCGACTACGGCACGTATCCGCTGGCCTAGCTGCCCGCGGCATTGCATTAAAACGGCCGCGCCTTGACTTTTTTCCCCTTAGCAAAATAACCTTGAGCGGTATGGACCTGAGATTTCGATGTCTGATCCTGGATCACGATGATACCGCGGTGAACAGCACGGCGATGATTCATCACCCCTCGCACATAGAATCGATGCGGGTTCTTCGTCCGCAGGCGCCCCCGATAGACCTGCAGGGCTGGTTCCTGAAAAACTTCGATCCCGGGATCATGCAGTACCTTACCGGAGAACTGGGATTGACAGAGAAGGAACTGGCCGTCGAATACAAAATCTGGAGAAAGTTCAATACCAGCACCATCCCCCGATTCTTTCCAGGATTCCTCGAGACTCTCCGCAACTTTCGCAAGCGGGGAGGGATCATCACCGTCGTATCCCATTCGGAAGAAGACGTGATCTTGAAGGCGTATCAAGCGGCGTCGAAGAACGACGGACTGCTTCCCGATCTTGTCTTCGGGTGGGACTATGAAGAAAGCCGGCGCAAACCCAGCCCCTGGCCCGTTCTGGAGATACTGAGGCGTTTTAATCTTTCCGCCGAGGAGGCTTTGATCGTGGACGATCTGAAACCCGGAGTGCTGATGTCCAGAGCTACGGGAGTCCCGATCGCGGCAGCCTGCTGGGCCCACCAGATCCCGCAAATTCGCGCATACATGCTCGAAAATTGTAACACCTACTTCGACAGTGTTGGAGAGTTCAGCAGTTACGTGCTGAGCTGAGACGGCTTTCCTACCGTTTCCCGGAATAGATCTCCAGCTTCAAATCCTCTTTTTTATCCTCTATGAGAGAATACCAGATGCTCTTTTTGTTTCCTAAAGAGGTGCTCGACATGGCAAAGGATCTCAGCTTTTCGTAAGTGCCCAAATACTTCTTAGCGTTCAGATAGGCGGTCTTGTATTGAGGATTGAAAATTACATCGATTTTGGAATCCACTTCGTGTTCCAGCCTCTTGTCCAACTCGGCTGTCAGAAGCTCGAAGCGCCGGCATACTTCTTTGAGATAACGGACGACCAGCCTGTCGAACTCCGGGACCTGCTCGACCTCTGCGAGGATCTGGACCAGACTGGCGACAGCGGCGAAGTAGTCTTCCCCGCTGTACTGATGACCGGCCTGCTCGGCGAGCAGGGCGATACTATTATTGCTCGCCTTTCTCCTCTCCCCCGAGACCATGACGTCTACCGCGAAGGAAGGCATGGCTCTGCACACTTCGAGGATCAGGGCTGTCAAGTCCGGAAACACCCGCGCCCTCCATAGCTCCTGTCGAAGGGATTCGAGCAGAGTCATCAGGCTGGGATTATACTTCATCCGATACTGATCCTTCGGACTAAAGATTATCTCGCAACAATTTACCTTCGTGCCCTTGAAGATCACGGTTCCCGCATTGAAAAACTTGAGTACCTTCTTTTCGAACAAATCACTCTTCACGACTTTGTTTTCTTTGAGATAACTGGAATGGACGCTGGTGGTGGTAATGATCTTCGAGTCTTTAGGCGAAAGTTCATTCGCCATGGTTTGCAGCCTGGCCGCGTTATTCAGAAGAAATCCCGAGAGAAGGCCGCTGTCGGTGATGATCAGTGGAGTGGTCAGATTCCCTCCGGCGATACCCGCGGTTACCTTGAAATCCGGTAGGACAATGCTGTAGTCGCTGCGGCTTTTCCCCACCGCCTGGTCTTTGACAACCGCATGTTTGGAGAAGGTGCTGATGATTTCAAAGGTAGTCTTTATACAGTTGGTGGCGGAAGAGGCGACGACCACGATTTCATCTCCCCGTTCCCGGTTGGCCAATGCGTGATTGGACCGTGCAATCTTTCTGATCCCCTCGTGGAGAAAATCGTCGAGCTTTCGCAAACGGGACAGGTTGCTCTTGCTCTCCTGGCAGAATCTCGTATATCCATGAATGTCCAGCATGGCGATGTAGATGTTGGCTATGGAGATATTTCGTTTCAAGTCACCGGCATTTGAAAACTTCGGGTGCGGGAGAATCAGCTCCTTCCAAAGCTTCCCGTACTCGGATCTGCTGAGCTCTTTCAAGAAACCCCAGCGCAGATCTTTGAAGAGAAGGAAACACTTCTCGATCACCTCATCCGGCTTGAAGGAAAGCTTCAACGAAGTGACGTAGTCGCACAGAGCCGCAAACGTCTGAAGCTCCCCAGCCATGATCTTCTCGCTCAGATGATAGAAGAGCTTCAATTCGGCGGTGGTGGAGAGCATGAGAGAATATTAACTCCTTTTGCCTATTGCACTCAACCTTACCATTTGGACGACAAAACATTTAGGCGGAACTTCAGGATCCGCCAGCCCCGCTTCCGAGCAACCCGGCGCAGCCTCAGGTCCGGGTTCACGACGACCGGATCAGCCACCGACTCCAGCAGTGATATATCGTTGATGCTGTCGCTGTAGAAGGCGCAATCCTGCCATCCCCCACCCCGGGCTTGGATAAAATCGTTCACCTTTTCCCGCTTTTTTTCTTTCAGCAGCGGGCCCTCGGCGAAGCGTCCGGTACACCGATCGCTTTCGTACTCCAGAGAGGTGGCGATCACATCTTCGATGCCCAGGTGCTCCGCTAAAGGACGGACGATCAAATCAAGGGAGGAGGTAGCCAACACCACTCTGCGCCCTGCAGTCTTGAGCCGCTCGATCAAAGAACGAGCGCCGGGATAGATCAGGGATTTCAATGTATTGAAATTCCCCTGCGCCACCTCTTCCAATGCTTGCCGGGATTGACCGGTTAGGACGGAAAAATGCCAGTCTCTCGAGCGAACATTCAAAGTGCCCACGTAGTACTGCAAGAAGAAAAAAGGTATAGAGGCCAGGGTGAGGAGGGGAAACAGGCCGCATTGTACTCCCTTCAGCAAAAACAGCGGACCCGAGGAACCCCGGATGATTGTGTGGTCTACGTCGAAAAAGTCGAATCGAGTTTGTCCGGCCATCAGCTCCCTGGAGTAACTGGCATTTCTACGATTTTCTCTTGGACCCTCATTCTCCGAAAGACTTCAGTGGAGCTAAGATAGCAGGTATTCCTGAGACCATCAAGCGAGCTTCGGCTACAGTCGCCGCAGGTTGAATCCTCCATCTACGTAGATCACCGATCCGGTTGCGAAGGGCAGATCCCCGCGAATCACCGCTGCTGCGGCCGCTCCCACATCCTCCGGCGTACCCCATCTGCCCTCGGGCACCAAACCTTCCCCGATCAGACGGTCGTACTTTTCCTTTACCGCACTGGTCATATCCGTTGCCATGATTCCAGGCCGCAGTTCCACGACCTGGATACCCTCGGAAGCCAACCGAACCGCCCACAGCTTGGCCGCCATGGACAGTCCCGCCTTCGAGATGCAGTAATCTCCCCGGCTGATCGATGCGGTATTCGCCGATATGGAGGTGACAAAGACGATTTTGAATCCGCCTGGCAGCAACCCTTTGGGTTTTTCCTTCAGCCAGTAGTTCACAACCCCTTGGGTTAGGAAGTAGGGACCTTTCAGATTGGTCCGAATCAGTTCGTCAAAGGATTCCTCCCCCGCCTCGGTGATATCCGCACGGATCTTCGGGGCGATCCCGGCGTTGTTTACCAGAGCATCGATGCGTCCCAGCTCCTCCAGCGTGTTTGCCAGCAGAACGCTGCGCTGCCCCGCATCGCCGATATCCCCCCGTACAGCCGCGAATTTCTGGTTCGGACCCTTGCGGGCGGCCAGGCATCGGCTGACCGTCTCCGCAGCGGCCTCCCCGTTTCGGGCGTAGTTCACGGCTACGGAGTATCCCTCCTGGGCCATTCTCAGGGCTATGCCCCGCCCCAGACCCCGGCTGGCTCCGGTCACCAGGACTACAGGAGCAAGTACCCCCACAGGCTCCCGGTCGTTGTGCTTTTTCATGAAACTAAGCATAGTTCATCCCAGCCAGCACGTCAAACCCGGATGCTTTCATACCGCAGCTCGAGGCTTTGACATTTTTCAGGGAAAGCCGCAAGATGAAATCCACGAACACTACTGGTGAAAAACGGAAAAACGGAGGGCGGGTGTGATGAGAATCGATACCTCAGTGACCCCGAAAGACCTATTACCGAAGATCAACGAGCTGTTTGAACAGTCCGGCCCAAAGATCCTGGCAATTCACAAGAGGTGGAAGCCCGAATCAGGGACGCCGGTGTTCACGGTAAGGGGCAAGTACACCAGCCGGGGCTGGACCGAGTGGACGCAAGGGTTTCAGTTTGGATCAGCCCTGCTTCAATTCGACGCGGGGGGGGACAAGCAGTTCCTCGATCGGGGGATCCAGGGCACTCTGCATACCATGGCCAGCCACGTCAGCCATATCGGCGTACACGACCATGGCTTCAACAACATCAGCACCTACGGCAATCTTTTACGGCTGCACCGCGAGGGCAAAATCCCTCGGGACAGTTGGGCCGAGGCGTTCTGCGAGCTCGCTCTGAAGGTGTCCGGAGCGGTCCAGGCGGCCCGCTGGACTTCCTTACCCGACAACCTGGGCTACATCTACTCCTTCAACGGGCCACACTCTCTGTTCGTCGATACGATCCGATCGCTCAGGGTGCTGAGCGCGGCCCACGCTCTGGGTCATGTGCTGATGGGTGAACAGGACCGCAAGATTTCCCTGCTCGAACGGATGCTTCAGCACGCCGAGACCACGGCGCGTTACAATGTGTTCTTCGGCCAAGGCCGTGACATCTACGATATACGCGGCCGGGGAGTGCACGAAGCGATCTTCAACGTCACCAATGGCGCCTTCCGCTGCCCCAGCACGCAACAGGGCTACTCCCCCTTCTCCACCTGGACCCGGGGTCAGGCCTGGGCTCTGGCCGGGTATCCGGAGCAGCTGGAATACCTGGATACCCTGCCTCAGGATGCTTTCGCTCAGGCTAAAGTCGCCGAGCTCAAGGGCAAAGAGAGCTTCATCAAGCGCTTCCTCGAGACTTCGAAAGCGTTGGGGGATTTCTACATCGATCAGACCCCCGCCGACGGGATTCCCTACTGGGACACCGGAGCACCCGGCTTGGCCAAGCTGAGCGGCTGGCAGGACAGACCGGCGGACCCGTACAATGACTACGAGCCGGTGGACAGCTCCGCTGCGGCGATCGCCGCCCAAGGGCTGCTGCGGCTCGGCCGCTACCTCCAGGAAAAGGGAGAAAATTCCGAAGGGGAGCGCTACTTCCAGGCCGGACTCACCGTAGCCTCAGCCTTGTTCTCGGAACCTTACCTGTGCACAGATCCTCAAGCCGAAGGATTGATCCTTCACTCGGTCTACCACCGGCCCAACGGCTGGGACTATATCCCCGAAGGACGGAAGGTCCCCTGCGGGGAGGCGACCATGTGGGGGGATTACCATGCCCGTGAGTTGGCCCTGTACATCAAAAAGATCGCCGAAGATGGCCCTTACTACACCTTTTGGAACTACCTGTAGGAAGGGAGGGAAGACATGGCAACACAACCGATTCAAGACCTGAAAAAACTTTGCATCCATACCATCACCACCCGTCCCTGGTCGCTGTCCGATGCGATCAGCCACTACGCTGCCGCCGGGGTGGCGGGCATCTCGGTGTGGCGTCAGGCCATCGAGGGGCAGGATCCAGCGGAAGCAGGCGAGCGAATCCGGGACGCCGGTCTGGCCGTGGTATCCCTGGTCCGGGGAGGATTCTATCCGGCCGGAGAGCGAAAGGATCGGCAGAAGGCAATCGATGAAAACCTGCGCATCATCGATGAGGCCGCTGCCATTGGAGCGCCCCACGTGGTTCTGGTCTGCGGGGCGGTGCCCGGGCAGCCTCTGGAGGAATCCCGTAAACAGATCCGGGAGGGGATCGAAGCGACCCTGTCCCATGCTGAGAGCTCCGCGGTCAAGCTGGCCATCGAACCGCTTCATCCGATGTACGCGGACAGCCGTTCGGCGATCAA
>CAZSBH010000070.1:0-21643 GCA_964604845.1 uncultured Spirochaetaceae bacterium
GGGGGACCAGTACATCGTTAAGAAGCTCGATCTGGAAAACCAACGCTGCTACGTCGAGGATACCAGGGACAACTACTACACCGATTCCATCGTGAAGACAGATATCAAGCTGCTGGAGCAGGACAGTCGGGAGCGCGGCGCCGGGATGGAAACGGTGATCGGGGATATTCTGGTACGCACTCAGGCTACGAAGTTCAAG
This sequence comes from uncultured Spirochaetaceae bacterium, assembly GCA_964604845.1. Lineage (GTDB taxonomy): Bacteria > Spirochaetota > Spirochaetia > SZUA-6 > DRHE01 > JAFGQJ01. The sequence goes on from CAZSBH010000070.1 coordinate 200, forward strand.
AAGCTGAAGTTCGGGACTCATGAGAACATCGGCTACGGGGAGATCGACCTTCCCGCCGAAGAGATGCATACCCGCTCGGTGGTGCTGCTTTTCTGTCCGGGAAGCGCCGCCGGCCGCGCCTTCCACCGGAGGACGGATCTGGAGAAGCCGATCATCATGCAGCGGCTGGGCACGCTGATCCGTAATATCGCTCCTGTGTTCCTGCTCTGTGATCCCAGGGATCTGGGGGTGTCCGAGAGCCTGAAGGATATCGTATTCGAGTGTCCCGCCCTGTACGTGTACGACAACTATCCGGGAGGGACCGGCCTCTCCGAGGGTTTTTTGGAGAATGCCCCGGCGATTCTCGAGGGAGCTCTTGAGCTGGTCGCCGGGTGCCCCTGCGCGCAGGGCTGCCCGTCCTGCATCGGTCCGATCGGCTCCGACCCGCAAGTCGAGCTCCCCGGTTTCAACCCTAAAGAGTCGATCCGGGAATTCCTAATCGAGTGGGTCGGAAAGAGGAAGTGATGTGTCGTTAGAGAAGCGCCTGCGCTATCTTGAGCGGGCTTTACAGCAGCGGGCTTTGCAGCAACCCGGCGATTCCCGTCGGGAGAAAGCGGAAACGCGGGACGGCGCCCTGAGCCCGCAACCCGATCCGTTCGCTCCTGACCGGGGATGGGAAGCGGTGGGGGAGTACACCCTGCGCCGGCAACTGCATTTCCCGAGTGTCCTTCAAGATTCCAAAATTTCCGAGTTCCTCCTGCCTCCCGGCTATGCCCCTTCGGACCTGCTGTTCTTCGACACCGAAACAACCGGTCTTTCCGGAGGGGCTGGGAATTCCGCCTTCCTGGTCGGCATGGCCTGGATCGACGGTCAGGTGCTGACAGCGGAACAGGTATTCCTGAAGGATTTCCCCGGAGAGGAGGAGTTCCTTTCTGAACTCAACCGGCGTCTCGGCCGGCATAGGGTGTTCGTATCCTACAACGGCCGGGCATTTGACGCTCACGTCCTTCGCACCCGTTTCCTGCTCAACCGAATGGAATTGACCCTGGAGCAGCAGACCGACCTCCTGTACTGGTCCCGCAGGTTGTGGCGCCGAACCCTACCCGATTGTTCCTTGGGTACCGTCGAAAGGGAGATCCTCGGCATAGTCCGCGGACTCGACGTGTCCGGATTCGAGGTGCCGGGGATCTATCTGCAATACTTGAGTAGCGGCGAGCCCGGTCGTCTCGATGCCGTGCTCGAGCATAATCTGCAGGATGTCCGTACACTCGCCGACCTGATGGTCACGATCAACTCGATCCTTGTATCCCGGGAGCAATCATCGGAGGCGGAAATTCTGCGGGCAGACCGGGCCGCCCTGGGAAGCTTCTTTTTGAGCAGGGACGAACGCTGGGGGGTGGAGCTGCTCAAAGGTTCCTTCGCCAGCGGGGACGAAGGCGCAGGCAGGGCCTTGAGTCTTTACTACAAGCGCATAGGCGCCTGGGAGGAAGCGGTTGATCTGTGGGAGCAGATGGCTTCAAAGCGAAGGAGTCTATTTGCAGGGATCGAGCTGGCGAAGTATTTCGAGCACAGGGAAAAGGATCACGAGCGAGCCCTGGCATGGGTACGGACCATCCTGTCCTGGCAGCTTCCCCTCGACCGACGTCATCGGAGTGCCCTATCCCACCGCCGGGAGCGTCTTTTAGAAAAAATAAAACGGCGATCCTCTATACTTTGAAGTAGCTGATCCTGTACCCGTCGGCAACACGAAAACCGAGCTTCCCGTACAGCGCCAGAGCGGGTAAATTGTTTTTCTTGACAAATAGACAAACCGTGGATTTCTCGGAAAAGATCCGCCGCAACAGCTCCTCCATCACCCGAAAGGCGATGCCGCTGTTGCGCGCGTCCTCCACCGTGAATACTCCACCGATCTGATCCACCGTGAATCCCCTGGCGTTGGTTCCCGCTTTGGCTACCACCTTTCCGTTCAACTCGGCCATCAGCACGAGCTGCTGCCGCAGGGAGCGCCTCAGATTTTGCCGACAGGCCTGTTCGCTGTACCGTTCCCGGGTGATCACCACTTCTTCGAGCTCGTAGCGTATCTGGAGTGGAAGAAGGGCTGCAAGATCTCTGGGGTAGGCGGTTCTGACCACCAGGCCCGGCGGGTAGGGAAAGGATTCTCGTCGGGCGTTGGAAAATGAGGCCCGGTTCTGGATCATCAGATGATAGTCGATGCTCACACCTGCACGAAGCGGCAGTACCGCCTCCAGCCACCCGACCTCATCGATGGGTCCCATGACGGAGTACAGCCGGAAGGCCAGGTCCTTCCAGCCGGGAAATGGACCGGGGGGGACGGTCTGTGATTGACCCCGGCCGGGGGTGAATATGGGCAGGAGAAGTCCCGCGGAGGAAAGCATCATCGTCCCCTGAATGTTGGAACCGTCTTTGTAAACCAGGACGGAAGCCTCGAGGGCCGTCGGGAATGCCGTCTTTCCCAGCCTGCGCAGCCGGGAGGTATAGGGAACCGCCCGCCACTCGTGGGGGAGAAGAAAATCGAGCAGCTGAGAGAGATCCCGTTTACCCGCCCGATGCCACTTCATTGTGCGGCGGCGGGTTCTGTGTCGATGAAGTCAACCGGGATGCGGCCTTCGGGATCGAAATCCCCCATCAGTGCGGCAAAGCCCGCCCGAAAGGATTCCTTCCCCGTCCCGTAGACCGCCAGGGCGTTCTCTACCCAGGGTGTATCCCGCAAATACACGGGAGATAGGGTGGAAATGACGACCAAAGTCCCTGGGAAGGTTCGCAGCGTTTTCAGGACTTCGAGGCTGTTGTAGTTGGCCAAACAGAATACGACGGTGTCGTAGAGGGAAGCGATACGGGGCACTCGCTCCAGGTCCTGCTCCCGGGCGGAGTAGAAGGGACTGTAGGGGAAAAACAGGACCTCCGCTTCGGGATAACGAAGTCGGCCCTCCTCGAGGAATTCATCGAATTGCCCGATCAGCAACATTCGTCGATCCCCGTTTTGTTCCAGGGGAATGGCGGTGTCCTTGAGCAAGGTCACGCTGCGCAGCGCGCTCTGTTGGAAGAACTCCCAAGCGCCCGGGCTGGGGGCGAAGTTCTCGCCCTGATCCGGGGGGTCGGCGGAGGCAGTTGTCTTGAATGTTTTGAGTTTGAGACGAAGAATCCGCCGGACGGAGGTTTTGATCCGCTCCTTGAACTCCGGATGTTCGTCCAGGTGGATTTTCAGCTTCTCCCAGGTGAGTTCCTGAACCCGGGGCGTGTGGGAAACGAGGATCATGTCATTGCCCGCATCGAGGGCCTCTAAACTGGCTTGGGCGGTGTCCACACCACCACTGATCGCGCCGTTCATCTCCATGTCGTCGGTGATGAGCAGCCCGTCGAAGGTGAGTTTTTTCCGCAGCACCTCTTCGATCAGATAGCGGGATCGGGAGGAGGGGAGCAGGTTTCCCAGAATGTCCGGGTAGGCGATGTGGGCGCTCATAATAGCGGGAATGCCTTCGGGAATGAGTATCCGGTAGGGTACCAGCTCCCGCTGCCACATCTGCTCGAAGGATATTCGGACCACAGGCAGCGCGCCGTGGGAGTCCTTATCCGCATGACCGTGCCCGGGGAAGTGTTTGGCCGTACAGATGATTCCACTCTTGCTCATGCCCTGGAAGTAGGCCAGTGCCAGCATGGCCGTGGTTACCGGATCTGAGGAGAAGGCCCGTGGACCGATGACGCTGGCCGAAGGATTGGAGTAGACATCGATGGTCGGGGCGAAGTTCATATTGATGCCCAGGCTCTTCAGTTCCGCTCCGATGTAGTAACCGGTCAGGAGGGCATCCTGGGGCAGTCCCGAAGCGCCGAGGGCGATGTTGCCGGGTGTCTGGGAGGTCTCCTGCTTGATATGCCGTACCCACCCCCCCTCCTGATCCGTGGATATAAACAGGGGGATCTGAAACCTGCCGGCTCGGGCAGTCTTCTGCATCGCGGCGATACTCCGAGTCAATCCCGGGAGGGTATCCACATTGCGGGTGAATATTTTTACCCCTCCCAGGTTGCGGGAACGGATCCATCCCAGGACCTGTTCTGAGGGATGTTTGCCGATGTATCCGAGCATGAAGACCTGCCCGAGCAGCTCCTCGTCCGTCATCTCCGCGACGATGGCTTCGATCAGCTCCTCGTTGGGACATTCATCCCAGAACGAGGGGAATGGGGCGGTGGTCTCCCCGTACCCCTCGGAGGGGCAGAGGGAAAGCAGGCCTATCGTGCATGCCGCGCAGAGCAATATCGCGATCGAGGTTCTCTTCAATACATTAGATTCCATGCATCCCTCGAATACTTGCTCTCGAGAAGCTCCGCAGCCTGCTGCCTCTCTGAACCCGTCAGCTCCCCGGTTTGCAGTCTGATCCCGCGGCGGTCCAGACCGATGTCAAATCCTTCGGCGAAGGCTTTCACCGTATCTTCGAAGCTCACCGGGTGTCCCAACTCCTCGGACAGGCAGCCCGGTTCCTCGTGGCCTTCTGTTTTCTCCAGGGTCAAGTATCGACCGATCTGTGTGTACGATGTATCCAGAGGGACGGCTCCGTGCTGAAGAGAGGCGTTCCGATTCACCACCTGGGCGCTGCCGATGAGTTTCCTGGACGAAGGCGATGCAATCTCGTACTCCCCCGTGGAGCGAAAGCAATCGGGATTGTGCGGGTCTCCGATTCGATTTCTGCTGGACTGTCCGCGCACTCCCAGCCGGGCCAATCCCAACAGGAGCAGTCCGGCGATAAACCTGTAGATCGCCCTCTTATGAAATGGTTCGAGGTGATCCTTGCTCAACACCACCGCGTAGGTCAGCTCTTGATCGTGGAGCACCGCCTGTCCTCCCGTAGGTCTGCGTACCAGCGTGATCCCCGCCCTTTGGACGGCATCCCGGTCGATCCTATCCTTGACCCGCTGGAAACGCCCATAACTCAAGCTTGCCGGGGCGAAACCGTACAGCCGCACCGTCGCGGGGCTGCAGCCGCCCCCCACCGAAGCGAGCAGGGCCTCGTCCACGGCCATGTTTTCCTGCCCGTTGCCGGGCGGATCGAGGATCAACCGGAAGACCGATCTGGAAGGGATCAACCGTAGGCCTCTCCCTTGAGCTCGTCGATGAACTGGCTGGCTGCATGAGCCGCGATGGCTCCTTCCCCGGCCGCAACGACCAGCTGGCGGAACGGGGTGGAGCGGACATCGCCGACTGCGTAGAATCCGGGAACGCTGGTCTCCATCCGCTGATTGGTTACGACGTACCCGCCCTCATCCAATTCCACCTCCAGTTCTTTTGCTGCCTGTGTCTGGGGAACCGAGCCGATGAAGACAAACACGGCGGCTACCTTCTCCGAGTAGGTCTCGTCCTTCTCGTTGTTCCTCAGGACGACTTCCTCCACCTTGCCGCTGCCTCGGATCACTTTGGCCTGGGTGTTCCAGTGCACCGTGATGTTGGGGTTGCGCAGCGTTCGCTCGGCCAGAGCCTTCTGAGCTCGAAAACGGTCCCGCCTGTGGACCATCACGACCTTGTCGGTCAGTTTGGCGAGGAACATGGCTTCATCGCAGGCAGCATCACCGCCGCCGGCGACCAGCATGCGCTTTCCTTTGAAGAAGGGTCCGTCGCAGGTGGCGCAGTAGGACACGCCCCGGCCTGAAAACTCCTCCTCCCCGGGGATCCCCAGCTTCTTGTGCTTTGCTCCCGTGGCCAGGATCACCGTGGGGGAGGTGAGCGGTCCGTTGTCGGTGTCGACCCGGAATAGCCCGTTCTTCTTTACCACGGAATGGACGCTTGAGATCTGTATGTCCGCACCGAAACGAACGGCCTGTTCCTCGAATTTCTGGCTCAGTTCGAAGCCTGGGATGGGATCGGGAAATCCGGGATAGTTCTCCAGATTGTCTATGATCAGGCACTGCCCGCCGGGTGCCAGCTCTTCGAGCAGCAGTATGTTGAGGTTGGCCCGTGCGGCGTACTGAGCTGCGGTCAATCCGGCAGCACCCGCTCCGATGACGATTACGTCTCTGTCAGCTTTCATGGTTTCCCCTTGCCGTTTCAGATTAACTATAAGTATGATAACAATAAATCGCAAAACATGGAATATTTACCTGGCCGCAGCACATTTCTTCTCCTGCTCTTGATCAGCCTTTCTTCACCGATCATCCCCCAAACGACATCGCTTGAGGTCCGGCTGGATCCGATCGTTGAAGCACAAGAGCTGGCTGCGGTCGAAGAGCCTCTCGATCTCGACACCTTTATTCGAGCCGCCTTTGTCTTTTCCGGGGTATCCGGGGGGCAGCTCCCCGGGGCCGAGGCCGAGATCCGGGTCCATCTGGCAGCACTGCGACAGCAGCTGGCAGGGGTTTCGGATCCACGGGAACGGGCAGAGGCTGCCCTGGCATTCATGCACGAGACCGTGCTGAAGCGATACGATGAGAGGCAGACCCGGCTGGACATCCTGCTGTCCCGCGGAAGCTATAACTGCGTCTCCTCCGGCGTGCTGTACGCGATCCTTCTCAAGGCTCTCCAGCTGAAGGTCTGGGGAGTGCGCACTTCCGATCATGCCTTCTGCCGGGTCCAAGCTGGGAACCAGGCTTTCGATGTGGAAACGACCTCTCCCTACGGTTTTGATCCGGGCACACGCAAGGAGTTCACCGACAGCTTTGGGCAGGTTACCGGCTACTCCTATATCCCGCCATCGAACTACAGGGACCGCCGGGATATCGGGGAGGAGGAGCTTCTCGGCCTGATCCTGTTCAACAGGACCGCCTTTTCCAGTGAGAGACGAGACTACGCCCAAGCAGTGCCACCGGCGGTGGACGCCTATGCCCTGCTGCAGGATGAGGAATCACATGAAAGGATGATCACCGCCCTGCTCAATCTCGCCTCCTGGTATGGAATGAACAGCCGCTTCGAACAAGCCCTCGCCTTTCTCGATCGGACGGCGCTTCGGTACGGCGACGCTCGTTTGGATGCCTTGCGGGGAGATCTGATACACAACTGGGCCCTGAGCCTCGTGCAGAAAGGCGAGTTTGTCGAGGCCGAAGAGCTCCTCGATCTTCAATTTGAAGTCGGTCGTATGGCCGAGCAGGAGTGGAGGGAATTGATCGTGTATCTGTACCAGTTGCGGGCACAGAGCTCCGCCGGCGGGGATTTTTCCGAGGCTGCCCGCTTGATTCAGGAAGGAATAAGCAAGGTGGGCTCGGACCGAAGTCTGACGAAAAGCTATGAAGTCTATATCCACAATTCAGTGGTGACCCTGGTCCGGGCCGAACGCTATCAGGATGCGCTGTCGGTCCTGGAAGAGGCTCTCTCCCAGGTACCGACGAGTAAAACGCTGCAGAACGACAAGTCTATGGTTCTCAAAGCCGCTGGACAGCGGTAGTATTCTCTCGACTGGGGATGGTCGAGAAGCTTGCCTGAGCTGTGCGCCCGCGACGGTCTATCAAGTTCTTCGTCGTCAAACCCATCACCAGAACGAAGGCCAAAACGAAAGCCAGTATCGCCCCTACGGCGATGAGCAGGACTTTATTGCTGTTTCTCATTTCTCACTCCTCTCAGTTTGAATGCGTTGATCTAACATTCTCGTCGTACAGGATCTTCAGATCCTCACAGGTAAGGTGGAGCAGATCCATCGTCCGGAAAATGCGGGGAAGCTCGCGCCGAATGAAGCGCTTCTTCTTCTGTTCCAGGGTCTTCCTGTAGGCATCCTCGGCAACGAAGTATCCTATTCCCCGCTGATTGTAGATGATGTCCAGATCCTGCAGGTAGCCGTAGGATCGCATCACCGTGTTCGGGTTGACCTCGATCCCCTCCGACATCTCCCGGATCGAGGGAATCCGCTCACCTTCCTTCCACACTCCCGAGAGGATCCGCTCGCTGATGTGGTCGGCGATCTGCAGGTATATCGCCTGATTCTGTCGGAACTCCATGGTTAAACCTCTGTTTCACGCAGGCGCAGGTAGCTGATGATCCAGCACACTGGGGCGCCGGCACCCCAGAACAGCACCTTGGCGATCTTGAGGAATTTCTCCGCCATGGGGCGAAGGACCGCTTCCATCTCTCCGCTGCGTCCCAGCTCCTCCATGTACGGTTCCAGCCTGATATGTGATCCCACGGCAAAGTCGTGGAAAATGATCCAACCGACCACGGCCACGACGATGGTGAGAACGATTCCGAACAGCACCAGATAGAGGCTGGTCTTGATGAAGGCGAGCTTGCGGAAGTACACGGATCCGACCAGGAACACGGCCTGGGTGACCACATAGGCCGCCACCGCCAGCAGGATGTCCCGCTGGAAAGGATTGAAGAAGCTATGCCCGTATCCGAAGATCACCCTGTTGATCCCCTCCGCCGCGGAAGACACCGCCGTGTAGAAGAACAGACTCCCGAAGGCGTAGCCCAGAGAGATGACGAGGAGTTTGCTCAAGAACTTCTCCAGGCTCGATCCCGGCAGGGTCAGATAGAACACGCTCTGCCCGTTCAGATGCACTTCCTTGAAGATCATGCTGGTTACGATGAATCCGCCGATGAACAGCAGCGGGAAGTACAACTGGAAGTGGATCGGTCCAAGTTCCCGGCCAAGGGCGGAGAGGACCGATACCAGGATTACGAAGCCTCCCACCGCAGCCATGGCGATGAATACGGATTTGTAGCCTACGCTGAAATCTCTGCGCAGGAGCCGTCCGAGGCGGCGTACACTGATTGTGTCGGATAAATTTACGAGTCGTGCTTCCATGCTATGCATCCTCCTTGGCCGCTGCTCCGGAGGCGGTGCCGCCGGCCGAAGCCTTCATGCCGGCCGGGGCAAACAGCTCGCCGATTCGATCGCGGTTGGCGATGACCGTGTTGAATAGAGTTTCCAGGTCTGCTTGAGTTTCCTCGCCGCTTATGTTTTTTCTGACCACCACGTAGCCGCCCAGCGTCTTGTCCGTGTACAGCACCCCATCCCCGGACGGCTGTACCTGTTCAAGCTCGACGTGCAGACATCGCGTTACCTCGTACATCGGCTGCTGGAAGATAATGGCGCCCTCGTCCAAAATGATGATGGGGTCGATCAGGTTCTCCATGTCCCGCACCTGGTGGGTGGAGATCAGGATGATCCTGTCCTCTTCGCCGGCCCGGGCCAGCAGCTTTCGGAACTGGCTCTTCGAGGGGATGTCCAGACCGTTTGTCGGTTCGTCGAGCAGGAGCAATCGGCATCTGGTGGCCAGTCCGAAGGCCAGCAGGAACTTCTTCTTCTGCCCGTAGGAGAACTCGGAGAGCTTCTTGCCCCCTTTCAGCTCGAACTCCCTCAGATACTCCTGGAACGTATCGGGGCTGAAGCGCGGGTAGAACGGTGCGTATATCTGCCGGTACAGCTCGGCGCTGATCGCGGGGGCGTAGAACTCTTCGGGGAGGAAATAGATGTCCTCCAGAAGTCCTGCCGGTCTGTATTGCGGCTGCCAACCCAGCACCGAGCAGCTCCCCGCCTCGGGGAAACGCAACCCGCAGATCAGTTTGAGCAGCGATGTCTTGCCCGCACCGTTTTTTCCGAGCAAGCCGTAGATATTGCCCGATTCCAGGGTAAGATCCAGGTTGCTGAACAGGCGCTCCTTCGTGTAGCCGAAGGACAGGTTCTTGATTTCGATACCCGTGTCTGTCATTGTACTCCTCCTAATTAGTGTACTAATCAACTAATACACTAAGAATGTAACACGCCTGTTTGTTGCTGTCAAGCTTATTCTAAAAAAATGTTTTTTGCATGCACTGTTTTTTGCATGGACTTCACAGGTCAATAAAAATCATCAATCTATCCCTAGGTGTCCAGGTAGCGGGCAACTTCATCCTGATCTTCTTTCACCCGCTGTATCTGCATCACCTGGGCCAGGCTGTCTTCAGTGCCTTCAGCGCCTTCGCGGTCTGGCGGGTCTACCGGGTCTTCCCCTTTGATCTTACCGGTGTGATCGATGCCATCGGTTGGTTTGACATCTTCCTCAGAATATTCATCATGGTGGTGTTTATAGCGACCGTAATCGGAGGTTCCATCTGTTTCTACAGGTTTCTCCGAAGTGTTTTCTTTCCTCCGGAAGAGGTGTAGCAGGAACGGTCGCGGCGATTCTACTTGCCGAACAGGCGGGGAAACAAAGCCGGAACCCGCCGCAAATGCTCGGCGTATCCGGATTTCCGAGCGAGCAAATGCCGATCCATCATGGGAACGCTGATCCCGAGGAACAGACCCGTGATAGCAGCGGGACCGATGATGAACCACCAGTTGTCCGGAGCGGCTGCCAGGCAAAACAGGTACAGACCCCACCAGAAGAGTATCTCCCCCAGATAGTTGGGGTGGCGGCAGCGTGCCCAAAGGCCATGGTTCAAGATCTGTCCAGGCGGGGGCGAGTGTTTAGCAAATTCGTGAAGCTGACGATCCGCCGTGGCTTCGATGGCAATGGCGGCCAGGGTCACCGCTGCGGCGAGAATGTCGAGCACACCGAAGGCCGGTCGACCCCCGGCCCCCATGACCGGGTACAGTGAGAGGCAGGCGAGGAATACGATCACCGTCGGGAAGAGGTGGATGCCGAAGAAGCTTACAGGCCAGTACAGAGATCCGTAGCGCTCGCGGAAGCGAACGTAGCGCCAATCCTCATGGTCCATGCCTTTCCAGTGGCGGGCCCAGTTGAAGGTGAGCCGTACCGCCCATAGAAAAACCAGAACCAGAACCACAAACGAACGGGGAGTGAGGGTTTCGGGAATCCCCGCGGCTGTCAGCCAGTACAGGGCGATCAATGGCGGGGCGACGCTCCAGTAGGGATCGTACATGCTTGAGTTGTCGAAAATCATACTGAGGACAAATACGACGACCGTGGCCGCCAAGTCGGCGACAAAGGCGACAAACAGGGGATGTCCGTACCGCAGCACCCTGCCGGCGAGTACCGCGGCGGTCAGAGCCCCCAGATAGACGCCGCAGCATACGAGCAGTGCCCTTCTTCTTCTCATTTCTGAAATCTCTCCGCGAGTCTTGATCGTGCTTAGATTCCGCATTCAACCCTCGTTTGTCAAGACACTGTGCAGTGTCCGAGACAGGTGTCTGTGACATTGTGGTTATCTAGAAAATTAGGAGCAAAACGGATAATTTTACAGCAAAGCACAAGGACGGAAAGGGGTTGTGAAGCAGGCGGGCGGCTTTACCGCCAACGATCCGGGTCTGTACTTCCGACCCTTCAAAAACACTAAGCACCCCCCTCAGGCCTTCCGACAATATCAGAAGAGGAGAATGCCGTGCAGACAACAACCCTAAAGCGGGCTCTCCGCGCGGAGACCCGGACATTGAAAGATTATGCGGATCTACAGAAGAGCCTGCAGCAGGCGATCAGCAAGCGAAAATGGACGGAGCTGAACAGGGAGATCGATGCCCTGCGGCAACTGGCCGACAAGATCGAGGCCCTGGAGGAGGACAGAATGCAGGCCTACCAGATGCTTAAAAGTTACCTCCAGGCCAGAGAGCGGGAGGGATTCACCGAGATCATCTCCCGACTCCCGGCGGAAGAGCGGGACGAACTGATCGGCCTGTATCGGCATCTGAAAGCTGCGGTGATCCGGGTGAAGGCCAGCGCCGGGCTGTTGAACTACTACGTCCAGTCCATGTCGGAGGCTCTGAGACAGATCCTTGAAGAGCTGTTCCCCCACCGCAAGGGGAAGATGTACTCCCGTACTGGCAAGCCCAAAGATGCGGGAGACGAGTCGCTCATGCTTTATGGAAACGCGTAGGAGGTGGAGTCGTGCCATCGACATTTGCAGGGATTGAGATAGGAAAACGCAGCCTCATCGGGCACACTCTCGGTCTGAATACGATCGGGCACAACCTGAGCAACGCTTCGGTGGAGGGCTACAGCCGGCAGCGTATCGAGATGAAAGCCACCGATCCGATCTACATGCCCGGATTAAACCGGGAGCTGTACCCCGGACAGCTTGGTCAGGGCATGGAGGCCAGCCGCATCGAAAGAGTGCGGGATATGCTTCTGGAAGGCAGAATCATCAACGAGACGGCGGGAGAGGGGTACTGGGGGGCGAGAGACAAGTACATCCTCCTTCTCGAGCAGATCTATAACGAACCGACGGAGGTCTCCGTACGGTCGCTGATGGACAAATTCTGGGAATCCTGGCAGGAACTGTCCCTGAACCCGACGGAAGTCGGCGCCCGTACCGCGGTGCTGCAGCGGGGTCAAGCGTTGATCGATGCCATCCACGGCCGCTATTTTCGTCTGAAAGAAACCAGGGACATGATCGAAGGAGATATCCGAGCCGTAGTGGGGGAGGTGAACGACCTGGGTCGGGAGATCGCCGCTTTGAACGAGCAGATCATCAAGATCGAAGCGCTGGGGGACAATCCCAACGACTTGTACGATCGCAGGGACCTTCTGGCCGGGCGCCTGGCCGAGTTGGTGGATATCACCATCGGTACCCAGGATCCGGATGAATACGTCATCTACACGGGGGGGCGACACCTCGTGCAGGGCCGCCACTACGAAGAGCTCGTGCCCGTACCCGATCCAACCAACGACAGCTACTCCCGGATCGTCTGGGGGGCGACCGGAGACGTCTTGGAGCTGCGGGGCGGCAAGCTCGCCGGGCTGATCGAGTTGCGGGATATGGATGCCCGCGGAGAGATCCAGAAGCTCGATCTGATGACGGTTACCTTCATCGATCTGGTCAACGAGGTGCACAGCCGTGCCTTCGGTTTGAACGGGAGGACCGGGATCGATTTTTTCGTCGAATATCCGTTTATCAACAACCTGGCCGGCAACTACGACAGAACCGGGGATGGGGTGAACGACTCGAGTTACATCTTCCGGATCAACGGTACCAACACCCTGGATCCCAAGGAGCAGGTAGGTCTTCGGGGGACCTTGATCCTCCCCGGAGTCACGGATAACGTGTTGGTGGACTACTTTCCCACCGATACGGTGCAGGACATCATCTTTCGCATCAACACGTCGGGAGCCGAAGTCGCGGCTCGCTTGAACCGCGAGGGACAGCTGACAGTGACCGGTGTTCCGGCGGCGGACACGGCGAATCCGGATTTTGTGATCCGCAGACTCGAAGATACGGGGCAGTTTCTCGTCGGTTATTCCGGCATGCTCCAGGCCGGCGGCCCGGCGGGGACCTTCGACTGGGGAGGCCCTGATGCGGTGCTGAACCTGGCGGTAGAGTCTCGCTTTGCGGTGGCTCCTCAGGCCCACCCGTCCGGCTGGATCGAGGTGAATCCGGCCTTGGCTGCAGACCCCTTGAGCGTAGCCAGTGCTTTGCAGGGAGGGGGGGAAGCCTTCGGAGACGGATCGGCAGCTTTGGCCATCGCCAATCTGCGGACCGCCCCGGTCATGCTGGGCGCCAGCGGCGGCTTCGACGAGTACTTCTCCACGGTAGTAACCGACATCGGGTTACGCGGGGAAATCGCGGAGGCGGCGCTGCAGACCCAGAGTCTGGTCCTCAAGGAGCTGCGGGACATGCGGGAGGCTTTATCAGGCGTCAATGTCGACGAGGAGCTGGCCAACATGATCAAGTACCAACATGGCTACTCCGCTGCGGCCCGTTTCGTCACGGAGATCGACAGAATGCTGGACACGATCATCAATCGAATGGCGGTGTAATAGGCTATGAAGCGAATCAGCACGAATATGCCCAACTATGATATGAGCTACTATATGCGGCTGCGGGAATGGAAGATGAACGAGCTGCAGAACAAGATGGCGTCTCAGACCCGGCTGAAGAACCTTCGGGATGATCCGGTGGCTGCGGGGCACGCCACCCGCTATCAATCGAAGGTCGTCCGGCTCGAGCGTTTCATCGACAATATCTCCAAGATTCGGGGAGATATGGCTCTGGCCGAGGGGAATATCCGCTCCGGCCTCGATATCCTCCAGAGGGTCCGTGAGCTCGCCGTTCAAGGGGCAAACGGCATCTACGACGACCAGCAGATAGCCTACATGGCGGAGGAGGTGGATCAGCTTCTCCGGGAAATGGTCGAGATAGCCAATTCGGTTGACGGGAAGGGCAACCACATCTTCTCCGGCTTCCGCAGCAAGATCGAGCCCTTCCGGGTTCACACCGGCAGGGTAGAGGGCAGCCGGGACGCGGAGGTGGTCACCTCCGTGGAATACGTCGGGGACAATGGCCGCAACAGCGGGGAAATCGACGAGATGGCAACCCTCGATTTTCGCCTTCCCGGCAATTTTGTGTTTTGGGCGGAGCGCCAGCAGATCTACTCTTCCGTCGAGTCTCTGAACTACAGGGTGCAGAGCGACAGCGCCATCCGCATCGACGGGGTGGAGATCCACCTCAAAGAGGGGGACAACCTCTACGCCGTCATCGATAAGATCAACGCCTCCGAGGCTCCTGTAAAGGCCAGGCTCGACCCCGTGGAGAACGCCCTGGCCCTTGAGGGTACTTTTCCGCATCAGATCTGGCCGGAGGATCTGCGGGGTACGGCGCTCCAGGATCTCGGGATCATCGCCCGCGGATCCGAGTCTCCCCCCCTTAACGTAGCCGATTCGGCGGCGGCCTATGGTGGATCGATCTTCGATATGATCATCACCTTGAGGAACGGCATGTACGAGAATGACCTTCACCGTATCGGCGGAGACGGATTGCGGGGCATCGACGACGCCGTCGAAGCCCTGAGTGCTCATTTAGCCGAGATCGGCTCCAAGGACAGCCGCCTGCAGATCACCGAGCAGCGCCTCGAATACGAGCGGCCGGAGTATATCGGCTTCCTGGCCAAGGAGGCGGATCTGGATATCACGGAGGCGATTACAGACCTGAAGATGCTGGAGTACGTGCATCAGGCAGCCACAGGAACGGCCGCCCGCATTATCAGACCTACTCTACTGGATTTCCTCCGGTAAGATTTTTCGCTTTTGTGCATGGAGAGAACGATGAGAGTCGATACCAAGGCCTATGGTTCGGTCGAGGTCGATGAACGGCAGAAGATAGAGTTTCCCTACGGGATCCTGGGATTCGAGAAATTGAAAAGCTATGTGCTTCTCGATGCGCCGCAGCAGCCCTTTTACTGGCTTCAAGCCCTGGACCTCGTGGAGGTCGCGTTCGTCCTGATCAATCCGGTTATCTTCCGACCGGATTATACCCTCGAGATTCCCGAGGAAGAGCTGGAGGAGATCGGGATCGACTCCTCTGAGAAGATTCTAAACTTTGCAATCGTAACCATTCCCCAAAACCCGATGGAAATGACCGCCAACCTGCAGGGTCCGATCATAATAAACAAGGAGACTCGGGTCGGCCGCCAGTCCATCTCCACGAACCCGAAGTGGGGAGTCCAGCATCCTATTCTGAAAGAGCTGGCAGCGATAAGGCAGCAGCCATGCTGATACTCTCCCGTAAGGTGGACGAGAGGATCATGATCGGAGACGAGATCGAGATATCGGTCATCGATATCAGGGGGGACCAGGTCAAGATCGGGATCTCCGCTCCTCGATCGATCAAGGTATACCGTAAAGAGGTATACCAGGCTATCCAGCAGGAAAACATCGAAGCGGTCAAGGCCAAGCCTTCAGCCCTGCCCGAATGGGAGAGCTTCGTCGATCGGGCTACTCACCGAAAAGAGTAATTTCGGCTTCACTCTTTCTCAAGTAAAGCGGAACGGGTTCTGTCGGCGGCTCCCCGATCTTCGCCATACCGCACTCCAGCAGACCCGCGGGATCGCTGCTCTGACCCGAAGCGTCAAGGACCAGCTTCTCCGCTCCCGGATCCGGCAGGAGCAGGGCGTACAGATCGGAGGCGGCTGCACCGGTAAGCAGCATAGGGGCTTGAGAACGGCGGGGGAGGGCGACCGCCAGATCCGCAAGAGTGGTTTCCAAATAGTCGCCCGTAAGAACGCCCTTGGAGTATAACGCGGCGTAGTGCTTCTTTCGTAAAGAGGGGTTCACCGCAACCACCGTTCCTTCGAAGCGGCGAAAACGGCGGGCAAGTCCGTCCAGCGTGGACACACCGATCAATCGGCAGGACGTCCCGAGAGCCTGTACGCCCTGGGCCAGACCCTTGGCCGTAGCCAGCCCGATTCGAATCCCGGTAAAGGACCCCGGTCCGATCGAGCAGGCGATCAGTTCGAGCTCCTCCCTGTCGAGCTCCGCCTCCAGGAGCAGCGCTTGAATCGAGGGCATCAGCTTCTCCGAGTGCTTCAACCCGGCCTGCAGCAGGAGGGTATGAGATTCGGAACCCGTTTTCAGGCTCAAGCCCAGGGTGGCCGTGGCCGTGTCGATCGCCAAAACGTTCACGCCGGTGAAATCCCCCGAACCGTGATCTGACGTTTCTCCCTGTCCCCAATGACGATTTCCACGTGGATCGAGGATTCCGGCAGGAACTCCGATGCTTTTTCCGCCCACTCGATTACGCAGATCGCGTCACCGTTCAGGATTTCCTCCATACCGAGATCCTCGATCTCCTGCGGATGGGATATCCTGTACAGATCGATGTGGTACAGGGTGATCGGAATTCCTTCCCGGTTTCCCTCGTACTCGGCGATGAGGGTGAAGCTCGGACTGGTGACGGCCTCCTCGATGTTCAAACTTCGGGCGATTCCTTTAACCAGTGTGGTTTTGCCCGCACCGAGCGGTCCATGTAGGGCGACCACGGAACCCGGCAGCAGCCGTCTGCCTATCTCGAGACCTAGACGGATCGTGCGGTCCGGGGTTTCAGTGCGGTAACGATTGAGGGTTTGCATAGCTCGATGGGGCTATGGTAGTGAAAATCGAAATCCCGGTCAATGGAACCGAAGCTCTATCGGGCGGCCGCATTGTAGCGGGGGGGGGTATAGTCGTACACGTACAGGTAGATCTGATTGAGGTAGTGGCTTGACAGCTTTGTGAACATGATGTGCATGACGGAGGCGCGAAATCCGGACCTGCGGATCCTCTTTACCTTACCGAACACCGTAATCCGCTGCCGGCGGGCGAGCTCGAACTCGATCTTGCACAGGTCTCCGGCCTTTAACGGGTAGACGCTGTTGATGGAGCAGCCTCCGGCGGAGATGTCGATCAGATTTCCGAGCAGGCGCCGGGCAGCCTGGACAACAGCCTTTTTCTGCGCCCGCCGGCCCGAGCCGGATTCTACAATCAGCACGGGGTAAAAGAAGCAGGGGCGGTGGATCGGACTGCGGCGATAACGCCGCTGTTGCTCCCGCCGCAAGGTCTTGGCGTGATGAAGCAGAACACAGACGCTGCCTTTTATCCTGTCGTATCCCAGTACTTTGCTTTCGAAGGCATAACCCGCATCGGATTCCCGCCAGAAATTGACTTTGAGTCGAGTACCCCGAGGCCAGCGTATCTGATTGCCCGCTTCATCGGTAGCCGCGGCGATCGCCACCATATTCCTCATGCTCGACACCACCCGGGTGGAGTACTGGCGGCCTGTCTCCGTGCTAATCGTAACGGACTGTCCGGCCCGCATCATGATTGTCGAACGCACCCCGATTCCCTTTCTGGCGTTGCGTTCGATAATCTGTTTGATTTGAAAGAGATAGGTCAGGCGGCGCTCCCTCTCCTCTTCTTTCAGCTTTGTGTCCTGATGAAGGGCGTAGATGCCTTTTTTCATGAGATCGTCGAGAAGGCCTGAATTGGAAAAAATCAGGAAGGGCTGGCGGACACCGCAGACGCGGATCAGATATTCGAGAATCTCGATATGATGCTTCTGCAGTCCTATGTTTTTCGCCATCCGCTGAAATACATGGCGTCCATACCTGCGTCTGTGCTCCGGGTCCAGGCCCCTTGTTTTCTGTCTGGACACGAGCCCCCCAAGGATAATGATCCCGATGAATACGGCGGCGATAATGATGAAGATCCAGATCGAGCGGGTGTCGGGAGAAGAGAGGAACGTGTACCTCGTCTGAAGCAGTATCACGCCACCTCCTGAAGAAATATCCGCAGCTGCTCCAGTCGAGGCGCTATCTCGTACTCCATCAGGTCTCCGATCAAAACGGAATCGTTGGCATCAAAGGCTTCTAAAAGCTCAGACAGGACCCCGTTCAGCTCCTGGTAGAAATCCTGCAGACCCATCCCGCCCACGGTCACTTGTTTACTCGGATCGACACTGTCTGCCAAGACCGAAGCGACCAGGCGCACCAGGCTTTGGGACAGCTCGGAAAATCGAACCATCGTGTCCATCGCTTGTCTGTCCTTGCCGGTCTGAAGAAGGATCGAGATCTCGCTGATCTCTTCGATGCAAATCTTCAATGCCCCCGACAAGGTCTTGAGAGCCGCCCTGGGATCCAGCAGCTCTTCCAGGCGGAATGATACGTTCCCCGACACCTGATCGATCAGCTTGACGGCCTGCTGTGTCTTTTCCCCGGGCCACACCGCCGCCTCTTCCGCCTCGGCATGGAGAAACAAGGCGATCAAGGTCTGAAGGGCCGCATCGGGATTGGGGAAATGCTTTTGCACGCTCTCGGCCAAAGCCGGGAAACCCGAAAAGAGCTCGCCAAGAAGCCCTTCTTTGCCTGCTGTAACGGCCTGCTTCAGCAATCCCAGGTACTCGAGGATAGTCTGAAGGTTCAGTACGGTGAGCTCCCGGGTATGTTTCACCATGACGTTCAGGGTGCCCACTTCGCTGTGAGGTGTTGTTGCCCACTCCTCATAGGGTTGGGATAGGAGATCCCGGTCTTCATGTTTTACAGAGTAGAGCACCAGATCCGAGCCGTCCAACCAGGCTTCGATATCCTTCACTATATCGCCCAAGGTTTCGTTGTTTTCGATCGTAAAGTCGAGAGCCTGATCGTTAATCCTGATATCCACGTTGGTTGTCCCCTCTACTCATTGCGTCTATTTAGATTGTCGATCGCCTGGGAGGATTTCTCAAGATTATCCAGGGCACCTTCCATGGCGCCGAATTTTCTTCTCAAACTCGCTTCGTAGTCCTCCAGATGTTTGTTGTACCTTTCGATTTCCCGATCTTTCCGGGTGATCGAGTTGTCCAAAGCGGCCGTCCGGTTCGATACGATCCCGCCGATCTCGACGTAGGCTTTCAGGTAATTGTCCACCTGGTAGGCGGCGCCGGAGTCTATAGCCAGGTCGTTGTCACTGTCGTACCCGAACAACTGCTTGACCCAATCGCCCATGCGGTCGACCGACTCCTCCAATTTGTCGTCGTCGATCTGCAGGTATCCCCGCAGTCGGGTTCGATCCACCACGCCCGAGGTCTGAAACTGCCCGCCTGCGGTGCTGATCCCGACCTGAGCAAGCAGGCTCAAACTGCGCCCTCCGTCGGTGGGATGAGGATCCATCATGATACGTTGGAGTCGGGATTTCAGCTGCATAAGGGTCGTGTTGCCCTGAAACAAACCCAGATCTTCCTCGGCCTGTTCTTTCTCGTCGTCATCCAGAAATACGGCAGCCTCCAGGACCTCCTCATCCTGGCGGGTGAGGATATCGATGTGCATGAGCAGCTGATTGTAGTAACCGATGAAATTGAACAATCCCTCCTTTATGGATTCCAGGTCTCTGGCCACAGACAGGGATACCGGTTGATCCCCGGACCCGTGAACGGTGATATTGACACCTGGGAGTAGATCGTCGATTTCATTGCTTTCCCGGGTTATTTCGATTCCATTCATGACGATCACCGCATCTTCCGCCGAGGACAGAGGATTGACGGCCCTGAAGTCGCCTCTGGCGGTCTTGTCGTAGATGCGGATATTGCGGATCTCAACGATCCTATGGGTGTTGCGGTTGCGCGCTATCAGGACGTCGATCCGCGGCGGAAGTTGAGAAGCTTCGAACTGCAGCGGAACAAACTCCTCGGAATCCTGCAGGGCAGGCAGTGCGGTGAGGCTGTCCCCATCCTGAACGAAGAGGATTTTCGGGTCATCGACTCTTTCGGGAGGCTGGGGAGCTTCCCACGCCGGAAGCACCGTGCGGGAACGAGCGCTCTCCACACCTATCCCCTGGAAATCGATGCCTCCCACCGAAGGAATCCCCGGACCCGGCGGCGGTGTGGGTTCTTGATAGGCTTCTTCCGGCAATCTTTGTACGCGCACCTCGAGGGAGAGAACCATGTTGGCTTTCATCGTGTGGGGAGGGCGCAGGGGTATCTTGGCCTCCGAGACAGGATTTAGGGTCAGAGTCTCATCGGCGACCGTGATCTCGCTTCCTTCTACAGAGTACTGGCTGAGCCGGATCGACCGGCTGGCCTCCAGCGACCGTTCGATGATCCCCGTCTCCTCTGCAAAAGTGGCGGCCTGGTCGTGAAGGCTCAACTGGTTTCTCGCCCCCGTTTTCTTGCCTTCGATGAGAAAGACCTGAGTGGTCTTGCTGTCGCTGACCACCGAAGCTTCCAGAAGGTCTCCGGCCTTGGTGTTGATAGCTTCGGCAAGCTCTTTCAGGGTTCCGCCGCGAAAGCTGATCTTGATCTCCTCCTCCCCGACTCGAAAACGGTAGGTACCGGCGGGGGCTTTGTAGTCCTTCGGCAGGGACTTGGAGATAAAGCGGTCCGCGCTGGCAACTCTCTTGACCTGGATCGAGACCTCATTCTCCACAGCGGTACGGTCTGCGGTGGCTGTCAAAATACTCTCATCCGAGGAGCTGGCGATCCTGTTGTTGAAGGGATTCTGAAATCCGTACAGATTCTCAGCGGTCTCCCGGACCGTGGCCATCCGCTGACTGAGATTCAGCCAAGCCCTCTTCTGATTTTTGTAGGTTTGTTTCTCCTGTTCCATCCGGGCAAGGGGAATGCTTTCAGCTTCGACGAGTTTCTCGATGGTGTCTTCGCTGTCGTATTTGCTGCTGACGCCGGGTATGGAAAAGCTCTGGGAGTAACCGATGGAGGCTACGAGAAGGAGGATGATGAAATGACGTGATTTGGGGCCATACATGCAGACGGTATTCAACGCCTCTTTCTGAAAAAAGCTGTTCGCCTGCCAAGGAATGCAGCCGCGGTTATATTTCTTCGTCGAACAGGATTCCTATGGTTTCCTTGATCCGGGCGACCAATTTTTGAATTTCCTCCGGTGGAATCTCCTTGATAACCTTATCGGTTGTTCCGTCAATCACCTTTACGACTACCCGATCGATCTCCTTATTCACGCTGAACTTCAATCGCCGGTTGAACAACCGAAAGGCTTCCCGTAGGATATCCAGGCTCTTGCCGATGTCCTGCTTCTTAGGCACCGCTTGGGAAGGCTGAGCACGCTCCAGTTTCGCTCGGGCTTCGGGAAAGTGAGACTGTTTGGTGCTTGGGTATTCCTGGGAGACTCGCGGATTGGGTACTCCTTGAATCTTGATTCCCATCTGTTTCCTCCATGAAAGTAAAGACAGGGGAGTGCGCGACCTCCCCCATCGATTCTACTGCAAAGAGGTGACGTCCAGAAACCTCTTTTAGCTTCGGGAACGGCTTCTACCGCACTTTTATTGTAGCAGTTGCAGTACTGTCTGCCCCTGCAGGTTGGCCTGAGCCAACATTGCTGTTCCGGCCTGCGATAGGATCTGGTT
>CAZSBH010000071.1:0-13973 GCA_964604845.1 uncultured Spirochaetaceae bacterium
CTCCCTGGAGAACTTTTACGTTTTCCCGTACAGTGAAAATATCTACTTGCTTAGGAGTTGAGAAAGGAGGAGCCGGTGGGGCATGCAGTCAGGGCCGCCTTTGTCGGATTACGGCACATGCATATTTTCGATGTCTATACCTACATATCGGAACGACCGGATGTTGAGATTGTAGCCGTATGCGAGGAGGATCCCCGGACCCGGGAACGCCTCGCTTCGGCGGGTACGGTCAATCCGACCCATTCCAGCTTCCGCGACATGCTCGCTCAGGTCCAGTTCGATCTGCTGGTTGTAGGAGATGTATTCGCCAAAAGGGGAGGGCAGATCATCGCCGCACTGAAGTCGGGAAAGCACGTGCTGAGTGACAAACCCTTGTGCACGGATCTTGAGGAACTGGCACAAATTGAATCTCTATCGCAACAGCATCGTTTGGCTGTCGGGGCTGTTTTAGAACTGCGGGATTCGGGAGCCTTCCGGCGTACACGGGAGCTTATCACGGCCGGAACTATCGGGGAGGTTCACACGATCTTTTTCAGCGGACAGCACCCGCTGCTTCTCGAAACTCGACCCCCTTGGTATTTCGAAGCCGGGAACCATGGAGGCACCATCAACGACCTCGGGATTCACGGCATCGATATTCTTAGGTGGATCACGGGGAAGGGGTTTCGAGAGATCGTGGCGGCCCGATGCTGGAACGCCGGTCTGAAGCGGCATCCTCACTTTAACAACGCCGGTCAGCTGATGATGGTTATGGAGGGGGGATGCGGTGTACTCGGGGATGTTTCCTATATCTCTCCGGATGGTTTTCGCTATACTCTTCCGCAGTACTGGCGCTTCACCTTCTGGGGCGAAGAGGGAATGTTGGAAATGGGCTTGAACGAACCGAAGATCCGGGTCTACCCGGCTTCGGCAGAGAAGCCCGAGCTGTTCGAACCGGCAAATGATCGTGCTGGGGGATATCTGGAGGATCTCCTGGAGGCGGTTCGGGGACGGAAGATCCGGTACGATCCACAGCTGGTGGCGGCAACCAGAATCTGCCTCAAAGTCCAGGAAGCCGCCGACAGGGATATGACCGGTATCATCCTGTAGCCTTGAGATTTTTTTCCTTGAAATTTCTTCCAGGTTGAAGGACAATAGGCTGTTGCCAATGAGTGAAACAGGATCAGCGAAAGAACGACTCGGCGAAGCCCTGGTACGATCCGGGGCGATGACCGATGAGCAGGTCAAGCAAGTGCTTCTCCGTCAGCGCGAGCAGAGCGGGCTGGACAAGCTGTTCGGTGAAATCGCCGTCGAACTTCAATTTGTGGATCAGCAGACCATCGAAAAGATACTCGACCAAAAGACGGCGAAGTAATCTTTATCTACATCAATACCCGGAGTACCGAATCAATTCTGGATAGCTCCCCACTCAGCCTTCGGGCTGCCTCGTGTTGCAAGGGGAAACAGCAATCGTTCAAGGTACGCAGCTTATCGCATACACCGTCCACGGCTCGGCCTACCGACAGGTCGTCGTTCATATGCTTTTCAAATTCCTGGCGGATATCGGTGATGATCCTGTCCGCATCCGGTTGCCGGGCATCGGCGGCAGCCTGTCCCCGCTTTTGTCCGAGCAGTCTCTGAATCAGGTTGCGTGCTGAATCAACATACTCGGCTGCTCGCTTCAGTTTTTGATCTGTTAGGTTTAGCTTCTTCCGATAGTGGGAATAGATGAGAAAAAAACGCAGGTGGCGGGGTTTGAAGCTCCTGTCCAGGACGTCTTCCGGGTAGAGGATATTCCCCCGGCTCTTGGACATCGTCTTGCCGTCGATAATCAGATGCTCACCGTGCAGGTAGAAATTGGCATACTCTTTGCCTGAAATCGATTCGATCACCGCGATGTTGTAGTCATGGTGCCGGTAGATGTTGTCGATGCCGCCGCAGTTGATGTCGATCTGGTATCCGAGGTTTTCTGTGACCATGGCGGGATCTTGGATATTCCAGGAGGGTCTGCCCCTGCCGATTTCCGTATCCCAGTAACTCAGATCCCCATTGGTGTAGCCATGCCAAAGAATGAAATCACCCCTGTTCCAGCGACGGCCGTTGTAGGTATCCTTCTTGAAACGAACCTTTTTTTTCGGCCAGCTCGCCATATCGAGCCGGTACAGCTTGCCGAATCCCTCGAATTTCAAGGGATCAAAAAAAACGTTGCCCCCATGCCAGTAGGCGACGCCCTTTTTCAGCAGCTGCTGTATCAGATGGACCGCCTGGGGGATGCTGGTAGAGGCGCGAGGAATGTTGGGGGGAAGTTTGATTTCAAGGAGCTCCGCCTCCGCGTGGAAATGATCGGCTACATCGGCGGCGATGTCTTCAGGTTTCTTTCCCACATCCAGCGCTTCTTCGAGCATCTTGTCTTCGATATCGGTGAAATTAATAATCCGCCGGACATCGTAACCCTGATACTCCAGATAACGTACCAGGATATCTTCGTAGAGAAACGTACGGTAGTTGCCGATATGAGGACGACGGTAGGTCGAAGGCCCGCAGGTAAATATCTTGACCTCCCCTTTCTTTCGCGGATGAAAGACCTCTGTGCTGCGGCTCATTTTGTTGTACAGTTGTAGCATCTCTCCCTCTCTCTTCTGGGGCTAAAATACCCAGATACAGCGATCGAGTCAAAGAGAATAACCTTGCCCATTGTCGCCATTTGGAATATTGTAGTAGAAATATACAAAATTAGGAGTAATCCCGATGGCAAATCTGAAAACAACCTATATGGGCTTAGAGCTGAAGAATCCCTTCATCGCCGGTGCCTCCGGCCACACGGCTAATCTGGATCGTATCAAGCAGTTGGAGGAAGCCGGTGCGGCTGCCATCGTAACCGCCTCCCTCTTTGAGGAGCAGATCCAGTACGAGCGCTTTCGTCTGGAAGAGGATCTGCACCAGTTTGACAATCTGTACGCGGAGATGACGGATTTTTTCCCGCAGGTAAAACACGCCGGTCCCAAGGAACACTTGAGGTGGGTAAAGAAGGCCAAGCAGGGTGTCGGGATCCCGGTTATCGCCAGCCTCAATGCGGTGAATCGAAAGGTCTGGAGCGAATGGGCGTTACAGCTCGAAGACACCGGTGCCGACGGCCTGGAGCTCAACTTCTACGCCACCCCGAGCAGCTTCGACCAGAGCTCGACCGATGTGGAACAGGAGCAGATCGCGATACTTGGGGAAATTAAACAGAAAGTCAAAATACCGGTGAGTATGAAGCTGAGCCCCTTCTATTCGAATCCTCTGCATTTCATCAAGAAGCTCGACCAAGGAGGCGTTCGGGGGTTCGTGCTTTTCAATCGATTGTTTCAGCCTGATATCGACGTGGAGGAGGAGAAGAATCGCTACCGCCACATCTTGAGCACCGAAGCGGAGCACGAGGCGCCTCTTCGCTACGCGGGTCTACTCCACGGCAACATCCAAGGCGATGTCTGTGCGAACAGCGGGATACTGTCCGGAAAGGATGCGATCAAGCTGATTTTGGCGGGAGCCGTTTGTGTCCAGGTGGTCAGCACACTCTACAAGAACAAGATAAGCAGTCTGTCGAACCTGATCAAAGAAGCCGAGTCCTGGATGGAGGGAAAGGGTTACAAAGACCTGGAGGCATTTCGGGGAAAGATGAGTGCCAAGAACAACTCAGACCCCGGGTTCTACAGGCGCGCCCAATACGTTAAGCACCTGATCAAGGCGGATTATTCGAGTTAGGCTTCAATCAGCCATATAGGCCTTCAGCTCTTTGAAGGCCGCTTCTCGCTGATTTACCTCCATTTTTGTTTCCTTGAGGGCTTTCCTGAGAACGCTGTCCCATTTGCTGTCGGGTAGATCCTCTTTCATTTCTGAAAGGAGAGATAGTATGTCGGCGTTGTCCTTCAGGTTGTAGATTTTCTTGTCATCATGGTAGAAGAGGGAATAGAGCTTCTTGATATAATCTCCAACGCTTCGTTCCGATCGACCTTCAAGGCGCTTCTCTATCAGCTCCTCTTTCTTGCGAGCCCGTTTGAACTCTCGATCGATTCTGTCGATGTCCGTGCTTTTCATACAGACCCTCCTCGTACATCCTCAAATATAGTGAAAGCGTGAACGAAAAACAAGGTGGGTCGACGCCTCCTCCTGGCCGGGCGCCCCCGGCCTCGGTGCGCCGAAATAAGCGCCCCGGGTCGGCGGCCCCCTCTTTTTTCGATTGACAACAGAAATTGCCGGTGTTACGCTTCTATGATTCTCTCCCGGTGCATCCCCCGGGAGTTGAAATTCGCCTACCAGGGGGGAGTGGAAATGGTCGATACCATACCGAAAATGATGCAGGAATTCGTGGGCGAGGAGCCTGATCTGACGATCCAGTGGTCCAAAGACAAGTCGGGAGTATTCCAGGCCGTCGTCTGGAAACAGCTGTACGCCGAAGTCGAGGCGTTCGCTGCGGGCCTGCTGAGCCTGGGTGTGAAGCGGGGGGATCACATTGGTATGATCTCCGACAATATGAAAGAGTGGTTCTGGGCGGACCTGGCGATTCTTTCCATCGGTGCCGCGGATGTTCCCAGGGGTTCCGACTCCACAGCTCCGGAGATCCAGTATATCCTCGACCACGCCGAGTGCGGGATTACCATTGCGGAGAATCAGGCTCAACTCGAGAAAATCCTCTCGATCAAGAAAAGTGTGAAAGGACTGAAGACGCTGATAGTCCTAGATCCGGATTTTGCAAAAGCCGACAGCGTGTGGGTAGACAAGACGGCAAAGGGCGCCGGCGTCAAGGTTTTCTCGTTTCTGGATGTTCAGGAGCAAGGCCGGGAGTACCTGAAGAAACATCCGGGGTGTATCGCGGAGGAGATAGCCAAAGGCAAGACCGAGGACCTGGCCACGCTTATCTATACCTCAGGCACTACCGGGGAGCCCAAAGGGGTGATGCTGACCCACAGCAACTACATGCACCAGATCCCGACGCCTCTCAAGCATATAGATATTCGAAAAGGTGACATTTTCCTTTCGGTTCTGCCGATCTGGCACTCCTACGAACGGGCCATCGGCTACGTGGCCGCCTTTGCCGGTTGCTCCATGGCCTATTCCAAGCTCGTCGCCCAGATCATGGTGGAGGACATGGGCAAGATCAAACCGCAGATCTTCCCCTCGGTTCCCCGCATTTGGGAGGCGGTGAAGAAGGGCATTATCCGAAATATTGAGTCCGGCAGCTCGGTGAAGAAAGCCCTGGCCTACTTCTTCATCGGTGTCGGTACGGCCCACTCCAGGCTGAAGGTGCGGCTTCTAGGTCTGCGCCCTCGATTCAAAAAGAGCAGCCGCTTCGTCGACGCCCTGATCAGCTTTCTGCCCTTCCTGCTGCTGAGCCCTTTGAACGCTTTGGGGCAGATGCTGGTTTTCAAGAAGATCAAGCACAGGCTGGGGGGGAAGTTCAGATTCGGCGTATCCGGCGCCGGAGCCCTTCCGCCCCACGTGGATGACTTTTTCGCGGCTGCGGGAATTCTCCTGCTCGAGGGCTACGGGCTGACCGAAACCTCCCCGATCGTGTCGGTCCGGCAGAGTCATCATCCGGTGCCCGGCACCATCGGTCCTCCCCTCGAACAGGTGGAGGTCAAGGTGCTCGCCGAAGACGGCAGCGAGCTTCCCCCCGGTAAGAAAGGTGTGCTCTACGTACGTGGACCCAATGTGATGAAGGGTTACTACAAGAAGCCGGAGCTGACCGCCCAGGCGATTACCAAGGACGGCTGGCTGAATACGGGGGATCTGGCCATGCTGACCCACGACGGGGAGATCAAGATCATGGGTCGGACCAAAGAGACCGTCGTCCTTCTGGGCGGAGAAAATGTGGAACCCGGTCCGATCGAGGATACGATTACCGAATCCGACTTCGTGGATCAGGTCATGGTCGTGGGGCAGGATCAGAAGTATCTGGCGGCTCTTGTGGTACCCAATTTCGAGACCCTCAAGGGATTTGCCGAGGAGAACGGCATACCCTTCGGGAACCCCGAAGATTTGATAGATAATCAGGATGTCTATAAGCTGCTCATGGACGAGATCGATTCCCGGGTCGGCCCGAAGCGGGGTTTCAAGCTGTTCGAACGTATCAATAAGGTCAAGCTGCTGGCTCGACCATTCGAGAAGGGTAAAGAGATGACCCACACCTTGAAGCTCAAACGAAACGTGATCTACGAGCAGTACGATAGAGAAATCAAGGAGCTCTTCAAGGAGCTCCGTTAACAAAGAATATAGGAGAACAGGTGAGAATTCTCGTTGTTGAAGATGAACTGACAAGTAGGGAGCTTCTCAAGGTAATCCTCGAACCCTACGGACGTATCGACACGGTCTCCGACGGGGTGGAGGCCATCAAGGCGTTCAATATGGCCCTGGCCAAGGAGCCTTACGATCTTATCTGCCTTGATATTATGCTCCCGAAGATGGACGGCCAGCAGGTGTTGAAAGGCATTCGCAAGATTGAGGGGGAAAGAGGTATTCTCGGTCCTGAAGCTGTGAAGATCCTTATAATCTCAGCCCTTGGGGATTTCGAGAATGTCACGGAGGCGTTCTCCTCCCAGTGCACCAGTTACATCACCAAACCGATCGACGCTGATAAAATTGTTGCGGAGTTGAGGAATCTCGAGCTGATCTAAGGAAGGATGATTTTTGTCATCACGATCCTGATGCTCATTCTGGCTTATCTGTCCGGCTCGGTGAATTACGCCATCATCGTTACCCGGCTGGTAACGGGGAACGACATCCGCACCCTGGGAAACAAGAATCCGGGAACGGCGAACGTAGGGCGCAGTGTCGGCAAAGGCTGGGCCGGGGTAGTGTTTTTCCTCGACGTGTTCAAAGGACTGGGGCCGATGATCCTCTCCCGGCTGGTGTTCTTTCCGGGCGACACCTACTGGGAGTTCTTTCTTGTTGCCGCGGTGGGTATTGCCGCAATTACGGGGCACTGCAAACCCGTGTTTTTTCAGTTTCGCGGCGGTGGTGGAATAGCAACGTCGATCGGAGTATATGCCTTCTTCATCCCGGCGGAGCTGTTCCTCTGCATGCTTTCAGGATTCCTGATCGTGATGCTGTTCATCAAACGGGTTCGATTCCGGATCGGTCAGTGGGTGCCGATCCTGTTTATCGCTTTGACCCCGTTTGTAACCTTGATCCTGAATTTCCTTGTGGATCTGCCGCTATTTTCAGGACGGACTCTGGGCGGGCATCCCTGGTATGTGCTGGTAATCGCTTTCGTGCTGTCC
Organism: uncultured Spirochaetaceae bacterium; assembly: GCA_964604845.1. Lineage (GTDB taxonomy): Bacteria > Spirochaetota > Spirochaetia > SZUA-6 > DRHE01 > JAFGQJ01. Next base: position 7,239 of record CAZSBH010000071.1, read on the forward strand.
TTTTTCATTCTCGGGATGAACTTCTCCTTCATGGGCTATCGGCTCAGGGAGATTGGGGGCGGCTCTTGACAGAACGATCATTATATATTAATAATATTATATACCGATTCCGAAAGGTGATTGAGCGATGCAAGTAACGAAGAACGCCCTTGCCGAGCTTCTCGATGTCCTGAAGGAGAACCATGGCAAGAGTCTGCGGGTTGTGTTCAAGGGCTTTGGATGAGGCGGACCCCGGTTGGGATTGGCTCTGGATGAGCCTCAGGAAGGGGACGAGACGTACAACCTCGACGGCGTCGACATCCTCGTAGACAAACGGGCAATGCCTTACGCGGCGGAGAGTACCGTAGACTATATCGACAGCATGTGGGGTAAAGGTTTCACGATTCGTCCCGCCTACGGAGGAGCCTGCTAGGTTTTCTGGCTTCAACGGCTCTGCCGGCTTGTTTTTTTTTGTGCCCTTCCAAAAACTCCACAATAATATCTGTGGCCTCTTTATACGGGTACGAGCGCTTTCGACTCAGCATCTCCTCGTAGGTTTGGAGGATTCCATTGCGAACACGAGCCATGGACTGCGGACCGATGACCCGGCGATTTTCAAACAATTCACTGATAAAGCGATTAACCTCCCTCTGATCGTAGTCGGGGAACAAAGAGGAGAGCAGGAACAGAGATGGTCCGATATCGACCAGACTGTGCTGCTTGACCAGGAGAATCACCTCTGTAATCTGCAGGGCCAATGTATAGGTCTGGGCGGCTGCCTCGCTGTTAAGTTCTTTCCCGGCTTGTCGAGAGCCCAGCTTCATCACGATCTGCCGGGTTCTATGGTAGTTGAAGCACATCGTCATCACGTGGAGGCTCGGGATACAGTGCAGATGCGGGTCGAAGAGCCTGATCAGGATGAAGTACGGATTTAGCGGCGGGGTGCGGCGACTCGTGGTAGTGGACTGGCAGCGTTTGTACACCCGTCCGGCTGCGTAGTAGATCAGACAGACATCCCGGATCATCTGTTCAATATCCCTTAGAGCTTGCCTTCCGAAAGCGCCGTAGAGATACTGGAGAGTCTTCAGCCATATCGCTATATACCCGAGGTAGCTGCGCACGCAGCCTGGAAGGAAGGGCAGGGAGGCGTCCTCTCGGTGCTCCATTACCGAGATCGGACGGATGCCGGGGAACAGCCGGCTCTGAAACTGAGGAAGGAAAAACTCGGTTATGGCGGCCTTGAAGACCTCGATCCCCCTCGGCAGAAGGCGGCTATGCTCGAGAATCAGACCGATGCTCCTTCTCAGCTTGAGCCGTAAAATATCCATTTTGGCCTACGTCGCTGGGCTCACTCCTGCTTCAGCGCCTGGAGTACTTTCTCGGCGCCCTCCTGAAAAGCGCCGGCAGCAGAACGAAAGGGAAAGCCGATGACCACACTCAATCCGCTGTACAAAGTATCGTGAAGGAAGTTCGTCAGCAGTTTTACGTAGGCGCTGCGGATGATTGCTCCCTTTTCATCCCGGAAAAGAAGGCCGGATAGATTGAAGGCCTTGACGATGTTGGCGATCTGTTTGCTCACGATCGGGTGGAGGGTCTTCAAGAGCTTCAGATATTGCTGTTTGTATTCCGAGTTCCCCTCGACCAGGTCCTGAATCTGGCGATGCCGATCCCGTACCGTAGCGCCTTTTCTGTTTTTTTTCGACGGCACGAGGGAACGGATAAGGGCGGTCACGGTTTCCGACTGAAAGAGCTTGTAGAGGGAGAAGTAGAACAGAAGGAGCCCTCCCTGGTTGCGCATGAGCTGATTGCGGCTGTCCGTCCGATTGATGACCACGAGCAGGGCGGAAAGCTCCCGGTCCACAGCTTTATCCGGAACGACCGCGGTGCCGGCGCCGAAGGGGCTCTTCTTCTCTTCAAGACGGTTCAGCTTCGTATCCAGCAGGTCCATGGCCCGGATGACCCGCCGGCGAAGCGGATCGGAATCTAGTTTTTCCAGAAAACTGCGGAATCCGCCCTTCTCCTGGGGAGTAAAGACCCGGGCCGAGGTGCTGGCTTGTACGGAGCGGGCTGATTTTCCCTTCCGGCCCTCTTCGGCCAGAACTCCCACAGCTGCTATCAGTCGAAGGTAGCGACCGATGTCCTCCAGGTACTCGTCGATGTTCTCGATGTTCTTATGGTGACCGAGGAAATGCTTGATCAGCTCGAAAGAACGATTGGAGATGGTCGCCGCCGCCAGGCTGGCTGTCCGCTCCTCGTGGATGAACATCAGGGTGTCGAGCAGAAAGCGCAGAACGTTTTCGTCGGCTGCGGGGCTGCCCCGCAGCAGGTTCAAAGCCGGGTCCTCCGGTACCGACGCGAAATCCCTGAGGCTGGCGGTTACCCGCCGGTCTATGCGAAATTCCTCCGAGACGTTTCTGTTGTAATTGCCGATAACGTCCTTGGAGTTGAATCCGGTCCGGGTGTTCGGGGAAAAACGGTTATGCCAGATATGTACGGTCAAATCCTGGTATACCTCGAAAGCCCGCTTGATATAGGCTCCGGCGGCGGCGTGCGCCGTGGGTTCGGGATTGGTGACCAGCAGGATCATTCCCATGAAGGGCAGAAAAACCAGGTTGTCCTCGAACTCGCTTCCCGCGGGCAGATCGAAAACGAGGAGATCATAGTTGCTGTTCAATTCCCCCGGAAGGTCCCGGTAGATCTTCTCGAGCAAAGCGCTCCGCTGCACGGTTTTCAGCTTTGGAGCAGGAAAGATCAGATCGAGGTGTTTGAACACCGGCTGGGCTAAACTTCCCATCTCTGCTTTACCCAGGTCGAGGTTCTGCTCTTCCACTGCCGACTCGGCTTCCACCAGATCGAGAAGAGCGGCTACGTCGGACAACGGGTCTAGGTCGATCAGGGCCGTACGATAACCCTTCTTGGCGTAGTAGATCGACAGATTGGTGGCGGTTATGGTCTTTCCGACACCTCCCTTTCCGGAGGTCACAGCGATGGATTTTTTCCGCACCTGCTGCACATCCTCGTTGCCCCCCTTGCGAAGCAACCGCTTCACGGTCTCCTTGAGATCTGATGAGATTGACTGTGCGCCCCGCTTAAAGATTTTACTCATTCTTTTGCCGGCATTATCGTATGTATCGACACTTTTCTCAAGTTGATGTTCATTCTTGAGCAGGTCGATTCCGAAAATAAAGAGGAATAGAGAAAGTGAGAAGTGTCGTGTCGGAAAGCTACAGAATTCTAATTGTGGACGATGAGCCACGCATGTGCGAGAGCCTGACCAAGCTGCTCGGTGAACGGGGCTTCCAGGTGGACAGTGCCAACACGGGAAAAGAAGGCATTCGGAGCCTGTCGGAACGCTCTTATGATCTCCTGCTCCTCGATATAATGCTCCCCGATATGAACGGCTTGGAGATCCTCGAGTACATAAAGAGCAAATTTCCCGGGCTCTTGGTGATCATGTTCTCCGGTTTCGCCTCGATCGAGTCGGCTGTCAGCGCCCTGAAAAACGGGGCCTTCGATTACATCCGAAAACCCGTGGAGTACGAGGAGCTGATCAAACGGGTGGAGAACGCGCTGGAGCAGAAGCGGCTGGTTCGGGAGAAGCAAGCCATCCACTGGGAGTTGGAGCAATCTCAGAAGAAGTATAAATACCTCGTCGAGAACTCGCCGGATATAATCTACACCCTCGACGAAAAGGGATGCTTCTCCTTTGTCAATGACGCCTTCGAGCGGCTGCTCGGAATAAAGCGGGAGCAGATCATCGGCCAGCATTATACACAGATCATCTGTTCCCAGGATCTCGAAAAATCCCTATTCGTATTCAATGAACGGAGGACGGGAAAGAGGGCTTCTTCAGGGGTAGAGCTGCACCTGAGTTCGCCCGGAGAAGATAAGAGAAAGAATGGATCGGGGGAGAAACCTCAGGTCCCCGTGGAGATCAAATCTCAGGGGATCTATGACCGGGAACCGGAGGACCGTGAAAAGATCTTTCTCGGCACCTATGGGGTGGCCCGGGATATCCGAGACCGGAAACTGCTCGAGGAGCATCTGCAGCAGGAAGAAAAAATGGAGGCGGTCGGCCGCCTGGCCGGTGGGATCGCCCACGATTTCAATAATTTTCTCGCTGCGGTTGTGGGAAACGTAGCCCTGGCCAAGATGCACGCCCTACCAAACGACGAAGTGTTCAGCCGCTTGGAGGAGATGGAAAGAGCGGCACTGCGGGCGCGAGATCTCACGCAACAGTTGATCACCTTCGCCCAGGGAGGTGTGCCGGTCAGGGTCCCCGGCACTCTCCCGGATCTGATCAGGGATGCCTCCACTTTCGTACTTAGAGGCTCGAACGTTCGCTGTAAGTATCATTTCCCGAACGATCTCTGGTGGGCCGAGTTCGATCAGGGGCAAATCATTCAGGTGATTCAAAACCTGATTATCAATGCCGACCAGGCTATGCCGGACGGCGGTGTTGTGAATGTGGAGGCCGAGAATGTCACTGTTACCGGCGCCTATCGGCTCCCGCTTAACCCCGGGCGCTATATACGGGTGATGGTCGAGGACAACGGCGTTGGGATTCCGAAGAAAAACGTGAACAAGATCTTTGATCCTTTTTTCACCACGAAAAACAACGGAACCGGCTTTGGTCTTTCCACGGCCTACTCTATCCTGAAGAATCACGACGGCTACCTGTACGTCGAATCCGAAGTCGGTAGAGGAACCCGGTTCTTCATATTTCTTCCCGCCACAGACCGGAAGGTGGAGAAGGGAAAAACAAACATCGCCGGAAAACTCTACGGCGGGAAGGGGAAGATCCTGGTTATGGACGACGACGGCAACCTCCGGGAGGTCTACGATCGTCTTCTGACACATCTCGGCTATGCCCCGACCGTGGTAGCAAACGGCGAGGAAGCCCTGTCGCGGTACACGCAGGCAAGACAGATCGGTGCTCCCTTTTCTGCGGTGATCATGGATCTGACCGTGCCCGGAGCCATGGGGGGGAAGGAGGCGGTGCAGCGGCTGCTTGAAATCGATCCCAAGGCCGTGGCGATCATCTCCAGCGGCTATTCGAACGATCCGGTTATGGCCGATTACAAGAAATTCGGATTCAAGGATGTTATTGGCAAGCCCTTCACCGCGGAGAAGTTGAGTGAGGTGCTCTGGAAGGTATTGAAATAGCACGGTGCCATGCCGACGAATGCAGGTCCCGAGTACAAGAAGGCGGAGGAGGCGTTCCGGGCGGCCAAAACCGTCGATGAAAAGATCACCCGGTTGGAAGATATGATCGCCCTGTTGCCCAAGCACAAAGGTACCGACCATCTCTACGCGGACCTTAAACGGCGGATGTCCAAGCTCCAGAAGCAGCAGGAAAGCACGGGCAGGAAGGGCGGCGGGGGTCCTACTCTCGGATTTGAGAGGGAAGGCGCGTCCCAGGTGATACTGGTTGGAGCTCCGAACAGCGGAAAGTCCTCGATACTCAAACGGATTACCAACGCGTGCCCCGAGATCGGGGAATATCCCTTCAGCACCCACGCCATGCAGCCGGGAATGGTGGAGTACCAGGATATCCAGATTCAGTTGGTCGATACCCCGCCTGTGACGGCGGAGTTTATGCCCACCCATCTGCTCAGTGTGGTCCGCGGTGCGGAGGCGGTCCTACTGGTAGCCGATCTGTCCACAGACTCGTTACTCGAGGATCTGGAGGCTGTGTTCCAGGCCTTCGATCTGCGGCACGTTCGATTTGTAGGGCAGAGATGTGAGGACAGGGATCTGATCCTCTGCCGAGTGATCGCCAACAAGGCAGACGCCTCCGGTGCTGAGGCAAGATTAGCCCTCCTGAGGGAGATGATCGGCGGACGCTTCGAAATCCTTCCGCTCTCGAGCAAAAATCCCGAAGAGGTTGCCGGGCTGCCCCGGATGCTGTTCGAGTGGCTTCAGATCGTACGGGTCTATACAAAGGCGCCGGGGAAAAAAGCGGATCTGGTCCGACCCTATACGGTTTTCGCCGGCCAGACGGTTGGGGATATCTGTTCTCTGATCCATAAGGATTTCCTGCAGAATCTCCGTTTCGCTCGGTTGTGGCGGGGAACGGCAAAGCCGATCACGGTGTCCAAACACGAGCCGGTACACGATGGGGATATTCTGGAGATCCACATCTGATACACAGGTCTGCAACATTTGTCGTATCCGTCCTGGTCCGCTCCGAGGGTAACCCGAAAAAAAACTGTGATTTGGGTAACGTTGATTCGTGTAATGCGTGTTTCAATGGTGTATATTAGTGTTACGAAAATTAAAGACGGGGCAGCGTCCCTGTCAGAGGGAGGTCTATATGAAAAAAACGCTGATTCTTGTACTGGTGCTGGCCTTCATCCCGCTGCTCTCCTTTGCCGAGCTGGGACTGGGCGCATCAGCCTTTTTCAACTCTCCGGTGCTCATAGGAGAAAAACCGGATTCCTCGGAGCTGAGGGAAGGGGGCTTCACCTTTGGAGCGGATGCCCGCTTCAAGTTCCTGAAGTTCCTCCAGCTCGAAGCTCTTGGATTGGTCAGTGTCGGGGATAGCGTCACCTCGATCGATCTGTACGCGGACGCCGGCGTGGCTTTCGACCTGGCTTTCCTGCGGCTGTCCGCCGGAGTCGGGCCGACGGCATTCTTCATTCTAAGTGATGCAACCGACCCGACCTTGCTCGGTTTCAACGCCAAAGCCAATGCGGATATCAAGCTGGGAAGAATATCCCTGGGTTTGAGTTACATCATGGGCCTGATCGTCGA
>CAZSBH010000071.1:14073-21240 GCA_964604845.1 uncultured Spirochaetaceae bacterium
GTATCCTTTCAAGAAAAAATACCAAGGAGGAGAAAGATGGATGACAACAGCAAGTGGAAAGTAACGATTCTCGCTTCGATCTTCCTGATCGCCCTGTGCGCCGGCTTCGCGTTTGCAACGGGCACTCAAGAGCAACCGGCCATGGAAACAATGGAGGCAAAGGAGGCGACCCTGAGGATTTTCGCCCGGGCCTACACCTGGGACCAGGAAGCGCCCTGGGAGGTTGCCAAAGCGGAGATCCAGAAACGGCACCCGAATACGAAATTTACGTTTGTGGAGGAAGGTTTCGGCTGGGCGGATCTGAGGGCTAAATTCTTGACCGCCGCCGCGGGAGGGAATCCCCCGGACGTAGCCCAGGTGGACATAATCTGGGTCGGCGAATATGTAGAGGGAGGCTTGCTGACGGATCTGACCGACAAGCTCAACGCCTGGTCGCAGTGGCCCGATGTGGTGGACAGCTTCAAAGAGGCCACCAAATGGAAGGGGCCGAGCTACGGTACCTGGCTGAACACCGATGTCCGAATCATGGCCTACAACAAGAAGCTGTTCAGGAAGGCGGGCTTGGATCCCAATAAACCGCCTGAGGACTGGAACCAGCTTTACGACATGGCCAAGAAGATCACCTCGGCACCGGCCTATTACGGGTACGGATTTCCGGCCATGAAAGACGAAGAAACGGCGATGCGTTTCTTTGGCATGCTCTATTCCGGAGGCGGTCAAATTCTTACTGACGACATGAAGAAAGCCGCCTTCAACAGCGCAGCTGGGGTCAAGGCCCTGGAGTTCCACGTCAAGATGGTCGAGGACGGACTCACCCCGAAAAGCATCGTCAGCGGCAACTACATGGACATCGACAACGCCGTGTTCCAGGACAAGTTCGCCATCTCCTATATGACCAAAACCCTGGGGTTGGCCAAGAAACTGATACCGGATCTGACACCGGAAAAATTCAAGCAGGACTTCGGTGCGGCACCCATACCGAAAGCGCCCGGCGGGGAATGGTCCACCATGTCCGGAGGGTATCTGCTCTCCGTTCCCAAGGGTGCCAAGTATCCGGATCTGGCCTGGGAGCTGATCTCGATCGGCGCTGCCGCCGATTCCCAATACAAGTACACCTCCGCACGGGGCTATGTGCCGACCTTCTACTCCCTGATGAAGCGGCCGGAGGATTACTACTCCGTTGACCCGTTTTTCAACGTGATCCTGAACTCCCTGCCCTATGCCCATTTCAGGCCGGGACTTCCTCAGTATACGGAGATCTCCTCGGCCATACAGGATGCGATCCAGGCGGCCGTGCTCGGACAGGCCAGCCCCAAAGCAGCCCTCGATGCCGCCGCGGTAAAGGTCAATCAGCTGCTCGCCCAATAGTCGTGTAAAGTCTGGAGGAGGCGAAATGTCTCCTCCAGCATTTCAAAGGCAATCCCTGATATTGACTTGAGGATGAGAAAACAGACTAGGATCATCGTCAGCGGCTACCTCCTCATTCTTCCCGCCCTGTTGTTGATATTTCTCATTCTCGTCTACCCTCTGATCCAGGCTGTTCTGCTGAGTCTCCAGGAGGTCAAATTGGCCTCGCTCAGCCGCCAGACCTTCGTCGGTTTGAAGAACTACCTGAAAATATTCACCTTTCAGGGACCGAGTTTCTTCACCCAGGTCCTGCCGGCCACCTTTTACTTCGTGGCCGGGAGCATCGCGGGGCAGTTGGGCTTCGGTCTGGGCATGGCCCTGCTGGTCAACCAGAAGTGGGTACGGGGTAAGGATATCTTCCGGGCCATATTCATCCTGCCCTGGGTAACCAGTGCGATCGTGATCGCCATCTCCTGGCGTTTCATGTACGAGCCCCGTCTCGGTGTGCTCAACCATCTGCTCGTACTGGCCGGGGTCACGAATCTGCCCAGCTGGCTCAACGATTTGAACCTGGTCATGCCCTGCCTGATCATAGCCAATGTGTGGCACGGTACCGCCTTCAGCTTCACCCTGCAAACGGCGGGTCTGCAGAGCATTCCCTACGAACTGTACGAAGCCGCGCACGTAGACGGAGCCGGGGCCGGACAGAAGTTCCGATACGTAACCCTGCCCCTGATCCGGCCTTTCCTGATGATCAACCTGGTCCTGATCTCGATGTATACGGTCAACTTCTTCGATCTGATCTATGCCATGACCAACGGCGGTCCTCTATACAGGACCGAGGTCATCGCCGTATTTCTGTATCATCAGGCCTTCGAGTACGGCTACATGGGCAGGGGTGCCGCCGTGGCCGTGCTGATCCTCATCATCAATCTGCTGCTCACACTGCTGTATATGAGACTGAACCGCGAGCGGGTAGCGGAGCAGAAACAATGAATCCAAAACCAGCCTGGAAAATATTGACCTATGCTCTCCTCGTTCTCTGGGCGCTGTTCACGATAATGCCGCTGTACTGGCTGCTCAGCGCGACCTTCAAGCTGCCCGGAGAGGCGATCGGCTACCCCCCCACGTTGGTACCCCGACATCCAACACTGGGGAATTTCGGTGATCTGCTGTTTCGGTCGAAATTCGGTTTCACTTCCTATCTGAACAGCATCATCATCGCGGTAGGAGCAACGTTGGTCAGCACGGTCAGCGCCATGCTGGCCGGATTCGGCTTTTCCCGCTTCCGCTTTCCCCTGAGGAATCAGATCCTGGTCATGATCCTGCTCATCCAGATGGTGCCGCTGCTTGCGGTGATCATCCCCCTGTACCGGCTGTACTCCCTCTACGGCCTGTACGACACGCGGATCGGATTGATGATCGTCTACGCCGTACGGACCGTTTCGATGAACACCTGGCTGCTGAAGGGGTATTTCGATACCATCCCCGTCGAAATCGAGGAAGCCGCCCTGATCGACGGCTGTTCCCGGCTTCAGGCTTTTTACAGAGTTTCCTTCCCGATAGCGGCACCGGGAGTGGCCGCCGCCTCGATCTTCGCCTTCTTTCGCTCCTGGAACGAGTTCATGATCGCCATGACCCTGACCTCCACGGTTCGCCCGTATACGGTCGAACTGTACCGTTTTATCGGCGAGCATGGAGAGGTGGATTGGAGCCTGCTCGGCACCGCTTCCTTCATCGCCATCGTTCCCGTTCTGATCCTGTTCTCCTTCTTCCAAAAGTACTTCGTCATCGGCCTGGCCGGCGGCGCTGTCAAAGAATAGGTGCAGTCACCGTGGTATCGAGAGCCATAGCACCTGCAGGCAGCTGTCGTCCTTCCCGGATATGAGCGGCGTCCAGAACCCTCCTCAGTACAAGCTGGTCGTCTTTGACCTGGATGGAACCCTGGTGGACGAAAATCTTCACATGAAGGCGGAAGATCTCGACTGTATTCGGGAGCTTCGGCGCAGAGGCGTAGCGATCACCCTGGCCACCGGAAGAACATTTGAATCCGCCCTTCCCTACGTTCAGAAGTTGGGGATCGAGCTCCCTGTAATCCTGTGCAACGGTGCGGCAATCGTCCACCCGGTCAGCGGTGAACTACTGTATCAGCAGAGGCTGCCCGAGGAGCCGGTTTTAAAAATCCTGAAGAAAGCTCGGGAAGCCGATCTGGACTGCCTCCTGTACACGGATCCCCTCTCCAGCTTTCCCTGTGTGTCCCAACTCACCCCCGTACTGGCGGATTTCATTCTTCTGGAGGGACTACATTGTGTTGAGCTCAACGATCTGTCAGCGGTGGTTCGCGCCGAGCAGCCGATAAAAATCCAGATCGTCGGGGATGAACCCAGGTTGCTAGAGCTGCAGTGTTTTTTTTTCAGGGCTGCGCCCGAGATTTCGCTGCTGTTGACCCAGAGCGACTACCTGGAGGCGATGCCCGCAGGTGTGTCCAAAGGCTCGGCGCTGCAGAAATTCTGCGGGCAGACGGGAATCCCGCTCTCGCAGATCGTGACATTCGGTGACAGCGTCAATGACGGAGAACTGATCGCCCTCGCCGGATTCGGCGTGGCTATGGCGGATGCTCCCGAGCAGGTGCGAAAAGCGGCCAAGGCCATAGCCTCTAGTGTTGCCGCCGCCCTGGCAGAGATATTCGGACTCTGACCCCCAATTCCTAGTCTTTACACCATCTTGAACATCTGGGACATCCTGCGCCCTAGAATCCGGTTGGCCAGGGTTATTGAGGACAGGACCAGCACGATCAGGATCGTGCCCAGGGCGTAGGCCGGTCCGATGGTGGCGGAGAAGAGGTATTCGACGATGGCCACGGAGATTGTCTTCCAGCGGGCGGAGTAGAGGATTACCGTGGTGGACAGCTCACCCATCAGGGTGGCGAAGGAAATCACCGCTCCGGCCAGAATACCGGGGGCCATCAGGGGGAGGGTGATCTTCCTGAAGGTGGTCAGCCAGGACGCCCCGGTGATGGAAGAGGCCTCCTCTACAGCCACATCGATCTGGCTCAACGAGGCTGTGGTGGACCTGAAGATATAGGGCATGCGGCGGATGAAGAAGCCGACCACCAGGATCATCCAGGTGCCGCTCAGGATGAGCAACCCGGAGGAGAAACCGATCAGGATCGCCACCCCGACGACGATGCCGGGAAGGATAAAGGGCAGCATGACCGTCAGATCCAAAATCCATCGAGCTCTTAAATTCCTGCGCACATTGATATAGGACAGCAGCGTGCCGATCACCGCGGCGATCAGGGTTGCGGTAGTCGCCAGAAAGAGGCTGTTTCTGATGGGCGTCAGGGCGATCTCGAAGATCCTCCGGTAGTTCTGGAGTGAGAATTTGTTCGGATAACGGGTGCCTGCCCAGCCCTCGGTAAAAGAGGTGAGGATGACGGTGATATGCGGGAGCAGCGAGAAAAAGATCACCCCGAGGCAGAAGATCGTGCCAACCCACTTCAAGAGCTTGCTCGAGGATATCCGGGCGGCCTGGGTGGTGCTGGTGATGGTGACGTAGGAACGCCTGGCTGTGATCCATTGGGAGAGCAGTATAGCGAAAGCAACCAGCACGACGTTGACCATGGCGATGGCTCCGGCGGCGTTCAGGTTGAAGAATCCCGTGACCTGGAAATAGATCAGGGTCGGCAGCACATAGAAATTTCCTCCTAAAATGGCCGGCACCCCGAAATTCCCGACCGACCTCATGAACACGATCAGAGCGCCGGCCATGATGGCCGGTATGACCAGGGGCAGGGTCACGGTCCGGATGACCCTCCACCGGGAGGCGCCCATGATCTCGGCGCTCTCTTCTATGAACGGATCCGCCGAAATCAACGCCCCGTAGGTCAGGAGGAAGATGAAGGGATAGGTGCTCATGGTGATGGCGATGATCACTCCCGGCGCTCCGTAGATGTCGGGAAGCTTGATGCCGACAGCCGCTTCTAGAAAATAATTGATCACCCCTTGACGCCCGAACAGGAGGATCCAGGAATAGGCTCCGACAAAGGGCGGAAGGATCAGAGGCAGAGTGCCGAGGGTCAGGAAGAAGGTCTTCAGCGGCGTCTCGGTCTTGGCCACAAAGTAGGCCATCGGGATGCCGAGGAGGCAGGAAAACAGAACGCAGAAAAGGCCGACGGTCATCGTGTTGAAGAAGGCGCTTCTGTACAGGTTGGACGTGGAAAACTGGGAGAAGTTGGCCAGGGTGAGGTTTCCCAAAGTCGGTGCATCTCCCAGTTCGATAAAGCTGTTGAAAACGACTTTGGAGAGGGGATAGGCGATGAACACGACCAGGATGATCAGCGCCAGTCCCAGGACCAGAAAGGGGGTAAGTTCGAAAGCCTTCAATTTATCCTTGATCGTTCCAGCCATACGGACTCCTACTCCTGGTCCAACTGCTGCTTCTGCTCTGTGGGAAAGAGCTTGGCCTCCTGCCCGTGGACGATCACCGCGACCGGATCGCCCACTCCGACACCCCGCACACGGCGATCCTGATCGACCAGGATCTCCTGGGGAGAGTCATTTTGAAAGATCTCGACGTAGTAGCGGACCACCGAGCCGAGGTAGAGAATGACTTTTACCTCGCCCCTCAGGCTGTTCGGGTGATCCGGATCCGCGGTGATTTCCATCTGTTCGGGGCGGACGAAGAGGATCCCCTCTCTATCGCGGAAGCTTCGGATATTGCCGGAGCTGTTCTTGACGGTAATCTCCTCGTTGGATCGAAACGTCAAAACAGGGTCACCATCTCCTCTTGCGCTGCAGGCCAGGAAATTGGCCTGGCCGATGAAGTCCGCCACCCGGATCGAGACGGGATTCTCGTAGATCTCGTCGGGAGAGCCGACCTGGCTGACCTGGCCGGCATGCATTACGGCGATCCGGTCGGAGATGGACAGGGCTTCCTCCTGATCGTGAGTCACGTAGATCGTGGTCACCTTGGCCTGCTGCTGGATCCGCCGGATCTCCTCGCGCATGAAAACCCTCAGCTTGGCATCGAGATTGCTTAAGGGTTCATCCAAGAGAAGCAGCTGGGGATCGTAGACCAAGGCTCGAGCCAGGGCGATCCGCTGCTGCTGGCCGCCGGAAAGCTCGCTGGGCTTGCGCTTCTGGGTCGCCTCGAGCCCCACCAGTGCAATGATGCGGTTGACCCTCTCCTCGATTTCCCTCCTGGATAACTTCCGGATTCGCAAACCATAGGCCACGTTCTCGAAGATCGACAGATGCGGGAACAGGGCATAGCTCTGGAACACCATGCCGATGTTGCGCCTGAAAGGGGGGATCGAAGTGAAGTCCCGGCCGAGGAAATCAATCGCTCCGCTGGTCGGCTTTTCGAATCCGGCGATACAGCGAAGGGTGGTTGTTTTCCCGCAGCCGCTGGGGCCGAGGAAGGTGAACAGCTCTCCCTCCCGGATATCCAGAGACAGATCGTCCAGGGCTTGCACCTGGTCTTGTCTGCCCCTGAAGATCTTGCTGAGATTACGTATGGACAAAGTGATCCGGCCGTTCTGGTTCTCTCTCATTGAGTAAGCCTCGTAGCGTGGATATGGTTTTGAACAGGCATGGGCAGCTTGGTACGCCGTCCATGCCTGTTTGTCCGTTAGCGAGTAGCGAAGATCTCTCCGAATTTCTGCAGGTATTCGTTCCTGCTCGCTGAAGCCTTGTTGGCGTCGTACTCGAAGAACTTGATCTCGGCGGTCGGGGTGAGCCCCGGAGGCGGCGGCACATCCGGGCGGGTCATCCTGCGGAAGTGGGGAGCCTGAGAGATGATGGTCATGGCTTCCTTGGT
>CAZSBH010000072.1:0-20920 GCA_964604845.1 uncultured Spirochaetaceae bacterium
AGCCCGCCCGGCTCTGGATGCCGAACAGGTCGTTGAGCAGGATGGTCACGTAACGGGGATGAAGGTAGGACTCCTCGACCCGGATGTTGAAGGAAAAAATCGGAATCCGTTTGTCCGGATTCCGGTTGCCCATGATCTCGATGGGGGAACAGATGTTGAACTTCTCCAAAACCCTGTGGATCAGCTGGTTCTCCCGGGCGGCGATGCGTTCGATTCCCAGGAGTTCCTTGAGCTCCAGGGCCAGGGCGGCCCGCATGATCTGCAGGATCCCGGGGGTACCCGGTTTTTCCCGGGCTTCGATATCGGCGCTGTAGGCCTGCTCGTCGAAGCTGACAAAATCGACGGTTCCCCCCGCTCCGACGGTGGGGGGCAGGTCCTTGCGATACACCCTCTCGTGGATGATCAGGATGCCGCTGCTGCCCGGGCCGCCGAGGAATTTGTGGGGAGAGAAAAAGATTCCATCGAAGAAGCTCTCCTTATCCCGGCACATATCGATTTCCCCGTACGGCGCGATGGCGGCATAATCGAAAAAGGCCAGGGCTCCGTGACGGTGAAGCGCCCGGGCCACCTCGAACACCGGAGTCTTCACGCCGGAGACATTCGAGGCGGCGGAAAAGGCCCCGATCAGCCGGCGGCCCTGATACTCCCGCCGGGAGAGCTTGGCCTCCAGGTCCTCCAGATCGACCAGGCCTTCGTGGTCCAGCTCGATCTCCACCACCTCGGCAAAGCATTCCCGCCAGGATACCTCGTTGGAGTGATGCTCGTAGGGCCCGACGAACACCACCGGCCGGTTCTCGAGCAGATAAGCCTCCAGCTCGCTCAGCTGCTCAGCGCTCATGTGCTGCCCGAGAAGCTTGTGGAACATGTCCTTGGCCACCGGGGGGATGTAGATACCCAGGATCTGCTGCAGCCGATGCACCGCTCCGGTTGTGCCGCTTCCGGCCTCGATGATCTTGTATTCCGGCCCGGCATTGATGAGCCTCTTGATCGTGGCTTCCGCCTTGGCGAGGCGCGCGGTGGTGATCATCCCGGTCGCATCGTCCACTGTGTGGGTGTTGGCGTAGTGCATCAGGATCCGTTGGATGTAGCGTTCGATGAACTCGATGCCCCGCCCCGAGGCGGTGTAATCCGCGTAGGTCAAAAGCCGCTGCCCGAAGGGGGTGTCTATAAAGGCGTCGCGGCCGATCACGCTTTTTCGAACCAGAGCCCAGATGTCTTTGCTCATAATCGCGCTTGCCCCTAGGCCTCCTGCAGGATCTCCCGCAGGGTATTGATATCCTTGCGCAGGAGATCGACGGCTTTCTCCCTGTCTCCCCGTATCATGGCGTTGATGATCTGCTCGTGAAGCAGGGGCTGTTCCCTGCGGGGATAATTCCGGTCCAGGTAGATCTGGACCGTGGCCCGCCGGATGATGTCGTGGGTCTCCCGGGTCTTTTCGCACAGCAGCTGGTTTCCCGAAAGCTCGGCAATGGTCAGGTGGAGGTGGGAACCGCTGGTCATCCAGTCCTCCAGGCTGATCACGTCTCCGTTTTCAAGCTCCCGGAGCTCCTTCTTGAGCGCTTTAAGGCGGGCCACCGATTCGTCGTTCAGCCGGTCGCAGGCCAATTTCATGCCCTCGGTTTCCAGGATCAGCCGCAGCTGCAGGGCGTCCCGCAGCTCCTTCTGGGAAAGCTGAACGATCTGATAGCCGGCTCTCGGGATATTGCGCAGGATCCGCTCGTTGCACAGCTCCACCAGGGCTTCCCGTACCGGGGCCCGGCTGACGCCGAACATCTCGGCCAGCTTGCCCTCCACCAGGAACTCGTCCAAAGGGAATTCGTTGTTGATGATTTTCTGAAATATCTGTCGGTAGATCTTCTTTTTCAGTGAACCGGGGCCGGCCATGACCTTCAGTCGTTTACCGCTTCTCTCAAAGCCAGCATGTTCGCCTCCGGTGTATCGTCAAAAAACGTACACCCCGGCGCCAGGATCAGCCCTTTACCCCCGGAGGCCCGGATGGCTTCCTTGCCCTGGGTAACGATCTCCTGCGGAGCGCACTTCAAAGCCATATAGTGATCGATCCCGCCGACCAGGCATTTGTCGGTCAGCCGCTTCGCCTCCGCCACCGAAGGTCCGGCCAGCCGGTCTTCCCAGCTTATCCCATTGCAGGGATAGCCTGCAAGCAAATCGAAGAAGGCATCCTTCTCGCTGTGGATATGCACGATCGAGATCGGGGCTTTGCTCAAGGTCTTCAGCACCTCGAGGTCCGAGGGCATGACCATCTCCTCGAACTGGGCTTGCCCCATCCAGTCCTTTTCGCAGCCGAAGGCGCCGTAGAAGAAGCCGTCGATCCCGGCCTCTTTTACACATCCTTCAGCGAAACCGGCGGAGTTGGCGGCGATCATGTCCAGCCCGTGCCGCACAGCCCCGGGGTCCTTTTTCCAGTCCTCCAGGATCCGGGCTCCGGCCAGCCGGTAGGCGATGTGAAAGGGCGAGAACACGGTCTGGATGACCGGGACATCCGCCCCCACCGCATCCTTGATGCGTTTGAGACTTTCGATTTGGCGACCGAATGCCCCGATGTGGGCATCGAAGCGCTCGAGCAGTTTCCACACCTCGACGCCGGAGACGTGGAAGAAGTTGACCGGCATATCGTAGAGCTCGTCATACATGACCTTCACGTAGTCCGGATCGTACTTTTTGTAGAAATCCAGGGTGAACCGGGCGAATTTCTCCGGGGTACGCTGATGGACGGTGCTGTGTACATAGGCGGAAAAGGGCACCCGGTCCGTCTCCTGTTTATTCAAGGTTGCCAGAACGCGCTGCATCTTGGTCATCTGCTAACTCCCCTATTGACAAACAAGTAATACATGTAATAATAACACTATTATGATCAGAAGCACCGAGCTCTGTCAAGTGTGGAAGGTCAGCTGCGGCAATTCAGATTTAGCAGACCCGATATAGATGGCATGAGATTTGCGATATTGATCAAGTACAGGCAGGAGGGAATGCAGGAAGCAAGGAATTGTGGAATATTCAGTAAAAGAACTTTTATCCAGCGGATTGGCAGAAGCCTTGCAAGCGGCTGTTCCCCGAAAGGACGGAGGATTTCACCCCCCGACGGTGCGCGCTCCGTCAACACGAACTTCGGCCCCACTGATGTATGGATTACGTACCAGCTCAACGACTACAGAGGCGATCTCATCGCACATGCCCAATCTTCTCAGAGGTATATGGGTCGCCATATCCTTCTTCCCTGCCTTACCCAGCAAAGAATCGGCCATGGGCGTGTCTATTGATCCAGGGAGAATCGTATTCACTCGAATATTCGGCGCCAGCTCCACGGCAAGCATCTGGCTCCATAGGAGTATGGCCGCTTTGCTCATTGAATAGGCCATTCCGCCAATCCAGCCATGCGTCGACTCCCCGACAGTAGACCCTATATTTACAATCACACCTTCCGTCATCCAACGTGTACGCACGATTTCCTGGGTCAGGAAAAAAGGAGCTTCTACGTTGATCGCGAAGGTTTGTCGATAGGTATCCGGATCGGTCTCCAAAAAAGAAGCGTTGCGAGCAATTCCTGCTGCATGTACGAAAATCTGGATTTCCGGTACCACCTCCCGAATCGAATCAAGAAATATCCTGAAGGCATTTGCCCCTTCAATACTCACAGAGGCGAGGTCAACCGCTCGCCACAGAATATCGGTCTGCAAGGATTTCCCTATCTGCAAAGCAACCCGTTCCGTTCGGGACTCGTCGCGTCCCAACAGCACGACTTTTACGCCCTGTTGCGCCAAGCTCAGAGCTATTGCATGACCCATATTCCCCTGAGCAACTCCGGTTACAAGGGCATACTTACCTCGTAAATCGATCATCATTATCTCCAGAATACAAATTGGTAATTTCGCCCCTTGGATCTATATCCCTGATGAAGTTGGGGTGTCGGCAGACATCAGGGACCGTACATGCGGTACAGCCGATTCTAACCAACCGCCTTACGCATGGCAAACAGGTTCTCATCAGGACAATCGGCCGGAATACCACAACCAACGCCGACGATCATCTTTTCCCTGCCCGCCGAAAGGATAGCATCGTGAACCTGTTGGGTTACCTGATCCGGAGTGCCGTCGCGCAGAACTCCTTCTTTGTCGACACCACCGATAAGACATTTATCCATCTTTTTTCTTGCTTCACTGAGAGACGGCGGGGTGATACGGTCGTCCCAATTAATCGCATGCACCGGATAATCGACAAACTCGTCGAAACGTGGATTCCGCTGGCACACATGAAGCATGGTGAAAACCGACCGGTCTTCGATTTTCCGCAGCACCTTCATATTGTAGGGATGACCAAACTCCCCATATTCCTGCCGAGGCATGAAGTCCGGTGTATTGGACTGCGTAGCGAAGAAAATACCGTCGGCTCCGTTATCCAGAAGGGCTAAAGAAAAATCGATTACCGTTTGGGCAATCACATCGAGAGCATCGTGAAGCATTGAAGGATGATCCCGCAGATCCTGAAGAATTTTCTCTTCCCCCGCTAACTGTCTGGCAACCATTAACGGGCAGAATACGGTGCCAAGCTGGAGAATGTCCTCTCCCATGCGATGTTTTACCCCTTTGACAACGGTCACCATCTCTCCGAGGGTACCTTTATAGGGATCGAGGGGGGACAGTTTCTTCCAATCCTCGGTCTGGTTAACTGCGTATTTTTCGGGGAGATAGTAGCCGAAAGGAACCTGTACTTCTTTTACCGTACAACCCCAATCCTCCAGCGGAAAGGAATTGCGAAACATCAGTTTCATAAAATCCCAATCGTACTTCTTCTGGAACGCAACGAACGATTGGATTTGTGCGTCGGCTGTGTAATCTTCTCGCGGGAAATGCCGCCAGGCCACTACCGGAACTCGGTCTACTTCTTCTCCGCGCAGTGCGGCCAGGACGCGTTCTTTCTTGTTCATTCGATATCTCCTTCCTACTGTTTGATACCCACCATCGCCAGTCCCTGTATGAGCCGGCCTTTCAGCACAACGAAAAAAATCAAAGCCGGTATAATGCTGGCAACGGACATCGCGAACAATTCATTCCAAATCACCTCGAATTCACCCTGGAACTTAACGATCCCCAGAGGAATCGTTCGCAGTGAGTCCCGAGAGGCAACGATCATCGGCCAAACCAGACTGTTCCAGTTGCTCATAAACGAGAATATTGCCAGGGCTCCAAGAGCGGGTCCACACAGAGGCAGAATGACCCGGGCAAAGATCCCGAATTCTCCAAGTCCGTCGATTCTAGCGGCATCTGCATAGTCATTGGGAAGTGTCAGGATGAATTGTCGCATCCAGAAAATAGCAAAGGGGGTCACCATGAGCGGGACTATGAGTCCCCAATACGTGTTCATCATACCCAAATAGCGAACGATGATGGCAAGAGGGACCATGGTCACTTGTATCGGGAGCATCATGGTCATCAAGACCAGGGTAAACAGCAATGCACGTCCTCTGTAGTTGAACTTCGCCAGGCTGTACCCGGCAAGAGAGCTTAGAAACAAAGAAGAGGCAGTCGTTGCTACAGCTACAAATGTGCTGTTTAAAAAATAGATTCCGAAGTTACGGTGAACGAACGGATCTACAAAATTACGCAAACGGAGATGCCTCGGGATCCAGCGAACCGGAAACTCGAAAATCTCGTTAATTGGTTTGAGAGAGGATATGAACGTATAAACCATCGGGGTGACGAAGAACAAGGCCATGGTGAGTACAAAAACATAGGTTAGGAGCTTAATCGGTTTGACGTGGATTAATATGCCATGCGAAATGGATTTCATCAGTACACCTCAAATCGCTGGAAACGTCGTTGGATGAGAGTGAAGCTCATTACCAGGACAAACATCACGAGGGAAGCCGTACAGGCGAAACCCATGTTCAGATGTACAAAGGCATACTCATAGATGAACAGACCCAATACCCGCGTAGCCTGCCCGGGACCTCCTCCGGTCATGATAAGGAACGGCGGGAATTGCTGCAGGGTACCGATTACAGCGACCACGGTGATATAGAACATCGTCGGTTTCAACAGCGGCAGAATGACCTTCGAGAAACGTTGGACATTTCCGGCGCCATCGATCACGGCCGCTTCCAGAATGTCCTTTGGAATCGTCTGTAATCCAGCCAGAAAGATCACCGCGTAGTAGCCTACGCCGGACCATATTGTCGAAATGGTTACAGCTATAAGAGCGTATTCACCGGAACTAAGCCAGGGGATCGGACCCACACCGATCAGGGATGTAAGCTGCTCCATGAGGCCGAAAGGCCTGTAAATGACTTTCCATACCACGGAAGTGACAGCCAGTGGAAAAACGTAGGGCAAGAAAGACATGGTCTGAAAAAAACCGCGAAACGGAAATTTCTGGTTCAACACCAGGCTGAGAAGCATTGCCAAGAATAGTATTACCACCACTCGTACAAAGACGTATATCAGGGTTACTCGCAGGGATTCCCAAAATGTGGGTAGAGAAAATAACCGGGAAAAGTTGGCAAAGCGGACGAAGCGTGGTGGATCGAGAACCGTGTATTTTGTGAAGCTGAAGCCAACAGCCACAATCATCGGTCCAATGAGAAAAATCAGCAACAAAATCAAAGCCGGGATAAAAAATAATACTCCCATCGATTTCTTTCTGGCTATATATTTGGGGACTTTTGCCATGAGCATAATGCCTTCTCTATCCAAATGCGATATAACTATAGGTAACCCAGGACGAACATCAAGGGAAAAAATCGTTCAAGCAGCCGGCAGAACAATGAGGTTGGGGGGAAAATGAATCCCCCCAACCTCCGCGTGACCTACTGTTCTCTAACAGAAGAGCTTCCGGAGAAACCTCCTATTTTATAGCGTTATCCACTTCCTTCTTGACTGCGTTCAGTGTGGAGCGAATATCCCTATCCTGATATAAGATCTCCTGCATCGCCCTCTTGATAGGCTCGGACACGGTCGTCCAGTCTTGGGTGAGACCAGAAACTGCGTAGTACTTCGTCATCTCCGCGAACAGCTGCTTCTGCGGAATGATATCGGCAGCTTCGGACTCTGCCCAACCCCTTCTTGGGATAATTCCGCCAATTTCTCTCAAATTTCTGTCCGAATCCTTGGTCAGCCAGTCGACCAGGCGCCAAGCCCAGTCCTTATGCTTGGACTGGTTGTTCACCGAATGCCCCCAGGAGGAAACCCCGATAGCCGGGTCATGACCAGGAGTGGTCGGATTCATAATAACGTAGACGTTGCCTTTCATCTTGTCGGGATTGGCTTTCTCCCAACGGGTAGGCCATTCTTGGTTGCAGATGGCCATCGAAAACTCACCATTCGGGAAACCGTCCATGTAGGCCATGGTTGTCGAAATGTTCTTGTCAATCAGGCCTTCCGTGAATCTTTTCTTGATGTGCTCCATCGCCTGGACTCCGGCGTCGCTGTTGATAAGGCACGCTGTTCCGTCGGCGTTCATTACTTCACCCCCCATACTGCGCATTACCGGTTGGAGCTCCATGAAGTACCAGATCGACGGGTAGGTATAGGGAAAGGTCATGGCCTGACGTACGATCCTGCCGCCTTCCTTTTTTACGACCTTTTTGCCAACGCTGATCACGTCGTCCCAATATTTCGGATAGTCCTTCTCTGCGTCGAGTCCCGCTTCACGGAAATGCTCTCGATTGACAGCCATGGCGAAGATGTTTAACTGCCACATGAAACCGTAGTACTTCCCTTTGTACATGTATTGTTCGAGGGTACCAGGTTCCCAGGCGTCCTTCAGCGCTTCCATCGAAGCGTAACCCATTGCCTTCAAGTCACCCTCGTCTATTGGATCCAGATTGTTCACGTACTGCTCGACCTGCCTGTATGATTGCGCCCAGATATCCGGAGCCGTCCCAGCTGCGATTGAGGTGGCGAGCTTGGGTTCGTAGTCCGCATGGACATTGAAATCCATGACGACCTTAACATTTGGATGCTTCCCCTCAAATTCCTTTCCGAGCTCTTTCATTAGATCCTGCGTGGGACCGGGTTCCATCATATTCCAGAACGTGATCTGAACAGATTCCTCTTTAGACCCCGTTTCCCCCTGACCGCCGGCGAATATGAGTCCAGCGACCAGCACGAACACTGTTATTAAGACAAAAACCTTGTGCATAGTATCCTCCTTCAGCACAAAAATTAGTGATATGAACTATAAGCAATTATCGGACCACTTCGCAATCCATGTCCGGCACTTTTTCGTTAGCTTAGTAAAATCTTACTACGAAAGCATCTTTATGCAATCCCCAGACAAAACCGGTACAATTTTGTCTTCACCGAGTAGATCCATTTATTATCGAAAATGCGAATCACATGAAAAAAATGATAAGAAAATCTACGTTGTAGTATTTTTTTCTCAACGATGATAATGCCTTCATTCGCCTGCATATTTTTTTATCCTCTTTTCACTCGTAGTACATGTAGGGGATGAGTTCTTCATCCGTTTTTCGAAGGCGTGTGTGTAAGAAGGTATTTTTAAGCAGTTCCACCTCGTCGCGGGCCTCCTCGAGATACAATCGGAAGGCCGCCACTTTGGCCGTGGACCGCTTGGTCTTCTGTGATTCCAGGTTGCTCATCGCCGAATCAACGTTAAAGATCACGGGCTCGGCGTCCCAGTGTTTGTGAGACCATTGACCCGT
This sequence comes from uncultured Spirochaetaceae bacterium, assembly GCA_964604845.1. Classification (GTDB taxonomy): domain Bacteria; phylum Spirochaetota; class Spirochaetia; order SZUA-6; family DRHE01; genus JAFGQJ01. The sequence continues at coordinate 8,678 of CAZSBH010000072.1, forward strand.
CTTTAGATCGAACGAGTAGTCTTGTAGGAAATATTTGCCAAACTCGGCAACGAATACGATAGCTTCGCACACGAACTCGAACTCCTCGTCGGTCATCAGGAAGTGAAAACCCACCCTGACCCAACCTGGTTTGACGCCCAACTGTTGATCCAAAATATGTTCTTTGTATACCAGCGATTTTGCGCGATCTATCGATAACAGCCGGTGGCCGTATGGCCCGGCGCATGAACAACCGGCTCGACTTTGTATACCAAAAAGGTCATTTAAAAGCATCACCACGAAGCGAGGATGGAAATATCCCTTTCCTGATCGAATATTGAAAGAGCAAATCGCAGCTCGCTTCTTGGGATCAAGATTGCCCAATACTTCTATCAATGGGCACTTCGCGAACTTATTGAAAGCACGGCGTATTAGCTCTTTTTCTCTCGTTTCGATCCTATCAAAATCAAGACACTCCGCCAATTCCATCGCTAATGCTGCCTTCAATATCTGCAAGACCCCCGGTGTTCCCGGCTTTTCCCTTTCCTCTATATCCTGGGCATACTCTTGGTCATACGCACTGACATAGTCTACCGTTCCTCCGCTAGGTCGTGTGGGAGGGAGCTCCTCCTGGTAGACTTTTTTATGGATAATTAAAACGCCCGTACTCCCCGGTCCACCAACGAACTTGTGGGGGGAGAAATATACGCCATCGAAATAGCAGTCAGGTCCCTTACAAATATCAATCCGAGAGTATGGCGCAATCGCAGCGTAGTCGAAAAATGCCAGGGCACTGTGATCATGGAGAATCTTTGCCACCTCGTCGACGGGGGTTTTAATACCCGTTACGTTGGATGATGCGGAAAACGCACCGATTTTCCATCGGTTCCGATATTCATTGCGGGACAGCTGCCTTTTCAGATCGCAAAGATCGATCAGCCCGTCTTTGTCCAGATCGATCTCTACCACTTCGGCAAAGCACTCTCTCCATGAAATCTCGTTCGAGTGATGCTCATAGGGTCCAACGAAAATTACTGGACGTTTCTCGTCGATCCATGAGCAAAAACGACGCAGCTGCCTGGGAGAGAAAAACTCGCCTATTGCTTGCTGATACCTTGCTCGGCCGACCGGAGGCAAGTAAATCCCCAGAATCTCCTGAAGTTTGCACACCGCACCTGTACAACCGTATCCGCTGAAGATAATCCGATAGTTCTCATCGGCGTTGACTAGTCGCTTTATCGTTTGCTCGGCAATATGCATACGCGCGGTGGTAATGGATCCAGTGAGGTCATCCTCCGTATGGGTATTACCGTACGTAGTGAGACAGTTCTTGAGATACTCCTCGATAAACAACACACCTCGGCCAGAGGCTGTATAGTCAACGTAGGTAAGATTGCGCTCCCCAAAGGGAGTATAGATTGTGGTATTGTTGCCGATGATCTGGCTTCTTGCGAAGCTCCAAAAATCCTTTTTATTCATTCGATCCAAATCAGTTGAACAAATATTGCAAGCACTGGTCGGAATCTGCCATGCATAAGCGAATAAGCAAATTTCGTACCATGTTGTGATTTTGCGTGGGGAATCGATCGCAATTCTTTGTAAAAAAATGATTTAGAGGTTTTTATGGTTATGACTCGAATATTCGTATGAGCCCGGTTTGCCCTGTCGAATTATCGTTATTGAGAATCTACCAATCGATGTCGGAAATCAACGTATCTTGTATTTGTGCATCTTTCGATAGAGAGTCGCTTGCGAACAACCCAGCTCTCTCGCAATGCCCCTTTTCGCATCCAGCGTTTTCCCATGCCTATCCAGCATACTTTGTATCCATTTTTTTTCGTATTCCTCGGTTGGCCGAAGAGCTCCAGCCTCGTGAACTTTGTCCGCCACACCAGAAAAACGTTTCGTATATTCTGGAGTTTCCTCATCGCCTCTACACACAGTCCCTTGCCTTCGCTTTAACCTCGGCTCCAGGGTTTTATAATCCAGAACCGGCCCGTCAATGAAACTTACCCCGTATTCCAGCATATTTTCCAGTTCGCGCACATTGCCCGGCCAGTCGTAGGTTTTAAACGCCCCCATCAGCTTCGGCTCTATAGCAAGTGTTTCCTTGCCTAAAATATGGTTGAATCTGCGCAGAAAATATTCAATCAGCACCGGTATATCATCGACGCGTTCCCGCAAAGGGGGAATATGGACTGGTATCACATCCAACCGATAAAACAAATCCTCTCTGAACTTCCCTTCCTTGACAAGTTTATAGAGGTCTCGGTTACTCGATGCCACGACGCGAACATCGATTTTAGTCGTCCGTAAACCACCAACACGTGTGATTTCTTTTTCCTGTAGAACCCTAAGTAGTTTTGCTTGTATATGCAGGGGGATTTCACTGATTTCGTCCAGCAATACGGTCCCCCTTGTCGCCAGCTCGAATTTGCCCGGTTTTCCGCCCTTCTTCGCCCCTGAAAAAGCTCCCTCCTCATAACCAAACAGCTCGCTCTCGATAAGCGACTCCGGAAGCGCAGCACAGTTGACCGCCAAGAATATTTCTTCCCGGCGCGAGCTCTCGTTATGTAGAACCCGAGCGCATAGCTCCTTGCCGGTCCCGCTTTCCCCTGTCAAAAGCACGGCAGAATCGGTCTTTGCAGCACGTGCTATCATTTCCTGTAAATCACGGATTTGTTGCGAGTTCCCGATGATGTCAGACAACCGGACGCTATCGTAGTCGTAGATGACTCGATTGAGAGCCCTATGAACCCGATTGAGTGGATAGATCGTAAATACAATATTCTCGACTTGATTTTCATATTCGACCAGATTGGGGATACAGAAATACTGATTGTAGTTCTGATTGCGATAATAGGAGAGGTTTACCTGCTTCAGTTTTCCCGATAGCAGCTCACGTAGATCGGCTCCTTGGATCGGAAAAACCTGTTCAATCGCCATCCCTTTGTCAAGGTTTATATGATCAAGATACTCTTTGGCCTTCCGGTTGTACTCCGAAATATGGCCTTCGCGATCGATCATTACGATACCGTCGGAGATCGAGTCAAATGTAGTTTGAAGGCGCCTTTTTTCTTTTTTAAGCTCAGCAAAGAGGATCCGATAGTACACCTCGTGAGAAATCAGGGATGACATTCTGTGAAGGAAACCTCTAACGGCTTCCGACCTGGCGATCAGCTCCGTCCTCTGATGCTCATTCTCAGCAAATATGCCCATCACTCCAACCACGCTACCGTCCAGTCGAATGGGTGTGCATATTTCGGCTGTTTCACGGCATTTGACGCGTGTGGAGCATTGCAAGCAGAGCGTATCTTGACGAGCGTCCTCGATGAAAAAAGACTCTCCGCAGGCGAGGCATTTAGCAAATACGCAATTATCCGGCAGCCTATCTCCAATTTGATTTTGGTATAATCCCGTACCTGCAATTCTGTTTAGAGTTTCATCAACGACCGTAACCGAGAGTGCGAGTATACTGGTGATGATCTCCGCTATTTCTTGAATTTCCGATGAATATAGTTTCAGTGAAAAATTTCTCATAAATAAGAAACTAAAGCAATCTATAGATATTGTAAAGACTGTTCATGGTTCATGCATTTGCGGTAAAGAAATACTCCTTGGAAGACGTGGTCCGGCAGCGCTTCGAAGCGACCAGGCAGAGGAGCAAATAGCCGGCCGGCCTACCTCGTGCAGGAGCTGGACGCAGCCGGATTCATAGACTACGATGAAGCGAAAAGCACGCCATCTTCCAATTCGGCAAGGGAGACAAGGTCTGCCGGCTCATCTTTTCCAAGACGAGCTAAGAAGAGGAGTGGCACGAACAGAAACCAATCTCGAGAGGACGTGAGGAATGAAAACCTTTTATAACGAAGCGGAAAGTTATGTGGATGAGATGCTCGAAGGGATCGTAGCGGCTCACCCGGATCGGCTGGCCTTCGCAGCCGGGGAGAAGCGGGCCGTCATGCGGGCCGATGCTCCGGTGAAAGACAAGGTGGCCATCGTCGCCGGCGGCGGCTCCGGGCACCTGCCGGTGTTCATGGGCTACGTGGGCAGAGGGTTGATCGACGGGGCGGCCATCGGAAACGTGTTCGCCTCTCCCAGCATGAATCAGATGCTGACCCTGACCCGGGCGGTGCATGCGGGCAAGGGCGTGCTGTACCTGTACGGCAATTACGGCGGGGATGTGATGAACTTCGACATGGCCGCGGAGATGGCCGAGGAGGAGGAGATCCAGGTCCGGACCGTGCTGGTGGCCGATGACGTGGCCTCCGCCCCCAAAGGCAGGGAAGATGACAGGCGGGGTGTGGCGGGTTTGTTCTACGCCTACAAAGTGGCCGGTGCCTGTGCGGACGGCGGCGCCGGCCTGGAAGAGGTGGCAGAGACGACTCGGGAGGCCTTGGCCCAGGTGCGCTCGATCGGCGTGGCCATCACTCCCTGCGAAGTGCCCGGAGCGGGCAAGCCCTCCTTCAGCCTGAAGGAGAACGAGATGGAGATCGGTATGGGCATCCACGGCGAGGCGGGGATCCACCGGGGAACCCGCAGGTCAGCGGACGAGGTCACCGAGGACATGATGAAGCTCCTGCTGGAGGACCTGCCCCACTCCGCCGGCGATACCGTGTCCGTGCTGGTGAACAGCCTCGGGGCCACGCCCCTTGAGGAACTGTACATCATCTACCGCAAGGCTGCTCAGATCCTGAAGGCAAACAAAATTGCTGTGTACAGGCCGTACGTGGGCCGTTACGCCACCTCGATGGAGATGGCCGGGTTCTCCATCACCCTCTTCCGCTTGAACGATCGCTTCAAGAAGTACCTGGACCATCCGGTCTGGACGCCCTTCATCCGGGAGGCCGCAGAGGTCGCACCCTGATGCCGTTGACCTTGAATGCAGGGGATGTGGCCGCCATCCTGAACAAGCTGGCCGAGGTCTTCGAGGGGAGCAAAGACCATTTGAACGACCTGGACACCAAGATCGGGGACGGTGATCACGGACTGTCCATGGCCAGAGGCTTCACTGCGGTAGCCAAGTACCTGAAAGAGAAGGCCCCGGAGGCGATCAGCGCTATGCTGATGGATGGTGGCATGCAGTTCAACGAAGCCGCCGGGTCTACCATCGGCATCCTCATGTTCTCTGCCATGCGGGAAGCCGGCAAAACGGTCAAGGACAAGGAGAAGGTCACCCTCCCCGACCTGGCGGCCATGCTGGAGGCAGCCATCCAGGGCATCATGAAGCGGGGCAAGGCTCAGGTCGGGCAGAAGACGATCCTCGACTCCCTGCACCCGGCACTCGTAGTGCTTCAGGCGGGGATCGGATCAGACGCGGAGGAGGAGAAGCTGGTGGCGGCGGTCATCCGGGCTGCGGCCGACGGTGCGGAGAAGACCCGGGAGCTAAGCCCTGAGGTAGGAAGGGCCCGCTGGTTCAGCGAGCGGAGCCAGGGCCAGATCGATCCCGGCGCCGTATCGGGGCACCTGATCATCAAGACCATCGGGGAATACCTGCTGGGGAAGTGAACGGAGCCCTCCGGGACTTATAGATTTTTTTTTTCTGTTACTTTTAGGCAGTGATTTACTGTATACTTATACAGTAGACTATGCCAAATCTCCTGATCGTCGACAGTGATGAAAATCTCCGCGAAGATGTCTGCAGCTTCTTCCGCAGCACAGGCAACATGGTCGAACAGGCCAAAGACTATAAAACAGCCCTCAGACTGATCGATAAGAATCCCTTCGACGTCATCATCAGCGACGTCAAGATACCCGGCGGCAATATCCGGGATCTGGTGCGCCACGTCCGTGACAAGGATCCCCATACAGTTGTGGTGGTAAACTCCCAGATCGACACGGTCCAGGAGGGGGTGCGGGCGGTCAAAGAGGGAGCCTTCGGGATCATCCAGAAGCCCTTCAGCCTACCCGAGCTGAACTTCCAGATCAAGAAGGCCCTCGAAACGAAGGAAGGAATTCGGGAGGGTCAAGCCCCGCCCGAACGCTTCCAAAACATCTACCAACCGACCAGCTTCATCGGCGAATGCCCGAAGATCAAGGAACTGTTCAACATCGTGATGCGGGTGGCCAAGACCACATCCAGCGTGATCATCACCGGAGAGACCGGAACGGGAAAGGAACTGATCGCCGGAGCCATCCACTACAACAGCAGCCGGGCCGGCGGCCCCTTCGTGCGGGTCAACTGCGCCGCCCTGCCGGAACAGCTGTTGGAGAGTGAGCTGTTCGGATACGAGCGGGGCGCCTTTACCGGGGCGGAGAAGCTGCGCATCGGCCGGTTCGAACAGGCCAACAAGGGCTCGATCTTCCTGGACGAGGTGGCCGACATGAGCCTGTACACCCAAGCCAAGGTGCTGCGAGTGCTTCAGGAGAAGGAGTTCGAGCGTCTGGGCTCCAGCGAAACCGTTAAGACGGACGTCCGGATTATATCGGCGACCAACAAGGACCTGCTCGAGCAGATGGAAAAGAGACTGTTCCGGGAAGACCTGTACTACCGGCTGAACGTGGTCACGATCCACCTGCCTCCCCTGCGCGAACGGGGGGAGGATATCAAGCTCTTAACCCAGTTCTTCCTGACGAAATACTCCAGCGAGCTGAACCACAGGATCAAGGGTCTGGACCCGGAGGCGGTCAAGATGCTGGCCGGCTATCACTGGCCCGGTAATATCCGGGAGCTGGAGAACACCATCGAGCGGGCCGTGGTCCTGGCCGACGGAGAGAAGATCACCCGGGACGACCTGAAGCTGATCTTCGCCCAGCGGCCTTTCGTCCGAGATCCCGACGGCAACGGCCAGCTGATCCTTCCGGAAGAAGGGGTGGATCTCGACGAGTTGGAGAAAAGTTTCGTGCTCCAGGCCCTGGAGCGCTCCGATTTCGTGCAGAAAGAGGCGGCCAAGCTGCTGAGCGTATCCAGCCGGGTGCTGAACTACAAGATCAAGCAGTACGGGATCACCCATCCCAATTGGAGCCAGAACCGCTGACCCTGTCCCATACCCGCCAGGGTACCATTTCGTATATCAATCTGTGAAACGGGTTACAATGCTGTAAGTTCCCTCCACACTTCACCGAAATCTCCGATTTTATCCCTTCCCATAACTGTCGAGAATATAAGTAATTAGGATTTTTCTTGGTTGTGCGGCTTTTGGCACGTAGATTGCTTATATGTTATTGCGCAGAAGAAAGGATACAGAGATGCAAGCAACAATGGCAGCGGAACGAAAGCTCGACCTTCTCGACGCCCGGGTCAAGCTGAACATGTCGATCAACGATCTCAGGCTCGTGGTCAACTGCTTCAGGGCTTTGGACTATCAGGGGAAAGTGGACAACGAAACCTATCTGGACGGCGACGCTCTGTCTCTGAAACAGAGGCTGGAGGGGACGTACAAGACTTCCCTGGCCAGAATGGGACTTTAGAAGCGGTTCGTACCGCAGGCCGCAGAGAGCCGCAAAGATCCGAATGCGCAAAAGGGGCGCCGACTAGGAGGAAGCAGTAGGGCCCCTGTGAATAAATAAAAAAAATCAATATTAAAACGTCGAAAAAGGCAAACTTCCCGAAAGGGAAGGACGCAAAGCTATTGGCCTAAATCCCGTCGTCGACGGGACATGGTTGCAGAGCTGCCGCGCGAGCACAGCATCTTCGAACATGCTGTCTGCCGCACGGCAGATAATTCTCGGAGGTGCTGTGATGACTACTCTATCCAGATCTATCCGCTCGATCTCTATCCTCATCCTAATCATAGCACTCTCGTTGACCGCCGGCGGCTGCTCTCTGCTTCTGCTTCAGAACCTGGATGTCTCCGCGAGCACTCCGGACCCAGACCCCGACCCCGAGGGCGGAGCGGAGAAGGTGCTCTGTATTGAGAACGAAGTGACCGTGGCCTGGGATCCACCGCCTTCGGAAATCTCGACCTACAAGATCTACTACCGTACCCATGAATCGGGATCCTGGATCCTGTTCGATGAAATTCCCGCTGTCGACAATCCCGAATACACGCTGTATCACGCGGATTTTGGAGATGGGGATTTTGATTTTGGGGTGATTGCCGTGGACGGGGAGGCGGAGGAATCGGAGATGCACACATCTCTCGACGACACCGCCCAGCCGGACTGTGGTTGGTACCTGGCCTGGGCCAGTTAAGAAAAAAGAGATAGGAAAAAGTCAGGAGGTAAAAAGTCGGTACTGCGCCGACAAATGCAAACTTTTCGAAAGAAAAGGACGCAAAGCTGTTGGCCTAAATCCCTGGAGAAGTGGGACATGGCTGCATAGCTGCCGAGCGCGTACAGCACCTTTCAGAATGTGCTGTTAATAGCCTGGCAGTACATCAAAATCTGGGAGGTGCGACAATGCAACAATCCTATCGAACGATCAAAACAGTGCTCTTGCTCTACGCCGCAATCGCCGTGCTCGCTCTCGGTTCCAGCGGCTGTTCTCTGTACCTGCTGCAAGATCTTGGGGGAGCTTCGGGAACAGGCGGAGAAACCGGCGAATTGGTGGTGACCATTAACAGTGCCGGGGTGAAAACGTTGCTGCCGCCGATCAACATGACTCCGGCAGACTACACAGTGTCAGGGACCGATGGAAACGGCGGCAACTTTCAGGAGAACACCGTGGCTTCTTCGCTGACGATCCCAAACCTGGGCTTCGGTACCTGGACAGTCACTGTGGACGCCCTGAACGACGTCGGCACGATCATCGGCAGGGGACAGGACAGCGTTGCCGTGGATGCGGGGCAGACCAGCACGGTGAACGTCGTGGTTGTGGAGCTGGACGGCTACGGGACCGTGGACCTGAGCCTGCTCTGGCCGGGGGCGGACACGCAGAATCCGTCGTTGCAGGCCCGCCTGACCCCGGCTGCAGGATCCGCGATCGATCTGAACTTCACGGTAACCGCTCCGGGAATTGCGGCGTGCTCACAAGGGAACATTCCCAAGGGATACTACACCCTGGAGCTTCAGCTCCTGGACAACGACATCGTGGTAGCCGGCGCCGTGGAGATCGTGCGCATCGTCAAGGACCAGACGACTTCCGGGCAGTTCGAGTTCACCGAGATCAACACCCCCGACGGCGGTGTCGTGGCCGAGATCACACCGGAGATCCATGACCCCATCACGGTCACCTTGAGCGGCCAGACCGACACCCTCGATCTGGGAAGCTCGATGACCGTCACCGCCTCGGTCCCTCCTGATACGGGCAGTGTCGAGTACACCTGGTACATCAACGGCCAATCCAAAGCCTCGGGTCCCAGTTATACTTTAGGTAACGACCTGTCCGAAGGGACCTACCGGTTGGACGTAACGGCGATCAGCACCGACGGGAGCCGTGCCGGCTCGGCCAGCCACTCCTTCCAGGTGATCGCCGTCGCAGTCACCCAGGCCACCCTGGAATGGGACCCGAACAGTGAATCGGATCTGGCCGGATACAAGCTGTACCTCGGCCCGAGCAGCGGGAGCTACGACACGGTGATCGACGTGGGCAACCAGACCACCTACACACTGACGGATCTGGAAGTGGGCCCAACGTACTACATCGCGGCTACGGCCTACAACACCACCGGCCTGGAGAGCGGCTACTCCAACGAGGTGATCTTGAATACTTCTTCATCATGACACCAACATCGGTGCGTGCCCACCTGTCGCCGCGGGCATAAAACAAGGGGCTGAGATCTCAAAATCGGATCCCAGCCCCTTGTTGCTCTTCATTCTAAATTTATACAAACACAGGAAGGCCAATACCTCCTGTACGCGGCGTAAAATTTGTCGATATGATGGGCTATTATGAAATAGAACGGCCGGAGAGAGAGGGGAGAGGGGAAGAGTATTTGAGTCACAGGAGGTTGCTGCTTATCACCCCTCCGATCTTATACTGGAATCCCGGAGGTTCTGGTGAAGCGCCGAACATTCCCAGCACGACGCAGATTGGACTTTAACAGCAAAGGTAGTTAGATCGGAGCGAAAGTCATTTTATTATAATAGGACCTCTTTAAAGATCTACCAGTTCCAGTTATTGCCCCCACTACCTCCTCTAACTGGCCAGACATATCCTGTAATTGATTTATTTCCAAGTCCCGCTGCTCCTATGTTGAAATTAAGAAACCATGCAGCAGAAGTTGGGTTTTCGCTATTCGTGCTGGTCCAGTAGGTTGGATTACTTGCGCCGAATTGTATATCCAAAAATGGATGTCCTGAGGGTAAAGCAGGATTTGATTGATTACGGTCTACCAAGCTTGATATTTCTTCGATGGTGGGTAGCCTCCATCCAACGCGGTTACATAAAACGAATTCCCTACATAACGTGTTAGAATCCAGCCAATTGTACGAACCGATAGGATTTGCATTTCTTGTCCATACAAGTCCTGTTTCTTTATCAACTACCAAATCATTTGATGGATCGTCAGGCGTTAGGCAATTGAAGATTGCAAATCGTGGATTAGTTTGATGATCTTTCCATTCAACTGCTTCGTCTGATCCTTCTTTAGTTATCTTCCAAATTGGTACGCTGACAACCTTTGTTTTGTTAATGAGGTTTTTTGTTAACCAGATTATTAATTTCTTTGCTTTTTCCATATCATACTCCATAAGCGAAGAAATCACCCAACTCAGGAGAGCTTCCCGCTGCAGTAAAGATATACCTTAACAGTAAATGTTTTATAAATAAGTCAAAATTTTTTCGTTAGTATTAAGCGGCCGGATGATCTTTCTTATACTGCTCCACGATTCTGCCGACGATTTTCTTCTCATTCCGGGTAAACCGTACCCCGAAGCCCACCGGCTTTTCGTGCAGCTCGGTCTTGTTCAACCAGATCACTTCCCCGGGAAGAGGCACCTTTCGGCGGTTGATGGTCAGTTCGAGCCTGCCCGCCTGCCCTTCCTCGATCCCGGCGATATCCGCCTTCAGGTAGCTGCCGGTATTGGAGATATCCAACACCACCACCTCGATTTCCCTGCTGTCCACAAACCACTGTCCCGAAAGATCCACCCGGTAGCGGAAAGGAAAGCGCTTAGTGATCATGCGGCGGATATCCCGTTTATCCCGTGTGGCCAGTCCGAGGAAGCGGATCCCGTAGCCGTCGGGGATCCGCCGCATCACGTCCCCCCGGCACTCCACCTGCAGGGCGTCGGCCTCGAAGCGGATCATCACCTTCTGCCCGATATCGAGCTGAATCTCCGGTTCGGAGACGAAACAGCCGCTGATCGAAAGATCGCTGATGCTGCAGCGCCGGCCGTCCAGCTGGATGTAGTGGCGGATCGGGACTCGTCTGGATGTCCGCCATCCCCGCGGCAGCACCTGGAAATAGGGAGCGCGGAAATCTTTCTGGATGATGAAGCCGATCACGATGACCAGGGCCAGATTCCCCGTGAGCAGCAGGATCTGGTGGATACCCCGGACTGAAAGCCAATAGTAGCCCGGAATCCGTATCCACTTGAGGATATAGTCGATCAGGATCAAGCTGCTGTGCCCGAGAAAGATATACCAGCTGACCTTGTGCACGAAGTACAGTCCGATCCCGACGATCGGGGCGGTCAGCAGCCAGATGCCGGCCAAGGTTCCGTAGCCCTGGAACAGCCTGTCCAGGATATCACCGAGACCTATCCGGGCAACGAAGATCAGGAGCAGGATGTTGATGATCGGCGCCAGGATATAGCCCAGGCTGATGAAGTAGTGGATCAGGGGACGCTTGATGACTACACGAGCTTTGTTCATGACACTCCCCCTCTTTCGATTGTTCAGTAGTTCCAGATCAGATACCAACCGGTATCCGGCTGGGCCGTGATGTCCAAAGACGAATGCAGTGCCGACTCTTCAGTATCGGCATCCAGGTCCTTGGCCACAACCCCGAAATCGAAGATACCGTTGCCGATATCGGCGTTGTCCACCGTGTATTCCGGGCTTGGAGCTGCGGATAGATTCTCTTCCATCACGAGCCAGGACTCCGGAGGATTGGCCCCGTGGATCCGAAACAACACCCGGTAGAAGTCGATTTCCGGCGATGGGACGTCCCAGGCCAGGGTAAGCACTTCATCGGTGACCTCAACCTCTTCCGGATCGGTTCCTATTGTCTGCTCATCCTCCGTACCCCCAGTCGACTCAGCGTACTTGAAGCCCACAGCGGTATACATGGGACAGCCGAAGAGGAACAGGATCAGAAGGACGAAGACAAGCAGAACGAGATACGTTTTACTCTTCTCACACATTTTTCTTCTCCTTTCAATGAATCTCAGGAGACTTGCTAAGGATTATAACAAAGGATGGTTATGATTGCAAAATCT
>CAZSBH010000073.1:0-20840 GCA_964604845.1 uncultured Spirochaetaceae bacterium
GCAGTCGGGCCCGCAAACGGGGCCAACTCAGACCCTCCTCGATCACGGCCATGTCCGCCGCCCCGTAGAAAAGCTCGCCGGATTGTATCAGAGCACAGTAGCAGGAGGTCGAGTATTGATCGAGGAAAATCGGATTTACCCACTGGGGCTGGTCGATGTTCTCGATCAGCCACTTTCCGAACACATCGGAGCCGAGGGCGGTGAACAGCATCTTGGGGCTGTGCAGATGGGAGTAGATCCGGTACCCCACCCCTCCGGGGGCGAGGCGGATCGAAGAGGGATTCGACGTACCTTTGACGAAGCATTCCCTACTGATGAGCAGGTCGACGGCGAGCGCGCCTACAATACAAATCATGCCTTCGCGAGAAAGCGGCGCCGGATCAGGATTTGCGAACGAGTTTCGGCCTGTAGACCTTGCCGGAACCGATCTCTTTGATAAGACAGTCTGGCCGGGATTTGACCACTTCTTTCACGAACTTCAGACTGTCGGTTTCGGCAATCAAGTCTGTTTTCTCGTAGATCAAGTAAATCATGGCTACTGCTATTATCGGCGGATCTACCGGGGGTGGTTAGCAGCATCTACCAGCGATCCCCAGCTGACCGAGCCGACCCGCATTCAGTTTCCGGGGATCGATGGTCCCCGATTCATCATGCCTTCCATCATCAATTGTCCTCGGAGCGGGAATCGGGTACAATCCCCTCGACCAGATCCGGTGAGTACACCGGAAAAAGCGAGAGATATGGTTGAGTATTTTAAAACATTGAGCGGCCGCTTCAACGTCTACTTCCTGCGTCACGGGGAAAGCAGGGGTAACAGCGCCCGCCTGATCCAGGGACGGCAGGATCTGCCTCTTTCGGAACGAGGTCTGCGGCAGGCCGAGGCGGTAGCGGTTTGGTTGGCGGACAAACACATCGATGTGCTACTATCCTCCCCCCTCAAGCGAGCCGTCCAGACTGCCCGGGCTGTAGGGCAGGTGTTGGGCTTGAAAGACGTACATCAGCACGAGGGGTTGAACGAGTTGGATACCGGGATCTTCACCGGTCTGACCGTGGACCAGATCCAGAAACGGTTTCCGGAAGCCTGGAGCTGCTTTCAGAGATCGAGCTGGGAGGGTGTGCCGGAAGCCGAGAGGATCGCGGATCTGTTCAGCCGCGCCGAAATGTTGTGGAAAGACCTTGGACGCCTCCTTGCAGAGGGAAAGAGGAATCTTCTCTGCGTCACCCACTCGGGGATCCTGCAGTGGATCGTCAAGGTCACGATGGCGCAGCGCAGCTGGATGCCCCTGGTGCCCATGGCTAACTGTTCGATCTGCCAGTTCAGTCTGGACAACCGTGTCGATACAGAACAGCCCCGCTACTACTTCGAGTGGACCCACCTGAACTACAGACCCGTCGCAGGCGACGAGCTCGACGGGAATCTGTTCCTCGAACGGTCGACGGGAATCGAGGGAGGAAATCAGTAATGGAAGGACCGGCTGTGAACATCTACCACTGGAAAGACCTCGACCCGGACCGGCGGGAGGCGCTCTGCCGGCGGGCGGAGGCGGCGGCTGCCCCGGAAGTGGCGGAAACGGTCAGGGAAGTCATCGAGGCGGTTCGGAGCCAAGGGGACGCGGCGGTGATCCGCTACACCGAGAAATTCGACGGGGCGGATCTGAGGGGCAAGCCCCTACGGGCCGGGGAAGAGGAGTTTCAGGCCGGCGAGGAAAGCTTGAGCAAGGATCTGAAACAGGCCATCGCCTTCGCCGTACAGAGCGTACGTCAGGTCCATGAGGAGCAACGCCCCCGCTGCCTGGAGCTCTGCGAGGTCCGCCCCGGTGTGTTTGCCGGCGAACGCTACACTCCCATTCCGTCTGCCGGACTGTACGTACCGCATGGACGGGGAAGCTTTCCCTCGGTGATGTACATGCAGGCGATTCCCGCCACTATAGCCGGGGTGAAGCGGATCGTCGCAGTCTCTCCTCCGGACAGACAGGGGAATATCGATCCGGCCTGCCTGTACACAGCCAAGATCTGCGGAGTCGAAGAGGTGTACAGGGTCGGGGGGATCCAGGGAATCGCCGCCCTGGCCCTGGGCACCGAAAGCATCCCCAAGGTGGACAAGATACTCGGCCCGGGCAGCCTCTACGTGGCGGCCGCCAAGAGAGCGCTTGCCGATCGGGTCGACGTGGGACTACCCGCCGGTCCCTCCGAGGCAATCGTGCTGGCCGACGACTCGGCGGATCCCCGGCGGGCGGCGGTGGATCTGATCACGGAAGCTGAACACGGTTCGGACTCCAGCGCTTTCCTGGCAACCCCCAGCGGAGCCCTGGCCGAAGCGGTACGGAAGGAGTTGCCGCCGCTTCTGGCGGAGCTCGACCCGCTTCGGGCCGGTTTCGTCCGGGATGTCCTGGCCGGTTACGGGGGCATCGTGGTCACCGAAACGTTGGAGGAGGCGATCGATTTCGTCAACCTCTACGCTCCCGAGCACCTGCAGATCGCCTGCCGGGAGCCCTTTTCCCTGCTCAGCCGGATCGAGAACGCCGGAGAGATCCTGCTGGGGCAGGACAGCGCCTTCTCCATGGCCAACTACGCCGTGGGCTGCAACAATGTGATTCCCACCGGCGGCTGGGCCAGGACCTGTTCCCCCCTATCGGTCCGGGAGTTCCTCAAATCCTCCTCGGTGGTCTACGTGGCATCCCAGGGAGCTACCTCCCTGGCCGGTCCTGTGGCCGCCCTGGCGGAGTACGAGGGCTTCTCCGCCCACGCCCTGTCTGTGAAGCGGAGGAGTGCCGGGTAATGCTGCAGCCGCTGATGCCCGGCTGAAGGAGCACCCCTCCCGTGGCGTTTCGAAATCTCGACGAGGTATTTAACTACATCGAATCCTTCACCAATCTGGAGAAATCCGGCTCCCTGTTCAGCGCCCGCACCTACAGGTTGGACAGGATGACTCTGCTCCTGGAGCGCTTTGAACAGCCTCAACTGTCCTACCGGACGATCCACATCGCCGGTACCAAGGGGAAGGGTTCGACGGCAACCCTGCTGGCCCACGGGCTGCATGCGGCGGGAGTGCGCGCCGGTCTGTACACCTCCCCCCACGTGTCCAACTATATGGAGAGGATGGAGGTGCTGGGCCATGCCCCCCAAGTGTCGACGGTTCTCGATCTGACAGAACAGATCCGCATTGCGGTGGAAGGGTTGCCGAAAGCCACCCTGGAAGCAATGGGACCCCCCAACACCTTCGAGCTGCTCACCCTGCTGGCCTTCTGCTATTTCCGGGAGACGGGCTGCCAGTACGTGGTAGTGGAAACGGGCATCGGAGGCAGACTCGACGCCACCAACCTGGTGAACCCGGAGCTGTGCCTGATCACACCGATCGAGCTCGAGCACACCGACGTTCTGGGAGACACGCTCTCGGCCATCGCCCGAGAAAAAGCCGGGATCTTCAAAGCAGGCAAACCCGTGTTCTCCGCACCCCAGCAGCCGGAAGTCAAGAACGAGCTGCAGCAGGCCGCGGCCCGGGCGGGCTGCCCCATCGTGTTTCTGGATGAACAGATGAGCTTCTTTCAAGCCCGCTGCTCGAAACACGGCACCGAGGTCCGTTTTCGTCTGCGGGATGAACAGGAGGTATTCTATGCCATAGCCCTGATCGGGGAAGTTCAGGGGGAAAATGTAGCTCTGGCCCACCTGGCGATGCGGACCTGCCTGCCGTCTGTTCTCCCTGCACTGGCGGAGGGCTTTGCCAAAGCCCGATTGCCGGCAAGAATGGAAGTCATCCGCCGAGACCCGCCGGTCGTAATCGACGGGGCACACACTCCCCGCTCCGTCGGAAAGGTGCTCGACACCTTCACCGAACTGTTTGGGACCGAGGGTGTGCTGCTGTTCGCCGCCGCTGCGGGGAAGAAGATCGCCGAGATGGCCGAGATCCTGGCCCCCGCCTTCAAGGACGTGGTTGTTACCACCCCCGGATCGTTTCGGGAGAGCAACGTCACGGAAGTCTATCGGCTCTTCAAAGATCAAAATGATTCGACCACCCTGGTCGTCGATACCTCACGGGCTCTTGCCCATGCCCGGAATCTGGCCGGAGCGGACCGGCCCCTCTTAATCACCGGATCTTTTTACCTTGCGGGGACGGTGCGGGACATCCTATACTGAAGGCATGAGTCTCCTCTGGATCGTCATCCTGCCGACACTCCCCCTCTGCTTCGCCGTGTCCCAGGACCAGGAGAAGGAAGGGGAGGAAAAGATCAGAGATACGATCAAACAAATCGAGGAAGAGGCGGGGGAAGAGTCCGAGGAGGAGACCGAAGACGAATATGACGGCGATTCATGCTCGGGCTGCCAGTTTTTCCTTCCGGCAAGATTCTACCTGGACCTTTACAACTTGAACGCCGCATTGAACGGCAAATTACAGTTGATCCATTGGACGGCAAGCTTGAATTACGCAATCTGGCGGTTCTCCCTCGGGGCGGGCTACAACTACAGCAGATTCATCAACTCCGAATATTCCGGTCCCAGCTTGAAAATCTGCTTCTGGCTGTGAATCAGGTTCCGGAAGCGCGAAACACACAAACCAGATGGAATGGGCACTCACTATCCTTCATGTTCTCTGCGCCGCCGTCCTGATCCCGGCCCACGCCGTGTTTCTGTTCCGGGGCTTTGCCATCGAAGCGGGACGCAGGAAACCGAATAAACTCGACAGGCTGACCCGCAGCCTTTCCCAAGCCCTTCTGCCGGCCGCGGCGCTGAGCGGCTTGATCCTGACCTTTGCGGGTAGGGCCTCATCCAACGTCATTCATCTGCTCCTGGGGCTGGCACCGCTGGCCGCCATCCCCCTTGCATTTTTTATCCGGGTACTTCTGAAGAAACGGACCCAGGCGCCCTGGCTTTTACCCGCCATCAACCTTATACTTCTAGTAGCAGCAGGTGTGACCGGCGTCAGCGTATGGAGGTGAATCGACTATGGCCGATACCAAGCTTCTAGACGGCAGATTGATCGTCACCACCGGGGACATCACCCGGATGAAGACGGAGGCGATCGTGAACGCCGCCAATTCATCCCTCATGGGAGGCGGCGGGGTGGACGGGGCCATCCACCGGGGTGGCGGCCCCTCGATCCTCGAAGAATGCAAGGCCTTGAGAAAGACCCGCTACCCCGACGGGCTTCCCACCGGGGATGCCGCGGCAACCGGAGCGGGGAACCTTCCGGCCGCGTATGTGATTCACACCGTCGGTCCGGTCTGGCATGGGGGCGGCTCCGGCGAGGCGGAGAAACTGGCCGGCTGCTACCGAAGGAGTCTGGAGGAAGCGGCAAAGCTCTCTCTGAAAGAGGTCGCCTTCCCGGCGATCTCCACCGGAATCTACGGCTATCCGAAGGATGAGGCAGCCCGCGTCGCCTTTGCCGCTGTTCAGGATTTCCTCGAAACCTCGAAGCTTCCGGAAACCGTGTATTTCGTGTTCTTCTCCCCCGGAGACGCCCGGGTGTTTCTGGACACCCTGTCCCAGGGCTAGGCTCAAGGTCAAGGGATTAGCTGTCCTTGTCTCTCAACTGGCGCGAGATCGATGCGATCCTGGAGGAGATCCCTCTCGAGAACTCATTGATCCGGGATATCCACCAGCCAAGCCATCCGCGTCTGGTTGTGGAACTGTACAACCGGGGCCGCTCTTTCACGCTGCTGTTCTCCTTCTCCAATCCCAACTGCCGCCTTCACCTCCTCTCTCATAAACTGCCCAACCCGACCAAACCGCAACGTTTCGTCAGCTTCCTGCGAGCCCATATCCGGGGCGGCCGAATCGTAGCGGCCGAACAGATCGATCAGCAGCGAATCGTGCGGATCGAAGTCAAAAAGGCGGATCGATCGGTAATCCTCTGGTCCCGCCTATGGGCCGCGGCGGCGAATATGATCGTCACCGATGGGGCGGGGGTGATTCTCGACGCTCTGTATCGCCGCCCGAAACGTGGCGAGGTTTCAGGGGGCCGGTACAGTGTGGAAGGGGATATCGGTTCGACCTCCTCCGGCGCCTCCCGATCGAACAATCAATTCCCCCTTCGGGATCTTCCCGGTCCGGGGACCTTCAACCAGAGAGTTGAAAAGTACTACTTCGATCTGGAGGAGACCCGGGAAACCGTCAGGCTGCGGGACAACCTGCTCAATCGCCTGCGCAGAGAGGAGAACCGTCTTCTCGCTTCGAGCCAGAGCTTGGAGAAAAGGATGGAGCAGTATCGGGAATTCGAGACCTACAAGAAATGGGGCGATCTGATTCTGTCGAACATGCATACCCTGAACAGCGCAGATCGCTGGCTGACCGTTGCGGACGGTGAAAATCCGGAAAAAACATGGGACATCGAACTGGACCCTCAAGTGACGCCCGCTCAAAATGCGGAAAGTTACTACAAGCGCTACAGGAAGGCCAAATCCGGACTGAACAACCTCGAGGAGGAGTTGCAGCAGCAACACCGGCAGCTGCAACATGTCCTCAGACGCATCGAAGAGTTGGAGACGGGCAAGGCGGAAGAAACCCTCGAAGCGCTTCGCCAGGAGGTCGGCCGGGGAAAAAAGATGCAGAGGGGCGCAGATCAGGACAGCCCACCGGGATTGTCTTTCACCTCCGGAAGATTTCGCATCCTGGTAGGTCGGAACGCCCGGGAAAACGACGCCCTGCTGCGGCGATTCGTTCGCGGGAATGACACCTGGCTGCATGCGCGGGATTATCCGGGGGGGTATGTTTTTATCCGTTCCATTCCGGGAAAGAGCATTCCCCTGGAAACCCTCCTCGACGCAGCCACCCTGGCCCTGCTGTACAGCAAGGCGAAGGAATCCGGCCAGGGAGATGTCTTCTACACCCAGGTGAAATATCTGAAACGAGTAAAAGACGGGAAGCCCGGCCTGGTCTTACCGACCCAGGAGAAAAACCTCCATGTGAAGATCGACTCCAAACGCATTCGCCGGCTGCAGAGACCCCCGAGCTTGATCGAAACCGAATCTTCTCCGAAATGAGAGTCCCAGTCCCTGTTTTTGTTGCATTCCGGCGATGAATCTATAATACTTCTAGTGTATGAACGATCATTTAACAAACGGGAAGAAAATACGCCCCTCGACGATCGAAGGGATCTTCTACCCCGGCGAGAAAGATGCCTTATCGTCACGACTCCACGAACTGCTCAATCACACCGACAGCGGCCGGACCGGCAGCGGGGCGGAAAACGTGTACAGCATCATCGTACCTCACGCCGCCTTCGACTATTCCGGAGAGATAGCCGCCGCAGCATTCAAGACAATTTCAGGCCGAGAGATCGAAACCGTCGTCCTGCTCGGCCCGGTTCACAGGGAGCCTGTGGACGCGGTCATCCTGCCCCAATCGCAGATCTTTCAGACGCCCCTCGGATCGGCCACGGTCGACGAGGAGGCCGTGCGAAATCTTGCAAAACTCTCCTCATCCTTTCGGGTAGACGACATCCCTCATCTGGAGGAGCACTGCCTGGAAGCACAACTGCCCTTTATCCAACATCTGCTTCCCGACGCCCTCATCCTTCCCATTCTCCTTGGCAAGCCGACCCGTGCTCTTGTGGAACTGCTCACCAATTCCCTCTGGGAGCTGTACTCGAAAAGGATGAACTCGACCCTCTTCGTGGTCACGGCCAACATGACCGGGAATATCGGCCAGGAAAAAGGCCGGGAGGAGCGCGATCAGGTCCTATCCTGGATCGACAGCCTCGATTGGGAATCCCTTTCCGAGGCAGCCGAACACAAACGCATCTCCACTTGTGGCGCCGGCTGCGTAGCTGCTATACTCCTGATGCACAGCAAGGTGAAAGGTGCCGTCGCGGTTCTCAAGCAGGGCAGTTCTTTACAGATGGTGAAAGATCCGAAAAGTGTCGTTCACTACGCCGCTTTCGTACTGAGAGCAGACGGAGTACAGGTGGATGGAGTTTGATATTACCCCCGAGGAAAAAAAGATCCTTCTGCAAACGGCCCGCGAGGCTATTGCAGCCCGTATAGAGAAACGAAAACCCCGATACCCTGAGTCGACGGAAACCCTAAAAAAAAAATGCGGAGCCTTCGTAACCCTCCATAAACAGGCCGGTCTGAGGGGGTGCATCGGCTTCATCATCGCCACCAAACCCCTCATCGAAACCGTACAGGATGCAGCTCAATCGAGTGCATTCAACGATCCGCGCTTCCCTGTATTGACGGCCCGAGAGCTCGAGGAAATCGAGATCGAGATCTCCGTGCTGTCGCCGCTGCGCCGGATCGAGAACACCGAAGAAATCCAGGTAGGGGTCCACGGGATTTTATTGAAAAATGGTTTGTTCTCCGGTCTTCTACTCCCCCAGGTTGCCACAGATTACGGATGGGACAGGGATACCTTTCTCACCCACACCTGCTTCAAAGCCGGACTTCCCGCCGACTGCTGGCGAACCGAAGACACGGAGATCGAAGTGTTCAGCGCCATAGTATTCTCTGAGGTTAGCCTATGAGCGCTGATTTAGGACGAAAGCTCGAGCGGGAGGGTCGGGATGTCCTGGCCATACCGGTCGGTGTCGGCAAGAACGATTTTGTCCTGACCAAGCTCGGCGAGCTGCGCAAACTTCCCGGTCACATCATTCGAGACGGGGAGATCGAGGAGTGGCGGATCGAGGGAGCCTTCAGACATGAAGGGCGCCTCTACCTGCACGGTCCCCACCTGGGCGGGCTGTTCCTCGAAGAAGCGATTCAGAAATCCTTCCCCGCCGCCCTTCCCTATCTGACGCGCCTCGTTCATGCTCTGGTGGCCCTCAAGCGTCGAAGCTTGAGCTTGGAGTTCATCCAGACGGATTCCATATATTTCCTCGAGGAAGGGGGGATCCTGTTCCTGCCGTCGGCGCTCATGAAGGAGTTGCGGAACATGCACCCCGAGGTGTACAAGCTGCGGGTCTTCGAATCGATCAGCCATCCGGATATCGAAGAGCCGGAAAAAGGTCTTTCCTTCAGTCTCGCAGCTCTGCTTTACCGCGTGATTCGCGGCCACTATCCATTTCAAGCGGAAACGGAGGAGGAGATCCACAACAGGATACGTTATGCTCGGCTCCTTCCCCTGAGTTTGGTCGAACCGGGGTTCCGGGAAGATCTGTCCCGCCAGATCATGGCCGGTCTGGGTCGTGGAGACACCCCCCCTCCTTCCCTCGAGGAGTGGGAGGAAATCCTAGCCGGCTGCAAGCAAGAGGGACTGCATCGGGATATTACAGAAACGGAGCGGGAACAGGTCCTCGCACGAGCCCGAAAAGAGGAGGAGAAGATCGGCAAAGCCTACCGGGGGAAGGTATTCTGGCAGAGACACTGGAAGACGGTTGGGATCGTCACAGTCGCGGTGGTGGTGGTCGGTGCACTGGCCGGATCGCTGCTGAAGAACATTCTGGCTCCAAGGCAGACCAGAGGATTCGGCCCCGAGCAGGTCGTGGAAACCTTCTACCGGAGTATGAACGATCTGAACCACACCCTCATGGAGGATTGTGTGGTGGAAGGAGCGGGGAAACAGACGATCCGCGAAGTGATCAACATCTATGTTCTTTCCCGGGTGAGCCTGGGCTACGAGGGGACATCACACGTCATCGGCGCCGATGAATGGGATGCCCAGGGCCGTCCCGCGCTTTCACCCCCCCAAACCGTATATGGAGTCACCGATCTGGTGGTCCGGCAGGAGCGGGGAGAACCGGAGCCGGTGTTTCAGGTCAGCTATACAAAATGGGTGCCGGAACCCGGGCAGGATCCCGGGACGGACTCCGCGGGATCGACAGAGTCATTGGATACGGGAGGACCAGGATTCACGAGCCTGGAGATCACCGAAAGAGTGTATCTGAAGTTGGCCCGCAAGGATTGGGTGATCTACAGATTCGAACCCCTCTAACACGACGGGAGAAAAAAAACAAAGAGTGCCCCAGACCGCCAACGTAATCCGCTGCACTTATACGGATCCGACGATCAACGATCTCTTGAAACAGGGCGGTTCGGGCACGGGGACCTTCAGCCGTCACTACAATCAAGTGGAGGAGTTGTTCTTTCGCTTCGACAGGTCGTTCACCGTGCCCCAATTTTCCATTCATCATGACGTGAGAAACCCAGAGCCGGAGCAGCGCTACGTACAACTCCTGGCGGAGGTTCTGGAACAGCTGATCCCGCTGGCACCGCAGATGTTTCAAGGTCTTACCTATATATTCGATCCGGCGGAGATCCTGCGTCCGGGTTTTTTTCAATTCTACCGTTTCGAAGACAGCCAGTATCTGTACCTCCTCCGGCTGGACTTGATGCATCGGCCGCAGGTACACGGGGTGCTTCACAAAGGCTCGAACGACTTGACCGCCGCTTACTCCAGCGATCTGCTCTTCCTCGAGGCGGCGATCATTCCCATCCGGGAGGTGCACACTCAGTCCGGAGAGATCACTACCTTCGTGGTGGATCAGACCATATCAAACACCTGGGTGGATGAGATCGGCAGGGGATATCTGGTGCAGGGAATCTGGATCGACAACGATCTGACCAAATTCTTCAGCAAGCTGTTCCTGCCGGAAGGGAAACGTACCTACCCCTTCTATCCTTTTGTGTGTAAGTACAAGACGATTTGTCAGAACCTGATCGATAATGCTCCCGGGGTTCGTGAGAAGCTGCTGCCCTATCTTCACGGAGCCCTCCGCTTCCTTCGCCCGGTCATGCCGGAGATCGAAGGATCTTTGAAGGAACAGAACTTTTCGGAAAGTAACGTTACCTTTCGCAGGCTGAAGCGGAGCGTACCTCCTCCGTGGTCGGATATCTGGAGCAGCCTTCACCTGGAGATGTACCTCAATGATCAAGATATGAAGGAGTACCGCATCAATTATGCAGCTGGCTGATATCCCTTCCCTGAAAGTCACGGTGATGGGTCTGGGACTGCACGGCGGAGGCCTGGCTTCGGCTCTGTTTTTTGCCCACCGAGGTGCCCGAGTCACCGTTACGGACAACCGAGAGGACCCGGAAGTGTTCGCCCACATCCTCCCCCGTCTGAGCGCCGCGGGTGTGCGGACCGTGCTCGGCCGCCACGATCAGGATGACTTTATCGATACCGATCTGATCATCAAAAATCCGGCGGTACCGTCCGCCTCCCCGTTCCTGGAGGCGGCCCGAGCGCACGGTCACCCGATCGAAACGGATCTGTCCGTATTTCTGCAGCTCTGCAGTAATCCGTTGATCGGCGTCACCGGATCCAAGGGCAAATCCACGACTGCTTCTGCGATCCACCATTGTCTGCAAACCGCCTATCCCGGCGCCAAGCTGGGCGGCAATATTACCGTAAGTCCCCTCACCTTTTTCGATTGCTTGGATCCGGAAAGCCCGATCGTGCTCGAGCTTTCCTCCTGGCAGCTCGCCGATGTGCGGGGGCGCGGGCTCCTATGCCCCCGGGTGTCGGTCGTGACGGTGATTCTCCCGGATCACCAGGACAAATACCCGGGAATGGACGCCTACATCGCCGACAAGAAAATCCTGTTCTCATCTCAAAGCACTGCACAGTACGCCCTGTTCAATCACCAGGATTCTTGGCAGCGGGGATTCTCCGCCGAGACCCTGGCCCGGTCGCGCTATTTCTCCTCTGCACCCTTGCCCCCCGGGCTCTCAGGGGCCTATCTTCAGGAACAGGGCGCGGTCATCCGCGAGGCTGATCGAGAGATTTCCCTCTCCCTCGATCCTCTTTCCGTGCCCGGACAGCACAACCGGCTGAACTTGCTGGCTGCCGGTCTGGCCTGCCACTGCTACGGACTCTCCCCCGATGCTATCGCTCCCCGTCTACGGGATTTCCCGGGTATCGAGCACCGTCTCGAGCTGGCGGCGGAGATCGGCGGTGTTCGCTACTACAACGATTCGGCGGCCACCATCCCTCAGGCCACCGCCGTCGCACTCGCCGCTTTGGATCCACCGATCATCCTCATCACAGGAGGCACGGACAAGAATCTCGATTTTCAGGCTCTGTGCGAATCGATCGACCGGGCGGAGAGGGTCATCCTGCTGCGGGGAAGCGCCACCGAAAAGATGCAGGCCCTGTTCAACGAAAGCTCGATTTCCTACGAGGGACCCTTTCCCACTCTTGAGGAGGCTTTGAGGCGGGCAGCCAGCCGAGCGATCCCGGGAGCGTCGGTTCTTTTCTCCCCCGGATGCGCTTCCTTCGAGTTGTTTCTCAACGAGTTCGATCGGGGCCGAAAGTTCAAACAACTGGTGCAGGGTCTGCAACCGTGACAAGTGCAGGCTGATCAGGCTACCGGATTCCGGTGAGGTTGCCGAGAATCCTTCTGTACAGACTGCTGAAGCGTTCGATACGGCCCAGTTTGAGCTTTGCATCGTGCTTCCAGATGCTCTTTTCGAAATCCTGAACCACTCTGGAGAAGTACTCATGAGCCCGCCGCAGCTCGACCAATCCTTCGGCAAACCTGCGGTAGGCATCGTCCCTCGGTTTGAAATGAACCACCCGGCGTTGAGACAGGGACTGGTACAGCGCCTCTATTCCGTGGATAGCCCTGGAAAAGTGGATGAAACCCTGTTTGTAGTAGGCGTAGGAAGGATCTTTGTGAAAGCCGAGATCGGTACGGTCGCTCGTAGTTTCCGCCACCCCGGTTGCACTGGCTCCGCTCCAGGAATCATCGATCCTGATCCCTCCGGCCTTTCCGTAGCTTTCCCGCCCCTGTCGATCTTTCCCCGGGGGACTCCCGACGTCCTCGCCGATGCTGCTGTTCATTCGGATCGTACCCATCAAGTAGGCATAGGCCTCGTTCAGGGCGATCATCTTGAGCTCTTGAACGGGTTTTCGCTCTTCCGGAAAGATATCGGGGTGGTTTTGCCTGGCCAGCTGGTAGTAGGCTCTTTTTATCTCTCTCCTGTTTGCTCCGGGCTCGAGGCCTATCTGCTGCCAGAAGAATCGATCGCTCATATGCCGACACGTCCAGCGGGATACACGCTCATCCTCATTTGCGAACCGAGGATCCTGCAAGAAGCCGTTGCCGCCCAACCCAAACGTACTCCCAGGGCTCCGGCTCCGGACCC
The DNA here is from genome assembly GCA_964604845.1 of uncultured Spirochaetaceae bacterium. GTDB lineage: Bacteria > Spirochaetota > Spirochaetia > SZUA-6 > DRHE01 > JAFGQJ01. The sequence continues at coordinate 13,020 of CAZSBH010000073.1, forward strand.
TGTTTGGCGGCACCCGCCGGATAGCTGGGGATAAACCCAAACCGCTTGGCGTTCAAATAGTTGTGCGCGGATATCCAGGCAAAGCCTCGGGTCTGCTCAAATTCGGTAAAGGCATACCCTTCAGAAAAATCGGCGATATCGATGGTATAGCCGCTGTGGTGCTTCGAGTATCCCGGAATCGAGCTGTAGCGCAGGACTCGGTCGATCGATGCGTCGGCTTCCCCAGAGGCGATTTCCCCGGCCGTGTATTCTCTGCCGGTACTGTGTAGGCTCGCATTTCGCCACTCGTTCAGAAAGATCTGCCGCTGCCTCTCGACGGAACGGTAGGCGGAAACCAGCTCGAGCCGGACACCCTCTTCCCGAGCTGCGGAGTGCAGATCCCGCCAGGCCGCCATCGCCTGATCCTGCAGCGCATGTCCGCCCTCCGGGATCAAGGCGGACTCCTCGGCCTGTTGCCGCAGACGGTAACCCCGCCTGACCGCCAGATCGACAATGCGATCGTCCGCCGCCGCAACGCCTGTAATCGACGGAGGGTTGAGAAAAGGCGTGGTTCGGGGATATTCGAGCCGGTCGTACATCCCTTTAAAACCGTTGGGGCTGTAGGTCTTGTAGCGGGAGGCTTCGCTGTATTTCCCATCCCCGGGTTTGATTCCTGCGGCCCGGAAAAGCAGTGTCTCTTCCAGCCCCTGCGAGAACCCTTCCAGTTTGGCACGATCCCGCAGTTGTTCTTTTGGGGACATTTTCACAAAAGATGCCATAAACTCCCGTTCGTGTTGGAGATCGTAGTCCGGATGACGCAGGATCTGATCCCGGCAGCGGTCGAGAATGTACCGGATTTCAAGCAGCAGCTCTTCTTCCACGATCCGTTGATTCTCCCGTAAGCGTAGATATTGGGTCAATGAGTAGGCACTGACCCCGATCAGGACGATGAAAACGAGAGACAGAACTATGTACAAAGTGAGTGATCTTGGACGCATGGACGAATTCTCGAATACTCTCCAGACCGGATCGATCGATCCCCACGGGCTCAGGAGCTTTGGGCCTGGATCGCCGTCACGGCGATTGTATACATGATGTCCGTTACCGTGGCCCCCCGGCTCAAATCATTAGCCGGCTTTGCCAAACCCTGCATCACCGGTCCGATTGCCGGTACATTGGCAGCCTGCTGGACCGCTTTATAAGCCGTATTTCCCGCATCCAGATCGGGAAAGATATACACGGTAGCCTGTCCGGCTACCGAGGAATCCTTGGTTTTCACCTGAGCGACCTCCGCCGAGGTGGCGGCATCGTACTGGATCGGTCCCTCGATGAGCAGATCGGGGCGCCGCTCTTTGGCGATACGGGCGGCTTCGCGCACTTTGTCCACGTCCTTTCCCTTGCCCGAAGTACCGGTCGAGTACGACAGCAGGGCTACCTTGGGTTCGATCCCGAAGGCTTTGGCCGTGTCGGCACTGGTGATGGCGATATCGGCCATCTGCTCCGCCGTAGGATTCTCCACCAGGGCGCAGTCGCCGTAAACCAGAACCTTGTCGGGAAGGGCCATGAAGAAGATGCTGGAGGCCAGAGATACCCCGGGTTTGGTCTTGATGACCCGCAGTGCCGGGCCGAGGGTATCCGCGGTGGAGTGGGTCGACCCGGACACAAAACCGTCGGCATCTCCCTTGTAGACCATCATGGTTGCGTAGTAGACGGGATCGAGGAGCAGGTCCCTGGCCATCTCCTTGGTCACGCTCTTGTGCTTGCGCAGCTCGTACAACGTCTGGGCATAATCCTCCAGCACTTTGGGATCCGCCTGCTTGGGATCGATCACGGTAGCACCGGACAGGTTCAGATCGTTGCGATGGGAGATCTCCTTTATCTTTTCCTTGTCCCCCAACAAGACGACGTCGCAGATTCCCCGACTCAAGATTTCCGCCGCTGCCTTGAGTATGCGGGGTTCCGTCCCTTCGGGAAGGGCGATGCGCTTTCGCTGGCGTTTGGCCATGTTGAGGATACGATACTGGAACATCCTGGGAGTGACGATATCGGTGACTACGGTACCGAGCTCTTTGAAGATCCGGTCCGTATCGATGTGAACATTCACCAGCTGATTGACAAGGTCTATCTTCTCCTTGTCGTCTTTTTTCAGCTCGCCGGACACCTCATTGACCTTTAGTGCGCAGCCGTAGGTATCATCCGGAACAGTCAGAATGGTAAGTCCGGCCTCTGCCTGTCCTTTGAACAGTTTGCGCACATTGGGACCGGGGATAAGTCCGCCGGTCAGGATCATACCGGAAAAACGAGGGTAGAATACCGAACGCTGGGCCGACATGGCGGCCAGGATGTTTTCCACCCGGTCCCCGGGAGTGATCAGGAGGTATCCGTCGATTTTTCCGACATAACCGAGAGCGTTTTCCGGGGTCATTGCCAGGATCTTCACATCCGTCACCACCTTTGACAGGTCATCCCCCTGATAGAAGATCTCCGCCCCGAGCTTCTCCGCCACATCCCGAAGCCGCGGCCGGGACAAAAGCATGTGGGGGGGCAGTGTTCCGTACAGGGTGATATCCTTCTTGGCAAGCATCTCCCGGAGCTCCTCCGTATCCCGACTGAAGCTCTCGGAATCGAGTCGGTTGACGATCACCCCGAGCAGATTGCAGTTCATTTCCCGAAAGGATTCGGTAGCTTCGGTGATATTCTCAACGATCTGAGAAAACTTCTTGCCCGCGCCGCTGGCTACGAGGAGAACCGGCGCTACCAGGTTGTGAGCCAGCTCGGCGTTGATATCGAACTCGAGGGCGGAAATCGTACTGGTGTAGTCGGTGCCCTCGAAGAACATTACATCTTTGCCTTCGGACAGACGCTTGTAAGCATCGAAGATCCGCTCGAAGAGCTTGTCCTTGTCCTCCTGGGCGTCCTGCATCGAGGTCGGATTGATATCTTCCAGTTCATCCCCCAATCCGAAGATATCCCGGACCAGCCGCGCATCCTCATCTATGGTGCCGTCGCCGACATACCGCTGCCCGATCGGTTTCATATAGCCGACCTTGGGAATGATCCCCTGAAGGGCGTGCATCAAACCGATGGTGACCAAACTTTTTCCGCTGCGCGGCTCGGTGGAAGTGATAAATATCTTTCTTTCCATATCACTACTGTTATAATTCAGGGGAGCGTTTGTTTCAAGGCGGGATAAACCGCTCCAGATGCAGGACGATTCCGATCAGATGCAGAATCATGTTCAGCAGGTCTCCCTCGCTGTTTTCAAAATGTGCATCACAATCTTGATTTTGTTTATTCCGCTATTCCCATTCGGTGTGCTACTATTCTTTTGTCAGCCGGTAACAAGCCTTGATAGACTTACTTTCTTCTGCTGGAAACTAAAGGAGGATATGCGGATGTCGGGAAAGGAAACAATGACTTCCCGGGATCGTTTACAGAGGACCCTCAACCACCAGATCCCCGACCGGGTGCCCTTGGATCTGGGCGGATTCCAGACGGGAATCCATAAGAGAGCCTACACTGCCCTTCTTGAGCATCTCGACATAGAAGATGAGATCCAGATTCTGGACCCTGTGCAGCAGCTTGCCAAACCTTGTGAACGGCTGTTGGAACGATTTCATGTCGACACGCGCTATATCGGGGCCCATGCCCCTGAAAGCTTCACCGGGGCGATCCAGAAGGCGCAGCGCATTGGGCGGACGTGGTACGACTTGAAGGATGAGTTCGGTGTAGTCTGGTCGATGCCGGAGGAGCAGCAGCTGTTCATGGATATCAGCCATCACCCGCTGGCGGAGGCGACGATTGCGGATCTGGACGACTATCCCTTTCCGATGGGCAACGATCCGACCAGGTTTACAGGAGTCCGTGAAGAGGCTTCGCGCCTTCGCCGGGATACCCCGTACGGGATCTGTACGGCCATCAGCGGAGTGGTGTACGAGGTATGCTGGTATATGCGCGGGCTGGAACGCTGGTTCATCGACATGATCGAGAATCCGGCATTCTGTGCATCCCTGCTCGATAAGATACTGCGGTACTGGCTCGATTTCGAAACAGGTTTCCTCGGTCAGATCGGCGATCTCGTGGATGTTGTGATGATCGGCGATGACCTTACGGGGCAGGACGGACCCCTGTTCTCTCCCGACTTCTACCGCCGGATCGTCAAACCCAGACAGGCGAAACTCGTGCAGCACATAAAATCCTTGACGGAAGCCAAGGTCTGGTATCACACCTGCGGAGCCTGCACCGAGTACATTCCCGACTTGATCGATAACGGGGTCGATATACTGAATCCTGTCCAGATCAGTGCTAAAAACATGGAACCCGGCGGTCTCAAGACGAAGTATGGAGACAGGTTGGTTTTTTGGGGCGGCGGCATCGATTCTCAAGCCACGCTGCCCTTCGCTGCTCCGCAGGAGATACGCGCCCAGGTGCGCGGCAACCTGGAATTGCTGAAACCAGGCGGCGGCTACGTGTTCAACAATGTCCACAACATTCAGTACGGAGTACCTCCGGAAAATATCGTCGCACTGTACGATGCAGCTTTCGAGTTCGGCTTCTATACTTAAGAGAAGGATAACAGGTAGATCAAGTGGAGAAGATTACCAAGGTCGAGTCCCTTTCCTTCCCCATGGGTTCGTCGTGGCTCATCGACAAGGTCATAGCCAATCCGATGTCCGAATATCCCAAGTATCGGGAGAAGCGTTCGTCCTGGATGCTCAAGATGACCACGGTGATCGTCCGAGTGTGGACCGCCGCCGGCCAGTACGGACTCGGTTGGGTCGGAGGCGGGAAAAGCGCTCCGGCCTCCCTCATAGAAGACGTATTCCGAGATCTTCTGATCGGTGAAAACCCCTTCGACATCGAAGTCCTGTGGGAACGAATGTACCGCGCCTCGATCCCTTACGGCCGTAAAGGTGTCACTATAGAGGCGATCAGCGGCATCGACACGGCGCTCTGGGACCTCCTTGGCAAGATCACCGGACAACCTGTGTACAATCTGCTGGGAGGAAAGACAAAGGACAAGCTGCGGGTGTATGCCACGGGGAATGCCGTCGAGTCCCATGTTCAGCGTGGTTTTCGCGACGTGAAACTGGCCATGCTCCACGGTCCCCCGGACGGACGCGGGGGGATGGAGAAAAACGAACAGTTGGTTCGAGAGACCAGGGAGCGGATCGGTCCTGATGGGGATATCATGCTCGACTGCTACATGGGGTGGGACGAACCGTATACCGTTGAAATGGCTCACCGCCTGCAGCAGTATCGAATCCGCTGGATCGAAGAACCCCTCATGCCCCAGCACTACGAGGGATATCGGCGGCTGCGGGAACTGCTCAATCCGTTGGGGATTCTTGTGACGGGAGGGGAGCACGAGTTCACCCGTTATGGATTCCGTGAGATCATCGAAAAACGGGCGGTGGACCTGTTGCAGCCTGATATAGGCCGGGCCGGGGGCGTTTCCGAAGTGAAGAAGATCTGTACCCTGGCTTCCGCATACGGCATCCCGGTCATTCTGCACGGATCCGGCGCTCCCTCTTACCACGTCGCCATCAGCACCCCCAACTGCCTCTGCTCAGAATACATCGATATGTTTGCCGGTGGGGGGATTCCCTATTTCAGCGGAGAACCTCAGCCCAAAAACGGCTTCATCGAACTCTCGGAGGCTCCAGGTTTTGGATACGAGCTGAACGAGGAGCTGCTCCAAGGAAAAGAGCCGGCTCCGATCTGGTAGAAAAGGAAAAGTTGTACGACGCCGCCTTTACGAAGGAGGGGTAAAGGCATTAGGATTTGCCTGGAGAGAAGGAATGGCCGAATGCATGCTTGAGTTGAAGAAGATCACCAAACAATTCCCGGGAGTCACCGCACTTCGGGACGTGGATTTCGACCTCTGCCGGGGCGAGGTTCACGCCCTGGTTGGAGAAAATGGAGCCGGAAAATCAACCCTGGCCAAAATCATTACGGGAGTTCTTCAGCCTACAGAAGGACAGATCCTCTACGAGGGATCGCCGGTGATTTGGGAAAACCCAAGACATTCTATAGCCCGAGGCATCGCCGCGATCTACCAGGAGCCGGCGATCTTTCCCGACCTAAACGTGGCGGAAAACATCTATATGGGGCATCAGCCTCACGGAGCGGTCACCCGGAATATCAACTGGCGGCAGCTCTATAAGAACACCAACGAGCTGCTCGAGACTCTGAAGAGCAACATCCGTGCAAAAGACAAGATCATGGGTTTGAGCATCGCCGAACGCCAGCTCGTGGAGATCGCCAAGGCGCTGTCCATCAATGCCAAGGTTGTGATCATGGACGAGCCTACCTCAGCCCTGAGCATATCAGAATCGGAAGAACTCTTTGCGATTGTTGAAGATCTTAAAAGCAAAGGGACGTCCGTCATCTTCATCTCTCACAGGATCGAGGATATCTTCAGGGTCGCCGACAGGGTAACCGCGCTGCGGGACGGCTATCATGTTGGGACCAAGGCCATCGACGAGGTGGACCTTAATGATCTGATCCAGATGATGGTCGGCCGGACCGTGAAGAATCTCTTTCCGAAAGTGGACACGGAAATCGGAGAGGAGATGCTGCGAGTCGAGGAATTGTCCAAGAAAGGGAAGTTCAAGGATATCACCTTTTCTCTCCGGGCCGGGGAAATCCTGGGCCTATACGGGCTCGTAGGTGCGGGACGTACAGAAGTGGCCAAGGCCATCTTCGGCATGGATCCGGCAGATTCGGGCAAGATCTACGTCAGGGGCGAAAAGCAGAACATTCAAAACCCGCAGAAAGCAATCGAACTGGGTATCGCCTACGTGCCGGAAAACAAAGACGAGGAAGGAATAATCCTCAACATGGACATCACAGCCAATATCACTCTGCCGATCCTTAAAAGTTTCATCAAGACCGGCCTGCTTGACAGGGTCGCCGAAGCGGCCACCGCAGAGCAATATTCAAGAAAGCTCGATGTTAAGGCCTCATCGGTGAGACAGAAGGTGATCAGTCTTTCGGGCGGCAACAAACAAAAAGTTTCTCTGGCCAAATGGCTGGCTTCCAAGGCCCGCATCATTCTCTTCGACGAGCCGACCAAGGGGATCGACGTGGGCGCCAAGGCATCGGTGCATAGATTCATCAGCGAGCTGGCATCCGATGGTTACGCGATCCTGATGATTTCCTCCGAGCTCCCGGAGATCATGGGTATGTCCGACAATATTCTGGTGATGCACGAAGGAATAATCAAAGGGTATTTCGAGCGCTCCCAAGGCAGCCAGGAAAAAATCCTGGCTACGGCCCTGGCGGATTGATCGTCTATGAAGATTCAGAAGGGATAATGGGCATGTCCAGAGGCGCTGGAAGGAATCTGTTTGCACGATTTGCCGGGCTCCGCGAATTGGGTATCTTCATCTTCCTGATCGCAGTGCTGATCATCATCTCTATCCGCAGTCCGGTGTTTTTAACTCTCGACAACATTCACGATATAGGCCTGGATGCGGCTATCCTGGCCATCGTGGCTGTGGGGGAAATGATGGTCATCCTGACAGGGGGTATCGACATATCCGTGGGTTCCGGGATCGGCTTGTCCGGGATGATCGTAGCCCTGTTTATTATGAATCACTGGGGTATTCCGCCTCTGGTTGCCGTGCTCATGGGCACGGCTATCGGGGGTGTGCTGGGCATGATAAACGGTGTTCTGGTCGTGAAGGCCAAGATCCCGCCGATTATCACGACACTGGGAACCATGAGTATCTACCGAGGGGTGACCTTCATCATCAACTACACGATCAATAAAGGGAAATGGGTGGCGGCGGACAGATTCGCTCCGGCCTTCCGGACCTTTACCCGGGATACCTTCTT
>CAZSBH010000074.1:0-20362 GCA_964604845.1 uncultured Spirochaetaceae bacterium
CCGCCCCTCCACTTCCCTCAGGTCCTGAGCGGTGGGACGGTCGGTGATGATGCCGAATCGTCCCTTGGTGTTGTAGGCTTTTTCCGCTTCGGGGAATATGCCGGGTACGGCGATGTCGTCCACGACCCGGATTCCTTCGTGCTCGAAGAACTGGCCGATGTACTTCAGCATGGGTACCGCTTCGTTGTAGCCGGTGTGGCCGCCGCCGTAGGTGCAGTAGGGAATAGCCGCGATTCCCGGCTTTTCGGGCGCGGAGGCCACAATCGCCACCCCCCGTTTGCGGTGGCGTTTGAGAAACTCGATCACCGGTTTGGGAGGCAGGTTTTCATAGACCGGAGCGCCCAAAAATACCAAGTTGTAGTCGAGGTACTCCACCTCCAGGTCCTTGGTCATGCGGAAGATCGAGTCTTCGATCCCGGAATTCTGCAATGTTTCGTGGATGCGGCGGGCCACCTTCTCGGTGTTCCCATTCTTGCTCCAGTATAATGTCAACGATTTTTTTTCAACCATTTGTTCTCACCCGAAACACAATTCCCGAGGCTCACTCCCGCTCGCCGAGGAGGATCTTGAGCTGCTTGATGTCCACTACCAGAGCACCGCGATCGAGATTCTGAAAGCGCTTGGGCAGCATCTCCCGACTGGTACACTCCAGAACGGCCACCAGGTTCTGAAGCTCGATCTCGTGTGGGTAGCTCGGCGGATTGAAATCGTGGATCGTCTCATCCAGATCAGCAGCGGTGATAATTATATGGTTGTTCATCGCCGCCAGCAGCTTGGCCCGGATCAGGATCGATTCCAGGTCCGCCCCGGAGAAGTCGAACTTGTACTTGCGGAACATGTCGCTGATGTTCACCTTCTGAACCTTCAGCTTCAGCTTGCGGATCAGGGTCTGGAACAGGGCCTCTTTCTCCTCGATCGTCTCCGGGTAGAACAGGGCCAGGTGCTCCTCCGCCCTGCCCTGGCGCTTGAGGTCGATGGGCAGCAGGTCGGGACGGCAGGTAATGAGAAACCAGATGATCTTACCCCGATACTCCGTGTTCCCCATGAACGAGGCGATCTGGGCGAAGATCCGGTTCGAGGTCCCCGAATCTCCCTCCTGATTCCGATCGCCCAGGAAGGCGTCCGCTTCATCGATCATAACCCCGACCGGGGCCATGGCCGTCAGGATATTGAGCACCTTCTCCAGATTTGCCTCGGTAACTCCCTGCCATTTGCTGCGGAAGTTGCGGAACTTGACAATGGGGATGCCGATCTCCCCGGCGAAGGCGGTAACCATAAAGCTCTTGCCCGTACCTACAGGACCGGCAACCAGATACCCCATCGGCAGGATATCCAGGCGGGCCATCTTGATGGCCTTGGCGGCGCTTTTAAAGCGCTTTTTCACGTAGTCGTGCCCGGAAACCATGGACAGGTCGAACTCAGCCTCGATGAACTCCAGCAGGCCGCTGGCCTCGGTTTCTATCATCTCCTTCTTCTTTTTCCGGAGATACTCGAGGGTGATCTCCTTGTCCTCCTGGTAGCTCTCCGCGGCCAGCTGGTAGATGTTGACCAGGTTCAAACCGCTGCAGATCTGGGCTACCTTTGCAGGGGAGAGGCGCCGCTCCAGAAGGAGCTTGTCCTGCTGTTCGAGAAACACGAGGAAACGCTGACGCACCGTTTCGTCGGGAAGAGGGATGTTGACCTTGATAGTGCTGGGCGATCGGACCAGCTTGGCATTCAGATCGGCCAGATTTTCGGTGAGCAGGAGGATCGAGATATCTCCCTCTGTGAAGATCGGGTCGTTGGCCCAGCGGTTCAGCGTGACCAGGCAGTAGCGGTCCTCATCGGTGTAGCGGGAGATATCCGTGTTCGGCACGATGGTCTCGGAGTAGTCGATTATCAGCACGATCCGGCGCTTGTTGGAAATATTCTGATAGAAGTACCTCTCCATCGAGGGAAAGGCATCCATCGGATCCCGGGACAGTGAGTTTTCCCGGGTCTCGCCGTTCGCTCCGTTCAAGGACGAGAGGAAGTCCCGCCGCATTTCCGGTGTACAGAAGTTGACTCCGGAGGAACGATCGTAGAAGACGATGATATCCCTGTTGCCGAAAAGCACCTCGCCGATGTAATCCTGGATGCGGACGAAGTTGAACTCGTTGTCCTTCATCTTGTGTGGCAGGAAATCCCGGATGTTGCCGTGAACGATGTAGAGGTTGGCGGTCTTGGAGCAGTACTTGTAGGCGAGTTCTTGGGCCCAGTTGGGTAAAATTCGGATAAAAGGCAGACTTTTAAGGATAAGCTGTTCGGCCATATCCCCTCCCAGTGAACGACTAGGTAAGTATAGGCCATGCCCGCCCGGGCGTCAACCCGGTTGAGGGGGACAGCCTAGCGTTTCAGCTGCTCAGCTCTTCCACCAATCGACTCAAACCAACAAATTCGACTTTAACGTCATGGAAGCTGCGGGAATATGGTCGTTGAACGTCTCGGGCAACCAGGTAGCTCTTGCCATTCGGATAACGCGATCGAAAGGATATTATGTTTGCTGGATCAAAATTGGAGGAGGACCACTTGCACTCGATCGCCGTGGGTTTGCCAGATCTCCCAGGTACAACGAAGTCTACTTCGTGTCCGCTCTTGTCGCGCCAGTACGAAAAGGTCCTCACTTGCATCTGAGCCTGAAGCTCGTTGAGAACGAAATGCTCCCAGAGCAGACCAAGATCGTTATCCCTCAATTCGTTCCATCCTTTGTAGTAACACACGAACCCGGAATCGAAGCCGTAGACCTTAGGAGCCGAGACGATCTCTGAGGCACGTCGGGTGCTGAAGGGTCGTACCACATGTACGACGTAGGTCGCTTCCAGAACACTCAAATAGTTGCTAATGGTTGACCTGCTTACTTCGCATGGAATCGCAAAACGGGTAGCCTCGAACATCCCTCCACTTTGGATAAAGAGAAGCTCGGTAAAACGAAGAAATGAAAAGCGCCTTTCAAGCCTGAACAACTCGAGGATGTCTTTCGCCCAAAAATTATCGAGCCATTCCTGATATTCCTTATCGGGGCGGCTTTTTGGCATAAAAAACGGAGGCAATCCGCCTCTTAGTAAACGGTGCCGGAGAGAAGTGTTTCCGAAATACTCCATATCTATCGAAATCATAGGGGAAAGCCATATATCTCGCTTCCTGCCCGTAAGGGTATCTCGAAATCGGGCCGACGCGCCGAGACTGGAAGATCCGGTAGCCAGCACTTTGACTGAAGGATAGTGGTCAGAAGCAATTTTCAGCAGCTCAGACGGATTCGGTAGGCGATGGATCTCATCCAGAACAATACGTTTACCCCGTTGATCGTCTAAAAAAGCTTCAGGATCTTCCAGCATCCGTCGGGTACTGGGACGTTCACAATCAAAATAGGATATATCGTCTAGGGATTGGCTCAAAAAGGTCTTGCCCGCGCGTCTAACCCCGGAGAGCCAGGCGATATTCCGATGCTTCCATGCTTGTTCGATCTTCGTCAGCCAGAAAGCGCGTCTTACCATATGCAGGTAGTTTAGCACATAGTGCTACTATATGCAAGTATACTTGCACATAGTATCGGAAAGGATCAGATCATCTTTTTCTTCCGGGCTTCGGCGAAGAGCAGGCTGTTCCAATAGTTGTTGCTCAAATAGTGCCAGCGTTCGGTCGAATCGTCGATCTTGCTGGCCCGCTGCTGCAGCAGCTTCAGGGCCTTGTTCAAAACCGTAAGGCTGTCATCCATCTCGCTTTTGCGCACCTCGGGTAGCGTGCAGGCGTAGAAGTAGGTGTAGAGGCTCTGATAGGGATCGGAACTTGGAATCTTCCCGCCCCGGGTAATCGTGTGGAGCTGCTCGACTCCCCGCTCGCTGCTCCCTTCCAGACCCCAGAGGTAAGCCTGGAAGGAATGGGTCAAGCGCCGGATGAGAGCGTTTTCCCTCAGCAGCTCGAAACAGCGGCCCTCCACATCCCAGAAACCGTCGACCCAGCGTATGCGTTCTCCGGGAAACACGTCATCCGCCGACCCGTGGTCAAGGGTTATCGCCCGGTCGCAGTTCTCCAGCGCCCTGCTGTACTCCCTGTTGAAAAAAGAACACTCGGAGAGGAAAAAGTACTTCTCCCAACTGTCCTCGGCCTGATCGAGTATGCGCACAGCCGTCTCCACCTTCCCGCTGTAGGCAAAGCTTCGAGCCAACCAGGTGTTCAGAACTTTTCCGGCCTGCGGATTTTCATACAGGGTCTCAGTCGCCAAAGCCTTTTGAAAACCTAGGAGCGCTCGATCGTAAAAGCCAAGGTCAAAGTAAATCCGAGCGGCGAGAAACTCCAAAAACAGTTCCCACTCCCGCCTTTTCGACGCACGGCAAACCACCAACCCGGTTTGTGTCTCAGCCTCCGCTCGGGATAGGTTGCCCTGAATAAACAGAGCGATCCCACGCAGGCCGTGGGATACGATATCCTCCAACCCCCTACACTCGCCAACCGTTGTGTCGGACATCGTAAAGTATTCCAGGGCTTCGTCGAACTTTCCGTCGGCTAGGAGAATAGAGCCCAGACCGATTGTCGCCTCCCGTTCACCCTCCGTATCCCCTGCGTTTTGGAACTGCATCACCCCTTTTTTTATCCACTGCAGGGCCATGCCGGTTTCGCCCCGGACAAGGAGGTAGCGACTCATCTGCAGGAACAGAGTTCCCTTGGCCGAATTCACTTCGAAATCGTCTCCGGCCTCCATTGACTTCAGATAGATGCTTTCCGCCTCCTTGTGCTTTCCCTGTAACAATAAGTAACGGAGCCGCACTGCGGTGAGTAGGCGCTGGAGTTGCTTCTGCTCTTCCCCTTCCAGAGAACTTCCCAACCGGAAATGCTTGGGATCGAGAAAGATCCGGACCCCATGAAAATCCAGCTCGTCCAGCTTCTGTTTGAGAAGCTGATAGAGAACCTGAAAACCTTGGGACAGTCGTCGTGTTTTGGAAAGGAGAAAAAAGAGCAGCACCAGATGGGGATATCTGCCTTGCCGCCAGCGCTCCAATAGATGATCGATAAATTGCTCTTCCAGCCCCGGTTCCTTGGGCACCACAGCGCTACGCAGCCTTTTGCGGAAGGAGGGGAACAGAGCAACAGCATGGTTTCCGATGTGAATCAATCCTTGAGTTTCCAGTTCCCGCAGCAGGGTCAAGGAATCTTCCCTCGCCATTCCCTGACCATGTAAAAAGTCGATAAGTCCCCAGAGATCCAGGAGCCCCGCTTGCAGATATACGATGAACAGTAGACGCTTCAGGGAAAACGAAAGCGAGGAAATCACCTCCCAGGTAAGAGAAAGGTTTCGAGCCGGCAGCACTTTCTCGAGGGATTCTCCTTCCTGCCAACTGTAACTCCCCTTCTCTTTGACCAGAAAGCCTTGCCTTTCCAGAAAACGCAGACAGTGATAGAAGCCGATCAGCTTCCCCCGCACATATCTGCGCAGCTTGATCAGGGTATCCGCGGGCAGTTTACAGCTCTTATACAGCCGGTTCGCCAACCTGTACATCTCCTTGCTGCTCAACGGACGCATCGAAACGATTTCAAGAACCCGACCACCCAGATCTATGGGCAGCTCCGGAACCTTTGCTGTGAACACGGGAATGAATGTTGGGATCTGGTAGAAGTCCTTCAACAGGTCGGACAGCATCTCCAGGCTACGGGGATGATAGGTATCGATATCTTCGCAGAACAGGACCGCAGGAAGGAAGTTCTCCTCCAGCATACGAAAATAGGCGGTCAGGTAGAGGTGAAAAACCAGATAAAAATCTCTGTATAGATGATCCGGACAGACAGGTCCGGCAGATTCATTCACGGACCCTTGCTCATCTTGGCCGGAATCCCCCCCGCCGCGCAGTGAGTCGGGCACACCCTTGGGCCAACGATAGAAAACACCTTGAGCGTCCCGCGCGGAGGGTTTCATGGACCATAGGATGCTCTCCAGATCCACCCATACCTGCTGCTCCCAGCTCGTCAGATACTGGGGAACCGCCCTGAGAAAGAAGGGGTCGATACTGTTTAGAAACGGGTGAAAGGTTGAACGCCGCTTGAACAGCGTATGAAGACGAGGTGCCCGCGGTACGGCAAAATTTTGAAACAGCAAACTCTGGACCGCATCAAGCATCAACCGTCGATCCGGATTCACCGGGCCGTGGATGAGGACACCTCGATTTTTTGTTCTGGCCTTGTACTGGGTGTTGATCTTCCGCGCCACCTGCCGAGCCAGCCGGGTCTGTTTCCAGTACTCCTGCCTTCGCCTCGAGTCCGGGACTGTACTCAGATCTCTCGGGGTGATCTGAAAAATCCCGGCCACTTTTTTGGTTCGGACCAAATCGGAGAATAGAGGACGGCAATCCGGTTCAACCAGGATTTGCTGCTCCTCTTCAATGGAAAGAAGAGATTTCTGCACGGCCTTTACTATGCCTTCCGGACCGGCTTCGTCTCTGCGGGCGATAATCAGACTGAATCCAAACAGCTCTTGCTCTCGGGAGCGCAGAATATCATAGATACGAAAGGTGAACTCCAGGGTGCGTCGTGGATCCACACCGTATTCTTGACCGAGTAGATAAAGAAGGCTGCCATCCCGTTCATACACCTTCTTGTATCCATACAGCGCTTCGAGGGAGGAAAGCTCGCCATGAATTCCAGCGATAAGTTCTTGGTCAATAGCTTTCAATTGTTTATAATAGTCGACGGAAACAAGCAGATACAGCATTAACGGTATTTAACACTACATCAAAGGGTTTTTCAAAGGGAAAAAGTCAGTCCATGGGCAATTATTTTGACTTCCAGAGCAGGAAGAGCGATCAGGTTACATTGAATATTCATCCCGACGCCGATTTTCGAGAAGTGCTTCAGATCCTGGAATCGATTGAATTCCCGGATTTTGCGGGGAATGTCGACAATATCAAGTACGCCGCATTGGAGCTGATCAGCAATTCTCTGCGGGCACACAGGGAGAAGAAGGTGGACAAGCAGGTTATGGCGGTATTCCGTGCCGCGGATACCAGGATTGATGTCGAGGTGAAGGACTTCGGCGGCGGCTTTGATCCACAACGGCTTCCATACTCCCTGGAAGCTCCCGTAGAGAAGATCGATCAAACCTCGGACGAGTTCGAGAAGTATCAGAAAAAGCACAACTTCCTCCGCTTCGGGATGGGGCTGCTGATAACAAAGAAGACCTTCCCCCTTTTTCAGCTCGTTTTTTTCGATGAAGACGAACAGCCCGTCGAGTGGGGGCAGGGAAGGGTGAATGGAACGATGATCCGAGTTTCGACCCACGGGTAGATGAGATGGGAAAAGAACAACGCAAGAATCCGAGAAACAAAACATACGCGAAGGTGCTTATAGAGGACAGCAGTACACCCGGATACCTTCGAGACCTGAGTCGAGACGGATGTCAGCTCGCCCTGACCAGACCGCTGCCGGTGCAGAAAGGCGATTCTCTGACCCTGTCGGTGCTACCGGCGGAAGAGATGGGAATACCTCGTTTCTCATTGACCGTCGAGATTGTGTGGACGCGAAACGACCCGGTGTATTTTTTGGTAGGGGCCGTTGTCGACTCGGTGAATGACGCGGAGAGTGAAGAAAGGCTCGGAGAGCTGTTCAAGTACTACGCGTAAAGTCTCTTGCTACCAGTGATCGAAGGCGACGATCCTCTTTATGGGTTTCCTCGGTGAAGGCTCGGGTATCTCTTCAGGATAGCCGAGGAGGATGAGCAACACGACCCGCATCGAATAAGGGACGGTGATCAAGTCCCGGATCATCTGTTCATCGAAAGTGCTGACACAACAGGTTCCTAAACCCTCGGAGACAGCTTGAAGAACCATGAAAGCGGCGGCAAAGGCAAGATCGATGGGGTAGGACAGCTGTCCGTTGGGCATGATGTACTCCACATTGGTGGTACAAAGAGCAACAATCGCCTGCGCCTGACCCACTTTTTCATCCCCGAAGGCCGCTTCCTTTACTTTCTCCCGCAACTGTTCTTTCTGCAAAACTATGAAGCGCCACTCCTGGCGATTCTTGGCGGATGGGGCCAAACGGCCCGCCTCCAACACACGTTCAAGCTTGTCTTTTTCGATCGGTTTGGGCTTGAACCGTTTGATACTTCTACGATTTAGTATTTCTGCCAGTAGTGCCATGACGTCACTACCATGATAAAATATCGACGGTTGTATTGCAATGCTTTTTTACCCTGGATATCCTGGATCAGAGTTATGTTTAGAGCCACTATAGTTGGGATCCTGCTGTTTTTCACTCAGACTGTATCCCTATTCTGCCAGTCCCCCCTGCCCCCGGACAACCGAGCCGTGATGGAAGACTACCGGCTGATACGTTCCCTCTACCCCAGGCCGGAGGGGTCGCCGGGGGAGAAAGAACTGCTCTCCTTCATCGAAGAGCGTCTCCAGAGTCTGCGTATCCCCTTCAGCCGACTCGATTTTGGGGAATCCGACAAAAATCACTCCTTTTCATCTTGCCTTGTCACAGACATCGGGGGCGAGCTCGAGGATACCCTGATTCTTGCCGTTCCGATCAACCATCCAGCTGAGATTTCAGAGGAATTCGATGGTTCGATCAACGTGGCACTCGCTTTGAGTGTCGCCGAACATCTCAGCCGGGAAACTCCACCTATTTCCGTAAAAATTCTTTTCCTCGGCGCTGAATACGGCCAGAGCGGGGACTATCCGATGGGCAGCCGTCTGTTCCTGAGGGATTTCTTTCCAGACTTCAGGGTGATGAACCTGTACCTCAACCTGGAACGGATCCCGTCTCGTCTGTATCTCCGGGCTGGGGGACAAGGGATCGAAGCTCCCTATTGGCTCCTCGATCGCTGTACCGTGGCCCTGAAGAAAACGGACATCTTCTTCCTGATCAGAGGGAATGAAAACCAGATCTTTCGCATCGGTCTGACTTCGGAGCAGACGATTATCGAGCCTTTCCTCAACGCCGACTATCCCGCCATCAGTTTCGAAGGGGAGTACGAAAACCTGAGTCCTCTGGAGCAGGAAAATTGGGTATTTTCCTTCAACCTGTTTTTTGCAGAATTTCTCAATCGCTTCTCCGAGGGCATCCCGGAGACTTGGGATCGGCACCACCTGTTTTTTCAGGCTCGGGGTTTCTACTTCAGCATCTCCGAAAAGGTGTATCTGATCATCCTGCTGGTCGTCCTGGCGGGGATTCTTGTCTACGGCCTGGTCTTCACCCGCAGACTCCGGAAGTACCTCCGGATTCTGGCCCATAATATCTGGGCTCTTCCACTGTTTTTTGGGTTCATCTTCGTACTGCTCTTTCTCTCAACCTTGCTGATCGAAGCCATACTACGAGCCCGCAATCTGATCAATCTCTGGGAAGAGCTCCCGCTGTTGTTCCTTGGCTTCAAGCTGGCCGTGCCCCTCGCCATTCTCTTTATCCTGCTCAACCTGGTCAAGCGATTCCCCATACCCCGGCGGGGAAGCTTCTACTCCGCGGCGGCCCTGCTCTTCCTGCTTCTCGATATTATCGTGCTCGCGTTGATCAATATCTCCTTTACCTACTATTTCCTCTGGGCGTTCACCTTTGCCCTGGTGTTTTCCGCCGTCGCGTACCGGCCGCTGAAAGTTCTGCTGTTCCTCGCCTCGCCGTACTGGATCGTCAAATCCGTAGTCGAGTTGTTCACCCTGCCCCGCCTCGAGTTCTGCCGGGTCCTGCTTCTTTCCAAACTCGGCGGAAATCTTCTGCTCACCGTAATCCTGATCCCCTTCATCCTTATGTTCATACGTCTGAAGTTCATCTTTCCCCCTACCCGGATTATCACCAACAGGATACGCTCGGCCGCAACGGCTACGATTTTTGGGCTGATCCTGATCGGCCTTCTGACCACGTTCTTCGTCTATGCACCGTACGGACCGAGAAGACCGCAGCCGGTCAGCGCGACTTACGTGATAGACGAAGTCGCCCATAAGCGCTACCTGGAGCTATCCAGCCCGGCGCCGCTTGAAAAATTGAAGGCCAGGGATGGAAGCACCACCATATCGATCGACACCAGATCCCGTCTGTATACCCTGCCTCTCAGCGACAGCGGAGAATATCTGGACACCACGATCAGCAGCGTCGGCTTCCTAGACAGAAAAAACGTCAACCTGCTGCTGGCTCCCTGGTCTGAACCCTACCGGGTTCGAATAAAGGTATCCGCAGAGGAAGAGTTCGTGCTTTTCGACGCCAACTTCCCATACATCAGAGAGCCCGGCGGCCGCGAGTATACGAT
Source organism: uncultured Spirochaetaceae bacterium (assembly GCA_964604845.1). Taxonomy (GTDB): domain Bacteria; phylum Spirochaetota; class Spirochaetia; order SZUA-6; family DRHE01; genus JAFGQJ01. The sequence continues at coordinate 10,247 of CAZSBH010000074.1, forward strand.
CCTCATCGGCGTGAATCCGCCCCTGCCTCTGAACGTCCAATTGACGGTGCCGAAGAACAGAACCTTTACCGTCGGAATTACTCTTGAGTATCTGCGTTCTCCCGAAGGGTACGATCTCAGTGGAGAGTTCGCGGCAATCTCCAACAGGCTGACATTCCGCAGAGATCTTGAATTGAAAACTTGATCAGAAAACGATGAGCGCCATCTTCCATGTTGACCTGGATGCTTTTTATGCATCGGTGGAGCAGATCGACAACCCCTCCCTGCAGGGAAAAGCGGTCATCGTCGGTGCTCTGCCCGGACATCGCGGGGTGGTTTCCTCCTGTTCCTATGAAGCACGACGCTACGGTGTGCGCTCGGCGATGCCCGTCTCCCAGGCTGCACGGCGCTGTCCGACGGGAATCTTTGTACCCGTGCGGATGAAGCGTTACCTGGAGGTCTCTCAGGCGGTGATGAGGATCCTCGAAGTGTTCTCCCCTGATTTTCAACAGATCTCGGTAGACGAAGCCTTTATGGACATGTCGGGAACTCAAAGATTATACGGGGCGCCCCTCGCTGCAGGGAAAACAGTCAAAGAAAAGGTGCACACGGAGACAGGACTGACCCTGTCTATCGGAATCGCCGCCAACCGCTACCTGGCCAAGCTGGCTTCGGAGTACTCGAAGCCCGATGGATTGCACCTCGTGCAGCCCGGTCAGGAGATATCCTTCCTCGACGGCCTGTCCCTGGGCAAACTCTGGGGGGTCGGAGAAAAAACCCGGGAACGCCTGCTGGAGCTGAACATCACCTCAGTGCAGGGGTTGAGAGAGTACCCGAAGGACGTCCTCTGTTCGATGATGGGAGAGGCGAGCGGTCGCTACTTATACAAAGCATGTCGCGGTGAGGATCCGGGGGTCTTTTCGGCCGGCCCGAAGAGCCACTCGATCAGCAACGAGATGACCTTCGAGAGGGACATCAAGAATGCCGACACTTTGAAACGCAACATCCTCGAGCTCTCCGAGCAGGTGATGCATCGACTCTTGACCGAACACTTGAGAACCAACACGGTGGTTCTCAAGCTGCGCTACTTCGACTTCGCAACCACAACGATCCAAAAGACGGTGAAGCACTGGATCACCTCCTCCGACGAGATCTACAGGCTGGCCCTGCAGCTGCTCGACCAACGTTGGAACGGTTCCACCCCGATACGACTGGTCGGCGTGGGAACGGCGAACGTGGTCGCACCGGGGCAGGCGATCCAGGGAGAGCTGTTCGAAGACGATTTCGACAAGAAGAGGAAAGTGGAAGAGACGGTAACCCGCCTTCGAGAGAAGATGCGGGGGGTCAAGCTCACCAAGGCGAGCCTGATCGACAAGGAAACTTCATGACGCCCCTCCCTCGATCCGTCTGAAAAAACGCCTCTTCAATGCCTCAGCCGCTGCCACGTAGAGCAGTACGATGCCGGCGCTGCTCTTGGCAACGTCCGCTCCGCCTTCGACAGAAATTCCGACATCGGCAGCATGCAGTGCAGTGGCATCGTTGATACCATCCCCGAGATAGCCCACCACGTTACCCGCTTTTTTCAAAGCGAGGATTATTCTCTCCTTCTGATTGGGTTCCACCTCGGCGAAGATATCCACGTCGACCACCTGCCGCAGCAAAGCCTCGTCGCTCAATCCGGCGGGACCGCAACCTAGTGCTCCCTGCAGCTGTTGCTCAGGTATGCTCCAAAAGCTCTATTCTGTGATGATCTCAGCAGATCGGGTATCCACAGATGTGCCCTCCTCGCCAGGCTCCGCAACTTCCCGTCACTTGGCAATGATCCCTTTCAGACCCCCGGAGATCAGTGCAGCCAGGTCGACAAGTATTCTGGGCAGCGCCATGCCACCTGGAGAAGCCAGATAACGGGGAGCCCAGACCGGATCAAATTTGTCTTTGTAATCGCGAAGCCCTTGAAAATTATAAAAGTGCTCGCCGTACCGGTAGAGCAGGGAAGCGAGCCGACTCCAGGTCGGAGCCAAGGGGCGATTCTCCAACCCCGCCAATGGTGCCATCCCGAGATTGAACCAGCGATAGCCGGATTGCTTGCCCCAGAGCATCAGGTGGATGAACAGAAACTCCATCACGCCGTCCGGAGCGTCGGGGTGATGCCGCATCAGATCAATGGAGAGCTCCTCTTTTGAGGCGGTGGTCCAGACGTTTGTGAAGGCCACAATCTTCCCGTTCTGTCGGATGACCGCAACCGGAAACTCCTCCAGGTAATCTTTGTAGAAGAAGCCGAGGGAGAAGCCCTTCTCCCGGGTCTTCTTCTCTGCCAACCAGGTATCGGAAATCCCCTTGAGATCATCAATAACCTGCTGTACCTTTTCCACCGGCAGTACCTCGAAAGTATTCCCCTCCCGGTTCAACCGATTGTAGGTGTAGCGGAGGCTCTTTCTGGAGCCTCCCTCCAAAGTAAATTTGTCCAGCTGCACCCGTGCTTCTTCACCTAACTTCACCATAGTGAGTCCCATCTCCAGGTACAGCGGCAGGCTGTCGGCCCCGATCTCGTAGAACACGGCCCAGCCGTTAGACCGATCGCAGAGCTCCCGGAACCTCCAGGCCAGCTCGCGCCGCTGGCCCGGAGGCCCGACAGGGTCACCCATGCTGACCCAGCTGCGTCCGACCGTATTGTACATGAGAAAGGCGTCCCCTTCTCCACTGAACAGGAACCTCTTATCACCGAGCAGGGAAAGATTAGCCGAAGTCTCAGATGACTGTTGAATGATCTTGCGTACCCGTACGCGATCCAACGGTTGCCCGACCCCTGCCCTTTCCGGACGAGGGCTGAACAGGCGGGAGAGGGCAACCACGAAGGCAACAGCCCCAGCCGCTACCAGAGCACGGAGCGAACGGGGAGCATTTGCATCGGCGGCAAACTGCCACCATAGATTCTGAGAGTACTCCACGTGCTTGTAGGAGAAGAGGGTCAGCCATACGGCAAAACCAAGGACGAATACGGTGGCAAAAACCCAGCCCGCCGAGAAACTGGGTCGCAGCAGAGAAGATTTGCGGAAGAAAAACCTTCGGGTGGGAAGCAGGGCGGCCAGCATCACCGCCAGGATGATCGCCTCTTCGTAGTCCAGTCCCTTCAGCAGCGATAGGACGATTCCGCTGCCCAGAAGGATGACCGACAAGGTGTAGGCGGCGTCGATTCGACGCTGGATCCCCCTGGCCAACACCAAAAGACCTGCCCCCACCATACTTCCGAGAAGGTGGGAAACCTCGATCACCGGAAAGGGCACAATCCTCAGCAGCCAGCTGATCCGCGCTCCCACAGCCGGAGTGGCCCCGGAAACCAGCAGCACCGCCCCGCCGGCGAAGGAAGCGACGGCAAGGAGGGGTGGTACAACGATGGAGCTCCAGTGCTCGATCTGCGTCGCCGTGTGGATAAGAAACACTCGTTTGTGCAACAATTCCTGGATACCGAGCAGCAAAACCGCTGAAAACAACGGTAATAGATAGTACAGTCCGCGGTAGGCCAGAAGGATACCGATGACGGTGGGAGCGGGCAGACGAGGGGAAAGCATGAGAACGAATACCGTTTCAAACACTCCCAAGCCACCCGGGATCTGACTGACAATTCCGGCGATCAGGGCCAGCAGGTACAGTCCAAAGAAAGCCGGAAAGGTCAGTCCGCTTGAAGCGGGCAGCAGAACGTACAACGCCGCACCGGCACAACCCCAGTCAAGAACGGAGATTAACACCTGAACAGGGAGGAACTGCGGCGGCGGAGGAACCAGCTCATGGGAACGTATTTTCACCGGGCGGTGGTGAAGGGTCACAAAAAAAACGTAAGTCCCTGCAACGGCGAGGAAGGCGATCCCCAGAGGTCTCACAGACAGCAGGGGGAAGTTAAGCGTCTGCGGTAGAGCCAGGGGCTCCAGAGCAAAGAACAAGCCTCCAAGGGTAAAGTATCCGAGCCAGAGGGTGAGGGTGTTGAAGAACACCATCTTGGTGACTTCCACGGCGGAAAGCCCCCAGGCTGAGTACAAACGCAGGCGGATGGACCCCCCGGTCAAGGGACCGAATCCCATGTTGTTGCTGAAGCTAGTGCCGATAAACGAAGCCAAGGCGGTCTGGCGATAGGGCAGATGGTGACGGATGAACAAACTGCTCAGTGTATCGTAGCCCGTGGCCGCCAGGTAGCTGCCCGCGACAAATAGAAGTGAAAGCAGGATCCGGCCTGCAGGCAGATCCTCCACTTCTCTGATGATGTCACGGGGATGATAGGTCTTCAGCTCATGGTACAGAACATAGAGAGCCAGGGTCAGTATGGCCAGTCCCAAGATCGGGGCCAATACCTTTACTGCTCTGCTTTTCATCAACGACCCTTGGACCGCAATAGACGCTCACTGTTGTCGCCGACCCTAGCGGCGACGGCTGAGCAGGAGCAGCCGGACCAGTGTGAGGACGGATGCCAAAGCGGCGGCCACATAGGTGAGGGCGGCGGCATTCAGCACGCTGCGGGCACCCCTCAATTCCGGTTCGCTGAGATAACTTCCCCGCTTCAATACGGTGATCGCATTGGCCGAAGCGTTGAGCTCGACAGGCAGGGTGATGATCGAAAAAACAACGGCGACGGCAAACAGTACGATACCGATAGAAATCAGCGGTTCACTCAAACCGAAAAGCAAGCCCCCAAGCACAATAACCGGACCTATCTTCGAGCCGAAGGAGGCTACCGGATAGATCGTGTTGCGTGCCGCAAGGGGGAAGTAGGAACGGGCGTGCTGGATGGCGTGCCCGGTTTCATGGGCTGCGATCCCCAGGGCAGCGATATTGTCACCCCGGGCGACATCCTGAGAGAGCCGGAGCTTTTTGGACCGGGGGTCGTAGTGGTCGGTGAGCTCTCCCTGCACTGTCTCGATTGGAACGGCTTTAAGGCCGTACTCATCGAGAATGCGCCGAGCCACCTCTGCCCCTGTCATACCGTCTCGGGTCTTCATCTGCCGGTAGTTCTTATAGGTTCCCCGCACCGAAAGCTGGGCGATAGCTCCCAACACGATAGCCGGAAGTAGGATCCACCAGTACTGAAATATAAGACCATACATCGATTTCCTCCCGGGATCATCCATATTCTCATATGATCATCCCAAGCTGTCAATCTTGAGTAGGATTGGACTAGAAATGGGTCCTTGGGCTGTGACACCCCCGCCCTCGAACCGCAGGTCGTAATCTCCCGAAAAAGGCCTTCCGGTCGAAGGGATCGATAAGCTCCACTTTCTCGGTCTCCCCCAATTCTTCACGCAGGCTCTCCTTAGCCCGCACCCCTGCAGTCCAGTAGGCAGTTGAGGACAACAAACGATCAGGCGTGGCCTTCTCTACAATACTATTATCCGCTATTCCCCGGGGTCCAGCTCTTCGATGATCACCATACGACCGTCATGTATTTCCGATGAACCGGCCTTAAAAGGAGCCACAATGACCCGCAGAATCTTCTCCGATTTTCTATGGGTCCGAACCTCAAGGCTCTTTTCCGGGCCCTCCAGAGCGAACAGGCTGCTCAAAGCTAGCGGCTGCCGCCAGTGCACCCCGATGTCATTGGTCGTCTCCTCCAGACGCGCCAGATATTCCTCCCCTCTCTTGTTGATGTATATCAATTGCCCCTCGGTGTCCAGGAAAAGGACACCCAGACTCATGCTCTGCAGAACAGATTCTAACCGATTCGTTTGAGCCGTGACCAACCGTCGCACACGTCCAACCGCAACCAAACCCTCCTCCAAAACATCCCGGATCAGCCGCGCGTGATGGCCGGCATACGCGTTTTGTCGGGAAGCTCCGAGAACTACGACCCCCACAAAGCAGTCCTCAGCTTGAAGCGGAAACACCAGATGGGAGCAGAGTCTCTCCAGCATGGGACCGCTTGGGTCAATCACGGTCCAGCCAACGGATTTCCAGAGACTACGTAGAGCTTGCAGATGTTCACTCCCTGCGGACAGGCAGGCCTCTTCCAGCCAGTGTCGGACCTCCTCTGTAGCAGCCGCTGTTATCGGAGCCTGGCTCCGGGCCCACACCTGCGCTTGTCCCGTTTCGACAACAAACCCCGCTGCCACTTCCCAGGCTACCACTCGGTGGAGGAGCCCGAGCACATCCTGCAAAAGGTCCTGATAGGCGCTGTAGTAGCCGATGTGACCGGACAAATGGTGAGCGACCTCCAGCTCGAAAGTTCGCTGGTGAAGCTCTTCTTCGAATCTCAGGCGGTTTTCCTGCAGCCGTGTCAGCATCAGATTCCGTAACCGGAGCACCTTCCCGAGGTCGTCGTCGGGAATCAGCTCCGGGGGGATGATTCCCGTACTCTCATCGTCCAGGGAAAGCACCGCCTCGGAACTCTTGGAGAGCAATCGGAGGGGTTTTATAATGATCCGATCCAGGCCCAACCAGAGAATCCCGGTAAGCAGCCCCACACCGAGAAAGAGTAATGGAATGGCACGGTAGAACAGCACGTTTTGCAGCTCCATGGCAGCCCGTGGCGAACGGACGGCAAGAAGAGTATCTCCACCGTCGAGATGCACGAACAACTCAGTGACGGGCCCTCCGCGGGAGGCAATGGTACGCGCAACGGCTGCACCCGTTGCCGAAAGCAGGGCGCTTACATCAGAGGGCAGTGGATGGGGGATGTCTTTCAGGCTCTGGCCTTCCAGCCGTGTAACTGAAGAAGCCAGTACTTCACCGGAAGGGTTGAGGATATATAGCTCTTCGTCTCGGGGCAACCGCGCAAACACGGAGTGCAAGAGCTTACCTGCCCCGGGACTGGTCCGGAGAAGCTCAATTGCCGGTGCCAGGTCGGTGGCGTCCTTGATGAACTCCTCCCGTATTACTTGCTCTGACTCCCTATGGCTGGCCAGTAACTCCATAGGTAAAGAAATGCCTAGTGAAAGAATCAAAGCACAAATACCAAGGAGAGTGATCTTCGATCGTATCGTGAGCACCATCCCGAAACCCTCCGCAGAGCATGTTCGAATCGAGATGCTCATTCTATTAGAAAAGCATTTCAGCATGCTTTCTTCAGCGTTACATTTTTGTCACCTTCGGCGCCTTCTACCTTTCTACCGGCCACAGATAAGCAGTCGGGAAACCGGTGTGACTCGATGCACCACTCCGCCGCCCCTAATACTGGTGTATCAGCGGTCAAGTAGAAAATCTCTATTTTGTAAATAGGAAACGCTTCTTCACTTTCGCGACGATCTGCTTCTCGGTCATTTTATCCACCGTCTCCGTACCCACGATACGCGGGGCGAAATCTTTTAGGAGCTCAATCTGCTTATGCAGCTCCCCCTTTGCCTCCCCTGGTCCGAGTATCAGCAGGCTGTCCGCATCTTTGCAGCAATGAATGACGTTCTGGTAGTATTTTTTCAGGTGTTCTCTGCGCCACTGTTCGTATTTGTGCTCTGAAGCTACTTCCTGAGGACCATAGGGCGATTTGGAGCGTGATCCCCCGGAAAAATGATAGTGACTCTCCACCTGGGAGTCGACCTTTTTCGTCTCGACCTTGCCATCCACACGCCTGACGATGTAGGTCTTGTCAGCTTTGTGCCCGGAGGATTGGGTGTTTTCGAGGTGGTGATGCTCCTGCTCCTACCGACAGAGTTGACGCATCCTCAGATCATCGGCTCCCTCGTTTCATTCAGGGTCATCTATTATCTTATTCATCTGGCTATAGTAGCGGCGATACTCGGTACTCATGAGCTGCTGCAATTGGGCAAAAGAGTTTAAGGAACGGCCAGAACCAGAGATGGGCTGGCATCACCACAAGTTCCGCAGCCACAACTCTACCGTGCACCCACAAGGAAAAGCGCCTTTCCCTCGGGAAAGGCGCTTTGACAAGTCCAAATTATCGTAGTTCGCTCAGCGGATAAGCCCGATGATCAATTCGGTGTCCTGCCGCTCGATGGCGAACAATATTTCCTTGGTCTTACCGCTGTTGAAATACTTGTAGAAATCCAGGAGAGTTTTCACCGCTTGGCCGTTTACCTTACTAACGATGTCTCCCGTCTTCAGTCCGGCGATATCGGCTAAACCACCCTGCTCCACCGCTCCGATTACCAACGATCCGCTGCTCTTGCTCAAATTGAGCTGTGTTCGGATGTCTTCGGTCATGGGAACTACCGAGAATCCCGGCCAGAGCTTCCCGGACCGTGTGGAGAGGTCCTGTTCCGCTTCCCGAGCAACTATTTTTACGGTAAGTTGCAGAGGCTGACCATAGCGGATCACCCCGATTTCAACTTTTTTGCCGGGTTCGAGGTTGCCGATTCGAAGAAGGAGCTCGGAAGTATCCCTCAGCCCTTCACCATTGACCTCGGTAATGAAATCGCCGGGAAGCACTCCAGCCTTCTCAGCCGGAGAACCTTTGAACACGCCATACACGAAGGCTCCTCCGGAACCATCGAGCTTGAGTTCCTGAACGGCTTGAGGGGAAAGGCTCCCCATACTGACACCCAACCACCCGTATTCGATCTTTCCTTTGGTGATGAAGTCATCGATTGCCTTCTTGGCATTGTTCACGGGAATAGAGAATCCCAGCCCGACGTTTCCTCCGGAGGGAGAGGCGATCCAGGTGTTGATACCCACGACCTGGCCGTAGATATTCACCAGCGCTCCGCCGGAGTTGCCCTGGTTGATGGCCGCGTCCGTCTGGATATAGTCGGTGAAGCCGCCGCCCATTCCAGGCATCGAAGGCCTGCCGATGGCGCTGACGATCCCGGCTGTCACGGTTGAATCGAAGCCCAGCGGGCTGCCCACAGCCAGTACCCAGTCGCCGACCTGAAGAGCGTCGGAATCCCCGAGCTGAGCCACAGGTACCTGCTCTTGAGTCTCGAACATCACCAGGGCAAGGTCCCTGTTGGGATCCGCACCCACGAGCTTGGCGGTGAACTGACGTCCGTCGTTCAGCTTGACGCTGATCTCTTCTGCCTCTCCGGCCACATGGTTGTTGGTCAGCACGTATACCTTGCTGCCAGTGTGACGCACGATTACGCCGGAACCAAGTCCCTGCTGCCGAAACTCCCGCTCCTCAGGAGCCTGGGGATTTTCCCCTCGAGGCCCGAAGAAGAACTCGAAGGGGTTGTTGAAGCTGGGGACCGGCTGCTTCACCACATCCACGACGTCTATTTCCACAACCGTCGGCAGAACGTTAGCTGCCACGCTGCGGAATGCGTCCTGCAGGCTCTGCAGTGTGCTCAATCCGGCCGAGCCGGTGTCCGAGCCTGAGTTGAAGTAGGCAGGTATTGCCAGGGAAGAGGCATCGCTTTGCGGGTAAGCTCCTGCGACTCCCGTGTCCCTACCTGCTACCGTTGTGAACCAGAAGCCGGCTGTGGCAAAGCCAACTGCCAGGGAAAGGAGCACAACTACCGGGATTAGCAACTTTTTTGATTTGCCTGTATTTGATCCATTCATGGGATACCTCCTTACAGGTCTGTTATGTTGTATTGAACATAGTGCGCTCACTTTACAGATACCTTTCCCGAATGTTACAAAGTTGAAAGGATTTACGATGATCAGATGATCATTGCAGGCGACCTAAACGGCTACAGGAATTGCTTGGCCGAGGTCAGACCTATTTCTCGTAATTGAAAAAACTCGTTTGGAAGTAAAAGATGGGGAACCGCCCAGGCTTAGTGGGCTGTACAACGTACGTAGACACTTTTATATGTCCCTGATTCTCCCCGCTGATAAGAAAAGCAAACCCCGCGCCGCAGCCACCGTAGACATTTACCACCGAGTCCCAACTCAGATGGTCTTGTGCAAGCAGGCCGTCAAATATGAAAAATACTCTATAGTCGTGGATCGTTGCTCTTCGTTTCAACAGTTTAAGTTTGATCTGGGCGTTCGGAAAGACATTGACGTCCAGATCGACCCTGTTCAAGAGATAACGGAAAGCAGGGATGGAACCGTACGAGTAGCCCCGCATCGTATTGAAGCCCCCGAGGCTGTAGTACCCCGCGACGTCCCTATTCCAGACATAGATCGGGTAATTGAAGCCCAGAGACTCTGTAAGGAACAGTCGATCCCCCAGATAGTGGTTCGTTCGCAATTCGTTGCCATGGTCGATGCTTACCGGATTTGTGAGGACGTTCCGGAAGCGGGTGCTGAACACGG
>CAZSBH010000075.1:0-19667 GCA_964604845.1 uncultured Spirochaetaceae bacterium
GGTGGACGAGGAGCTGAAAGAAGCACTCGACAGCCTTCCAGCTTTTTCAGGGGGGAAGAGGACCGCCGATGCCCTGGCCACCCTGTCCGGCATGGGCTTCCTGGTTCAAAACGAGGCGGAGGAGGATACCAATATCGCCGGCTATTTCCAAGCCCTGAAATCGAACACCGCCCGGATCGACGCCACGGTGCTCACCACCTACGCCTGCAACTTCGCCTGTCCCTACTGCGTCGAGAATGGAGTCAAGGCTGCGGTTTTCATGGACGAACAGACAGCGGCCCGGACCATCGCCTACATCAGCGACCGGGTACAGGAGCACCGGGCCGAGAAGCTGTTCGTGAGCTTCTACGGCGGGGAGCCGCTGCTGAATCTCAAGGCGCTGAGAATCGTGGCGGTAGGACTCAAGGAGTATTGCAAGCCGCGGGGCGTGGATTTCAGCTTCGGAATCACGACCAACGGCGCTCTTCTGACACCCGAGGTGGTGGAAGAGCTCCAGGAATACGGGTTGAAAGGGGTGAAGGTCACCCTGGACGGCTTCGGAGAGTTCCACGACCGCAAGCGGCCCTTCGCCAATGGAAAGGGGAGCTTCGACAGGATCGTGGAAAACGTGTACCATGCTGTGGAGAAGATCGACGTGGATGTGGGCGGCAACTTCGACCAGGAGAACATAGAGAGCTTTCCCCGCCTGCTGGATCATCTCAAAGATCTCGGCCTGGAGAAGAAACTGCATCGGGTTCGCTTCAACCCGATCTCCGAGACTCCACAGGACCGGGCGGGAATGTCGCTCAACTCGGAAATGAATTGCGTTTACGCGGAGCCGTCAACTGCCGAGCACCTGGTACAGCTCCGTCGACTGGCTCTCGAAAAAGGCTTTCCCGTCGACCCGGGTGTCGGGGTGAATGCCTGCGGTATGACCGCCAACAGCGCGGTATTCACGATCGATCCAACGGGGAAGATCTTCAAGTGTCCCGCGTTCGTGGGGCATGAGGAGTTCGCGGCCGGTACGATCTTTACGGGTGAAACAGGAGCTGGGGCAGCTGACGAGCTGTGGCAGCGCTGCCGGGATTGCCAGTACGTTCCCCTGTGCGGAGAGGGCTGTCAGTTCGGATCGTATCTTCGTTTCGGAGACCCTTCCCGATTGAACTGCCGGAAGGAGTTTATTGAATACATGGTACGGGAAAATTTGAAACTCAACTACCTATTTCGTCAAAACAAGAGCCGGTAGATTTGAAGCGGATTCCTTTTATCCACCGGATCGCCACCAAGATCCTGGCGACCCTCACCGTCGTTTCTACGCTGGCAGTGATCGCCACCGGCGCGGTGTTGGTTACCCTGTCCGGAAGAACGCTTCGCTCCAACATATCGGAGCGGAACCTGCAGATAGCCCGCCGGGCGTCAAACGAAATCAGTCTGTACATAGAGAACTCGATCAGCGACATTGAAGCGGCGGCGGAAATCCTCGCCGCGCTGAAAGATCCCTGGGTTCAGGATATCCTTCTGGAAAATCTGGCTGCAACTTTCAAGCGATTTCAAAACATCTACCTGGTCGCCGAAACGGGAGAGGTGATCGCTTCGACCCGCCTGGACAGTCGAGAACCCGGACCCTACCGTTCGGAAGCGCTCTCCCAGGCTCTCTCAGGTCAAACCTACATCTCCACGGTCGGTCTTACGGCGGAACGTCTTCCCTACCTGACGATTGCAATGCCCGCGGGGGTACCCGGTTTACAACAGCAACAGCGGCAGGTCCTGATCGCCGAGTTGGCCCTGCGGGATATCTGGGATCTGGTGGACGACATCTCTTTCGGTCGACAAGGAGAAGCACTTCTGATCTCGAAAGACGGACTTCTGATCGCTCATCCCGACAAGACCCGCGTGATGAACGAAGCCTCTGAAGTCTCAAGCCCCTGTCTGGATGAATCGCGCTCTCCGGAGGGGAGCGTGTCCGTATACCGCCGTGACGGTGGAACCGGCATGCTTGTCGCCTGCGCTCCCGTCAACGGCATGGGCTGGTATGTAGTAATCCAACAACCCCTGGCGGAAGCCTTTCTCCCGATGCAGGCCGTTCTGCTCCAGTCCGTGGGACTGCTTTCCGCCATGCTGGCCGTGGCGGTATTTACCAGTTTTGTACTTGCGCGTGTTTTCTCCGTACCTCTCAATATGCTCCTGGCCGGGACGTATCGAATCGGCCGGGGGGATCTGGACCATCGGATCGATCTACGGAGGAAGGATGAGATCGGGCGCCTTTCAAGCGCTTTTGATCGCATGGTCGAAGATCTAAGAGAGTGGTCGTTGAAGCTCAGGGAGTCGGAGGAGCGCTACCGCCTTATGGCGGAAAGCGTGCATGATGTGATTTTTTCTCTGGACAAGGGCGGCCGGCTGTTGTTCGTCAACAAGCGGGCTGAAGCGGTAAGCGGCTATACACTCGGGGAACTGGAGGGTCGGGAGTGCGTCGAATTCCTGAGCGAGGAGAGCAGGGAGACAGTCATCGGAATGCTTGGAAAAGCACTGCCCCGAAACCTGCACCAAGGAATCGAATTGGAGGTGGAGTTGCTGACCCGAGACGGGAGACGGAGAGTCCTGGAAGTCAAGTGGGTACAGGTCTTCAATTCATCGAAACGCCTGCAGTTCTACGGCGTAGCCAGGGACATCACCCAGCGCAAGGAGGCGGAGCGCAGACTGTTGGAATACCAGGAGCAGCTCCGCTCCCTGGCTTCTCAACTGTCGCTGACCGAAGCCCGAGAACGAAAGCGCATCGCCGCGGATCTGCACGACCGCATCGGTCAAGCCCTTGCCCTTACCCAGATCAAACTCGGTACACTGAAAGCAGGGACCAGCTCAGCCAAGCAGATCAGGAGTATCGACGAGACCATCGGTCTGATCGAAGTGACCATCCGGGAGGTCCGAACTTTGATTTTCAATTTGAGCTCTCCCCTTCTCTATGAGGTCGGATTGAAAGCAGCTCTGGAGCAACTGGTGGAACAATTCCAGGCCGAGCATGGCATCCTGATCTCGGTGCAAGATGATGGACTGCCGAAGCCGATAGATATCGACGGATCGGTGGTCCTATTCCAGGCCGTCCGGGAACTGATGCTCAATGTCGTGAAGCACGCCCGCGCCCGCCACATCCGGGTATCCATGCATCGTCGCAACAACTCGATAGAGATCACGGTCCAGGATGACGGCGCCGGTTTCGACGTGTCCCGCAACGCCTTCCGGCCGGGCAGGCGGGGAGGCTATGGATTGTTCAGTATCCGGGAACGGCTCGAGTACTTAGGGGGCAGTTTATCTGTGAAATCGTCATCGGGACGGGGAACCAAAGCAGCCTTGGCGCTCAGGTTGAACAAGGATACAATCAAGCTCGGTAGCTAAAAAGCAATGAAAGTACGGATACTTCTGGCCGATGACCATCAGATCATGAGGGAGGGATTGAAAGCCCTGCTCGAAAAACATTCCTCGATGGAAGTCATCGCGGAGGCGGAAAACGGGATTGAGACTCTGAAAATCGCCCGCAGGGAAAAGCCGGATGTGATCATCATGGACATCGCGATGCCCGATATCAACGGCATTGAAGCCACCCGCCAGCTGAAATCCGAAATGACAGACATCAAGATTGTCGCTCTCTCGATGCATTCGGACAGGCGCTTCGTCACTGAAATCCTGAAAGCCGGGGCTTCCGCCTACGTGCTCAAACAGTCCGCCTTCAAAGACCTGGAAAAAGCCATAAAGACCGTAATGGTGAACCGTACATTCCTGAGCGCGGACATCCTGGAGACCGTGGTCAACGATTATGTCAGCCAACTTACAAAATCGGAATACGAAGCCTATAAACAGCTTTCCGACAGGGAGCGGCAGGTTCTTCAGCTGATCGCCGAGGGAAACAGCACCAAGGAGATCGCCTACAAGCTCCATGTCAGCGTAAAGACAATAGAATCCCACCGCCAGAATATCATGACCAAACTCGGCATCCACAACCTGGCTGGACTCACAAAGTTCGCCGTCCGGGAAGGCCTGACATCCCTGGAGGGCTGAAACCCGGTTTTCACACCTCCCAAATCCTGCATATGCCGTAAAAAACCCGGGATGACCCCGAGTCTAGGAGAATTCGAAGCCCCGGTTCAGTGGAATCCTGATATTGGATAGAAAATCGATAGACGATGATATCCTGTTGGCGTATATCCGAACACAACGTAATGGACCATAAACCCAAGAACAACGTGTCTCCCGGAAGTGCAAACGACGAGCTTTATCGCACGATTGTTGAGAGCTCCGGCGAGGCCATCATCATCGTTCAGGCCCGCGGCATCAAGTTCTGCAATTCGAGAGCTCTTGCGCTTTCCGGATATTCAGAAAAAGAAATCCTAGGCCTATCCTGGATCGACCTGATCCATCCCGACGATAGAGATGTGGTGCCAAAGGAATGCAACAAATCAAGACAGGGCGAGCAACCGGGCAGTCCCTACTCATTTCGAATTCATGATAAACAAGGTACCTTGAAATGGCTGGAACTCAACCATGAACCGATAAAGTGGAATGGCAGGAATGCGGTTCTTGCCTTTATCAGTGACATTTCGGCGCGGAAACGTCTCGAATCGCAGTTCTTACAGGCGCAAAAGATGGAGGCGGTCGGCCGGCTGGCTGGAGGAATCGCCCACGATTTCAACAATTTTCTCACAGTGATCCTCGGGTGTACAGAGCTCCTCGAAAACGAGGAGTTTCAGAAGTTCACTATCACTTCAAACGTCCAGGCAATTCGTGAAGCCGCGCAAAAAGCCGCCACCCTCACCCAAAATTTGCTCGCCTTCAGCCGCAAACAGCATCTTCAGCCCAAAGCCATAGATCTGAATGAACTTGTCGACGGGATGGATTCCATCGTGAACCGTCTGGTCGGTGAAAACATCGAGATAATAAACAAGCCGAGCCCTGAATTGGGTTTCGTTCATGCGGATGCAAACCAGTTGGAGCAGGTAATTCTGAACCTGGCGGTAAACTCCAAGGACGCTATGGAAGAGGGGGGAAAGTTCATCATCGCGACGGAGAATGTCCATTTTTCCGAAGAATCCTTGAAACCTCGACCGGAGGTGCCTCCCGGTCGCTACGTGATGCTGTCCCTCAGCGACACCGGAAGCGGAATGGGCGAGGATGTCAAGTCCCACCTGTTCGAACCTTTCTTCACCACCAAGGAGAGAGGTAGAGGAACGGGTCTAGGGTTGGCTAGCGTGTACGGGATCATCAAGCAAAGCCATGGTTTCATCTACGTCTACAGCGAACCCGGCCGCGGGACTACCTTCAAACTTTACTTCCCCCGGATCGACGAAAAACCGGTGACAAGCTCGATCCGGGCGGCGCCGGAGGAACATTTTGGCGGCAGGGAAACCGTCTTGGTCGTGGAGGATGAACAACAAGTACTCAAAATAATCGAAAGTATGCTCACGCGCAAGGGCTATACCGTAGTTACGGCGAGCAGGGGGGAAACAGCCGTTGCTCTGAGCAAAGAGGCTGCAGGTCCAATCGACCTGTTGGTCACCGATGTCGGGATCCCGGGCATGGACGGCAGCAAAGTATGGGAAGCCGTAAAAAGATTCCATCCGGGCATAGAGGTGCTCTTTATCTCCGGCTATCCGGAAGATTTCGTGCCACTTCAGGATATCGGCGATGGAAAAAGGATTTTCCTTCAGAAACCCTTCGGCTCCGACACCCTGCTGCGAAGAATCAGAGAGATTTTAGATACAGATCCAGTTGAGGCTTTGCCTATCCTGCCGACCTCGGGGAACCATTAAGGAGAAGATCACTTCTCCTGAAGGGTTTTCATCACCGCGATCCCGGCCAGCACCTTCTTCGAAAACTCGATGCTCTCCTCGTAACGGCCTGCCTTATAGCTGTTTTCGGCTTGGGCCAGATCTATCTCCGCCTGATCCAGGTAGCCCTGGTAGTCCGGCTGAACCCCCACCGCCTTGAAGTAGGCGACCCGCTCCTGAGCCCTCTTCAACAGGCTATTGGCCCTGTAGATGAGAAGCCTCTCATTGACATAGGTGTTGGATCTCTCGGTATAGATCCTGGCTTGCTCGGAATATTCCCTGGCCCTGTCGTAGTCGCCTTCCGTATAGGCAGCTTCCGCCTGACGCTGCAGCTCCACCGCCTTCTTATAGTCCGGATTGTCCAGCAGGGACTGGCCTGATGCAGCGGAGGCCGAAAACAGGAGTCCCAGAACCAACAGACCCAATACGATTGTCTTGTTCATACAGTGCCTCCTTTACTCCCCTCCGCCCTGAATCTCTTCATCCGCGGCCTTGGCCTTTTCCTCGGCATCCTTGATGCCGTCCTGAGCGGACTTGATCCCAGCCTCTGCTGCTTCCTTCTTTGCCTTGGTCTTTTCGTACACGTCCTGGAACAGGGACTTGGCTTCGGCAAACAGAGAAATAGCCTGTTCGAAGTTACCGGCATCTTTGGCGGCCACCGCTTGGTCGTACCTGGCCTTGGCTGCGGCGTACTCCGCTTTCATAGCCACCGGCGCTTTGATGCTTTCCGCTTTAGCCTTGATCGTGTCAACCTCTGCTTGAGATCTGCTTGTTTTCAGCGGGAAAGCCTTGGAGATCACCGTCTTGTAGGTTGTAATCGCCGCATCCAGGGCCTTCTTGGCTGCGGCATTATCCTTGCCGTAGGCCGCTTCCCCTTCCTGGAGACTCTTCTCGGCCTGCTGGTAGTCTTCCAGAGCAAATTCGGACAGCTCGTTGTTGTCCACCCGTGTTTTCAAGGACTTGGCTTCTACCAACTCCTTCTCCGGCAGTGGTGCCCTCGTATCCACCGGTTGTACCGGCTGCACCGGCTCTTCTACCGGCTGCTCCGGCGGGCTGGCGCAGGAGACCAGCAGCACGGCGAGACCGGCCAGAAGGAGGATAACTATCTTTTTCATCTCTTTCACCTCCGATCCTGTTTCATCGAACCGCAGACACTTCTCTGCGGCTGCGCGATCCATTCTACCCTATTATAAGGTTTTTGTATGCCTCCCGCGAGGGCACGCCCGCCCTGCGCGGAGCTCTCCCGGATAACTCGCTGTATCCGGAAAACCAGATCGATCTGTCCAGAGGAATGAACAGCTCAGCTCCATCGCGGCGCCATCCCCATCGAATCGTTCTGACACCCGCCTCAGTGCTTGCTGTATCGGAACGTTCGGTATTGTGAAATAGTGGCCCCGGGCCTACCTCGAGGAGAAGATCGACCTTGCTCATTGATCCGTCGGACCCGTTCAGCGATCGGAGCAAATATCCTGCGTTGCGGGAATTCCAGAATAGAGTGAGGTGCAGCTTCGGCTTTCCCCTCACCTTATTTGCATCCTCCTCCAGGGCTTTCCGCAGAGCCTGCAGGACCGCCTTTTCTGTCTTTTTTCCCGAATCGCTGAGTATCTGTTCCGGATTGAGCAGGACCTCCACCCGATCCGCGCCGGTCCTGCGGGCCTGCCCCAATACCTCGGTTAGAGTCCCCACGTCGGCGATGGAACGATCGAAGAAGCGTCTGTACACCGGATCCAGTGCGCCCACCCGCCAGAGGGGAAAGTTCCGGGTTCGGGCAAAGGCCAGACAATCTGTAAAGGCGACATTGTTCGACTCCTCCAGACCACCAACAATAATAAGCAAACGCTCTTCGCCTCCCCGCTGTCCATCCTCAAACAAATAATCACTCTGACTTCCGGTTTCAGCCTTGGTTATAAGAGCCTTCCAGCCGGGATCAATCCGCTCGAGTCCCGCCGCTTGTACCGAGATTCCTCTGTCGCGGGCGAAGCTCAGCGCCCGATCGAGTATCTCCCCGGGTAGATACGGGGAAAGACGCATCACCGTCCTTCTGGAGCTCTTCAAAGCTCCTTCCACCTGTTCCGCCGCCTGCTGCCAGGAAATCTCCTTGTCCTTTTCATCCCGTGGGAGTGCAGGCAGGGAATCGTTCAGAAATGCATGCTCGAACCTGCCCTTCACGCACAGCCTGCCCCCAAATCCCTTTCCCCCATTTGAACTTTCCTCGAAACGGGGCACAACCCGAGTCAACAGAGTGCCGTGGTATCGAAACTCCACGGGACATCCCACTGAACAGAGGGCACAATAGCCCTCCTCGATCCTCTCCACCAGCGGTACGGTCTTTCCTCCTGGCACTTTTTCCGTCAAAGCGCCAACGGGACAGGCGGACACACACTGACCGCAGGAGATACAGAGAGGATCCTCACCAAAGGGCATGTTGAAAGTGGGAACCACAACGGACTTGAATCCCCGATTTACATATCCCAGGACACCCAGGCCCTGCACCTCGAGACAGATCCTGATGCAGCGCCCGCAGAGCACACACTTGGCCGGGTCGCGGCTGATATATGGATGGCTCTGGTCGATCGGATGGTGCTGAATCTCCCCCGGGTAGTGGACCGGATTCGCTCCGTAGGTCTGGGCATAGCTCTTCAGCTTGCACTCCTCCACATCCTGGCAGCCGCACTCCATACAACGGGCCGCTTCCCGCAGAGCCTGTTTCTCGCTGTAGCCCTTCTCGATCTCGTTGAAGTTGTGCTTCCGTTTGGCCGGGTCGGTTACCTTCATCTTCTCCCGGGCTACCCGGGGCTCGTCCCTGTAGTCGTCCTCTGTGATCTTGCCGAAGTCTTCTTTCTTGCTCAAGAATTCCGCTTCGATTTGATACTCCGCCCCCCGAAGATGGGCCAGCACGGCTCGGGCGGCATGCTTCCCTCCGGCGATCGCCCGGATGGCGATATCCGGACCGGTCACCAAATCCCCGGCTGCAAAAAGTCCCGGCACGGCTGTACTTCCGGTCTGCTCGTCGCAGATCAAATAGCCCTTCTCGTCTACCAGACCGTCGATCGACTCCAGAAAGCGGGTATCCGCATACTGGCCAATGGCGGTGATGATGGTATCCACCTCGACCTCAAAATCGCTTCCCTCCAGCGGAATCGGGCGCCGACGGCCGGAAGAATCGGGTTCCCCCAGCTCCATCTTGATCAGGCGCAGGGTCTTCAAGCCCTTGCCCTGTTCCTGGATCATCATCGGCGCAACCAGGTAGTAGAACTGCACCCCTTCTTCGACGGCCTCCTCGACCTCGATGGCGGAGGCCGGCATCTCCACGTCGGTTCGCCGGTAGAAGAGGTTCACTTCCTTGGCCCCGATCCGGACCGCCGTGCGGGCAGAATCGATGGCCGTGTTCCCGCCGCCGATCACCGCCACCCGATCGCCGAGATCGGGCCTGGCCCCCAGGGCAACATCTCTCAAGAATTCGATTCCCGCGATCACCCCTGGCCTATCCTCTCCCTTGACCCGCAATCCCCGGCTCTTCCAGGCACCGTGGGCCAGGATCACCGCGTCATGGGTATCCAGCAGCTCCTGCAGCTCGATATCCCGGCCTACACGCACTCCGGTTTGCAGCTTCACCCCCAGTCGAAGGATGGTGTCGATTTCCCGGTCCAGAGTGTCCTGGGGCAGACGGTAGTCAGGGATTCCGTAGCGGAACATCCCCCCCGCCTTGTCTTCGGCTTCGTAAACCGTGACCTCCACCCCTGCCTGGACCAGGTAGTAGGCCGCTGACAGTCCTGCGGGTCCTCCGCCGAGAATCGCCACCGTCTTCCCGTTCTTTGCTGCCACTGGCGGATCGTAGCCGTCGCCGGATTTCAAATCCAGGTCCGCCACAAACCGTTTGAGCCAATCGATCCCAACCGGTTCGTCCACCAGATTGCGGCGGCAGGCTTCTTCGCAGGGACGCGGACAGATCCGGCCGATCGCGACGGGAAAGGGATTGTCCCGTTTGATCAGCTGCAGCGCTTCCCGGTAGCGTCGATTGGCGATCAACCCGATATATCCCTGGACATCGATGTTCGACGGACAGGTCAGGGTACAGGGAGGGCGGCAGTCGCCGTAGTGATTGGAGAGAAGCAGCTCCAAAGCCATGCGCCGGGTAGCGTGGATATCAGCATCATCGGTGGTGATCGACATTCCCTGACGCACCTTGGTCGAACAGGCCGGCACGAATCCTTTCGCCCCGGGCACCCGCACTACACAGACCCAGCAGGAGGCATACGGTACGAGTCTGGGATCGTGGCACAGGGTGGGAATCTCGATCCCCTGCTGCTCCGCTACTTCGAGGATGGTCCTTTCCGGGGAGACGAGAAGTTTCTTTCCATTGAGCTGGATTTCAACAAGCCGTTTTTCCATCAGGCTGTGATCCCCGTGGCAATCTCTATTGCGTTGAAACGGCAGGCATCGAAGCACAGACCGCACTTGATGCACAGGTGTTGGTCGATGCGGTGCACGGCTTTCCTCTCCCCGGTCGCGGCGTTGGTCGGACAGACCTTGGCGCATAAGGTGCAGCCGGTGCAGGCCTCCTCGATTACCCGGAAGCGCAGCAGATCCCGACAGTGTTTGGCGGGACAGCGTTTGTTCTCTATGTGCTCGACGTACTCCTCTCGGAAATATTTCAAGGTGGTCAGGACCGGATTGGGAGCGGTCTGGCCCAAGCCGCAGAGGGATGCCAGTTTGACCTTCACAGCCAGTTCTTCGAGTTGATCCAGATCGGACATCCGCCCTTCCCCCTTGGTGATTCGCTCGAGGATCTCCAACATTCGTTTGGTTCCCATGCGGCAGAAGGTGCACTTGCCGCAGGACTCGCTCTGGGTGAAGCTCAAGAAATAGCGGGCTACGTCTACCATGCAGGTGGTCTCGTCCATGACCACCATACCGCCGGAACCCATGATGGCTCCGGTGGCGGTAACCGAGTCGTAGTCCACCTGTACATCGAGCAGGCGCTCCGGGATGCAACCCCCGGAGGGGCCGCCCAACTGTACCGCTTTAAACTTCTTGTCGTCTTGGATTCCCCCGCCGATCTCGTAGATCACCTCACGCAGGGTTATCCCCATGGGCACTTCGATCATACCCCCATGCTTGATCTTTCCGGCCAGGGCGAAGACTTTCGTTCCTTTGCTCCGCTCGGTTCCAACGCCTGCATATGCTGGCCCACCCATGCGCAGGATCGGCGGAATGTTTCCCAATGTTTCCACATTATTTATATTCGTAGGTGCTCCCCATAAACCCCGTTCTGCGGGAAAGGGAGGTCGGATGCTGGGCATCCCCCTTTTGCCTTCGATAGAAGCCATCAGGGCGGTTTCCTCACCGCACACGAAAGCACCGGCCCCTTCTTTGACATGAATTATGAAGGAAAAATCGCTCTCCAGGATGTGACTGCCCAGGAGGTTCCCCTCCTCGGCTTGACGGATGGCAAGCTCCAGGCGTTTGATTGCCAGGGGGTACTCGGCCCGGACGTAGATGTAGCCCTCGTCGGCTCCGATAGCGTAGGCTCCGATCGCCATCCCTTCCAATACCGCGTGGGGATCACTCTCGAGAAGGGAGCGGTCCATAAAAGCGCCGGGATCTCCCTCGTCGGCGTTACAGACCATATACTTCTTGTTCCCCTTGCTGGCCCGGGCAAAGGACCACTTCAGTCCGGTGGGGAAACCCGCACCCCCTCGGCCGCGGAGACCCGAGGTCTTTATCTCCTCGATGACCTCCTCCGGGCTCATCGAAGTAACCGCCTTGCGCAGCGCAGCGTACCCTTCGGCGGCCAGATAATCTTCGATGGATTCGGGATTGATCACTCCGCAGTTCGCCAGCACGATCTTTTTTTGCTTGGCAAGATACGGATAGTCGAGAGGAATAATATACTCCTCCACCGGATTCCCGCCGATCAGATGCTCCTCGACGACCCGGCGGGTTTTCTCCGGATCGAGCTCTCCATAGAGAAAACGGCTGCCGTCATCGAGACGAACTTCGATCTGAGGCTCCCTGTGGCAGGCACCGATGCAGCCGGTGGCTGACAGTGGTATCTGAAGCTTGCGCTCGGACAGTTCTTCCTGCAGCGTTTCGTAGACCTGTCTGGCTCCGGCGGCGATCCCGCAGGATCCAAGCCCAACAACGATTTCAGTCATCACTGCCCTACCTTGCGCACGACTTTCTTGAGTTTGTCCCCGGTTAGCCTCCCGTGGACTTCCTGATCCAGCATGACCACGGGGGCGAGGGAACAGCAGCCCAAACAGGCTACCTTCTCGACGGAGAATTGCCCATCCTCCGTGGTCTGGCCGGGTTCGATACCCAGCTCGGTCTTGACGGCCAGATCCAACCCTTCTGCGCCGTTCACGTGACAGGCGGTGCCGTGGCAAACCTTGAGGGTATGTTTCCCGGCAGGCTGGAAGCGGAATTGGGCATAGAAAGTGGCTACCCCGTAGATTTCGGCCGGGGATTTCCCGGTCACCGCGGCGATCGCCGTCATATCCTCTCTGTCGAGATATCCTCTAAGCTCCTGAGTCTTTTGCAGCAGGGGGATCACGTTCCCCTTTTGGCCTTTCCATTGCTGCAGAAGCTCTTCAAAACCCGTTTTCACGATGCATACTCCTCCAGAGGTAAAATGTTCGTCCCATTACCGTTTTTGTTTCAATATATGCTGGAAAGAATCGTCGAACACCCGGGCGATCGCTTGACCCCAAACTCTGTATATATAGTGAAAATATTCACCTGATCCTATCACGCCCGGGGAGAGTTCGGCAAGTTGGCAGGCGGGTCAAATGTGCTGCAATGTTGCCCGGCAACATCAGTCGTCCAAACGGTAGTGGATATCTAGACAACCTATGCGCTTTCGAGCCTATCCCCCAACGACCCTTCAACCCGTGCGCTCTTTCGATACACGGTACCCTGGAACAGCCCCAACAAAGTTCCGGTATCATCCTTCACCTCGATCAGATAGGTGGCGAGCTTGGGATTCAGGGAGACCTCCCTTGCTTCTGCATACAGGGTGCCGCTACTGACGGCTTTGAAATAGGAAATGCAGACCTGAATCGCCACCGCCACAGTCCCGTGGGAGTTTGACGCCACAGAGAAGGCGGAATCGGCCAGAGAGAAGATTACACCGCCGTGTACGGTGTTGACGCTGTTCAGATGGTTTCTGTTCAGCTCTAACTTGGCTTTGGCATATCCCTCGCTCCACCCACAGATTTCCACACCCAGATAACGTGCATGCAGGTCCTGTCCGATAAATCTTTCCATATCTTCCACGACTTTCCTCCTCTGCTGCTTATTTACCCCTGGCACGATATAACATTGATATAGTATCCGTATTCAAGAACTAACGACATTGTTCATTTCCAGCAACAATTTCAGACATTGGCAGTGTGATGTATATCCCTATGATTTGCTGCAAACGATAGGTATTGCTGTCCAAAACAAGAGACGCAAATGTTGTAGAAATAAATTTGACAAAATTAGTAAGATTCATTAGAATATACATACACCCCTGGGGGGTGGGGAGATACCGTTCAAGACTGGAGGTGAGATAATGCCAGAAGAGATCGGAACGGTCATTGAAAAAACCGGCCAAACAGCTACGGTCCGCATCCCACGAAACACATTGTGTACCGGTTGTCATAGCTGCTCCTTCAGCCCGGACCACTCATACATGATTGCGAAAGCGCACGATCCCCTGCATACGAAAATCGGCGACCGTGTAAAGATGGAGGAAAGACAATCGGGACGTATTAAGGCCGGTTTTCTTCTTCTCATTCTACCTCTTCTCACCTTCGTCCCAGGTTATTTTACCGGAGAAGCTGTTTCCAGATTGACGGGCATATTAACCCGAGAGATCTGGGGAGTACTCACCGGCCTTTTCGCGTTTTCCATTCCTTGGCTTGTTCTGTTTCTGCTCAATAAACGAAGGATTCGAAAAAGTTCGTATCAAATGCATATTGTAGGCATTCTGAAAAGGAGTAGGTAATCAATGAATCGTACCAAAGAGAGACTCGATACCAGCGTGGTTTCTGCAATCCCGCAAAAAGAGAAAAAAGGCCCCCATCCAATCAATACAGAAGCCTTAAAACGACTGACGAATATAGAGGGCCAAATCAGAGGAATCGAGCGCATGGTAGAAAATGAAAAGTACTGTGTAGACGTTCTTACCCAGATTTCAGCAGCCCGGGCGGCGCTTAATCGAGTGGGAATGTTAATTCTAAAGCGACACATCAAAAACTGTGTGTCCAACGCCATCAAGAAAGGTGATTCCGAGGGAAACGAAATCATTGATGAACTTATGCAGGTTCTTTCAAAAGAAGAAATCTGATCTGGGAAGATCACATCCGTTTGAAATAAATAACGTGGATGCAACGGATGTTGCCCCCCCTTCTAACGAATTGGATCAAGGAGAGTAATAAGATGGGTATGTTAGTTTTATTAGTAATCATTGTTGCGGCCGGCGTCTTCGCATATTCCTACTACCGTAAGCGTGGCGTGAAAGGATTTTTTTCACAAAACAATGACGAGGCCATGGATCTAGCCAAGCGGCGTTATGCGAACGGTGAAATCTCCCGCGAGGAGTTTGAACAGATCAAACGGGATCTGGAGGAAGAGAGACAAATTCCATGACAAAAATCAACCGCGAAGAACACAGAGATCATCAGACAAAGGAGATGCAACATCATCAGCACGACCAGCAACAGGGGCGACTTCAAAGACACGACCATGGCGGAGGTCGGGGTAATCACAGCCACACCGGGCATCATCGCATGATGATTCGAGACTTCCGACGGCGGTTCTACATCTCCACATTGATCACGGTTCCCATCCTGGTGCTCTCACCGCTGATTCAGGAGATCCTGGGATTCACCCTCTCGATACCTGGCACAAGCTACATTCTGTTTGCTCTGTCCAGCTTCGTATTCTTCTACGGCGGCTGGCCGTTTCTTAAGGGGCTTGTGAACGAATTGAGAGAGAAACGACCCGGGATGATGACATTGATCGGCCTGGCCATCAGCGTTGCCTATGTGTACAGTGCCGCGGTGGTTTTCGGGCTGCAAGGTAAACCGTTCTTCTGGGAACTTGCCTCTCTTGTGGATATCATGCTTGCCGGTCACTGGATCGAGATGCGTTCGGTTCTGGCGGCCTCGGGTGCATTAGAGAAGCTTGCGCGGTTGATGCCGGACACGGCTCATCGAAAGCAAGGAGACAGTATTCGAGACATACCCCTGTCGGAAGTAAAGAAGGGGGATGTGCTTGTTATCAAACCTGGAGAGAAGATCCCTTCCGATGGGCGCATCATTGATGGCCACAGCTACGTCGACGAGTCGATGCTTACCGGAGAGTCCCGGCCCGTTGAAAAAGACGAAGGCGACCGACTCATTGGAGGATCGATAAACGGCGACGGTTCTCTAGAATTGCAGGTGGAGAGCTCGGGGGCGGACAGTTATCTGTCCAAAGTGATCGATATGGTGCGGGAGTCTCAAGAAGCCAAATCTCGAACCCAAGGATTGGCCGACCGAGCCGCCTTCTGGCTCACAGTCATCGCCATCACGGCAGGCATCGTCACATTATTCACATGGCTTGTCGTGGCAGGGCGGGACCTGCAATTTTCGATCGCCCGTATGGCTACGGTCATGGTCATCACCTGCCCTCACGCTCTGGGGTTGGCCATACCGCTGGTTGTGGCGGTTTCCACTTCCAAATCGGCTCAGAACGGATTGCTTATTCGTAACCGTACCGCTTTTGAAAACGCTCGAAAAATCAGCGTCGTGTTGTTCGATAAAACCGGTACCCTGACCAAGGGGAGCTTCGAAGTATCGGATGTACAAGTGTACAGCGACGGCTACGACGAGAAATCCATTCTGGAGCTGGCGGCTGGATTGGAACAAAACTCGGAACATCCAATTGCCCGGGGCATCCTGAAGCGGGCGGAACAGCAGGGAGTGAAAGCGGGAACTGCAGAAGATTTTCAGGCCATTAAGGGCAAAGGTGTAGAAGGAAAAATCAATGGGAAGGATGTTGCTGTGGCAAGTCCAGGCTATCTCAAACAGCAGGGGATCACGATGCCGGAAGGTGCACATCCCAAGGCCGGTGTGACGCGAGTCTTCGTACAGGCTGACGGACAACTCATCGGCTCTATCGGTCTGTCCGATGCAATCCGCTCCGAATCCTACCAGGCCATCCGCCGCCTGCAGAAACGCGGCATCAAGTGCTGGATGATCACCGGTGACAACCATGAGACTGCAAAGGCGGTGGCAGAGGAGCTCGGCATGGATGGGTTCTTTGCTGAAGTGCTTCCCGACCAAAAGCAGGAGAAGGTGGCCGAATTACAAAACCGAGGCGAGTATGTGGCTATGACCGGCGACGGAGTGAATGACGCTCCTGCTCTGGCCAAAGCGCAAATTGGTATCGCTATTGGTTCTGGGACCGACGTAGCCGCCGAGACAGCGGACATTATCCTGGTGAACTCGAATCCTCAGGACGTTACCTCCCTGATCCTTTTCGGCCAGGCGACCTACCGGAAGATGGTCCAGAATTTAGTTTGGGCTACCGGCTACAATGTGGTAGCCATTCCGTTGGCTGCCGGGGTGCTGTACGGCATGGGTATTATGCTCTCTCCGGCTGTTGGAGCATTGCTGATGTCCTTGAGCACGGTGGTCGTATCCATCAACGCTCGTTTGTTGCACGTGAAAAAAAGTGATCAGGATTCTTGATGGCTATTTATTGCAAAAAATATCCTCTGATAGCCGCGGAAAAGACGGTGTAACGAGCTGGAACTCCATCACATACGGCACACACAATTGATACCGAGACAAGAATTAGGATGTTCTCTGTAGCCAAGCCACGATCATGATATCAATTCCTGCGATTTGAATTCTGGTCGGCAATGAACGAGAATTTACCGTAACACAAATCGAAGGAGGATTGACAAATGGCCGTAGTGGAGAAGAGCATCGAAATCGATGCGCCGGTCGAGAAGGTTTTTAGCTATCTGCAAGAGGCGTAAGCAAACGTTGAATGGCTCCCGGGGATGATGGAAGTGAAGGACATAAACAAGAAGGTCGTTACTCAGACCAAGG
Source organism: uncultured Spirochaetaceae bacterium (assembly GCA_964604845.1). Classification (GTDB taxonomy): domain Bacteria; phylum Spirochaetota; class Spirochaetia; order SZUA-6; family DRHE01; genus JAFGQJ01. The sequence continues at coordinate 16,886 of CAZSBH010000075.1, forward strand.
GAGGGATCCACAGCACCTGGACCTTCACCGCAGCACCTGCACCGCCTAGAGCGTGGCCTCTACCGGCCTGCCGTCTCGGCCCGCCCGACCCGTCTCTTGCAAGTAAACCTCCGGAGAGTAGCGAACATCAAGATGGATCACGGTTCGGATATCCGGTTTATCCAGACCCATAGTGGTTGAGTTTCCAAAATCCGTATATTTGGTCACACTCAATAGGAGAAAAGACCGTCCATGCTTGCGAGCGAAGCGCGGCCACAAAGACAGCCATTTCAACAGTGCCTGCATCCATCGATCCCCTCCGTCGTTGAAAATGCAACCATACCGGAATAGACTTGAAATAAAGGCTCGCTAAGACGATAAATGAATTGGTGAGATTTTTCCACGTGCAATTACCTGATGATTTCGAGACGTATGAACCCATCAGCAAGCTAGTATTTGTTAACGTAACTAGTATTGTTGGATTTGTACTGTCCTTCATCTTCTTGATGATAAATCTCTTTACCTCTAGGTCCTCATTAATTTATCTCTACATCCCCCCTCCTATTTTTTTTATGGGCAGCTTCGTACTTGTACAAAAAACTGGAAAGTTGAAGCTTTCAAGCGGTATCCTGTTCCTCTCTCTACTGGCTTCTTTGGGTCTTTACTCAGTGGGCTTAAATAACCTCGGAATCCTTTTCATGTGTGTCTTTCCACCCGTAGCGTATTTCCTACACGGAAAACGAAAAGGTTTACAGTGGGTGCTTGCTCTCAACACAGGCTATGGGATCCTTACGATCCTTATTCTCCTAAATCTCATCACAACTTCGGTGTCCCCCTCTCTTTTATTCTTAGGTTTTGCCATTCTGATTCTGATAAGTGCTATTTCCTACCTAGTCGAAGCTCGGAAGGAGCGGTTGGATTCTCTTATGAGAGATCGTATCTATTATGACCAGCTGACTCACCTACCAAATCGACTCCTTCTTCTAAGACATATTTCCGAAGCCAATTCACCGGCTCTGTTACTTGTTAATATTGATGATTTCAAAGAGATTAATGCGACCTACGGATACCGTGCTGGGGATAGAGTACTTCAATGTGCGGCCGATAAGCTGAACCAGATCCTGCCGGGTTCCGCCACGGGGGTATACCGGCTGAGTGCAGACGAGTTCGCCGTACTAATCCAGAAAGGGGAAGACACCAGATTTCAAAAATCTCTTACCAACATTGCAAATCTGATAAACCGATTTCTCCGCCATGAAAAATGCGTCTATCAGAACATAGAAATCCGATTTCGTGCCAGCATGGGGATTGCTATAGCTGATCAAGTCGGAGTAGAGAAGCTCTTCGCCTGTGCCGACATTGCCTTAAAAACCGCCAAAAGCACCAATGCGAGCTTCCTTTTTTATGAGGAGGCACTAGATACACAAAGGCAGTATGAGGAAAACATCAAGTGGGCCAATGTGCTCACCGATGCCCTCGACAAAGGCCGCGTAGTGCCCTTCTATCAACCGATCATGGATAATAAGACCGGAGAAATCGTAAAGTATGAGGCTTTAGTACGTCTTATCAACGCTGAGGGCGAAATCATAAGCCCCCACTTCTTCTTGGATATTGCCAAAAAATCCAAACTTCATACAAGAATCACTAAAATAATGTTGATAAGAGCAACAGAATTCCTGTTGACGAATCCTACTGCCGTTTCTATCAATCTGTCGTTTGAAGATATTTTGGACCAATCGGTCAGGGATTATATAGACCGAATCTACACCGAGAATCCTAACATCTTTTCTCGGTTGTGCTTTGAAATAACCGAATCAGAAGGAATAAAGAATTTAGATATTGTCTCCCGCTTTATCAAGGAGATGAAGCAGAGGGGTTGCCAGGTTGCGATTGATGACTTCGGGACAGGGTACTCGAACTTTGATTATCTAATCCGCCTCGATGTAGATTTTTTAAAGATCGATGGATCTCTGATCAGATACATAGATCAGGAAAGAAATTCACGGCTGATTGTAGAGAATATCGTTGACTTCACGAAAAAAGTGGGGATAAAAACGATTGCTGAGTTTGTAGAATCAGAAACTCTTTTAACCCAAGTAAAGAAGTTAAAAATAGAGTTCTCACAGGGGTATTATATCGGTAAGCCAAAACCCGTGACGCGTGAATTCGAGTTCGATACTGAGCCAAAGGAAACCGAACATGTGCAGGGTGAGGTGTGTGGATAACAGCCGGTTGTATGTGACAAATCCCAATAGATAGCAGCACGGCGGAAAGTGAAATTCGAAGTGACGAATCATTTATCGAACCCTACTGTTTCCCAGGCGGGTTCGAAAGGCCGACAGGCTGTCCAGGCGTGATCCGATCCTTCCAAAAGCCCCGCTTCAGCACCCTGATCGCCCCGCCGCGTCGGAGGTTCTCCAGGGCCTCCTCGATTTCCTCCTCCTGCCAGCCGGCCAGCAGTCCGAATCCGTAGTAGGAGGCCAGGCCTCTACGCACTACCTCGTAACTCTTTACACCCCGCAGCACCAGCACCGCTTGGAGCGTGGTGAAACGCCGGCGGTTTCTGGAGACGAGCTCAAGAATCTGCGCCTCTCCGTCCGCCTGCTGCAGGACCCGGCCGTCGCAGACATCACAGCCGCTGCAGGAGATCGGCTCCTGCCCGAGAAAGCCGAGAAGCTGCTCCCGCCTGCAGCGGCTCGCATAGAGGGCGTAGCCAAGCATCTGATTGTACCGCTCGGCGGCGAGGAAACCGGTCATCTCGGGTTCTCGGGAATCGAAAACCGCTGCACTGCGGGCATCACTG
>CAZSBH010000076.1:0-19041 GCA_964604845.1 uncultured Spirochaetaceae bacterium
CCCTGATCACGCTGGTATGCGGCTCTCTGGTTGGAATGCTCCACGGGTTCATCACGGTGAAGGGGAAGATCGTGTCTTTCATCACGACTCTGGGGGGTATGATGTTCTGGCGGGGGCTGACCCTGATCCTCTCCGAAGGAACGATGCGCCCGGCGCAGACCACGGAGTTCACCGCATTTCAAGCCCTGACTACGGGAAAGCTGGGGGGCTATTTCCCGGCTCAGGGTATCTGGTTTCTGATCGCCGCCATTGTTCTCTGGGCGGTGCTTCACAAGCGGCGTTTCGGCAATTGGATCTACTCCACAGGAGATAACAAGATGGCGGCGCGGTCGATGTGCATCAACACGGATTTGGTCAAGATTGTCTGCTTCATGATCGTTAGCTGCCTCTGCGCTTTCGCTGCAGTGATTCAGACAACCAGATTGGCCGCCTTTTCCTCCCGGGTCGGTACCGGATGGGAACTCAGAGCAATCGCCGCCGCAGTGGTGGGGGGCACCTCCTTGCGCGGGGGCCGGGGAAGCATGGTGGGGATCTTTCTCGGTGCCTTGATCATCATGATCATCGAAAACGCGCTGGTCATCGCGCGGCTGCCCTACGAATGGACCTATATGGCGTTTGGTTTCGTGATCATGTTCTCCGTGCTGCTCGATCTGGTCATAGAAAAACAGGTGCAGAGGGCCTGATTCCGGGACAGGAGTCGAATCCCTACCGCCTGCTGTATAAAGGTAAGATCTCTTGCAGGCTGAAGGCACAAAGCGTTTAGGAGGGCATCGTGACCTCAAGAGAAAGAGTCAGGAAGGCGCTGAACCATCACGAACCCGACCGGATACCTATCGACAACAACGGAATCGTTTCAAGCATCCACGAAGTGGCTTATCAAAACCTGCTGGAAGCACTTGATCTGCAGGAGGATGTGGTCATCCTGGATCCTGTACAGAGGATCGTTCTCAACAGCGACCAGGTTCTCGAAGCGCTGGGGGTTGACACCCGTTACCTGTACCCGAAGGCACCGCATTGGTGGGAGTACAGGGAGAATCCGGACGGCACCTGGAAAGACGAGTTCGGCTCAACCTTCAAGCGAGTCGGTTACTACGCCGACTGCGTTCTTCCTCCCTTGAAGGGAAAAAGCCTCGAGGAGGTGAAAGCCTACAGCTTCCCCGACCCCGATCACTCTACCCGGTTTGAGGGGATGCGTAGCAGGGCGAAGAAGCTCTACGAGTCCAGCGACTATGCTCTGGTTTCCGGGGCTATGATCTGCATGGATTACTTGCGCTGGATCTTGAGAGGCTTGGAGGATTCGATCATCGACACGGCGGAGAGCTCTCCGATCCAGGAGCACCTTCTCGATGCGATTCTGGAGTGGATGATGGCCTTTGGGGGAGGTATCCTGGAGCAGATCGGGGAGTATATCGAGTTCTTCTGGGTAGGAGACGATTGGGGTGCTCAGAGGGGCTGTTTTTACAGCCCTGAGACGTTTCGGCGGGTGTTCAAGCCCCGGCTGGCTAAATTGATCGCACACCTGAAAACAAAAACCCAAGCCAGGTGTGCCTATCATTGCTGCGGCTCCGTGTATTGGGTGATTCCCGATATGATCGAGATCGGAGTAGACGTCCTCCATCCTCTACAGCCAACCGCCAAAGACAACGAAGACACGGAAAAGATCAAGAGGGAATTCGGTGACAGGATAGGATTCCACGGGGGGACAAACAACCAGGGTCTATTTCATAAATCAGAGGCGGAGCTGAGCATCGACACGCTGAAGCGGATCAGAGATCTGGCCCCGGGTGGAGGGTATATCTTCTCTTCGGGGCACAACATTCAAGCAAACATGCCTGCGAAGAACATCCTCTCACTCTTCAGCCTGGGCAGGGAGTTCGGCACATACCCAATCGACGGGGCGCGCATACTTGAGGAAGTGAAGAAGCTGGAAGCTTAGAAACGCTCCACCACAATTCCGTGGACGCGCTCGAAATGATCAACGGAGGATTTAGTTGGAGAGTTTGCCGTACCTGTCCAGGCAATCGCTGAAGGCTTTGCAGATCTTCAGTTCGATTTCACGGGTAGGTACCCTGGCCTGCAGGGCTTCTCGAAACGTTTCATCCCGTACCAGCCGCGTCACGGCAGAGAGGGCAACCAGGTACTCCATCTGCCTACCCGGAGGATTGGTGATGACAAACAGCAGGTGTACCGGAGCGTGATCGAAAGAATCAAAATCGATCCCCTCCTGGGAGATTCCCAGGGCGATCACGATCTCATCGATGGTGTCGGTGGTGCCATGAGCCACGGCGACACCGCGCCCCAGGCCCGTAGAGAGTATCTTTTCCCGTTGGACCACGGCTTCCTCGAGCTTGTCCCGGCAACCCAGCCCGGCAAAAACAGGAGCCTTATGAATCAGCTCTTTGATAGCGTCGAACTTATCGATGCTGGAGAGGCTCTGTACCACGGTGCCTCCCTGAAAACAGCTCAACATAGTCTATCCCTATAACATTACCAAGGATTTAGTGTCAATAGCTTTTTCAATCTACAACTATCAATGTACACCTTATTTTCATTCTCGGCTTTATAGCGAAGGCTGTTGACCACTAGGTCCGACACCTTTCAACGGTGATGAACCCAAGGACGGACCAGTCCAGTTTGTCCTTGTCGTTTGTCCACTTGTATTGACAAAGGGCGGAAGCATTACTATTATTCATTCAACGATCGGGGGCGTAGCTCAGTTGGCTAGAGCGCGTGAATGGCATTCACGAGGTCGTGGGTTCGATTCCCGTCGCCTCCAATACCGATGGCTAACGACTTCACCTCAGGACAGCTGGATCCGGATATTGCCAATCTCATGGGGATCACAGCGGAAACTCGAGCTAAGAAACCCGAGTTCTCCGCTCTGTTCACCGGAGAGACTCAGGTGGAACAAAAGGGCCCTGAGGACGTCGATCTTACCAGAAAGAGCTTCGATATCCAGACGAAACTGGAAGATAAGCCTAAACCTTACTTCAAAGACAAGAACTACTATAAACATCTTCTAGCCGATGAACGAGAAGCCGGGCGACGGGTGCATCAGCTGCTCACCCAGTTCGCTACGGCGAAGGATCCAAAAGACAAATCCGTATATCGTGCCCGCCTCACGACCGCCTATTGGGAGGTGGCCCAACGGGTAGCGGCCAAAGTGTCACCTAAAATGCCGCTACCAAAACGGCTGCTCCTGCGCTTCGGGATTCTCTCCCCTACCTTGATCTCCGCGGAACAGCGGGATGTGATCAGCCGGATCATCTACGAAAACAAAACAGATGAACCGATCCACTACGTGGATGAGTGGCTGACCAAGATCGCCCAGGGATCGATCCGGCCTTCTGCAACCGACGAGGTCAAACGAGCCCGGTTGGACGAAAATCAGAAAACCGTGGAGATCGTGGAGAAGCGCAGGGGACAACGCCAGGCCGAACTGACCTTGCTTCAGAACAAGATCGGCCAGTTAGACGAGCTGGAATCAAATTTACTGAACCGGATTCAGACGGTAGTTCGCCACCAGACCCGCCCGGAGTTCGGAGGTTTGAAAGACGCATTCAGCCCGGAGCAGCGGGAAGCGATCATCCAGGTCAACACGATCCTTCGGCAGCTCAGCAATCTGGACAGGGACATCAAGGTGTCCTACAACACCCTCGATAACATGGACGACGAGCTTCGAGAGCTTGAAGAAAAAGCCGATGGTGTGGACTTAGCCGTGGACCGTGGTGTGGTGATCAGCGAGTTTCAGTCGGTGCGGCAGATGTCCAAGATGTGTGTCGGTCGACAGGGAAATCACTTTCCCATTCTGATGAAACAGTACTTCCGCCCCAACATCCGGGAAATGTGCACACGGGAAAACGTAATCAATTTCATGGCCAAGGTCGAATCGCTGGATTCGGGAATATTCGAGCGGACCTTCAAGGGTCAGACCAGCCGTATCGTACCCTATATCATGTTGCTGCCCAATTACGGGGACACCGGTATCTGTTGGGAACCTTTCGAACGCTACAACCGTGCCTCCAGCCGGGGGCGGATCGCCTTACCCCTCTTTCCCAAGGACGTAGAAACAGCGGTAATCTCCGCACTTGCAGACCTCCGTTGGCAGGTTGCCAAAGAGAGGGCTCAGCACTACTGGATGGAGGAAGGCATAACCGGCCGCTACTACCAGTGGTTCCAGGAACAGAGACTGAGGGGGGATGTAAAAGATTACTTCATCCGGGACTATATCCTCTGGATCACAAAAGAGAGCCAGGGTACGCAGAAACTGGAACGAGATGTGCGGGGAATCTTCTGGCGTACCATGCCCTTCCCTCAGGCCATCAAGGACAATCTAAAGAACCGAGGGTTCGTGTACGGCGAGCTGTACAAAAAAGACCTCAACATTTCCTTGTCCGACGGGTATTGATTATTGATAGAAGGGATTACTTCTTTCTCCGGAACAAAGGCAGAAAATACTTCTCCATATCGATCTTGCGGGACAACCACTTCACCACCCGTCCGTAGATGAAAAACGAGGCGGCGATCGAACCGATAAAGACAACGATCATCAAGATTGAAAGCACGTTGGGATTCAAGGAATCCCTGAAGATCGCCGAGATCAGCACGAGAAAAATTACGATAAGGATGAACATAATCAGTAAATTGAAAACAGTGGCTCCAAGCAGGAATAGAACCGTATTGACCTTTTTATTCATTCTTTTCTCTCACTCCGGTTAGAATATAACTGACCAGCAGGGTGATTCCCGCAACCACAACCGTTGAATCGGCGATGTTGAATACGGGCCACCTGGCAAAACCAAAGATACCATAGAACTTCACGTCGATGAAATCAATCACCCCGGCCGGGCGAAAATACCTATCTACCTGGTTCCCCAATCCGCCCCCCACGATCGCCGCTAGAATCCATCGCTGGCCCTGGGTGACATCCTTCCCGGCCAGAAAGTAGTACAGCACGATCGCCACCACCAGCATGGGCAGCACCATGGTCAGGATGATGCGGCCCGTATCCCCGAAACCACGGCCGATGCTGAAGGAGAGAGCCGGGTTTTGCACGAAGGTAAAGCGCAAAAAATCACCGATGATCTCAATAGGCCGTCCATAGGGAAGCGTCTTGGAGACGATCCATTTGACGATCTGATCCACCAGAATAACACTCCCGGTAAGCACAAGGGGAAGAAGCTTCTTTTTCAAACTCAAATCGATACCTCCGATGTTAGCAAATTACAGGCCGGTGGGTATGTCGAAAAAACGCGTCTCTAGATCGGTCTCCTTTTCCAGCTTTTGCGCCAGAAGAGTGACGCCGGAGGTCTCGGTCAAGTAGTGACCGCCGAAGACCACATTGATTCGACCCTCGAGGCAGTGATGATAGATCGTGTGATCAGCGTCTCCGGTAATGAACAGATCAAGTCTCTCGACGATGGCCTGGTAGGCTTCATCCGCCGCTCCCCCGGACACGATCCCTACGGTTCTGATGTTCTCAGGACCGAAGGGAAGAACGTTGATTCCTTGTTCCTTGCCTCCACAGCACAGCCTTGCGACCTGCTCGAGGCTCATCTGCCCGGCCAATCTTCCCTTGAAACCAATCTTGATGCCCTTGTACTCGCCGAAAGGCTCGAGCTGCTGCAGTCCGATGCGCCGGGCAAGACCGGCATTGTTGCCCAGCTCGGGATGCATGTCCAGGGGTAGGTGAACCGCATAAAGGGCCAGATCCGCCTCGATCATGGCACGAAGGCGCTGATAGTGGCCGCCGGTGACGGCCAGTGGCTTTCCCCAAAACAGGCCGTGATGGACGAACAGCAGATCCGCTTTCCACTCCGCGGCTCTGCGGATGCTCTCCTGGCAGGCATCCACGGCGAAGGCCACCTTCTCCACGGTTGCACGGCCATTTGCTACCTGAAGTCCGTTGAGAGCCGCGTCGCTACCGGAAAACTCATCCAGAGCAAGGATTTTGCGGATCAGGGCGTCGAATTCTTCGAGAATCATGGCCGCTCATTATAACAGCAGGAGATAGTGGGATCAACACGAATCGGGTGACAGGCGGATAGGATTCCTTGGGTTGACATCGGGATGTGGGGAATATATTCTCAATTAATGAAAAATTTAGTTGGATGGATCGATGCCTCCTCAAGTCAACGTTGAACAGGTAAAGCGGGCAGCACACAACTCCGTTCCTCTGACCTTCAAGACCTTCACTCTGCCTCACGATACGGAGGAATACCTCGATGAGGTCCTCAACCTCTTCCTCGGTGAGCTCGGCTTCCCGGAGATCAAGGATCAGCTTTCCTACTGCCTCAGGGAGCTGGCGGTAAACGCCAAGAAGGCGAACACCAAGCGGGCCTACTTTCAGGAAAAAGGTCTGGACCTGAACAACCCCCAACACTATGCGGAGGGAATGAAGAACTTCAAAGAGGATACCCTGGAGAATATCCAGCACTATCTGCAGAAACAGAAAGAATTGGGGCTGTACCTCAAGATCGTATATCACACGCGGGAAAAGACGTTTTCGATTTCCGTACGCAACAACGTGGAAATCACCAAGATCGAGCAGATCCGCATCTTCGACAGGATCGCCCGCTCCCGTGCCTTCACCAGCATGGAGGAGGCCTTTGCTACAGTGCTCGACCAGACAGAAGGGGCGGGGCTGGGAATCGTCATCCTGATCCTGATGCTGAAAAAGATCGGTCTCGACGAGGATTCCTTCTCGATCGACGTGGAAGATGGAGAGACCGTGGCCACCCTGAATATTCCCTTCACCGAGATTCAGGTGGAGAAGATGGATGTACTGACCCAGCAAATCATCCAAGAAGTCAAGGAACTTCCACAGTTTCCCGACAATATCCTGCATCTGCAGCGCTTGATCTCCGATCCGGAATCGGAAATTACCGACATCGCCCGTCAGATCTCCACCGATCCGACTTTGACCGCGGATCTGCTCAAGCTGGTCAACTCGGCCCAATTCATGCTACCCAAGCGGGTCGACAACATCGTCGAGGCGGTCAAACTGGTGGGTATGAAGGGTGTACGGAACCTGCTGTACACCCATGGAACGCAGAAGATCTTGGGCCAGAAATACCAGGAAATGCGCAGCCTGTGGCAACATTCCTACCGCACAGCTTTCTACGCCTACAACCTGGCTAAGAGTTTCCGCCGTCGTAAGGAGATCCTCGACGACGTCTACGTCGGGGGCATTCTGCACGATCTCGGCAAGATAATCCTGGCCTCTCTTCATCCCGACCTGCTCGAGCGAATTCGAGGCTTCTGCAGTGAGAAAGAGATTCCCTCCGGCATGCTGGAAAACTTTGCCGCGGGCATGAACCACGCAGAAGTGGGATCCCTGATCGCAGAAAAGTGGAATTTCCCCGACCAGCTGATCGATGCCATCCGCTATCATCACTCTCCGCTGGAATGCAAAGAGGAGAACCGAGATATCGTGTTCAGCGTCTATCTGGCCAACGCCTTGACCGACTTGGAACGGGAACTGATCATCTACGATCAAATCGAGCGCTGGGTCCTGGGAGATTTCGGGATTCAGACCAAGGAACAGCTTACCCGTATACAGGACCGACTGGCGGGTGCCTTCGACCACCAGCGGTCTCGATTCTAATACCCTCGCCCCGGAGGATAAACACGCACTAATCGGATTACATGGGCATACGCAATTATCTCAAAACTTACAGGGGCTTGAACCGCAGCATCTGGCCGCTATGCTTCGCACTTTCCCTTCTCGGGGCAGCGCTGCTGTTTATTCTCCATCTGCTGGAACAAAGAGCCGAGAGAGGCAAAGACGGGGGTCACGAAACAGGATCCAGACTCTTGACTTTCTAATTGCTATATAGTAATTTTTCTATTATTTAAAACTGTGATAGAATACAATCAGGAGGAGAATCATGTCTGTAACGGTGTATTCAACCCCAAGCTGCGGATTTTGTGTAAAAGCAAAGCAGTACTTCCAGCAAAACCATATCCCCTTTACGGAGTACAACGTGGCGGCGGATCAGAGAAAAGCGGAAGAGATGGTCCGCAAATCCGGTCAGATGGGCGTGCCCGTCATTGATGTTCACGGAAAGATTATTGTAGGATTCAACCAGCCGGAAATCGAACGCGCCCTGAGGCGGTAGTTCTTCATAGAGGTGGCGTCGAGACGGGAGGAAGTTGTGGCTCACAATACGGTTGTAACCTGGACGAATGAAATGGCCTTCGATGTCGAGCTGGACGGCCATCATTTCACGATTGATGCCGACGAGGAGTTCGGAGGAAAGAATCGGGGACCCCGTCCCAAAGCCCTGCTTCTCTCCGCTCTGGCAGGATGCACCGGTATGGACGTGGTATCGCTGCTGGGCAAGATGAAAATGCCCTTCGAAAAGTTCGCTCTGGAGGTTGAGGGTGAACTAGGCGAGGAGCATCCCAAGGTGTATACGGACATCGTGATCCGCTACATCTTCTACGGAAAAGAGCTGGACCGGGACAAGATCGAAAAGTCCGTCAAATTGTCGCTGGACAAGTACTGCGGTGTGCATACCACGTTGGCGAAATCAGCCAATATAAGGCACGAGATCCTCCTGAATCCGAGCTGACGGCTCAGAGGGCTGATCAGGAGAACGCGAAAAAACTCCAAAAAATCTCAGAAGACTCGAAGCATCGTAGACAAAACCCTCGTTGAGGATAACGGGGGTTTTATTATGGACAGACACAAAGGACGAGTCGAAACGGTACGCCCGGTCATCGAGGGCAGCCGCCTGAAAGTGCGGCTCACAGTGTTCGAACCTAACGGGCAGCAGCACTTCGCCTTCCTGCCCGACCGTGAGCTTTCCGCCTTGCTGCCCCGTTCGATCTTGCTCGGCTCGCTGCGGGATGTACCTCAGGGGATGTTGAAAACCATCGATCCAATGCTGAACAAGCTCGTCAGGGGAAGAGAGGTACGGTTGTGGCAGTATTCGGAGCGCTGGTACGCCTCTTTTCTACCGTGGCGGTCGGTCCGCTTTGCCGACTCGTAGCTGCCCGTACCAGGCCTGTAGGACAATTCCCACCGCCACCGCTACATTGAGAGAGCGCTTGGCCCCGGCCATCGGGATGGAGATACGACCCGCCTGTCTGCCGGCAAGGTTGAGTGCCTCAGGGCTCAATCCGAGCTCCTCCGAACCGACCAGCATGACTCCCCGCTCGGGAAAGCGAAACTCCTCCAGGGGCGTGCCACCCAGCTCCAGAGCAAACACACCCTCCAAATGCGCTATCTCGGCCAGCTCGGCAAAGCGCCAGGACATGATCTGGGTGGCTCCCCGGCCCGACTTCAGAGCGCGGGGGTGCAGAGGAGAGGCTGTGCTCGGGGACAGCAGAATACGGCTGACTCCGAAGGCTTCGCAGGAACGAAAAATGGACCCCACGTTGAAGGGAGAGCGAATCTCTTCCAGATACACCTCGCTGGGCAGGATCGTTCTGGCGGTAGGATCCAAATCCTGCGACGTGGGCTTCAGTAGATCCCATTCGGCCGGTTCTGCTCCAAGGTAGCGTAAAAGAGCGTGGCGTAGCCGGTTGATTTCCCGCCGCAGTGTAGCTACCTCTGTTTCGTTCTGAGCAAAAAGATGCTCGCAAGCTTCGGCGGCCGAACACAATGCCGGACCGCACTTTTGATCCTGCACAAGCATTTTGCACAATGAGAGCAGATACTCCCCATGTGGCTCCCGACCCGCATCCAGCTCCAACTCCTCAACTTGCAGCAGCAGCACGATCTTTCGCAATCGGGTTTTGCGAGGCAGGGTATACAGCTTCTCGATCGCTATCACGAACCTAAGAATTGGTACCTAATAGGAGGATTTAACGAGTTCGTACAGGTCTTCCGCCGAGATGGACCGGGGCAAGTAGTTCATCATGTCAAAGTTCCGGGCAATGCTTGCGATATCCACCATATCGTCCAGGTTGAGATCAAAATCACGCAGCCGGGTCGGCAAACCCAGCGAACCGATGATCCGGCGAACCGCTTCGACGGCCCGACCCGCGCCCTCTACCGGCGCTGCTTCGTTAACATCTTCTCCCAGGAATCCCGCCACGCGATTGAGTTTCTCCGATGCTATACCGGAGTAGAACTCCATAACATGGGGCAGCATGATCGAGGATATCCAGGATTTGGGAACCATGAAGTTTCCGTTGATCGCGTAGGCCAGGGCCGTACCTACACCGCTCTTGCTCATGGTCAAACCGATGGCCGTGAGCAGACCGGCCATGGAGGCGTTCATCCGTACTCTGAGATCGTCGGGTTGGTCGACCAGCTGACCGATGATCTTGCCGACCAGCTCGCAGGCGCGTAAAAAGAAGGTGTCGGAGAGAAAGTTGCTTCGCGAGGATAGATATCCCTCTACGGCGCTTAGCAGGGTGTCCATCAAAGTGGTAGCCGTATATTTCGGCGGTAAGGTTGCGGTGAGCTTGGGATCAACGATCACCGCTTTGGTGATCCGCCTCTGAGTGCGACCGATCTTGGCACTGCGATCCCGCCCGTCGGTGACCAGGTACTCATCCACAAGGAGAAAGGGATCCCGACAGGTGGTAGGAATGGCTATATAGGCCAGAGGCTCCCCTGTAGGCTGAACCCCGGCCAAATATTCATCCATATCCACATCTCCCGGCGCCACCATCGCAATGCACTTGGCTACCGAGAGAGTGCGCACACCGCCCAGCCCGATAACAATCTCAGCCCGAGCGCTTCGAGCCAGGTTGACTCCTTCATCAACGATCACGCTGGTGGCGTGGGGAACAACTTCGTCGAAAACGATGTACTGAATCCCCTTCTTCTCGAACAAAGCCTGGATTCTGTCGATTACCTTACCTTCGTAGAGGATCGCCTCTGTAACCAGCAACACCCGCTCTCCGTAACTACCGACAACGGCGGCGATCCTGTTTACTACATCCAAACCAAAACGTACGTCTGTGGGGATCGAAAAGGATATGTCAGGCATCTTGTGGCTCGCTCCTTACAACACTAAAAAAAGCGGAAGGCCCATGATTGGACCCTCCGCCCATTGTTTTTATATTCTTAGCCCGCCTGGGCCGGGGTCAGGTGATTTCGAAATATTCCATCAGGCGATCGGCCACCGAATTTATAACCTTGTCTGAAATATAGGAGGGATCCTGCAATTTCTTCTTCGCGGCCTCAACGAGCTGCCAACGGATCTCCGGTGCCTGTTTGGCCATGGCCGTAGCTTGATAGACTTCGGCCTTGCTCTTGGCCTCTTCGCTGAGATTGATAGAGTCCGCCCCTTGGCTCTTCTTAGGCTTGTCCGCGGGCTTTGTCTTTTTGAAGCTCTGTACCGGATCCGTAGGTCCGATTCGTTCAATCGTCATCGCCAGCCGTATTCCTTTCAATTATCAGTATCGTCATGCTTTTAGTTCAACTTGATGCTTTTTATCGGGCATAACGAACAGACTAAACTCACCTCTAATTTTCGTCCTTCCCTCCAGTTCCGTCAAGAGCTTTCCTGGAAAACCTTGTAAAAATTCCTCGTGCACTTTTGTCATCTCCCGCCCGATCAGGCACATCCTGTCGGGGGCCAGCACCTGCAAATCAGCCAGCAGCTTCAAAATTCGATGGGGAGATTCGAAAAGAACCACCCCATCCCCGCGTTCGAGCAGGGTTTTCAGCTGATTCCTTCGCCTGCCACCCTTTGGGGAGAGAAATCCTGCAAAGCTTACCTTACCGGTGGCAGCCCCGCTGACGCTCAGAAGCGTCGATAAAGCGGAAGCACCAGGAATGGGAATGATTTCCAGGCCCTTGTCCCGGGCCAGGGACACCAAATAGGATCCAGGATCGGAGACCCCCGGAGTGCCCCCATCTGTGACTATAGCGATACTTCTACCCTGCTCGAGAAGCCGCAGCAATCGGGGAGCAACTTTTTTCATGTTGTGGGTGTGAAACGGAGTCAGAGAAGTCTTGAGCCCGTAACGATTCAGGAGTTTCAGAGTCTGGCGGGTATCCTCGCAGGCAACCAGATCCACCTCTCCCAGGACCCGCAGGGCTCGGCCGGTAATATCTTCGAGATTCCCGATTGGCGTCGCTACGACGTAGAGCATTAAAAATACTGTACACGAAGAATAATTAATTTGCCAACGCCGGGTACTATCATTACCATTGACTAGAGGGAGATCCAATGAAGAACAAGCACAAGAAATCACCCAACCAGAAGGAGAGCAAGCCTAAGGAGCCGATCCGGACATTGCTCAAGCAGGAGGGTAAGATGGTCCACGGGACTCGGGGCAAACCGACCCGGGGACCTCGCGGAAACAAGCGCTGATCAACCGCGGCTCACCCGGCTTCGAGAGAACAGATCCTGTCTGCCCTGTTGTCAACTTCCCTCGTACGATTTAATATCTCCACCATGTTGGACCTCAAGTATATCCGAGAAAACCTCGACCAGGTTATCGAGAACACCGCTAATCGACAGGTGATCGCGGATCCCCGGCGCACTGTCGAGCTGTACGACCGGCGCAATCAACTTCTTCAGGAAAGCGAATCTCTACGCCGTCGTCGAAACCTCAATGCCCAGGCTATGAAGCAGAAACTCGATCCTGAAAAGCGGCAGGCACTGATCGAGGAGGGGAAAAGTCTTAAAGGGCAGATTTCCGGCATCGAACAGACACTGGAACAGATAACGTCGGAACTGCACTCGGAAGTCACCAAGATTCCCAACCTTTCTCATCCTGGAGCCCCCATTGGGAAGGGGGATGAGGACAATCGGGAGCTTAAGCGCTGGGGCCGGCCAAAGACCTTTTCCTTCCCGGCCAAGGATCATCTTCAGCTGGCGCAAGAGCTCGACCTGATCGACTTCGAGACAGCGGTCAGGGTCAGCGGTCCCAGGTTCTACTATCTGAAGAACGAGGCGGTGTTCCTCGAATTGGCCCTGACCCGCTATGCTTTGGATATTCTACAGAGCGAAGGATTTGTGCTGACTATCACTCCGGATATCGCCAAGGAAGAGGTGGTCGAAGGAATCGGATTCAACCCCCGGGGCGAAGAGTCCAATATCTACACGTTGGAGGGAACCGGCACCTGTTTGGTCGGTACAGCCGAGATCACCCTTGGCGGATACTATGCCGGACAAATACTCGATGCGGGCAAGCTTCCCATCAAGATGGCCGGTATCTCTCACTGCTTCCGCCGGGAGGCGGGGGCGGCCGGACAGTATTCCAAGGGGCTGTACAGGGTACACCAGTTCAGCAAAGTGGAGATGTTCATCTTCTGCAAACCCGATCAGTCCGAAGCGATGCATCAGTATCTCCTCGAGCTGGAGGAGAGGATTTTTCAAGGCTTGGAGATCCCCTACCGTGTGGTCGACACCTGTACCGGGGAACTCGGCGGACCGGCGTACCGCAAATTCGACGTGGAGGCCTGGATGCCCGGGCGGGGGGAGGGAGGAGACTGGGGAGAGATTACCAGCGCTTCCAACTGTACAGACTATCAGGCCAGAAGACTGGCTATACGCTTCAAGGAAGAAGGAAAGAACATATTCGTGCACATGCTCAACGGCACAGCCGTGGCGATCTCCCGAGCTCTGATCTCTATCCTGGAAAACCATCAGCAGGCCGACGGTTCGGTTTGCATTCCAAAAAAACTCATTCCCTACACAGGATTTGACAAGATCCCTCCCAAAACGGTCTCCTGAGGGGGAGTCCGCGCTTACCGTAGACCAATGGTTTAAAAATAACTATTTTATATACAGAAGACCCGCGGGCCCGGCAGTCCCGTTTGCCAAAAGGATCGTCATGAAATCTCCCATCGAGACCCTGAGAGAATCCGGCTATAAGGTGTATTACAGCAACACTTCGGCCTTGGACCGATACTTTCGCGTTCCTTCCGGGACATTGTCATATCTGCTGACCGACTCCTCCCTGATCAATCTTGCCGGCACATTCGAGGATCTGGAGTATCCCGGTTTAGTTTACGAAGAAGCACTGATCCGCCGGGACAAGAAACGCTACCTACTGCGTTGCTACGATGAGGAGGTAGTCCTTGCACCCAGACCCTTCACCGTCCAGGAACTTCTCTACGACCCTGATCGGGATGTGTTCCTCGATCCTCTTGCCGTGTATGCCGATCTGCGCAAACAGCAACTGGTTCGGCAGAATGGAGGATCGTCTCTACTCTATCTGGCGGAAGCGGCGATTCTGACCTCCCGGTATCACTACGAGGTGGATCCTGAGGCCTATCCCCTTGAACCCCCCTTCGCAGAACCGGATGCCGGCTTCCAGCGGGAGCTCCTCGTATCCGTGCTGTCGGGAAGAAATCCCCACAAAGGACTGTCCCTCCTGTACAGAAGCGGCTTCATAGAGGCCTACTGGCCGGAGCTTCAGAAGATGTCGGGCATTCCTCACCATAAGGACTATCATCCGGAAGGAAACGGATGGGAACACACCCTGGAGACCTTCAAGTACCGAAAGGGCACCGATCCGGTACTTTCCCTCGCCCTCCTGCTTCACGATATCGGCAAACCCGTGGCCTCGAGCACCCCGGAACGCGCCTTCGACGGACACGCCGAATTGGGTTCGAAGATCGCTTCCGGTTTTCTCGGCCGTATCGGTTTCGATTTGTCACTCATCCAGCAAGTGACCTTTCTCGTACGCTACCATATGATGCCGGCGGCCTTGAAACAGCTTCCCATCTATCGCTCCGAACGCATTATGGATTCGCCCCTGTTCCCTCTGCTCCTGGAGCTGTATCGAGCCGACCTGTCCGCCTCCTACTGGAGCCCTGAGGGCTTCTACGAGGCCTGCAAGGTCTACCGGACCTACCGCAAAAACAAGGCCAATCCCTATCGCCGCAAGGACGGGAAAAAATACTCCTGGCGCATGTTGAATTAGCTGCTGGTGGGAAGCGAACAAGTCGACGCTCATCCCTCTTGACAGCTACCCGTAGCGTTCGAGTAGGAATTCTCTGAGAACTTCCAGGTCGGGCTGGAGAGTTATCGCCTGTTTCTTTTTTAAGAGTACGTGTTTCAAGGTGGCGGGTAGATCGGGGGTGACTCCCGTGGCTTCCTGAACGATGTCAATAAACTTGCCCGGGTGGGCCGTAGCCAGAGTCAGAATCTGTCCGGAAAACCCCGAATCCCTGCGAACCCTGCGGGAGGCGAGCACCCCTACAGCGGTATGGGGATCGATTAGAACACCGGTATCCCGATATACCCGGCTCATGGTCTCGCGGGTCTCCTGGTCGGTGATCCGAATTCCCCGTATCAATTCCCTCATCTTCTCGAAGCTGCCCCCGAACACTACAGAAAGGCGTTCAAAGTTGCTTGGATTGCCCACATCCATGGCGTTGGAAATGGTTTTTTGAGAGCGCCGCGGCCTGAACTGCCCTGTCATCAGATACTCAGGAATCACATCATTGACGTTTGTAGCGGCGATAAAACCATCCACCGGCATTCCCCACTGCCAGGCATAGACCCCGGCGGTGAGGTTGCCGAAATTGCCGCTGGGAACACAAATCAGAAGCTGTTCATCCGTGGCACGCTGAAGCCGGCAGGTTCCGTAGATGTAGTAGAAGCCCTGGGGAATGAGCCGTCCCAGATTGATCGAGTTGGCCGAGCTCAATACAAGACGTTCCCGCAACCGGGAATCCACAAACGCTTCCTTTACCAGCCTCTGACAGTCATCGAAACTGCCCTGTATCTCCAGGGCAGTGACGTTTCCTCCGACAGTGGTCAACTGCTGCTCCTGCAGCGCGCTGACGCGTCCCGAGGGATAAAGAATAACTACATCGATGCTTTCTTTTCGGTGGAAGGCGCGTGCCACGGCACTGCCGGTGTCTCCGGAAGTAGCGACCAGAATCACAGCCTGGCGTGCCTCCTGGAGAAGGAATTCCTCCATCACCGCTGCCAGAAACGAAGCGCCAAAATCCTTGAACGCACAGGTAGGCCCGTGAAACAGTTCGAGCAGGGTCAGACCTTCCTCGAGGGGCTGCAGGGCCGGCGCAAAGGTGAAGGCTCTCTCGGCAACCCGATGCACCGACTCCCGGCTCAACTCTCCCTCGAGCAGGTCACCGATCAGGATCTCGGAAAGTTCTGGGAAGGTAATTTTTTTTGAAAACCCTCGAATTCGCAAACCAAGATCAGCCTGCTTGGTGGGGACGTATAACCCTCCATCCGGAGCTAATCCGGAAAACACCGCCTCCCGGAAAGTAACGGGTCTTTTCCCGGCCCGGGTACTGACGAAGGTCACCTATCCCCCTGTCCCTGCGTTTGCCCCTCAAGGATCACAGGTCCCGTTTCGTTGATCCGAGACAGATACACATCGCTGTCCAGCCCCACCTCTTCGAAGGCCTGCTTCATCGCTGTACCTACTTTCTGAGCCTTCTCCATCGAGGCGCACAGAGCAAACAGAGAAGGTCCGGAACCGGAGATCGAACAACCCAAAGCACCGTTTTCAACGGCCGCCTCTTTGACTTTGACAAACCCCGGGATCAGCAAACCCCGCCTGGGCTCGGCTACCACATCCTGCAGGGATCGGCTCAACAACTCCAGATCGCCCTTGTACAGGGCCGCCACGAGGGCTGCCAGGTTGCCCCACTGCCGCACTGCATCGCTCAAGCGGATCTCCTTTTTGAGAATTCGACGGGCATCCTCGGTCTTGATCTCCGTATGAGGATGAACAGTGGCAACGGACAGGCCGGAGGGTACGGGAAGCTGCACCACATCGAGGGGATCGTAGCTGCGTATCAATACGAAACCGCCGAGAAGAGCGGGGGCAACGTTGTCGGCGTGGGCGAATCCGCAAGCGACTTCCTCTGCCTTCATGGTAAAGGGCAGCAGCTCTCGAACGGTATAAGGGCTTCCGGCCAAGACATTCGCTGCATAGACCGCGGCTACAGAGCTGGCCGCGGAACTTCCCAACCCGGAACTCATGGGCATCTGCTTGCGCAGAGTGACCTCCAAACCGAAGGGAAAACCTATCGCTTCGAGAAAATGCCGAGCCGCCACCGTGGCGGTGTTTCTCTCCGGATCCCGGGGAAGCTGACCGTCATCTCCCTCCACGGCGAGGATGTCGACCCGCTTCTCTACAATTTTTTTCAATATTACCGTGTCACCGGGACGCTCTAAGGCAAACCCCAGCACATCAAAACCTGAGGCCACATTCGCGACGGTAGCCGGCGCAAATACGGCAATTGAATCACCGCTCATGATATCTGGCCAAGAAAGGTCTGATGAATCGTTTTGAGGGCTTCCGGCTCTCCCGCTTTTTCGATGACAAAAGAGATGTTCGTTTCTGAAGAACCCTGGGCGATCGCCAGGATGTTGATTCCCGCAGCTCCGAGGGCACTGAATAGTTTCCCTGAAATTCCCGGTGTCCCCCGCATGTTCTCGCCGATTGCCGCTATAATAGCCAGGTCTTTTCGTAAATCGAAATTCTGGATCTGTTTGGCCCGAATCTCCGGGGCCAACTCTTTCCGAAGAGCCTTCAGAGCTCCTTCGGCTTCTTCCTGGCGGAACACCACGCAAATACTGTGCTCCGAGGAAGCCTGAGAAATCATGATGATGTTCACAGCGGCCTGAGCCAGGGTAGTGAAAATCCGGGCGGCGATACCAGGAACTCCGACCATGCCTCCCCCTTCAATGTTGACCAGAGCAACCGGCTCGATCGAGGCGATGCCGGCAATGGCGGTCTGCTTGCGTTGGGGGTCGACGCAGATCCGTGTTCCGGAAAACTCCGGACTCTCCAGGTTGCGGATCTGTATGGGGATTCCCGCTTCCATGACCGGAACCAGAGACCGGGAGTGTATCATCCTGGCTCCAAAGAAGGAAAGCTCCATCGCTTCCTGGTAGCTCAAGGCGGGGATCACAAAAGCCTCAGGTACATACTTCGGATCGGCGCTCATCACTCCATCCATTCCTGTCCACATTTCGATGATTTCGGCGTTCAAGGCCGCCCCGATCAGCGAGGCGCTCAAGTCGCTGCCGTCTTGCTGCAGGATCGTGATCGCTCCATCCTCGGTGCGGGCTATGCCGCCTGCAACAACGGGAATCGTCTCATCTTTTCCCAGGCTGCTGCCAATGCTCTCGAAGCTTTTCTGAAAGTCCACCTGGAGCATCCCGTGCGGATTCCTTCGCAGCAAGATCCCCGGATTGTCCTCTATCCGAACGGCAAGCCCCTGCTTCTCCAGGTACCGACTTGTCAGAATGCAGCTTATCTGCGTCCCGAAGCTGAGCACAAGATCGAGGGTCCGCGGGGAACACTCGCGAATCAGCTGGACTCCGTGCAGAATGTCCTCCAAGTCGTTGAGCAGGATCTGAACAGCCGTGATCACTCCGGATTGCTCCCGGGGGCCGAACAGCTCCCGAATGATCTCCAAAATCCGCTCTCGGAGGATGTTGATATGGTCGAGATAGCTGCCGGCTCCTTCTTCGGCCTGCCCGGAGGCCTCTGCCAACACCTCTCGAACCCCGTCCAGAGCAGATATTACGACGACCGAAACGGCGGTTTTCTCGCCGCCCGAACGGCCAAGCGGACGTTCTCCTACGCTCCGCTTTTCGCCGACAGCGGTCCCGTTCACCACCTTGGCCAGCATCTGAAAGGAATGGGAATCTTTCAGGGCTTGTTCCCCGAAGCTTAGGATTGTCATTTGGCAGCAATACTACCGATAATGCCCTAAAAAATCTATCCCTGGGGGTCGTAGCAATACAGCAGGGAATCACCGGGATCGGAAACCGCCCAAACTGGCCCTCCGGCAAAAACCGTGGTACACTGATCTAGCCCAGAAAGGAGAGATGACATGAGAAAAAGCAGGGAAGTGGTTGAACATCTGCTTGGCCTGGCCGGCATCACGGTGAACGGGGATAAAGCCTACGACATGCAGGTTCACAACGAAAAGCTTTACCGGAGGCTGATTACCGATGCCGCCCTGGGGCTGGGCGAATCCTACATGGACGGCTGGTGGGATGCTCCGGCTCTGGATCAACTGATCGCCCGGATAACCTCGGCGGATCTGGAGCAAAGGGTGAAGGGCAACCTGAAGCTGAAGCTGCAGGTTCTAAAATCCAAGTTCTTCAACTTTCAAAAGCGCAG
>CAZSBH010000077.1:0-18889 GCA_964604845.1 uncultured Spirochaetaceae bacterium
TGGCGGCGGACAGATTCGCTCCGGCCTTCCGGACCTTTACCCGGGATACCTTCTTTCTTGTCCCGAATCTGATTCTGATTACCATAATCATCTATATTATCTTCTATTATTTCCTGAACCATACGGTAACCGGCAGGAAGATCTACGCGGTTGGAAGCAATCCCGACGGTGCGCGCTTCGCCGGCATCAACGTCAGCAAGATCATGTTTCTCCCTTACCTCCTGACAGGAATGCTGGTGGGAACCGGCGGCGTGCTCTGGGTATCCCGCTACACCTCGGCACAGACAGATGCGGCTCAGGGTTTTGAGTTCATGGTGATCACTGCCGTAGTAATCGGCGGCATCAAGGTCACGGGGGGGTCCGGATCCATTATAGGAGTTCTGCTGGGCTCCATTTTGATTGGGGTTATAAACAATGCCCTGAACCTAGTTCGGGTCTCCCCATTCTGGAAGCTGGCCATCAACGGCTTCATCATCCTGATGGCGGTTATCGCGGATAAGTATATCCAGGAGAGTGTCAACAAGACCCTGTTGGAGAGAAGGAAGATATAGGATATGAGGCGAGAAAACCAGCAGGCAAAGGCCGGCTCGTTTGTTGTTCAGTGGGAATTCATACTTCTGATGATATTCGTCCTCTTCAACTTCAGCATGAGCTTCACCCACTCCAACTATCTGCGGGTCAGCAATCTGTTCGACATGACTTTCATTTTCTCGGAAAAAGCGCTCGTTGCCCTGATCATGACCTTCATCATCATTACGGGGAACATCGACATATCCGTGGCCTCCATGATGGGACTCTCTTCGGTTGTTTTGGCAACTATGTTCAGGGCAGGGATGAATATATGGCTCGCCTCCCTGGTCGGTCTGGGTGTGGGAACCTTCTGCGGCTTTCTGAACGGGTTTATCATCACCAGAGTGAAGCTGCCCGCCCTGATCATCACACTTGCCAACTTTTCCTTCTATCGGGGAATCGCCTACGTGATCCTCGGGGACGAAGCGGTCAGCGGCTTCCCGAAACCCTTTCTCTACTTGGGACGGGGGTACATCGGCAACTCTCCGGTCCCCTTCATCCTGGTGTTCTTCGTTGCTCTGTCCGTTGTAGCCGGGATCATCCTCCACAGGACCAAATTCGGTCGAACTCTCTACGCCATCGGCTGGAACGAGCACACCTGCTACGCATCGGGTATCCCAGTGGACCGAACCAAGCTCCTGCTTTTCACCCTTTCCGGATTCATGGCCGGATTGGCCGCCGTGTTCATCACCTCCAGAATCGGAAATACCCGCCCCAACATCGCGACGGGTTTTGAATTGGAGATCATAACCATCGTGATCCTCGGCGGGGTGATGATCACCGGAGGGGTCGGCAAGATGTGGGGGGTTTTCCTCTCGATATTCCTGGTGGGAAGCATCCGCTACGGGCTCGGGTTGCACAATATTCCCGGCCAGTACATGCTGATCGTAACGGGCTCCCTGCTCATCATCTCCATCCTGATGAACAACCTGATCGTCACATATGTAGAGGCGAGGTATCTGAAAGCCATGGCTTCTCTGGAACAGAGTGGAGAACCCTCGGAGTGATCGCGAGGAGGGAAGGAGGTGATAGATAATACATAAGTTTTCCGTCGCGTTTTTATGCAGTCAACGTGGTTGACGCAAAGAGCAACAGAAAAAAATCCAGAAAGGAGACAAGAATGAAAAAAACGTTGCTTCTGATTGTAGTATCTCTCCTGCTTCTCTCCCTCTCTGCATTTGCAGGAGCAAAGGGAGAAGCGGAAAAGGAAATCACGATCGCCATGATCGTGAAGAACATCGGAAATCCCTTTTTCGATGTCGTGCGGAAGGGTTGGGATGAGGCCGTCGCCGAGCTCGGTGTGAACGATGTCTGGCGGGGTCCCGAGCAGCCCACCCCCGAGGGACAGATCGAGATCATGGAATCCTTGATCGCTCAAGGGGTGGACGGCATCACCTACGTAGGAAATGATCCCCAGGCCCTGGTAGGGGTCGCCCAGAAAGCCATGAAAGCCGGGATTAAGGTGAATGGCTGGGAGTCGGGGATTGTACCTGACAGTCGCGATATCTCTGTAGAGCCGGTATCCGCCCAGACAATCGGTGCGGATCAGGTGAAGATCCTCGCCGAGCTGATCGACTACAAGGGACAGATCGCCATCCTCAGCGCCGCCGCCACGATGGCGAACCAGAACACCTGGATCAAGTACATGAAGGAAGAGCTGGAGAAACCCGAGTACAAGGACATGGATCTGGTAGCGGTTGTCTACGGAGATGACGTTCGGGAGAAGAGTTATAACGAGGCTCTGGGACTGTTCAAATCCTTCCCCAATCTGAGGGGCATCATTTCACCTACCACCGTAGGAATCGCCGCCACCGGAAGGGCGATCACCGACGAAGGCATGATCGACAAGGTGGAGCTCACCGGTCTGGGTCTGCCCAGCGAGATGTACGAATATGTGATGAACGGCGCCTCCAAGGTGTTCGGGCTCTGGAACCCGAAAGATCTGGGCTACCTCAACGCCTACGTGACCTACCGCCTGGTAACCGGAGAAATCACCGGAAAACCCGGTGAGAAATTCGAAGCGGGGCGCCTGGGATCCTACACCATCGAGCCCCAGGCAGGTGTGAACAACGGCCTCGTCTACATGGGAAGCCTGTTCCGTTTCGATAAAAACAACGTGGGAGAGTTCAAAGACGAGCTGTAAGCGCGGCCTGGAAGCGCTTCGAGCAGCGTCTGAATCGCCTATGTGAGTTTCTGATGGGAGGTCCGGTCAAAGGGGCCTCCCGTCTTTTTTTCAGAAAAGGGAATGCGCAATAGAATAAAAAACATAGAGGGGGGAAAGTATGCAAAAAATCGTGTGGGTCATGGAACTGAAAGAGGACAAGGTCCAGGACTACATCGAGGTGCACAAGAAGGAAAGCGTCTGGCCCGAGATCATCGCGGTCAACAAGAAGGCAGGGGTCCACAAGGAAGAAATCTTTGTTTTCCAGAACTACGTGTTCATCTATCTCGAGGTCGAGGACTACGAGCACATGATGAAGGTGTTTCAAGAGGACGAGGGGCTCGAGCGTTGGAACAAGATTACCCTGCCCATGTCCAAAGCCACCCCGGATCTGGGGAGCACGATGAAACGGCTGCCCTTGGTTTTCGACTACCAAGAGGGCGAGCTGCTGCATTAGGACAGACACCATGAAGCTGAAAGACAAATGGGCCCTGGTAACCGGAGGAAGCAGGGGAATCGGCAGGGGGATCTGCTTCAGCCTGGCTAAAGAGGGATGCAATATTGCCGTGAACTATGTGGGTCACCGAGAGGCCGCCGAGCAGACCGTGAAGGGCTTGGAGGAACTGGGAGTACAGGCCTACAGCGTGAAGGCGGATGTCTCCAATCGGGACGATGTGCACGGCATGGTCAAGAATATTACCGAACGAAATCGGCTGGATATCCTGGTCGGAAACGCCGGGGTGGTGCGCTTCGAACCCTTTCTGGAGATATCCCGGGAAGGCTGGGATTTCCAGATGAACATCAATCTGGTGGGATCCTTCAACGTCGGCCAGGAGGTTGCCCGCTACTTCGTCGACAACAAGATTCCCGGAAAGGTCGTGTTCATAACCTCATTCAACCAGGAGGTGCCGAACGCCGGTCAGGGCGTGTACAGCATCTCCAAGAGCGGGATCCGCATGCTGGCCAAAACCATGGCCCTCGAGTTGGCGGAGCACAAGATCAACGTGAACACGATCGCAGTCGGCCCGGTCATTACGGATATTAACAGGGAACAGGTAGAGATGTATCCCGGCCTTGTAGAGAGGCTGAACAAGATCGTGCCGCTGCACCGCTGGGGAACCCCGGAGGATATGGGCGCCGCCGCGGTATTTCTGGTCTCCCCGGACGCCGACTACATCACCGGGTCCACGATCTTCGTGGAGGGGGGGATCATGATCAACAATGGGATGATGATCAACGTCGTGGACGAGTAGGAGGAAAGTACATGGAATATCAAGTCGAGATTTACAGAAACGGAGTGACCCAGGCCCCGGGTCCGGAGATGTTCTACCTGCGGGACTGGGACAAGCAATACACCCTGTGCACCTATGTGTTCGTTCTCAAATCCGACGAACACACCATGCTCGTCGATACGGGCTGCGGCGACATCGATAGCATCAACAAAATGCTGACCGAGGAGTTCGGGGGGAAGATCTCTTTCGATCTACCGAAAGACGAGACGATCGCCTCGATCGTGGAGAAGGCCAACATCAACCCGGAAAAAGTCGACCACGTGTTCGTCTCTCACCTGCATCACGATCACGCCTCCAACGTGGCGATGTTTCCCAACGCCCGGGTGGTCGTCTCTCGCAGAGGGATCTTCGAATATATGAAAAAACGGAGACCGTACTTCTACAACGACATTCTCTACCCTCCCGGTCCGGTTCAGCACATCGCAGGTCTAAGCGCCGACCAGATCGTGTACGTGGACGAGGAAGCCGAAGTTTTACCGGGAGTACGATGTTTCTGGGTCGGCGGACACACACCGGGCTGCATGGCTGTTCAGGTCGCGACGGCAAAAGGGAGGATCGTGTTTACCTCGGATGTCGCCTTCTTTGAAGAAAACGTAACGGCCGAGCATCCGATCGGTATGTTCTACAATCTCTGGGAGTGTCACGAAGCCTATAAAAAAATCAAAGCCGCGGCCGACCATATCATCACCAGCCACGATCCGCAGGTACTGGAACGCTTTCCCGGGGGAAAGATCTGAAGGGCAGCTTCGGTCGATGAAAGAATCCTACCTGGCCGTTATTACGGACTGCGAGTTCGCCTCCTGCGAACCGGAGCGCAGAGAACTGGCCGGCTTGGCGGAGGTACGCAAGTTTTCCTGCAGGAGCGAAGAGGAGGTCATCGCGGCGGCCGCCCAGGCGGATGCAATCCTCGTGCAATACGCCCCGATTACCCGGCGGGTCATTGAATCTCTGCGGCACTGCCGGGTGATCGGGCGCTACGGCATCGGAGTCGACATGATCGATCTGGTTGCAGCCACGGATCGAGGCATTCCGGTGGTGAATGTTCCCGACTACTGCCTGGAGGAGGTGTCGGACCACACCCTTGCGCTGATGCTCGCCGTTGCCCGGAAGATCCTTCTTCTCCACGACTCGGTGGCGGGGGGGCGGTGGGACTTCTCGGTCGCCGCGCCGGTGTTTCGTATAAAAGACCTTACAGTGGGACTGGTTGCCTTCGGAAAGATCGCCCGCCGGGTCGCCGAGAAACTGCGCGGCTTCCGCTGCCGGATCGTGGCCTGCGATCCCTATGCAGAACAGGATACGGCCCGTGCTTTGGGGGTGGAGCTGGTGGATCTACCAACCCTTCTGGAAGAATCGGATATCATCTCGGTACATGCACCGCTTACCGGAGAGACGCACCACCTCTTCGGTGAGGAAGCCTTCCGCCGGATGAAAAGAACCGCCTATCTGATCAACACCAGCCGGGGTGCGGTGATCGACGAATCCGCCCTTGAACACGCCCTGGATGCAGGACTTATCGCGGGGGCAGCCCTCGATGTGCTTGAAAAGGAGCCTATCTCACAAAGCAGCACCCTCACCGGGCGGGACAATGTGCTGCTCACTCCCCACACGGCCTTCTACTCGGTGGCTTCTCTTCTGGATCTGCAGGTGCTTACGGCTCGGGGTGTCGCCCGGGTTCTACGGGGACAGAAGCCGGAGTACCTGGTAAACCGGTCTCTCACCGACAAACAAAGCTGACAACCCTCACACTTTCTCTAAACGGCTGAGCTCGGCCTCTGTACGCAAATCCTCTTCAGCCATCTCGAGGTGACGGTACATGGCCTGGGCTGCAGCTTCCGGGTGCCGCTTCCTAAGAGCAGCCAGGATCTCCCCGTGCCCACGGATGACCCGATCGATTCCCCGGCGAATCGTCCGCTTTCTGGATTGACGCAGCAGTTCCGTCAGCGGTGCGAGCATGATTCTGAAAACCGGGTTGTCCGTCGAGGTGACCAGAATCTCGTGAAAGGCCAGATCCTGCTCGACACAGTTCCCCAGATCCGAGGGATTGCTCTCGATGGAGCGAATCGTCTGTTCGAGAGACTGCAGCGCCTGTTCGCTGATCCTTCGGGCAGCCACCCTGGCCACCTGGGT
Source organism: uncultured Spirochaetaceae bacterium (assembly GCA_964604845.1). Taxonomy (GTDB): domain Bacteria; phylum Spirochaetota; class Spirochaetia; order SZUA-6; family DRHE01; genus JAFGQJ01. The sequence goes on from CAZSBH010000077.1 coordinate 6,151, forward strand.
CTCCAATCCCTGCCGGGCGACGACGAGGTCGAGAAGGGGATTTCGGGAACGCTTCAAGCTCAGTGCGATCACCTCCGCCGCCGGAGCCGCTGAAGGACCGGCTACCCGGGGACGCCTGCCCTGCCGGATCTCGATCAACCCTTGAGCCTGGGTCACTCGCAGAGCTTCTCGGAGACTGAAGCGGCTCACCTCAAGGCGTTCGGAGAGCTCTCTCTCGGATGGCAGAGGTGTTCCCGGTTCGAGATCGCCGCCGAGGATCAGCTCTTTGAGGGCTACGACGATCTTCTGGACGGTGTCCCCCCGCTGAATCGGCGCAATTTTCATTGACTCTTGCATAGTGAGAATGGTAAGATATTATAATAAGTAAGGCAAGAGTAGTTTATGATCCTCGAATTCCCCTATCCGGAAATCGCCCCACTGCGGATCCCTGACAATTTTCCGGTCACCCGGCTCTCTCTTCCCCAGGTAGAACCACAGGACAGTGAAGAACGCGTTGTTCAAAAGGCTCTCTCTGCACCGCTCGGCACACAGCCCCTGGCCGAGCTGGCTCAAGGCAAACGGCAGGTCCTGATCGTGGTTGATGACGTGTCCAGACCGACACCGATCCACAGGTTTTTGCCCCTCGTACTGCAGGAGTTGAAGGCCGGGGGCCTGAGAGAAGAGAATATCGAGTTCATGGTGGCCCTCGGAACACACCGCCCAATGACCCGTACCGAAATGACGGCCAAGCTCGGCTCCGATATTTTGGATCGTTTCCCCGTGTACAATCACGATTGGCGGGACAAGAAGAAGCTGGAGTTCCTGGGAAGGACGGATCAAGGAGCTCCTGTGTGGATCAACAAACGGGTACGCCGGGCGGATCTGGTGATCGGCCTGGGAGCAATCATGCCTATAGAAATCTGCGGATTCACCGGCGGCGGTAAGATCCTGGTTCCCGGGCTGAGCGGAGAGGAAACCGTCGACAGCATGCACTGGACCAGGATCGATGTTCCCAGCGAGAAAATTCTGGGCAAGGCTGACAACCCCATTCGAGGGTCTATCGACGCGCTGGCCAGGAAAGCCGGCCTTGATTTCATCGTAAATGTCATTCTCAACGAAAAGAACCGTATTGTCGGGGCCGTAGCCGGCGACATGGTGGAGGCGCATCGAAAGGGATGTAAAATCGCCGGGCAGGTCTTCGGAGTTTCGGTACCCAGAAGGTTCAACATCGTGATCGCCGACAGCTACCCCTTCGACAATGAGTTCTGGCAGGCCAACAAGGCCGTCGACACGGCCGGCGAAGTCGTGACTGAGGGTGGTGTGGTTATCCTGGTGTCCCCCTGCAGAGAGGGCTTGAGCCGGAGCCACGCCGAGGAGATCCGTCGCTTCGGCTATCCGCCGGTGGCCAGAATCAAGGATCTCGTGGAGAGCGGAAAGATACACCACCGAGTGGTCGGTGTGCACATGGTTCAAGTCAGCTCCGTGGCCACGGAAAAGGCCCGGCTGATTCTGGTTTCCAGTGGAATCGGACGGGAGGAAGCCGAGGCGCTGGGCTTCTCCTGGGCCGGCAGCCCCGCGGAAGCGCTGGACACAGCCTTGAGAATGACGGAAGACCGGCCGGATATCGCGGTGCTGCATGGCGCCTCCAGAATGCTTGCTGTTATGGCTGGGTGAGGAGGAAGCATTGGATTTTCATGGAAAAACGGTAGTGATCACGGGGGGCGCCGGAGGCATCGGAAGAGCCGCCGCGGACATCATGGGCCGGCAAGGCGCCTCTCTGGTCATTTCGGATGTGGGGAGCGAAGCGGGGGAAGAAGCCGTAGCCCACTGGCGAAGCGGAGGAATTGCGGCGCAGTTCATGCAGGCGGACCTCACAGACCTATCAGAGATCCATGCTCTATTCCACCGAATCACAAAGGACTCAGGCGCGATCGATGTGCTGGTGACCTGTGCCGGAATCTCCAGCCTGACCGAGGTTCCGGATATCACCCCCGAGGAGTGGGACAGGGTTTTTGCAGTCAATCTGAAGGCCACCTTCTTCTGCTGTCAGGAAGCCCTCCGCTACATGGTTGCCCGCAGCCAGGGGAAAATTATAACCATTGCCTCCGCGGCGGGAAAGATCGGGGGCGTGGCGGTGGGAGCCCACTACTCCTCATCCAAAGCCGGGATCATCTGCCTGACAAAATCCCTCGCCCTGTACGCCGCGCCGTATGGAATTAATGTGAACTGTGTCTGTCCCGGACCAACGGCGACCGCCATGACCGACGCTTGGGGGGATAAGATCAACACGGCCTTTGCCCAGAAGATCCCCTTCAAGCGCTACGGTACCCCCGAAGAAATCGGGCAGACGATCGCCTTCCTGGCTTCCGATCAAGCGAACTATCTCACCGGAGAAACCATAGACGTGAACGGCGGATTGGTAATGGATTGAGCGGCCCGTCGGTCAATGCTCCGGACACCGCTTTAGCGGCGGCGGGCCAGATCTGTCAAAGCAGTGAGGATGGTTCGGTCGCTGAGCAGGGCGGCGCTCTCCAGCACTCGGGAAACGGAGTTCGGAACGTCGAGGGAAGCGACACAAAGCGGGGGGGCATCGAGCTCATCGAAGAATCGGGAAGTGATCTCTGCGGCCAGCCGGCCTCCGATTCCCTGGCCCGAAGCCGCCTCTTCCAAAACAGCCACAGCGCCGGTTTTCTTGACAGAAGCCCCAATCGTGTCGAAATCCATCGCCGGCAAATCCACGGTCCTGAGGTCGATCAACTCCACCGACACCCCCCTTGAAGCCAGGTCATCCCTTAGTGCGATCAGACGCTGAGTCAGGGAGGAGTAACAGAGAACCGTACAGTCTCCTCCAGAAAACACGACTCTCGCCTTGCCGAAGGGAATGCAGTAATCCAGGTCACCTAGCGGGACCGTACAAGTTCGAGAGTAGAGAGAATGGTGTTCGAGAAAGAGGACCGGGTCCCGGCAGTACATCGCTGTATTGAACATCCCTATATAGTCGAAGGCATCACTCGGAGCCGCGATTCGCCAACCGGAGAAAAGGGCGAACAAGCCAACAGGATCCATCGAGTGCTGGCCTCCGTATCCACAGCCGGAGGCGATGCGGGTGCGCGCCACGAGGGGCAGATCGGTTGCACCTCCGTACATGTGCCTGGCCTTGGCGATCTGATTGAACAGCTGATCCGCGGCGACTAAAGCGAAATCAGGAAACATGATCTCAACAATCGGCCGCAGGCCGGACATTGCGGCCCCGAGGGCCAGTCCCACAAATCCAGCTTCTGAGATGGGAGTGTTGACCACCTGCCCGGGGAAGCGGGCAGGCAGCCCCTTGGTGGCTCCATACGCGCCCCCGTTGAAATTCGCAACTTCCTCGCCGAGCTCAACAACGCCGGGATCACGTTCCATCCAGCGTCCGGCCACCCCGGCGATGGCATCGGAGAACTTAAGCTCCTCGAACTCCCTGAAATCCTCCCGTTCTTTGTACTTCAGGGTTTGCAGCTCCTCGCCGCTGCTGCGCACCCCGACTGCGGCGGTTTCAGGGTCGGGCCACAGTTCGCTCCGGACCGTCCTGGGCTTGCCGCCGCTTGTGCAGAACTGGACAGCCTGGAGGACCGCTGCACCCGCCATTTTTTCCAGCCTGGCCAGCCCTCCTGCAGTAACAACTCCTGTGGACTGGAGAGCTTCAGGAAATGTCCGCAGCGGGTCCCGGCGAAACTGCTCTTCCTCTTCCCGGCGGTCGCGGTACCCATAAACGCTTCCAGGCCGATCGCCGGCGTGGTGGTAGTGACGGTAGCAGCGTACCTCGATCAGAGCCGGCCCCGAACCGGTGCGGGTTTTTTGGACGCAGTCGGATGCAGCGCCATAGACCGCAGCCACATCGGTTCCCTCCACCAGATAGGCCCGAAGGTTGTAGGAGCAAGCCCGAAGGGAAAGGTCCGCAACAGCGCAGGCCTGCTCATGGGCGGTGCCCACGGCATATCTGTTGTTTTCGATGACATAGACGATCGGAAGCCGCCAGAGGCCGGCCAGATTGAGGGCTTCATGAAAAACACCCTGATTAGCCGCGCCGTCCCCAAAGAAACAGACCATGACCCCGTCCCCCTTGCGGTACTGCTCGGCGAACGCCGCCCCGGTCGACAGGGGCACTCCGCCGCCGACAATAGCGTTGGTACCCAGGATCCCCGCCTCGGCCCAGCGAAGATGCATCGAACCTCCCCGACCTCCGCAGTACCCCGGGGCCAGGCCCATGATCTCCGCCATGGTGCGCCGCAGTACTTCCTCTCCCTGCTCGGGTAGATCCATCTCAAGGGGATTCCAATCCTCAGGTACAACGTAGTTCAGAGCTTTGCTCAAAAACTGGTGATGGGCTCGATGACTACCCGTGATCCTGTCCCGCCTGCTCAGCGCCGCAACAGCGGCGGCCGCAACCGCCTCCTGACCGACACTGGAATGAACGGGTCCCCATACACAGCCCTGCTCCTTCAGCAGCAGGATCTCATGCTCGAATTTGTTGATCAGATACATCTGGAAATAGATGCATGCAGCGCGAACCGAGCCGAGCTCCCGAACATCCTGTTCATCGGAGCGCCAGTAGGTCCAGTCAAACCCCTCAACGGCCAGTTGTTGTCTAATCATCCCGCTGCTTCCTCAAGGCGTTGTATTCATCGACCATGACCGCCAAATCGGAAAGACTGATCGAGGAGCCTTCTTGAGTCGCCTCCTGAAACAATCGCGGCGGCAAGGTGTCATCCCTCGCGCCGATTCCCTCCCGTATATTGAAGCGCCGGGTATCTTCTGTGATCCGGTTGGCAATACCCTCCAGCTCCTGTTTGGTGAGAGTCCTTCCTGTAGCAGCCTCGATCAGCGTCCCGATTTCCTCCCAGAAAAGAAAATCCCGGAAGAAGCGGCAGAGGATGAGACTGTCGAATAGGGCCGCCCGGTCCTCGTAATCGATGTGGAGCGCAGCTTTGCCCCGGATCGTATCTTTGTCGATCTGCCCGGTAAGCTCGGCCTTGTAGAAAGTTCCCCGAAGATGGCAGGCACCGCGGGCGGCGGTAGCGTAGGACAAGCCCATGCCCTTGAGTACCCGGGGATCGAAACCAGCGGGCTCCAACCCCTTCACGTGCACGGCGATATCCTCCAGGCCCAAAACCTCCGCCGCCTCTCGAATCCCTTGGGCGAGCAGATCTCCGATACCTTCCCGGGCCGCGATCATCCGGAACAGCTCGGCGACCCTGTCCGGCTGATTGTAGTCGATCGGAAAATCGGATTTCCCCCGCTGAAAGGCTTCGACGGCAAAGGCGGCCAGATTTCCCGCACTCATCGTATCGATCCCGAGCCGGTCGCAGATGTCGTTGAGATAGGCCACTTCTTCAAGGCTGTCGATACAGTTCAAGCCGCCCAGAGCGTAGATCGTTTCGTACTCGGGTCCTTCAATTTCCAGACCCTTGTGCCTGCCCTCGCGGATCACCGTCCGTTTCGTGCACTGGAGAAAACAGTTCGGGCAGCCATGGTTGCGGACCTCGAAATGCTCCAGCATATATTCCGCGGACAGTCGCTCCCAGCCGGCGAAATGTCCCGACGTCCAGTAGCGGGTGGGAAAGCAGTTCTGGGAGTTGGTAACCCTTACGACTGAGGGGGTCCCGAATTTACTATAGGTTTCCGCCGCCGCCGAGCCCCGCGCTTTTCTGGCGATACCGCGGATTATCTCGGCCAGCAGCTTCTCATCGGCGACCGCCGCCCGCTTCGATCCGGCGAAGGTTATACCTTTCAGGTTTTTCGAGCCCATCACGGCTCCCATGCCGCCCCGCCCAAGGCTCCGCCAGCGGTCGGATTTGATGCAGGCCAAGCGCGCCAGCTTCTCTCCGGCCGGACCGATCACCATGGCTGAAGAGCCGGACGGAGAGTTGGACAGGATTTCCCGCTCGGCGGTGTAGGTTTCGGCACCTCGAAGATCCGGGGCGTCGTGGAACTCGGCTCCTTGCTCATCGATCGTAACGTAGGTGAGAGTCGGTGCCTTTCCCTGGATGATGACCGCATCGATCCCGCAGCCCTTGATTTTCGGGGCAAGCGTCCCTCCGCAGTACGATTCTCCGTATCCTCCGGTGGCCGGGCTCTTTGAGAAAACGGCGAAGCGGGACTGTCCCCACATGGAGGTGCCTGTGAGCGGGCCGGTGGCGATAATCAGGCGATTTTCCGGAGCCAGCGGGTCGGTATTCTTCGGGATTTCTGCCGTCATCAAGCGGGTTCCTAACCCCTTTCCGCCCAGCACTTCAGCTAAAAGGGGATCCGGTACGTCCTCGTAGCTGTAGCTTTTTGCCGACAGATCGACCCGCATCAAGCGCTGGAAGTACCCCTTCATGTCGTCTCCTCTACCCGGTTTCGCATCGAAAAAAACATATTATAATATCTTACCAAAAAGGATTCAACTCGTCAAAAGGTTGGTCGACACGATCGAAAAACTGGCGGAATTGCTCAATCTCGACTACCACCGTGTCTGTTGGGCCGCAATAGCCCTCCCGGCGGCGGCTTTATTTTTTCTGTCAGCTTGTTATACTAGATGGCTCAACCAAGCAGTGAAGGATGTCAGTACCGCTTTCACCTTTTTCAAAATACCTTACCACAAGCGACCAGGACAAACGCTGGCAGATCTACTGTGTCGATACGGGCTGCACCGAGATAAAACCCGGAGTTGTGTATCCCCCCCGACCGGAAACCCACCCGCCGCAGTACTCCAGTCACTGGGAACGGGGCCGGGTGCTCCATGAGTTTCAGCTGATCTACATCACCAAAGGAAAAGGAGTGTTCAAGACAATCGACAGGACTCCTCGGTCCATCGAGGCGGGAACGGTCTTCATGCTGTTTCCAGAAGTGTGGCACTGGTTTTCCCCCACTCTGAAAACCGGCTGGGATGAATACTGGGTAGGGTTTGACGGTTCCTATCCGTACGCCCTGGTGGAGGAGGGTTTCTATACACCGACGGAACCGGTTTTCACGGTGGGACTTCACGACTCATTGCTGAAGCATTTCCTCAATATCATAGATCTCGTCCATCGAGAGCCTCCGGGATATCAGCTTCAAGCCGGTGCGGCGGTGGTCCAGATATTGGCGAATATTCTCGCCATCATGCGTCAGAATCGTCAGAGCTCGGAAGCAGAACAGATCGTTCAAAAGGCCAAGTTCATATTCGAGGAAAACAAGTATACGGCTATCGAAATGGAGTCCATTGCCCAATCCCTCGGGTTGGACTATCCCCAGTTTCGAAGGATATTCAAAGACTATACGGGTCTGCCCCCCTATCAGTACTTTCTCCAGATCAAGATAAACAGAGCAAAATCTCTGCTGCGGGAGCAACACTACACCGTGAAGGAAGTCGCTCATATTTTGTCATTTGAAAACCAGTACTATTTCTCCCGTCTGTTTAAACGGAAAACGGGCATCACCCCTTCTATGTGGCATAGGGACCACAGCATATCATGATTCAAGGCACCGGACAGCCTCTTTGTACGGTACGCCCTATATCGGTACAGGAGGCTGTGCTTTCTTTAGAATCGGAAACCGCCGAACACCCCAAAGTTGAATTCCCCCAGAGGATACGGATCGAACTGGGTCCCGGGGGGCGGCTCGTTCCAGAAACGGTAGGCCATGCGGGCTCCAAGGTTGACAGCCCCGAGGCGGAAACCAAGGCCCCAACCGACCTGAGCGAACAGGGACAGGGACAGAGGATCCTCCACCTCGTCCAGTCCGTAGTCCTCGTAATCCGTGATATCAACTTTTCCCGCGCTGCCCAAGCCTATCTCCAAGAAGGGATCGATGAAGGACCAACGGAGGGGATGATAGCGGAAATCCCAGGTCGCGATCCAGTCCATGTACCACTGGTAATCCACTCCGGGGACCAGTGATTCCTGCCTGTCAAAGCGAACTATGCCGGTCATGCCGTAGCCGATGTGATCGGGAATGACCTCCCAGTAGAAACCCGGGAATACGTTGTCACCGGCATGGTACTCCTCAACAACCATCTCATAGCTGGGCTTCTCGTCGAACTCCAGAACACTCATGAAACCCACCCGAACCCGATCGGCGAACACGCCGAACCCCACAAGAGTAAACAGGAAAACCAAACAAAACGTCCTTTTCATAAGATGTGCCTCCTCGCGCTGTGCTTCAATGGTTAAACACCCGGGGGAGGAGGAAGTGTTACCCCGGTTTTTGATTGTTGGATGTTTTTATGTAGGTTTTGATGGTGGGTCGAACGGCGCGGTCTATTTTTCGGAAACCACTGAAATCCCGTTCCACGACGGTGGGGGCATGCTTTTTATATAGTTCTTACATCGAGCCAGGAAGATTCTCAATATCGGATCGTTGGGAAGAAATTCCCGAGCATACACGAAATACCGTATTGCCTTGTCGAACTGCCGCTTGTAGTACAGGTCGGTTCCCATGTGATGGAGCTTCCACCCCTTGGCTTCCGCCTTGCTTAGCCGTTTTTGCGGGTGGAAGATTCTCGTTCCCTCCTTCTTACCCTTCACGGCAACCTTGTCGATCAAGCGACAGGGTATTTCTTTTTTCACTTTGCTATACACGGATTCGGAGATGATGAAAGGGAGATCGTAGATCTTAGTCAGACCCTCCATCCGGGAGGCCAGATTCACCATGTCCCCGATCACCGTATAATCCATCTTTTTTTCCGAACCGATATTTCCGATGGTCACCAGTCCGTAGTTGAGCCCGATCCCGATGCGGAATTGGGGTCGACTCCGTTTTGCCTGGCGAAAGTTGAAGCCTTTCAGGGCGTCGAGCATGTCGAAACCGGAATGGACCGCCTGCGACACGTCGTCTTCGTGTTTCACCGGAGCCCCGAAGAAAGCCATGATAGCGTCCCCAATATACTTATCCACGATCCCATTGTGCTTCAGAATGATATCGACCATCAAGCCGAAATAGGTGTTCAGGGATTCGACCATCTGCTCGGGAGCCATGGACTCGGAGATGCTGGTAAACCCGCGGATGTCGGAAAACAACACCGCCAGAACCCGGCTGTCCCCAACCAACATGGATTCAGGGTTGCTGAAAAACTGATCGATCACATCGGAGGGCACATACTTTTGGAAGATATTTCGTATCTTCTGTTCCCGCTTCTGGGCGATCACCGCCTTGAAGGCATAACTCTTGATCTGGTTGTAGGCCTTCTCCAGCTCTCCGGTCATGAGGTTGAAGGTATGGCCCAGATCTCCGATTTCATCTCTATACAGCAGATCAACCCGTTTGGAGAGATCGTTGGCGGTGATGATGTTTTTCATGGCGGATGCAATATTTCCCAAAGGACGAGTAAGGTAGCGAATGAAGACGAGGAGAAGGATCAGGGTCACCGCCAGAGTGAGAATCAGAATGGATCCGGATTGGATGTAGATCTGATTCACCGCCTGGTAGAACACGTCTCGATGTTCTGTTACCAGGAACGTCCAGCCAAAGGGTCTGAATACCGCCGACTGGGCTACCCTGTCTTCGCCGCCCAAACGGATCAAGGTCCAGCCTTCTTCCCCCGAGGCTGACAACTCGGCCAAACGAACCGCCTCTGCCTCGGAGAGCTCTATCTCAGAGGTGCTCATAGCAATATTTCCCCGTTCATCCACGGCCAGGATCAACTCGCTCTCGCTTCTGATCAGGCTGCGGGCAAGGGAAGCCACCGCCGTTTTTGACACGGTCACGTACTCCGGTTGTGTATCCAGCTGGTTTTCCACGAGCAGGTTCCATTGGGTCGTGGCGTAGTTCCTCAGTTCCTCCGATTTGAACTTGAGGAATTCCGTGGCCACCCGGGTAATTCCATTTCGTGCGGCCAGGGATGCCCCCAAACCAACGAGCAAGAGGGGCGTAATGATCAGGGGCAGAACAAGCAGCGTGAATTTCGCTCGAATACGCATTGTTGGACTAGATGATACCTTCGAAAGAAACCCTGGTCAATAAATGCTTTTCCCAGATATACTGTCGACAGAATCGTACAGGGTGTGGAAGTGAAGATTGCGATATGAAAAGGCTCGGAACATGGGAAAACAAAATCCACAATCGAACCAGGATGTAGATCCGGACCTGGCCTCGATTCGCTCCACAGATATCTCCTTCGACGAGCAGATCGAAATCATCGGCCAGATCAACGAAGTACTCGAGAAAAACAGAATCGAGATCACCCCGGATACTTTCGCTTTCACTCCGAAGAAACAGGGAAACTTGATCCCCCTCCTAATCAACGCGGGGGCCGTGATCATTCTACTGGCCGGTACTTTTTTCCTGCTATCTTACTTCAACCGGGAGGAACGCTCCCTGATCCGCCAGTCCTCTACAGTACTGACCGCCGAGGGCAAACTGATCGCAGCTCTCCGCGAGGAGTCGGAAGAGCGGCTCAATCAGAAGGACCAACAGATCGCCGAGATCCAGACCCGGCTCGAAGACCTGCGAAAACAGGCGGAAACCGCAAAATTGGATACCGAGGCGAAGATCCTGGAACGGGAGGATCAGCTCCGCGCCGAGTTGGAGGCCGAGCTGGCGGCGGAGAGACAGAAGCTCCAGGCTGAGGGCCTGTCCGCCTCGACGATAAACGATCAGCTGCGGGCGCTGGAGGGACGTCTGACAGCGGAGAACCAAGGTCAACTGGCCGCTTTCCGGCGCCAATCCGAAGAAGAACTGGCTGAAAAGGAGGCCGAGCTGGCGACTCTGGGGGAGCAGTACCGGCAGAGCATGCTTCAGTTTCGGCAGGAACGGTCGAGTCTCCAGCAGCAGTTCAGCGAGCGGGAGGCGGAACTGCAGGCGCAGTTTGAACGCCAGGCCGCCCAGGCCGAAAGCGCCCAGGCCGAAAGCGCCCAGGTCGAGGTTGCCGATCAGTTGGCACGGCTGCGAGAGCAGCGGCAGAGGGAGCAGCTGGTTTTCGATCAGATTCTCTCCTCCTACAATCGGGTGGAGGAGTCAATAGAGGACGGTCGGTACAGCACGGCCCTGCAGGACCTCGATACCCTCGAAAGCTATCTTTCTCAGGCGGCTATCGCCGGTCTACCGGCGGTTCGGAATCGGATCCCCGTGGACCGTTTCCTGATCGCGTCCCTGCGCCGGCTGATCGATGTGGAGCGCACACCGGCTCCCGAAGCCGGCGCTCAGGTTCAGGAAGCGGAGCCGAGCCAAGCGGAAGGCCCGGGTTCTTCCGACGCTGTCAGGAGTCTTCAGGCGGAATTGGACCGGACCGAGGCTTCGTTGAGCCAGCAGACCGGCGAGCTCAACCGCACCAAGTCCGCACTGGACCAGCGGACCCGCGAGCTCAACCAGGCGCGAGGGACGATCAACCGGCAGAGCCAGCAGATCTCCCGCTACGAAGCCTCCCAACGGGAGATCGCCGCCCTTCGTCAGGAAGCCGACTCCCTCCGCCAACGCTACGGCTCGATCGCGAGCAGAGGCTCGGACAGGGTTTCCCAGCAGAAAGTTCTGGATCTGGTGGACACGAAGCTTCAGGTACGGGAGGTACTATCTTCTGACAGCGTGAAGAGCGAGTACCCCAACCTCTACGATGCCATGGAGGAATATTTCGACACCTATGGGAAAGTTCAAGCGCAGTCCGGTCAGGAAGATGCCTTGAAAGACGCCATCGCCGTTTTGGACGAGCTATTAGGGACCGGTCCGAGGGCGAATTTGGCTTCTATGAAGAGCAGCTATTCCACCGGGAACGGTGACCTGTTCGCCCAGTTCCTGGTAAAACTGGAAGCACTGCTGGAGTAGATGCTATTCAGCCTCCGACTACATACACCGTAGCTTTTGCTTGTCTGCCCAGTTCGTCCTGCACCCAGACGTAAGCTGTTGTAGGGAAATCAGGCGCCTCGTATCGAATCTTGTTTGCCTGTACCGGATGAGCGCTTAGGGAGCCGCTGCCGACCAACCAAAATGTGTGAGGATCGACACCCCCGATTGCGTTCAACTGTACTACTTGATTCACGAGGACGGTCATGGTCGCTGGGAAGGCAAGCGGCTCGGGTGACGCGCTCAATACATGTATTTCGACTGTAGCGGTGCTGGGTTCGCTGTCTTCCAGCTTGATCGTCACTACCATCTGGGTGTTCGGCGCATGGTAGGTGGCTGTGACGTCTGTTGGATTTTCTATCCACCCTACTTCGTCTGCCAAGCCCGGTGGATCGATGGAGAAGGTGTGCGGACTGGTCTGGTTGAGCGCCGATACGGTGATCGAGCCTCCGGTCAAAACCCACGTGTCCTCAACCTCGATTGCCAGGAACCTATTAGCGGTAATCGTTGCGACGGCAATGTTTCCGAGACTGTCGACGGCTTCAACGGTATAGGTTCCTTCGGCAATAAACTGATAAAGCCAGCTTCCCGTAGAAGTACCTATTGAAACACCATCCACATAAAATTCATAGTCCGGATCGGGGAGCCCGCCCGTCGCGATGAAATCCACGGAATCCCCTTCCTCAACGGTTTTTGCGGCAGGACTAAGAGAGATCGGAGCAAACACCGTGATCGTCGTTTCCGCCTTACTGCCCAGCGAGTCGGTCACTTCAATATCCGTGGTAGCGGTACCGCTAATCTCGCTCGCAGGTGGAGCGATATATTCTCCAGTGTCAGCATTGATCGAGCCAAAAGCTCCTTTGTTTTCGTAGATGTATGGTGTAAATCCGCCTTTTCCCGACACATCCAGAGTTCCAGCCGCGGGTATAATGGCGTTTGTCGGACTTATCGACAGTTCCCCCGGCTCTTCGTTCTCGAGCAGCTG
>CAZSBH010000078.1:0-18722 GCA_964604845.1 uncultured Spirochaetaceae bacterium
AGGGCAGGCGGAGATTCAACCCCCCGCCCAATTCGGCCGGATTGGCCAGCTTGGCGTAGACGGTTAAAAATCCGTCGTGAACCCGCGGAGGGGGCGGTTTCCAGGAGGCGATGCGCCGTGTGATCTCCTCCTCCGGGAGGGCGAGATCGATTCTGCGTCCCGGGATATCGATCTCGATCGGGTCCCCGTCTTCAACAACGGCCAAGGGCCCTCCCTCGGCGGCTTCCGGAGACACCTGGCAGATGTACGGTCCTTTGGCGAATCCGGAGATGCGCCCGTCGGTGACCAGGGCGCACTTGGTCTCCAAACCCAAGGCGTTGAGAAAACCGATCACCTTGAACACCTCGTTGAACCCCGGTCCGCCCTTCGGCCCTTCGTAGCGCAGAACCAGCACATCCCCCGGTTCGATCTTGTGCTCCCGCAGAGCCGCAAGAGCCTCCTCCTGGCTGTCGAACACCCTAGCCGGTCCCCTGTGCTGGAACATCTCCCTGGGGATGACGGGGGTCCGAACCACTGCCGAGCGCGCCAGGTTACCCCGAAGGATTACCAAACTTTCCCGGGCGATCGGACGCTCGAGGGGACGAATCACATCAGAGTCCTCGGCGGTATGAACGTTTGCCAAATTTTCTCCAACAGTTCCTCCGGTGACGGTCAAGGCTTCCCGGTCGAGCATGGATTCGATGCGCTTCATCACGGTCTGGATGCCCCCCGCCTCGTCGAAGTCCTTCATCGTGTAAACTCCGCTGGGCACCACATTGGTGATGCAGGGAATCTGGTCGCTGAAGCGCTCAAACAGAGCCAGATCGATCTCCTGTTCCCAGTGCAATTCGTAGATCAGGGCCAGGAGGTGAGCGATGGCATTGGTGGAACCCCCGATCGCATGGAGCACCTTGATGGCGTTGGCCACGGCCTGTTTGCTGATGATTCGGGAGGAGGTTATGCCCCTACTCACAAGATCGACTATCCTGCGACCCGATTCCTTGGCCAGCCAGAGACGACGGGCCGAGGTCGCCGCCGCCGTACCGGCACCGGGAAGAGCAAGGCCCAAGGCTTCGACCAATCCCTGCATGGTGTTGGCCGTTCCCAGGAGCGCGCAGGAACCCGCCCCGGGGCAGACCCAGTTTTCCATCTCTTCGATCTCTTCGACGGAGATCTTCGGATTTCCGATGCCGAAGGCGTAGCATTCGCTGTCCAAGGTGGCGGTGACCGCATCTTTGCCGTGGTAGTGACCCGAGTCCATCGGTCCCCCGGGTACGAAGATCACAGGGATATCGAGCCGGGCTGCGGCAAGCAGGTGAGCGGGAACGTTCTTGTCACAGGAAGAGACCATCACCAGAGCATCGAACATGGATATGTGAGTGATCGCTTCGACCTCCGCGGCGATGATATCCCGGGTCGGGAGGTCGTAGCGCATTCCGTGTTCTCCCACCGCCATCGGGCACTGGGCGGCGCTGTTGAACTCGAAGGGTGTACCCCCGGCCTGCCAGATTCCCGCCTTCGCCGCATCGGCGACACCCCGCAGATGCACGTGCCCGGGGGAGGTCTCGCCCCAGGTGTTGGCCACTCCGATGCGGGGACGCCTCAGATCCTGGCTGTCGTAGCCCATGGATTTGAGCAGGCTGCGGGCCCTGGCGTTCTCGGGCAGCTGAAGAAAGGTATTGTTTTCCTTAAATTGATTCATCTGCTAACCTTTCAGGCCATGTAAACGCCACCGTTGATGTCCAAGGTGGCGCCGGTGATGAAGCCGTTGTATTCGCTGGCGAAGAAGGCGGCGGCCCTGGCAATATCCTCGCAGGTCCCCGCCCGTCCCAAGGGGATGCCGGCGATCGATTCGCGTTTCGATGCCTCGGTAGTGTGTACTTCGTGGAAACGAGAGCCGAGAATCAATCCCGGGGCCAGGGCATTGACCCGGATCCCGAAGGGCGCCAATTCGGTGGACAGCGCCCGGGTGAAGGTGAGCACAGCCCCCTTGGCCGTGGCGTAGATCAGGGAACCCCCGTGACCGCCCTTTCGCCCGGCCAGAGAAGCCAGATTCACAATGCTCGCCCCTCCCCGGTTTTTCATCAGCGGGATCGCTTTCCGGGTTACCAGCATCATCGAGTCGAGGTTGACCGCCAGTACTTTTCTGTAAAACTCGTAGCTCATCTCCTCGAGGCTGTGGCGCGCCACCAGATCTCCCGCATTGTTGATCAGGATATCAAGACCGTCGAAACGCTTGCCCAGCTCTATGAAGAGGCGATCGATCTCCTCTTCGCTCGTCAAATCCGCGCCCACGGTGAAGGCACTGCCGTCCTTTGAGCGTATCTGTTCGGCCAGGGTGTTCGCGGATTCGGCGCTGCTGAAGTAGTGGATACAAACCTGAGCACCTAGTTCAGCCAGTTCGGTACTGATCGCCCGGCCGATGCCGGAGCCCCCGCCGGTGATCAACGCCGTCTTGTCTCGTAGACTGTTCATTCGTTTTTACTCCTATTCAGATTTATTCGCATCGGCAAGCAGCTCTTGCCCTGTCTTTCTCCCGGTACGGCCATCGGTCCGACGCTGTTAGGACAGCCCGGTGGGGAGAATCACCAATTCGGGGACGTAAGCCCGGTGCGGCAGAGAGGCCACGAACAGGCAGGCCGCAGCGACATCCTCCGGTTTTAGTGCCAGAGCCAGTGTCTCGGGATCGGTGGCCACGGGACGTTTCAGTGCCAGAGGTGTGTCGGTGAACCCCGGAAACAGGACGGAGGTGCGGATTCCGTTTTGTTTCTCTTCCTGAAACGTGCCGTGGGCAAGGCCGACCAGACCGCGCTTGCTCGCCTGGTAGGATACACCGGATGCATCGGGCACCTTGGCGGCCACGCTGGAGACGTAGACGATCAGACCCTGTTTCCGCCGTCGCATGATCGGCAGCACCGCCTGGGTGCAGTGAAAAGCTCCGGTCAGGTTGGTGCGGAGCATCATCTCCCAGGTTTGCTCTGTAAGTACAGCGATGCTCCTCTCGGGGATATTGGTGCCCGTGAAGTAGAGGAGGTGGTCGATCCGCTTCTCGGAGTTCTCGGTGAACCGGATTAGTTTTTCCACATCCTCTCGTCTCTGAACATCCGTGGCAACCGCCGCCGCCCTGTCTCCGAGTTCAGCGCTCAGTTCTTGGAGCCTATCAGAGCTGCGGGCAGCCAGGATAACCTTGAAGCCGGAGGCTGCAAACAGGCGAGCCGCTGCAGCACCCATACCGCTGGAAGCTCCGACGATAATCGTGACCTTTTCTTCCAATTTTCCCTCCATCCCGGACTATGATACATCCCGGACTATGATACAGAAACAGCCAATTCTTCGGAATAGCTCGAGGCCACTCCGCTTGCGTTTACCGCCTGGAGACGGTAGTGGTATGTATTTCCATTCTCCACCCCCATATCGATATGGACGGCGGTATTGAACGAGCTGGTTTCGGAAATGATCTCAAACTCATCCTTCCGCGATCGTTTTCTCCACAGCCGATAGTGAAGGAAATCCGGCTCCGAGCTCGGGTTCCACGTCAAGAATACCTGGGGTTTTCCCAAAGCGCCGGTTTCGGACAGGCCATGGATCCATGAAGGTGAGTTTGGCGCTTCTTTGTTTTCGGGAAGCAGTTGGAGAAGAGACACCCCGTGCATCGGTAATTCCACGGGAATCGAGACAGAAGTACCCATTTCGATGTCGGCCACCGGGGCAGCCAGTTCCAGACTCTCGTTCTCTCGAAGTAGTCTGATCTGATCCCGGTCCGGCCGTGGGGGTTTCCCCTGCTCCGACCACACCCGATAGGCGTTGGAATGGTTGCCGTCGATCCGGTAGTGAAGCATTTTGTAAGATCCTGAATAGGCGCAACCCTTGATCTCGAGCTTGAAGCGTCTGGGATTTATTCCGTCTTCGAGACCGTCTTCGAAGTTCCAGATCATGATTGCCAAGTTTTCGTTCTGTCGGGAGGCGAGGCACCCAAACTTGCGGCCGAACCCCGAATCGTTGCAGCAGACCCGAAGACGCTCTTCTCCAAGGCGACTCAGCAGCACGTAGGCGTTGAACACGGGTTTTCGCAGCAGGTCCTTGGAGGGGTATCGGAACAGGGGGGTAAGCTGAGAGCGGTGACCGCTGAACAGGCTCTTTTCCCACTGCAGTTGGCAGTTGTCTATATCCATGATGCTGAGGTTGAGCCCCCACTCATCTTGAAGACGGCGGCAGTACAGATCCACGAGCTTGCAGATGAAACCGGCTGCGTAATGGGTGTTGCGGAAATTCAACCAACTGTAGTCATCCACGCCCCGGTTTCCTCCCCACACGATTCCGGATTCATCGTTGAAAAACTCAAGATCCATGTACTGAGGATACGCATCGAGAACCCGCCGGAACGCCTGGAGGGAGGCGAAGATCCGTTCCGTGGAAGGACTGGTATCCTCCAGAGTGCCTCCTTTGCAATGAACGGAGAGGAAATCTATCCTCGATCCGATCCCCCCGCCGGCATAGTTCACTCCCGAGCTGCAGTGCCGTAGAAAAGCGCCGAACAGGGCTATTCCCGATTCGTTTTCAGTCACCGCGGGTCCACCCACTTTCAAGCGGGGATTTACGCTGTGAACCGCTTGCTCCATATAGTCGTAGAGGGCGAAAAAACTCTGCGGATCCTTCTTCCAGGCGGGGAAGATGTCCGGCTCGTTCCAGATTTCGAAGTACCACTGTTCGATCTCTTTGGAACCGTAGCGCGCCTCGAGGTGGCCGACGAAGCTGCGAATTGTCTCATGCCAGAGGGTGTAGTCCTTCGGGACATACCACAACTCTTCGTTCCGGCGCAGACACGAGGGTAGAAAATCCGTCTCTACGATGATCCTCATCCCCTGTGCGACCACCCGATCGTAGGCCCGGTCCAGCACCTTCCAGTCAAAACGGAGCTTTCCTTTGCTGTCCACGGATACCAGGCTGTCTGCCGTAGCCGGTTTGACATCCCCGGCGTTGCCGAAATCCTTGCCGCCTTCGAGCAGGAAACGGTCCCCCTGACCGTGGGCTGTTAGAGTGTTGTGCATCCTGATGTATTGAAAGTGGTTGTGAAACGAAGATAGGTAGTCGTACATTCGCTCGGTTGCCGCGGTGAGAGTGAAGTCTACATTGACATAGCCGACGGCGCTGAAAAATTTTTTCAAGGGTTTCGACGGCTTGCCTGCTTCAACAGATATCCGCACCGCCCTTCTGTTCATCCCTCTTCCTTCGTCTTTCTTTCTCACGGTTCCCGGATCCGATCTTGCGCGCAGATTCAATTCATGCTACTGTGTTGAATACAGGTATAATACCGGTTGAGTCAAAGGCCGTCAATTGTTTCGGAGTTGCTTCGTGAAGGTGGACAGAAAAGTCAACGTCCCGCTGTACATGCAGGTTTATGAAGCTCTGTTAAGCAGGATCAAGGACGGCACCTATCAGAGTGGGGTCCTCCTTCCTTCGGAGCGGGAGTTGAGCGCCCTGTTTAACGTCGATCGGCTGACCGTGCGCCGGTCTCTCGAGATGTTGGTCAACGAGGGCCTGGTCGAGAAGAAACCCGGTCTTGGCACGTGGGTGCGATCCCTGCCGCCCCGTCTGAGCGGAAGCGTAAAATCGGGGAACATCGTTTTTGTTCTTCCCGGAAGCGTCAGCCGGATCGACCGCATCACGGAACCCTGCATTTCGAGCCTTTTTTATCGCATCGAGAAAGAGCTTGCCCGGCAGGACTTTCAGTTGATCTACACCACAGTGGCCGAGGATGAGGAGTTGCCGGCACTTCTGTCGGACCCGCGGGTAGTGGGCATCCTGTTCGTCAGCCAGATCCCGCCAGGTTTCCTCGAAAAGGCCCGCGAGCTCGATCTGCCGGCGGTGGTCGTGAACTACGACGATGAATATTTTCCCTCGATTTTGCCGGACCGGGAGAACGGCTCGTACGAAGCGGTGAGACATCTTATCCAGCTCGGTCATCGAAGGATAGCCTTTATCAGCGGAATCCCGAGTTACTCGAGCTCCCGGGCGAGTTATCAGGGATACAAGCACGCCCTGGTCGATGCGGACCTGGACTGGAAGAGCCAGAGCACGAGGGAAGGTGACTGGACCTTCGACGGCGGCTTCCGGGCTATGAAATCGATCCTGGAGGACGAGGAGGAGCTTCCCACCGCGGTGTTCGCCTGCAACGACATGACGGCTTTGGGTGCCATCGAGGCGGTCAGGGAAGCGGAGCTCCGTGTGCCTGAGGATGTCAGTGTTGTCGGCTTTGACAATGTAGAACAGGGAAGCCAATCCAACCCGAGGTTGACAACCGTGAATATGGACACCGATCTGATGGCCAAGGCGGCCTGCCAGAAATTGGTGTTCACGATCGAAAGCCGGCAGATACACAGCGTAAAGATCATCGTGCCGGCCAAACTGATTGTCCGGGAATCTACGGCCAGGGCACGGGAAGATGGCAGAAGGGGGGTGATGTCCGGGGAGGGTTAACAAAAAAAAGTTGATCAGGATGGAAAGGTATGATACACAGTTATCATACCGGTGAAACACAAAGTATCATGCGCTATAAGGAGGCAAAGCATGAGAAAAAAGATCAAATGGGCTATAGTGTTCTTACTGTTTGTACTGGCGGCAGGGTTGACTTTCGCAGCCGGCGGACAGGAAACCGTGAAGGCGGAGACAGTGGCCATCGATTTCTGGACCCACTGGTGCTCCAACAACCCGGTAATGGAACCGTACTGGGTCGAGCTGGCCAAGCAGTTCAATGAAGTACGGCCGGAGGTGAACTTCAGCATCGTGCTCAACTGTGTGCCTTACGAGGGCTACGAGGCGAAGTACTACAGCGCCTTCGAAGCCGGGAAGGGCCCCGGCCTGTTCAACGAAATGACCCACGTCTCGGCGGGGCAGTACAATGTCAACGATCCGATGCCCAAGGACATCGCCGACAAGGCGGAGCAGGTGCTGATCGGTTCGGCAAAACCCTTCGGTATGTTCAATGGGGTTCGCTACGGCCTGCCGGTGGAAGGCGGCAACTTCATGATGATGTACATCAATACGGATATCTACAAGAATGCCGGGTTGGATCCGAACAAGCCGCCCAAGACCTACGCCGAGATGCTCGACCACGCCAAGCGGATCACCAAGTACGACAGCGCGGGCAAGATCACCCAGGCGGGCTTCGCCATCCGTTTCGCGGGGCATCCCTTCGGGATCGCCGACAAATCCGCTCCTTTCTACCATGCCTGGGGTGCCGAGTGGCTGAACTGGAAAGAGAAAAAGGCCTCGGGTTACCTGAACAGTCCCAACGCGGTGGCCGCCCTCGAGTATTACGCCGGGCTGGTCCAGAAGGCCAAAGTCGCCACGGTCGAGCTGGACTCACCGGAGAATCTCTTCGCCCAGGGCCTGGCGGGCATCTTCTTCCGCGAATCCTGGTACGAGGCGTGGCTGGACCAAAACGCACCGAACATCAACTACAAGGTTTACCCGCTGCCCAGCGAGAAGATGGAGTCCGGGTACTCGAACAACTTCCCGTGGGCTTACAACGTGAGCAATAAGCTGCCCGATGCCGACAAGAAATGGCTCTGGGAATTCCTGCGCTGGTACGTGAACACCCCACAGGTCCGCAAGGATCACTACGTGAAAGCCTTGATGCTGCCCGCGTACAACGACATCAGCGACCCGCTGTTCTCGAATATGAAGGTCTACGAGGCCTGGAAAACCATGGCCGCAGGCAGGGCCGCGCCAACGTACTATATCCCGCCGGCCCAGGAAGTGCTGACCATCATCGGCCAGGCCACCCTCGACGCCATGTACGCCAAGACCACGCCGAAAGCGGCGCTGGACAAGGCGGCCAGGGACATCGACGTGATCCTGGCCAAGTACAAGTAAGGGCCGTACGGTTTGCCCGCGAGATAACCCGAATGCGGGATGGCCTTTTGCCATCCCGCGCCGGGTATTGTATAATCACTCTCAGAACGAAAGGATTAGGCAGGGCGGATCATGAAGGCGAACCTTTTCACCCGTAAGATCACCTACGCCGGTATCTTCTTTATTCTGCCGGTCCTGCTGTATTTCGTGGTGCTGTACTGGTACCCCCTGATCAGCGCCTTCCTGATGTCCTTCCAGGAAACCCTTCCCGGGCTCAAGATGCGCTTCGCGGGGCTGAAGACCTACCGCGAAGTCTTCGCCGATCCGCTGTTCTGGACAAGCCTGGGACATACAACCATCTTCGCGCTGCAGGCGGTTACGGGCACCGTGCTGCTGGCCATCATCGTAGCCATCGCCATTTACAACGTGAAATCCTCGGCAGCGAGGAATCTGCTCACTTTACTGTACGTGCTGCCCACGCTGGTATCCCTGGCGGCGGCGGGATTCATCTGGGACTGGCTCATGCATCCCCGCTTCGGGCCGATCAATCAGGTGCTCACTTTCCTCGGAATCCCACCTATGAAATTTCTCTTCGACGAACAGCAGGTCATCCCAAGCCTGGCGGTCATGAACATCTGGGTACGGGTGGGTTTCTCCGTGCTGATCCTGATGTCGGGCCTGCAGAGCATCCCGAACAGCTATTTTGACGCCGCCCGGGTCGACGGCGCCCGGGGCTTGAAGCTGTACTGGTACGTCACCCTGCCGCTGCTGCTGCCTCAGATCGGCGCGGTAACGCTCTTAGAGGTGATCTTCGGTGTCAAGGTCTTCGACGTGGTATACGTGACCACCCAGGGAGGGCCGGCCGGGGCCAGTGAGATGCTGATGCTATACCTGTACAACAATGCCTTCCGCTTCTACCGTGTGGACCGTGCCTCCGTGACGGCGGTATTTATCTTTGTCGTTCTTTTAGCCTTTGGTATACTTCAGCGAAGGCTTCTCCAGGCGAGGCGTTATGAGCTTTAAACGTGCTGTTCCACGAATCGTACTGCTGGTGCTTCTGTTCGCCGGGGCATTGCTCCTGTTCGTGCCGATTTTCTGGACCTTCACCACCTCTTTCAAGACGCCGCCGGAGATCACCACCGTACCTCCCCGGATCCTGCCGGAGAGCTTCCTGAACTTTGCCAGCTACCAGACGGTGTGGCAACGCCTGCACTTCGGCCGCCTGTTGATCAACAACTTCACCCTCTGCGCCGCGGTGCTGGCAGTCAGCCTGGTGTTCGCTTCGTTGACCGGATATGGGTTCGCCAAGTTCAGATTTCCGGGGAAGGAGATCGCCTTTTTCGCCATCGTGGGTGTGCTGATGGTTCCCTTTCAGTCGGTCGCCGTGCCGCTGTTCCGCTGGATGGACAAACTCGGGATGGTGGACACCTTCCTCGGCCTGTCCCTGCCCCTGATGGTCAGCGCCTTCGGAGTCCTGTTGATGCGGGAATCCGCCTCGACGATCCCGAACGACTACATCGAGGCGGCACGGATCGACGGTTGCTCGGAGCTGCGCATCTTCCTTCAGATCATCATGCCCATGATGAAGCCCGCGATCGCGGCGCTCGCTATCATCAAGTTCATCTGGACCTGGAACGAATTCTTCTGGCCCCTGCTGATCATCATGACCCCCACCAAGGCCGTGATTACCCTGGGCCTTTCGTACCTGACCAACATGTACTTCCGGGAGTACCACCTGATCTCCGCGGCGGCAATCCTCAGCCTGCTGCCGCTGTTTCTGCTCTTCATCATCCTGCGGCAGTGGATGGTCGAGGCCTTGGCCGGCACGGGCCTGAAGACATAAACCGACACCGCGATTCGGTGACTGTCAGCCCGAGCCAGTATGAAGCTTAAGAACAAGAGTTTTTCTGCTCTCCCGAGCGGCTCAACACAATAAGGCGATAGGACTATGGATGCAAAACAGCGATTGACAGCGGTATGTGAACATAGAAATCCCGACCGTTTCCCCATCGATTACCAGGCCAAGCGGGATGCGGATCACATGCTCAAAGACTATTTTGGGGTGACAACGGAACGGGAGCTCCTCGATGTACTTGGCTGTGATCTGTACCATCTCTCCGCTCGGGATATCAGTCAAAACGAGGCTTTCCTGCCCATCTACCGCGGGCCGGCACTGCCCGCAAGTGAAAGCGCGCGCACCTGCCCCTTCGGTATCCGCTACCAGCGATCCGCCTACGATTGGAAGTTCGGGGCCGACGAAGTGCTGGCGAGCCCTCTGGAGAAAGCCGAGAGCCCAGAGGAGGTGTTGAAGTACTCCTGGCCGAAGCCGCAGTGGTTCGATGTGGAAGCGCTGATCCCGGAGTGTGAAGAAAACTCCCACCGGGTGATCGTAAGCGGCTTCTGGACGGCGGTGTTCGGCAACGCCTACAGGATGCACGGCTTTGCCAACTTCCTGATGAACCTGGCATTGAAACCGGAGCTGATAAAGACCCTGGTCAACCGAATGACGGAGTTCTACCTGGAGCTCAACGAGCGCCTGTTTTCGGCGTTGAAGGGAAAGATCGATGTCTACTACTTCGGAAATGACTTTGGTTCGCAAAACGGGCTGCTTTTCAGCAGGGAGATGTGGAAAGAGTTCTACTTCGAAAACTATCGTCGGCTGATCGGCCTGGCTCACAGTCACGGACTCAAAGTCATGGTGCACTCCTGCGGGTCGATCCGGGATATCATGAATGATCTCATTGAGGTGGGCGTTGATATTCTCGACCCTGTGCAGATCACCGCGGATGATATGGAACCAGAGGGTCTTAAAGATGATTTCGGTCGGGATATCGTGTTTCACGGAGCCATCGACACTCAGGGGGTGCTTCCCCAATGCCCGGCGGCGGAGGTGGTTCGGCATGCCCGGGAGGTGATGCGGGTGCTCGGTCGAGAGGGCGGCTACATCTTCGCTCCCTGTAACGCCATCCAGGCGGACACACCCCCTGAAAACGTCGACGCCATGTATCGAACGGCCCGGGAGTATCAGCCCGGGTCCGATGGATAGTGGTGCAGGCGGCGGATTCCAAACAGCTTTTGTTCGAGGTGAAGATACGATGAAAGCACTCGTTCTGGAAGAGTACAACCGTTTCGAGTACAGAGAGGTAGACAAGCCGGAAATCGGTCCGGGGGAAGTCTTGATCGCCGTCGAAGCCTGCGGGATCTGCGGCAGCGACGTTCACGGAATGGACGGCTCCAGCGGGCGGCGGCAACCGCCGATTATCATGGGCCACGAGGCTGCCGGCATCATTGCCGAGGTCGGGGAGAGCGTCGAAGCATGGAAGCCGGGGCAGCGGGTCACCTTTGACTCTACGATCTACTGCGGCAGCTGTTGGCACTGCCGCAGGGGCCAGGTCAACCTCTGCGACAACCGCCGTGTTCTCGGGGTCTCCTGCGACGAGTACCGGCAAGATGGGGCTTTCGCCGAATACGTGGCCGTGCCCGACCACATTCTCTATGCCCTTCCCGATGCTGTGAGTTTTGCCCAAGCCGCGATGGTGGAAGCCCTGTCCATCGCGCTTCACGCGGTCCGCAGAACTCCGGTGGAACTGAACGATTCTGCTCTGGTGGTCGGTGCGGGAAACATCGGACTTCTGGTCATCCAGGTGCTCAAGGCCTTCGGCTGCAGCCCGGTGATCGCGGCGGACATCGACGAGGGCAAGCTGCAATGGGCCCGGAAGTTCGGAGCGGATGTGTGTGTCAACTCAAAGGATGCAGAGGTGGGAGGGGAAGTGCGGAAGTATGCGTCGAGGGGGGTGGACCTGGCCGTCGAAGCGGTCGGCGTGGCTGCGGCGCTGCAGGATGCCGTGGCGGCCCTGCGAAAGGGCGGGTCCCTGACGCTGATCGGGAACGTAACCCCATCGGTGGATTTTCCTCTGCAATCCGTGGTCACCCGGGAGATCAGCGTGAACGGTTCCTGCGCCTCCAGCGGCGAGTACCCGACCTGTCTGGAGCTGATGGCCCGGGGGGCTGTCGATGTGGATGGGATGATCAGCGCCAGAGCACCTCTGGCTGAGGGAGCCGGCTGGTTTGAGCGGCTGTATCGCGGAGAACCCGGGCTGATGAAGGTGATCCTCACCCCATAGCTCGATGGGAGGAAAGGAGGGCATATGAAGAAAGTGCGTACAGGCGTAATCGGCTGCGGAAAAGTCAGTCATACCCATGCCAAGGCTCTGTCGGAGTTGAAGGAATCCGAATTTGTCGCTGCCTACAGCCGTTCCGCGGACAAGGCGGAGGCCTTTGCCGGGCAGTACGGGGCGGCGGGATATGACGATTTGGATGTATTGCTGAAAGAAGTCGATGCGGTGGTCGTCTGCACGCCTCACCCCTTTCACTCAAGGCCGGCGGTTCAGGCTCTGAAGGCGGGAGTACACGTGTTGGTTGAAAAACCTCTGGCCTCCTCCCTGCAGGACTGCGACGCAATGATCGCCGCGTCCCGGGATAGCGGCTGCAAGCTGGGCACGGTCAGCCAGCGCCGCTGGTACTCCCCGGTGATGCGGGTAAGACGGGCCATCGACGAGGGTCGAATCGGCTCACCCGTCCTGGGAATGGTGACCATGCTGGGCTGGCGGGATCAGCCCTACTACCGGAGCGATCCCTGGCGGGGAACCTGGAAGCTGGAGGGCGGAGGGGTGCTGGTCAACCAGGCTCCCCATCAGCTCGATCTTCTGCTGTGGTTCATGGGTCCCGTCGACGAATTGTTCGGCTATTGGGACAACCTCAACCACCCGTACATCGAAGTCGAAGATACCGCGATCGTGGTGATCCGATTCTCAAGTGGCGCATTGGGGAACATCGTCGTCTCGAACTCCCAAAAACCGGGGCTGTACGGAAAGGTCCATATCCACGGAAAGAACGGGGCGTCCGTTGGAGTTCAGACCGATGGGGGAGCCATGTTCATCGCCGGAATGTCGCCGGTGTTGGAACCCCCGGTGAACGACCTTTGGAATGTGCCGGGGCAGGAGGCGATGCTGGAGAAGTGGAGGCAGGAGGACACGGAGTTCTTCAAGACAATCGATGCGGCCAGCTACTATCACCAGCTGCAGATTCGGGACTTCCTCAAGGCGATCCTGGAGGACAGGCAGCCCCTGGTTACAGGAGTGGAGGGCCGCAAAACCGTGGAGCTGTTTACCGGGATCTACCGATCCAATCGGGACCGTCGCCCCGTTCGATTTCCCCTCATACCGGAGAAAGGCAGGGAGGATTTCGACGGACGCCTGATCTAAGTCGCTGCCGAGGGCAGTGGACTGCGGGAAAAAAATATTTACATTCGGGAGGTAGAGAGTTTTGGAAATTAGGAACTGTGGAGCTTCCGGTCTGCAACTTTCAGCCATCGGTGTGGGCTGCTGGTCTTTCGGTGGGGGAGAATACTGGGGCAAGCAGGATCAAAACGATGCCGACGAGGTGGTGCGGCGTGCCTTCGACCTGGGTATTACCTATTTCGACACCGCCGAGGCCTACAACGAGGGGCGAAGTGAATCGTCCCTCGGCCAGGCAATCCGGGGTATCCCCAGGGACAAGATCGTCATCGGTACCAAGATCAGTCCCGGCAACACGGATCCGGCGATTGCACCCGGACATTGCGAGGCAAGCTTGAAACGTCTCGGCACCGACTACCTGGATCTGTACATGGTGCACTGGCCCATCACTCCCCACTCGATAGGACATTTCATGGACAAACAGATCCCCTGCCCGTCGGTGGAGGAGGCTTTTGATGCATTGGGGAAACTGCGGCAGGAGGGGAAGATACGTTATATCGGGGTAAGCAACTTCGCCGATCCGAAACTCAAGGAAGCCCTCGACACGGGAGCCGTGATTGCGGCAAATGAGCTTCCCTACAGTCTTCTGGCCCGGGCGATCGAATACGAGATCCTTCCGCTCTGCGAGCAGCTCGGTATCGGAGTGGTGGGGTATATGCCTCTGTGGCAGGGACTTCTCACGGATCGATTTGCGAATCTGGATGAATTGCCGGTCTGGCGGCGGCGGACCCGCCATTTCGCCGCTGGGAAGAACGAATTGTCCCGACACGGAGAACCGGGTGCGGAAGAGGAGACCTGGCAGGCGGTTTTGGAGGTGCGGAAAATCGCCCGGGAGCTTGGTCAGAAAACCGCCGAGGTGGCTCTCAAATGGGCTCTGGCCAATCCGGGCATCAGCTGTGTGCTCGCCGGGGCACGCACAGGGCAACAGCTGGAGGCGAATGCAGCAGCGGCTGCAGGGGCGCTTTCGGAAGAGGCGGTACGGAGACTCGGGCGGGTCACGGAGACCCTGAAGGACAAGCTTGGTCCCAGCTTCGACTACTTCGAAAGCACCGACAGCGATCGTACCCGCTGAGCCGCTGGTTCTTTCCAACCCCCCCGACAACCCATTTGCGATTTCCTCCAAATATGTTGCCGTCAGCGGGTAATTGTACTATATTTTTAATGAGAATATTCTCAATTATTATGCTTGTATATGGACCGGTTCCCTCCAGAAGACTCGGAAGAAGTCTCGGGCTCAACAACATACCATATAAATATTGCAGTTACTCCTGTATCTACTGTCAGGTAGGGCGAACAACCAAGATGCGGGTGGAACCTTCCGTGTTCTATCAACCGGAAGCACTCCTGCGGGAGACCAGGGCCCGGATCGAAAAGGTAGGCGTTGAGGGGCACCGTGTAGACTATATAAGTTTCGTTCCCGACGGTGAGCCCACCCTGGATCTGAATCTCGGGAATTTGGTCTCGATGCTGAAGAAAGAATTGACGATTCCCATAGCTGTCATCACCAACGGATCCCTGCTCTGGCGCGAGGAGGTGGCCGAGGCGGTGAGCCTGGCGGATTGGGTGTCTGTAAAAGTGGACAGCGTTGTTGAACCTGTTTGGCGGCGTATCAACAGACCCGATCGGCGTCTTGCGTTGCCAAAACTGCTCGAGGGCATTCGTTCCTTCACCCGCAGCTACGGCGGGGATCTCGTGACAGAAACCATGCTGGTGGAGAATGTGAACACAAATCCCGAAGACCTCACGGAACTGGCGAGCTTCCTGAGCGAACTGTCGCCCAAGAAAGCCTACCTTTCCATACCATCTCGACCGCCCGCAGAAGCCCGGGTACGTATTCCGGCCAAGGGCGCGATCCGTAAGGCCAGGGAAACGCTTGCGGATGCAGGGTTAACCGTGGAGGGACTGACAGCTTACGAAGGGGATCAATTCGATGTCACCGCGGATGCCGAGCAGGATATCCTGAGCATCGCCGCTGTGCATCCACTCCGGCGGGACGCTCTGCAGCGACTTATTGAAAGCGTCGGCGCAGACTGGAAGATCGTTGAAAAACTCCTCGATGAAGGTCGCCTTGTTGAAAAGAAACACGATCAAAAAACTTACTACCGGACCGTTTCTTAACAGAAGCTGTCCCCTGCCCCCACGCGAATAGCGGCCTTTACCTCCTTTGTTTTGAATGATTTTTCAAGAAAATTATGATCCCTTTGCAGAAATGCTGTAAAAATATATTCTATTATAGTGATGGTCGCTTCATCTTCTGATATCGAAATCCTGGTGGATGCTGAGATCGCCGGTGGTAGTTTCCCAGGAATAGTCCTCCTGGTTTCGAAGGACGGCAAAATCGTTTATTCATTGGTGAGGGGCAATCGACAGGTGAAGCCGGAGCAAGAGGAGATGACCGAAGACACGATCTTCGATCTGGCTTCGGTCACCAAACCTCTGGCTACCGCCCTTCTGGCGTTGTTGGTGTGCGGGCAGGAGAGAATCAGTCTAGATGAGAAAATTGGAACATTTGTTCCCGAGATCGCTGCCGAAAGCCGCACGATTACCCTGGGACAGCTTCTCGTTCACACAGGCGGACTCCCCCCGGTGCCGGATATTTACGAGCTGTTTTCCGATCCCCGAAGGATCGAATACGACCGTGCGGTCAAGGCTCTCCTCTCCGTAAAGCCGGTAAAACCCCCAGGCCGGGAAGCTGTTTACAGCTGTACGGGTTATCTGATCCTCGGGCAGTTCCTTCGGCGGGCAACGGGTGCGCGTCTCCAGGAGCTGTTTGCCCAGCTGATTGCCGCTCCCTGCCGGCTATCGGATACCATGTTCAATCCCCCCGTCGTTTTGTGGGGCCGCGTAGCGACTACCGAGCACTGCTCTTGGCGGAAGCGCTGGATCCGGGGGCAAGTACACGATGAGAACTGTTACTGCCTCGGCGGTGAAGGGGGAAACGCCGGACTGTTTTCAACGGCCGGAAGTGTGCTTGATCTGTTGTCTCTGTTCGAGACCGGAGGGGTCGTAAACGGAGTTCAGCTTCTTGCTCCCGATCAGGTACGGATGATGAGCACCTGTTTCACCGAAGGGTTGGGGCTGCGAAGATCGATCGGTTTTTATATGCATGACGATGACGCCCCTTCCGGCCCGCTGTTCAGCAGGAACTCTTTCGGCCATACCGGATTCACGGGTACGAGCATCTGGCTCGAACCGGAAAAAAGGCTAACCGTAGTAACATTGACCAACCGGGTTCACCTTGGCCGGGAACAAACAGAGGAAAAGATAAAGGAGTTTCGCAAGAAACTGCACTCCGCGGTCTTCCAGAACTGGGGATAGCGAAACCACTCCACACACTACATTACTTCGGAGAGGTGGAAAAAGATGTCGATCCCCTCAGAGTAGCCCGTCCATAAACCTCAGATCTGAACGGATCAACTCTGAAGGGGATGAGGGCTTTCGCCTCGAGGGCTAAAGCGTTACTGTGATTTCAGAAAGAGATTCATCTTGGTGCCGCATTGCGGGCAGATCCCTTTCGCCTGGCGGCGGCCCTGCGCGTTGGTGACGACCTGGGCGTCCTTCATCATGCGTTTTGCTTTGCACTTGACACAGTAGGCTTCGTAATCAGCCATGTTTCCCTCCCTCTAATTTGGGTGTTGCTCATATTCTACCCCAACACGGTGGATTTTTCAAACCTTTTATTTTCTATTCTCATCTGGATATATGGCAGCGCAGATGGGTTGAGTATCACTGAGAGATAGTGCATCTGTCCTTTGGATCGGATATGCCCGGGGAAGCTACCTTTGACCTATTGTTGGGCATTCATTATACTGTCAATCGTTCGGGACCGGAGAGGATCGCGCCAAAGCCTGAGTTGAGGGAGAGGGAAAAGGGCTCGATTACGGCGGGAAAACTGGCCGATCTGGTGATCCTCTCCAAAGACCTGTTGTCGGTACAGCCGGCGAAGACAAAGGATATCGAGGTGGAGATGACAATTATTGGCGGACGAATCGTTTACCAGAAGGAGGGTGCATGGCCTTTCACAAACAAGACGGGATGAAAGCTCAAGTCTTTGCTCAGCGGCGGAAGCGGGTTGTGGTCCACACCGACAATCTGATGATGGTGATTTTCGATTTTGACGACGGACCGGCGGATAAACCGGAACCGTTGCATTCCCATCCCCATGAACAGATATCCTACATCGTTTCCGGAAAAGTGATCTATTTTCTCGGGGAGGAGCAGCAAATCCTCGAAGCCGGCGACATGGTGACGATTCCGCCGAATGTTCCTCACGCTATCCAAACGCTGGCCCCGTCTGTGCGTCTGGCCGATGCTTTCACTCCGGTGCGGGAAGATTTCCTGACCTGAGATTTACAATAGAATCTACTCTTAAGCCTGCTGGGGAATCGATTCATGGAAAAACAGGTCCGACGCAGCGTAGTCCTTATCGGTGGTTATTTCCTCGCCTATATCCTGCTAGGAATGACGACCGCTACCCTGGGTCCCGCCCTTCCCTATCTGGCGAGGAACGTGGGCACCTCCCTACGGGGGATCAGCTCTCTGTTTATCGGTCACCGCCTCGGTTATATGATTGGATCGTTCGTGGGCGGACACATGTACGACAGGGTCTCCGGGAACCGGCTTATGGCGGGGGCGCTGTTGATCATGGCAGCCGGGATGATCGTAACTCCGGTCGTCCCGATTCTATCCCTGCTGGTTGTGATTGTCTTCCTGCTGGGCATCGCCGAGGGGACGGTGGACGTGGGCGGAAATATACTGCTCGTTTGGACCAAGCCTCCTAAAATCGGATCGTTGATGAACGCCCTTCATCTATTCTTCGGCCTCGGCGCGTTGATTTCCCCTCTTATTTTGGCGCAGGTGATTCGGCACACCGGGGGGATTCGCTGGGGATATTGGCTCATTGCCGTTCTCATCATGCCGGCTACGGTTTTTCTCTTCCTCCAACCGAGCCCGAGAGCCGCGGCAGCCCCGGATACGGACCGTGTTGCGGCAGGCAGGGTTTTGCTCCCCGTGCTCGTTGCAACATTTCTGTTCCTTCATGTCGCCGCGGAGAGCGCCTACGGAAGCTGGATCTATACCTACTCCCTTACCAGACAACTGGCCGATGAGGTATCGGCTGGATACCTGACCTCGGCTTTTTGGGGCGCCTTCACCTTCGGCCGTCTGGTGACGATCTTCCTGGCGTTGAAAGTGAATGCCAAGATTCAGCTTGTCGGCAGTGTTGTGGGGGCTCTGCTGAGTTCGCTGTTGTTGCTGCTGTGGCCGGACTCTGTTTCGGCGATCTGGATCGCCACCCTGGCCTACGGAATCTCCCTGGCCGGGCTCTTCCCCGGAACGATTACACTTGCCAGCGAACATCTGCACATGACCGGCGGAGGTACCGGATTTTTCTTGGTCGGTTCCTCCCTGGGGGCCATGGTCCTGCCCTGGCTGATCGGGCAGTTTTTCGAATCCGCCGGCCCTCGAGTGTTTCCCGCTTTCCTGACAGCAGCTATAGCCGCCAGCATCGCCGTGTTAGCAGCGATCCTCATTCTGCTGCGGCGGAGATCTCGGGTCGGGGCCGCAGCCACTCGTTGACCTGCATCAAAACGA
>CAZSBH010000079.1:0-18561 GCA_964604845.1 uncultured Spirochaetaceae bacterium
GTGGGGATCGCCCGGGCTCTGATGCAGCAGCCCCGGATGATCCTGGCCGACGAGCCTGTGGCCAGCCTCGATCCGGTCCTGGCGCACTCCATCCTGGGATATCTCGAACAGCTCAACAAAGAGGATAAGATCACCGTTCTGTGCAGCCTCCACTATCTCGATCTGGTGCAGCGCTATGGCAGCCGGGTGATCGGACTGCGGGACGGCCGCATCGTATACCGGGGTTCCCAGGAGGAGATCCGCCGCATGACCGACGAAGAGTTCAAGGAGATCTACGGTGCGGAAGCGGTCAGGGTAAGCGCCGGACTTTCAGCGGCAGAGCCCGGGGGGGAGTGATCCATGTCTAAAAAGGAAAAATCCACGTACAACCTCCAGAAATCGCAGCCCTCTCGGGTCCCGGCGCCGGTGGCGGCAATCGCCTCTCTGATCCTCCCGGGCTTGGGCCAGGTTTTGGCCCGCAGCGTTCAGCGGGGGCTGCTGCTCTTCGGTTCTACCGTGGCGATCGTCGCCATGCTGGGCTGGCGGGTCAAACTGCTGGCTCACCTGGAACCCACGGTTATGGCCATGCTGGGCAAGGCATTCAATCGGCGGCCCTTTTTCATTGGTCTGATCATCGCCTGTGCGCTCATCCTGTGGTTGTGGAACGCCTGGGACGCCTACCGACAAACGGCGGAGAAGCGTCCCGGCGGGTTCGGAATCTTTGCTCTGGTACTGTTCAGCTTTTTCGCCCTGGGCTGGCAGATCAGCGAAATCGATATATACAGGATGATCAAGGAATTCCCCGACGCCACCAAGCCCTTTTCCAGGGTCATCTGGCCCTGGAAGGCGGCGGTCACGAGGGAACGGGTCCTGATAACCGCGGAGGCTAAGATACTGGTGCCCTGCGGCGACACCCCGCCGCCGATCCCCGAAC
Organism: uncultured Spirochaetaceae bacterium; assembly: GCA_964604845.1. Lineage (GTDB taxonomy): Bacteria > Spirochaetota > Spirochaetia > SZUA-6 > DRHE01 > JAFGQJ01. The sequence continues at coordinate 914 of CAZSBH010000079.1, forward strand.
AAGAGGAGGGAAAACCCTACCTCAGGGCCGAGCCCAACTGCGGAGAGCTGTCGCGGACGGATGCGGACAATAAGGTTGTTCCCGGAACAACCACCCGCCTGACGGGGAGGAACTTCCAACCCAACACGGAAACGGAGATCTGGTGGAGCGATCCCCTCGGGAATGAGTTCCAGGTCAGACAGGCGGGCAAGTATATCACCGTCACCACCGATGCCCAGGGGTCCTTCGAGTTCGATCTGATCATGCCCTACCGGCTGATCCCCCCGACCGCGGCTGAGTTTCAGACTCACGAAGTTCAAGCCCGGCAGCTGGCTTCCCTGGGCAGGCTGAAAGCCAGCGAGCCCCTGCTGCTGACCATCGAACGAATGGTGGAGACGATCTTCATGGGCATGATGGCGACACTGTTCGGAATCATCTTCTCGATCCCCGTCAGTTTTCTGGCGGCCCGGAACATCATGTCCGGTTCCTGGCTTACGGTCACCATCTACTACGTCACCCGCACGGTTCTAAACATCATCAGAGCCATCGAACCGCTGATCTGGGCCATCATCGCCGTAGTTTGGGTGGGATTGGGTCCGTTTGCCGGCATCATCGCCCTAACCATCCACTCGGTCGCAGCGCTGGGCAAGCTGTATTCCGAGGCGATCGAGGGGATCGATCCGGGTCCGATCGAGGCGGTTCAGGCCACCGGGGCGAACCGTATACAGACGATCATGTTCGCCGTGGTGCCGCAGATGATCGCTCCGTTTGTAAGTTTTTCCATCTACAGGTGGGACATCAATGTTCGTATGTCGACGATCATCGGTCTGGTCGGCGGCGGTGGCGTCGGCTTCATCCTGATCCAGTACATCCGCCTGCTCGACTATCGAGCCGCCGGCATCGCCGTATGGTTCATCGCCGTGACCGTAGCGGTGCTGGATTATGTGAGCGCCGAGATCCGCCAGCGCTTCGTGTAGATCGAGGCTATAGATCAGGGAAACAGCGATCAGGGAAACAGCAGCCGGGCAGAAAAGGGCAGCTCTGCTGAACCACATCCCGATACCCCTTCAAGTCAGTATAGCCCTGCCGCATCTGGCGGTCGAATCAGATCACCCGCATGGACTTCCATTTACCCTGGAGGAAGCGAAAGAAGAATCCAAATCCAAGGATGATCACGTAGGCGGTGACAAAGAACCAGGCGGTATAGATACCGGCCCGGAAAACAAGCAGCGAGAGAAAGGTGGGAACAACCAGAATGCAGGTCGACACGATCAGGATCATGATCATCACGATACGGGTGTCTCCGGCGCCTTTGATTGCCCCGGCGAAGACGATGTTCATCGTGTCGAAGATCGAATACACCGCCACGAATCGCAGGAGCACGACCGCGACCTCTCGAATTTCCTCGAAGGTTTCAGGAGCCGACTTGGAGGAGAAGAAACGGATGAAAAAATCGGGAAACAGCAAATAGCTCAGAGCGATGAGCCCCATGTAGATGAAACAGATAACGGCTCCGGAGTAGGTACTGCGGCCGGCCAGGTCCACCCGCCCCTCCCCCACGTACTGGCCGACAAGGATGGAAATGGCCATACCAAGCCCGATCATCGGCATGAAGGCCAGGGAGTTGATGTTGAAGGCGATATTGGTCGCGGCCAGCTCTACCATACCGAGCCGCCCGATTAGCAGGATGAACACTGTGAAACCTAATACATCGATGAACAACTGTACCCCGCTGGGAAGGCCGTAGCGCATGATCCTGCCAAGCAGCTCGAAGTTCGGCCTCCAGCCCGAGCGAGTGGCGAAGGCTCCGTTGTTTTTCCGCCGCAGGATCAGTACGGCAAAAATAAAAAAAGAAACAACTCCGGAAACAACCGTTGAAATGGCGGCGCCGGTTATTCCCAACTCGGGGAAACCGAATCTGCCGAAGATCAGGATGTAGTTCAAAACGATGTTCACCATCGTTGCCAGCAGATGTACCCACATCACCGGCCATGGTTTTCCCCGGCCGGTGAAAAAGGCTGCAAGCGCGGAGTTGGCGATTGGGAAGATCGACCCATAGCAGAGCACTTGGAAGTACCGGACTTCCAACCGGCGAACCTGTATCGGATGCCCGATCCACTCGAATATGGCCGGAGACAGGGGAGCCATCAGCAGAAGCAGCAAACCCCCGGCCAGGGAGACGTAGAATCCCTGCCACAGAGAGGGACCGATCCGGTCCGGCTGAGCCGCGCCATGGTATTGAGCTACGAACGTGTTCACGTAGCTCGCCGTACCCAGAAATACGCTGAGGATCGTGAAGTAGAGGATCCCCGAAGGCATGGAGGCTGCGATGGCTTCGGGAGAATACCAGCTCAGGAACATGCGGTCGACGAACTCCTGAACCGCCAGAGAGCTCGTGCTGAGGATCAGCGGTGCCGCCAAACGAAGCAATTCAGAAAAACCACCGCGACCTTGCCAGCGTTCGGTAAAAGCGATCCGTCCGGGTGTAGGCTTCATCTTGAATCGGCTCACATACTACACCTTATACCAGGATCGGAGGAAGTGGCGCCAGGAGGGGATATAACCTATTCCTGATCGAGGCGGAAAACGTGATCATTGACCTACTTGCCGACAGCGGCACCTCCGCCATGAGCGACTCCCAGTGGGCGGGAATCATGCGGGGGGATGAGTCCGACGCAGGGGCACGAAGCTACTACCGTTTTCGGGACAAAGTTCGATACGGCTCGAGCCAACATCGAAGTCCAGGGAGGGGAGGCGGTGATCCGCGAAGCAGGAACGGAAAATGTACCCCTGTGCATGCTGACGGTAACCAATAATTCCTATGGAGGCCATGCCATCTATCTGGACGCCGGAGCTTTCTCTGCGTCACTTCACGGCTCGCTTCGAGCAGGTCTAGCGAACTATTAAGTTTCAGCTCTTGTATCCGCGGAGGATGAGGGGAAGGGTATCAATACCGAAGGGTTCCTCGTCAAACCCTCCGAGCAGCTGCAACCCCTGGAATCCTGCCGAAGCGGCTAATCCGAGCAATTCCCGGCTCTGCAGGATGCGAAGAGGTACCTGATTGCGGACTACAGATTGGTCCGCTCCCCTGCCGATGCGAAGCTCGGTTCGGAAGATCACAACGCTGGCGGCCGGATCCAGCTCGTAGGTGCGGACGAACTCCAGCCCGACGGATTCATCGCGCAGCGTGGGCAGTCTGGTAATTCCCCTGGCCAGGATCCGATCGTAGTTGATGATCTGCACGATGAGCGTTCCGCCTGAATTGAGCAGCCGGTGACAATCCATCAATACCCGCCGGATCCTTTCCTCACTTTCCAGGTGTACCAGGGAGTTTCCGATGCAGAAAGCCAGATCAAAACCAGGATCCAGCCGTTCACCCATGCCCAGCATGTCCATGACCTGGAAGACTGCCTGCAAATCCAACCCTCGCGCCTTGACCCGGGCGGCCTCGATCATGCTTTGATCCAGGTCGATCCCCGTCAATCGATGCCCCTTCTCAGCCAGGGCCAGGGAGTGGCCTCCGGTACCACAGGCAATGTCGAGGATCCGGGAACCCGGGTTGGTTCTTCCGCCGATGAAATCAACGGTCTGCGGATCTACAGGGAAGATCAGATCGTAATAAGCGCTGATGCTCTGGTAGAAATTCATCTCAATATCCCTTCATCGGCAACACGCCGACTTCGGATAGAGCCGATACTATCGTGCACCGGCCACATGCCGCGGCTCTGCTCTTGCCGCTTCGAGCACCCCCTAAGATGAAGGTGATTCTACCCATTCGATGATCTTTCCCTACCCCCGGGCCGGTGCTCTCGACCTTCCCTGTCTGTTGACCAGGAAAACACCGAGGATGATCACAACTCCTCCTATCATTTGGACTGCGAGCAGCGTCTCCCCAAGAATGGCCATGCCTCCCACAACGCTGACAACCGGTAGAAGATTGATGAAAGAGGTGACCCGGACCGGACCGAGCCTGGCCAGTGCGTAGAGATAGAGGAAAAAGCTGAGGGCCGTACAGATCAACCCGAGATAGAGGAGGTTCAGCCACACATTCAGGCTGTTGAAGTTCCACGATCGATGCTCGCTCAAGGCAATCGGGAGGAGAAGGACCGTGCCGATCATGGATTGGAAGGTGATCAGGTTCACTCCCCGCAAGCCGCGGTGCAGATTCTTGCTGAATATATTGTAGGCTACCCAGGAGAAGCAAGCTCCGAACATCAGAAGATTGCCGAGCAGCGCCCGGTCGTACTGCCCCGGCGATCTGTGTACCACAAAGTACACCCCCAGGACCGACAGAACAATGCCGAATGCCTGATACCAGCGAATCGAGTTCCTGAAGAGAAGATACTCCGCTCCTACGGTCAGGGCCGGTATGATCGCTGTGATCAGGGCAGCATTGGAGGCGGAGGTAAATTTGATTCCGCGGGACTCACAGAGAAAATAGAAAAAAATACCGGACAAAGCGCTGAGAAGCAGGAAGAGCCGGTCCTGCTTCTGAAGCCTGAACTCCGGATGAAGTTTTCGCTGAAGAGGAAAAAGAAGGACAGAGGCGATAAGAAAGCGTAGAAACACCATCGTCATGGGAGGGAACCCCGTATTGAGTATGGCTTTCGAGCTGACGAAGGAAAGTCCCCAAAACAGCATCGCCCCCACGGCAGCAAGTATGGGAAGAATCTGGGGCTTTGAGCTGCGATCGTGGTCCATCGTGTGTAGCTTCCAAGCGATACCACAACGGCGACGGCCCTGTCAAGGAGGCGGGCGACACAGCATAGCGGCACAGGTACTCGCGATCCGTTTTTTCAGTTATAGTGTAACAAGAGTGATTATGTACAATCGCTGGAAAGAGGACAAAGAGTGAAGAGTAGCAACGAGAAGCTGGCCCGCCTCAGAAGCAAACGGGGCTTCATCTGCGATATGGACGGGGTGATCTACCACGGCAATCGCCTGCTGCCCGGGGCCAAGGATTTCGTAGCCTGGCTGCTCGACAATGAAAAGCGCTTCCTCTTTCTGACCAACTCCAGCGAACGCTCACCGCGGGAGCTACAGCAAAAGCTGGCCCGGATGCAAATTGAGGTCTCTGTCGAGAACTTCTACACAAGTGCGCTGGCAACGGCGGGCTTTCTGGCCAGCCAACATCCGCGTGGAAGCGCTTATGTGATCGGCGAGGCCGGGCTGACCAATGCCCTGTACGAGGCGGGCTTTTCCATGAATGATATCAACCCGGACTACGTGGTGGTCGGGGACACCCGAACCTACAGCTTCGAACGGATCGAACGGGCCGTTCAGCTCGTTCGCGGCGGCGCCCGTTTGATCGGAACCAACCCCGATCTGACCGGTCCTTCAGAAGGGGGAATCGTCCCCTCTACAGGCTCGCTGATCGCCCCGATAGAGCTGGCTACCGACCGCAAGGCCTATTTCGTGGGCAAACCGAATCCCCTGATGATGCGTCAGGCTCTGAAACAACTCGACTGCCAGCGGGAGGAAACAGTCATCATCGGAGACAGGATGGATACCGACATCATTTCCGGAATCGAAGCGGAGATCGAACCGGTATTGGTCTTGAGCGGTGTGACCGCGGCGGAGGATCTGCTTCGCTTTCCTTATTCACCGTACTACGTGTTGGAGAGTGTCGGGGATATCCCGGCCGGCGCTTGACCCTAACTCCTCGATTGACACCTACAAAGTTTCAACGGAATATTGTAGTATGACAGCGGTTTCGAGTACCATCATATCAGGAACGTTGAGGTCGCCCGGAGGTTCGTATGTCAATACGCAACGAAGAGATCTTCAAAATCATCGAGAAGATCCGGAATCACTATCACACAAACCTGAACAACCGCTTTATCCGTAAGGCTCTTTTACTGATGAAAGTTCCCCGGGGAACATGGGATGCCATCGCCCGTCTCACAGAAAAGACGGACTTCTACAAAATTCAGGGATATCCTTACAAAGAACTGTACGAGCAAATCCATGCGGCGGCCACCTTCGTGCATCAGGCCAGGATCGATGTTGCCCCCCGACTGCGCGCCCTGCTGTCCGACGGAACCGAAACGGTGTTCAGCCGCCAGAACCAGAAAGGCGGCGAGGACAAGACTCTCCGCGACATGGCGATCAACAACTTCCCCGCCAATCTCGGTGTTTTCTCCGATCTGGTCAACGAGCTTTATGTGAAGGCCGTAGAACAGGATAAGGCGGAGCATCCGAATGAGCGGCCCGTGTTCGAGAGGATGGCCGAGCTCAAAGAGATAGGGCGTCTGCTGATCTGAAGAGTCCTTAACCTTTGATCTGCTTTACCATCTCCGGCACGACGTCGAAGAGACTCCCGACGATCCCGTAGTGGGCTACGTTGAAGATGGGAGCGCTGGGATCGTTGTTTATGGCCACGATGATGTCCGAGCTTTTCATCCCGGCCAGATGCTGGATTGCGCCGCTGATTCCGCAGGCCACGTATATTGTCGGATTCACGGTTTTTCCAGTCTGCCCAACCTGATGGGAGTACGGGATCCAACCGGCGTCCACAGCAGCACGGGAAGCTCCTACGGCGCCGCCGATCGCTTTGGCCAGCTCTTCGACAAGGGCGAAGTTCTTGGGATCTTTTAGACCACGGCCCCCGGAGACGATGAAATCGGCATCAGCCAGGTTCACCGTATCCATCTCTTCGCGAACAAACTCGAGCACCTCTACTCGGGGCTTGAGGATGGGATAGTTCAACTCCAGAATCTGTCCTTCGTGACCCTCTACCGGTTCGGCGGCTTTCATCACTTTATGCCTTACCGTAGCCATTTGTGGTCTGTGGCTGTTGCACAGAATCGTGGCCATGATGTTTCCACCGAAGGCAGGCCGGGTCTGCTTGAGCAGTTTGTTATCCCCGTCGATGGCCAGCTCGGTGCAGTCGGCGGTCAATCCGGTCAGGATCCGTGCCGCCACCCGGGGCAGAAGCGATCGTCCGATAATGGTTCCTCCGCCGAGGAATATCTCCGGCTTCTTGTCAAGAAGGATCTTTGCTACCAGGTCCGCCTGAATCTCCTCGTTGAAATCCCCGACGGCAGGATCTTCCATCATCCAGACCTCATCGATTCCGTATAAGATCAACTCGTCAGCCATATCCCGCACCTTCTCTCCGAGCAGGATGGCGCTGATTTTCCTGTCCAGGCTCACCTTTAGCTCTCGAGCCGCTCCGATAATCTCAAACACCACCGAGGACAGCTCGCCATGACGGTGCTCGGCAAAAAGACAGATACCGGAGTAGTTCTCTACATCCTGACCTTTGAAGGGTCGTCGCTCGATGAGGATCGCGTCGTACCTGCACGCGCTGACGCAGGCTCCGCACACGGTACAGCGCTCGTTGAGCACCGCCTTTTTATCGATTAAAGATACGGCATCGTAAGCGCAAACCTTGATACACAGGCCGCAGCCCACGCATTTATCAACGATGATCTGAATCGGTTCAGCCATGCCTTTACCCTTCCTCCCTCTTCTGCCCGACCGGGATCCCCGCCTTGCGGAGCTCCGCCAGCAGACTGGTGACAGCTTGGCGCACGTCCCCTTCGAAGATCTTCCCGCCGGAGGGTTTGGGGGGGGTGAAGATCTTCATAACCTGGGTCGGCGAGCCGGTAAGCCCGATACGCTGCGGGTCCAGCTCGATATTTTCGTGATTCCAGGACGGGATCTCCGCCTTCTTGGCGGCTATCTTACCCTTCAGGGAGGGCAGCCGGGGCTCGTTGATCTCCTTCACCACCGTCAGTACGATGGGAAGCTTCGATTTCAGCCGGACATAGCCGTCCTCCAGAAGGCGCTCGACGATGATGGTCCCGTCATCCTCGATTTTCTCGATCTTTCGGATCTCGGTCACGTGGGGCAGTCCCAGATTCTCCGCCACTCCGGGACCCACCTGACCGGTATCACCATCCATGGCCTGGCGACCCATCAGGATGACATCCACCTTGCCGACTTTCTTAATACCCCGAGCCAGGGTGTAGGCCGTAGCCAGAGTATCCGCCCCGGCAAAGGCTCGATCGGAGAGCAGAATCGCCTCGTCGACTCCCAAGCTGATGGCTTCCCGTAGGGCACTCTCCACCTGAGGTGGTCCCATGGACAGCGCGATCACGCTTCCCCCGTGCTTCTCTTTCAGCCGAATTCCCTCCTCTAGGGCGTACATGTCGAAGGGATTAATGATTGACTCCACACCCTCGCGCATCAGGGTGTTGGTTTCCGGATTGATACGTACATTGGTCGTATCCGGTACCTGTTTTATGCAGACAACGATCTTCAAAACTGTGGTTACTCCTTCTTCTGCAGACTTTCTTTAATGAGCTGGAGAGCGATCACTTCTCTTTGGATCTGATTCGTGCCTTCATAGATCTGGGTGATCTTGGCATCCCGCATCATCTTCTCCATGGGATACTCCTTCATGTAGCCGTAGCCGCCGTAGATCTGCACTGCGTCGGTTGTGACCTTCATCGCCGTATCCGAAGCAAATAACTTGGCCATGGCGGAGACTCTGGCTACATTCCGGGCACCGGCATCGATCGTTCTGGCCGCTGCGTAAGTCAGGGCACGGGCCGCTTCCACCTGGGTGGCCATGTCGGCCAGCATGAACTGGATTCCTTGAAAGGCAGAAATGGGTTTGCCGAACTGCTTCCGTTCCTGCGAGTAGGCCACCGCCTTGTCCAGAGCTCCCTGGGCAATTCCTACAGCCTGGGAGGCTACCCCGGGTCGGGTCTTGTCGAAGGTCTTCATAGCCACCAGGAAACCGCCGCCCTCCCGCCCGAGCAGATTCGTTTTCGGAACCTTGCAGTCGCTGAAAATGAGCTCCCTCGTGACGGAGCCGCGGATCCCCATCTTGTCCTCTTTTTTCCCGAACTCGAATCCCGGGGTGTCCTTCTCTACCAGCACGGCGGAGGCTCCCCGCGGACCTCGAGTCGGATCGGTCAGGGCAATCACGGTGTAGATAAACGCCTCTCCGCCGTTGGTGATCCACTGCTTGGTGCCGTTGAGCACGTAGTCGTCTCCGTCGGGCACCGCCTTGGTCTTCACCGCTGCGGCGTCACTGCCCGCATCCGGCTCGGTCAGAGCGAAGGCCGCCAGTATCTCTCCAGCCGCCAACCGGGGCAGATATTTTTTCTTCTGCTCATCGCTTCCGAACAGGATGATGGGGATCGTGCCCAAACCGGATGCCGCGTAGGCCAGGGCGATCCCTCCGCAGGCTTTGGACAACTCCTCCACCACGAGGGACATTTCCATGATTCCGCCGCCCAAGCCGTCGTATTCCTCCGGGATGAACACTCTGAACAGATCCGATTTGGCCAGCACCTTCACGATATCCCAGGGGAAAGTGCCTTTTTCGTCGTACTCTAGAGCGACAGGCTCCACCTTTTCCTTGGCGATCTTGGCGGCCAGATCTTTGATCATCTGCTGTTCTTCTGTCAGAAAATAGTTCACTTGTTGTCCTCCGGTTTTTTGTTGGTACCCCCTTCACAGTACAGGGAACATACGTTCCGAGGGGGTGAGAATATTCCGATTACCTACGCCTGCAAACCCTACGCCGGCAAACCCCATTTTGGCATGCCCTACGTTGGTAGACACCTATAATAGAAAAAGGGATTGTTTATTTCAAGACCTGGGGCGCCAGATCTTTCCCGGCAGACCTATGTCGTCGCCTGGCGCACTTCTGCAAAGCAGGCATCGGTTAAATCTGGAATCCTGAAATGGTTCTCCGTACCATTGGGGTTATCTAGAAATTTAGAAGCAAAATGGATAATTTTACAGCTAATCACAATGGTGGCGATCCCCTGCAATACCAAACGGGTCATTTTGTCCCTCGGGTCATTCTGACTCATTGACTTTTCACAAACGCAGATCACCGTGGATCTTGTACACCTGGCCGTCCCTCTCAACCTGCAACCCCCGATCGGGGAACTCTTTCGGCAATTCCTCCCGCAGTCGTTCTACAACCTCATCCTCGATTCGGCTGCGGATGTAGTGGGGTACCCGAGTCAGGGTGACCATGCGAACTTCCACAACGTACCCGGGTCCGCGTTTCGACCCATATCCGGCGGTAAAGCTGGCGCCCAGATCGAACAGTCCGTCGTGGGCTTTGCTGGAGGTAGTTCCCCGTGCCGGTCGTGCCGGGTGCAGAGGGTATTTGCGACCGTACTTCTCCTCGAGATAGTCGTCGACTCGATCAAAAACCCTTTTAAGCTTGCTCTCCCACTCTTCGATTTTGTGATGTCGCATCTTCCAAACAACCCGACTAGGGTGAGATTATGATACCCTCACCTACAATCTACTAGTCAATACCGTAGCCGGATTGACCTGGTACCAACGTGGCACTAGAATAGTGCATATCGATATGGAAGATCCAGTTGTGTTCGATCAATTGGTCAAAGAACTCAACAACCAAGAGCGGAGAGCACTCCTGGTGCGGATTCAGAGCGCCGTACCCGTGTTCTCACAGCCATTGAAGCCGGAGGAAGAGGATTCCCGTTTCGTTCCCGAAGTTGAGCTCGCAGACCTCAACGTGTTTCAACGGATATTTCTTTTGTTCAAGTCCCTGGTCACGCACAAAGACAGGGCGATCCTGCTTCGCGAGCGCTATTTGAAACGACTAACCCTTGAAATCGCGGGTAGCAATCCGAGCTTGATACACGGTTCCGCCTCCCGGTTCCGGGCAGGTATGTATGAAGAACTTCTTGCGTTGAAAGGACATGCTCGTAACCTTCAGGGATCCCTGCAGAAAGTTCTGGGTGACAGTAGAAGGGAGTTCATCGCGTTTCTGGCTCGGGACGAGTTCAAGGATTTCCAGCAACAATTGAACGAAGAGACGAACCCGCAATTTATCTGGGAAAACAGTAACCTTGCTATGGAAAAACAGGTACGGACACTCATGCTGCAACGCTTCGAAAAGCTGATCGAGACGATCCCGGAATCCAGCAAGCGGGAGCTTGCCCGGGACGCCCGGGCCTTTCTCTCTCTGTATGCTTTCGGTCTCCATCCCTTCGAGTCTCTGTTGTCTCTTTTCCGTAGAAAGGAAGACCTGACGGCGGATTTTACAGATCTGAAAAAGCCGTTGAGAGAACTGGCAGAGACTCTCGAATCCATTCGATTTCCGCCATCCCCTCGAGCCCTCTACGATCTGTTTCTCTTTTTGCATCAAGAGCGCTTGGACGAGCGGGATTTTGACCTTGAAGATCAGCTGATGATAGACATGTCCGATTTTCACTCCGCCCTGGCGGGCATTCGCAAATTTCACGAAAAGGTCCCTCTGCAAAAGATCCTGCAACTGGTCACTCAAAATCCGGAATACCACCCCTCCGCCCGACGGTCAATGCCGGACTGGTTTTCCTTCTACAGAGACTTCTGGCGGCAATGGGTGCATCACCGCTATCTGGATTTCTATCATTCCAGACGACGGGGAGTTCTAATGTCGGAAAGCTTGGAGCTTCTCAACATCAAAACCCTGCCGAGTTTGTCAAATTACAGGGCGGATAAGTTCGGCAGGAATACTCCGGTCCGTCACGAATTTTCGCTGTGCTTTGTCAAGGGGTTCCTGAATCAGGTCTTCGCCCCTCTGTCCAGAGCCCTGAAGCTGATCTACCTGAATGCTGAGTTCTACAAAGAGGAGAACCGCCACGCCTACACCGATGCCTTTCTCCTTCTAAGCGAGGCGGATCAAAAAATCGAGGAGCTCGAAACAATGCTGGGACCCCAGGGAGAACTCCGGGCGGCGATCCAGGGGGTCAAGGGACAAGCCCTCGGGGAGAGACTCCGGCAGAAACGCATCCTGGGCATCCTGGCTCGGGCGGACGGAGAGGCCAGAGCCCTGGTCGATGCCTTTATCGAGCAAATTGATAATCTCAAGGCCCTCCTGCACGGCATCTTGAAGGGGCAACCTGGAGATCGCTACGACACGCTGGTGAACCTAGACAAGATCGGCGGACGGGAGAACAGCGATCTCCGACAAGCCTGGACCAGGGCCTTGGAGAAAACCGACCAGGGAGCGGTACTGCTGGAAAAGATCCGGGATCTCGAAATCAACCGGTATGCCTAGTCGGCAAATGTCGTTGGGGGAATCACTCCGGAGCCATATTTCTTCTTCGCCTCGATCAACCGAGTCTTCAGGGTTTTCAAACAGCCGCTGAAGCTCTCCGGTACCTCCTGCTCCTCTGCGTAGATCTTCTCCATTCTGTCTATCTTCTCGAGGAACTTGTCGATCCGAATCGAAAACTGCTCCTCGTACTCTCCCGTCGAATACTCCCGTTCGAAGACCGCCCGGAACAGAGCCTGGAGATCCACGTACTTGGGTATGTAGCCGATCGGCGTCTCGATCGCCTCATAATCTCCATGCACCCGTCCTTCCATCCAGAGCAGCCAAACCTTCTTGTCGACCTTCTCGTTGAGGAACCTGCCGTCTTTGTTTAGAAAATAGTTCGTGGCAAAAACCAGCGGCGCGTTCTTCAAGCTGTGACCGAAGTTGATGTGGTTCTGAATGTAGCGGCTAAGGGGAACAACGAGGAAATCGAGATTTGCCATAGGGCTGAACGCCCTTACCCCCCCCTTGCCGAGGGTGGCGAAGGTGGTTTCCGATTCCAGGGTAGCCCCGATCGCCACCCCGTGCACCCAGTCCAAACTCTGATACACCGGTACGGAAGTGTCCGAATCCCGGCCTCCGTAGATCACACCCTCGATGGGAACTCCCTCCGGATCGTGAAGTTTTGGGTCTGCGTTCACCAGCTCGGAGATGCGGATCGTGTAGCGGGCATTCTTGTGACAGTGCTCGACGACGTTGCCCGATTCATCCTCTTCGCCCCGTTCCCAGCAGTCGCTGAAGTGGTTACGCCCCGCTTCGGGCAGCTCCCGGCCCATACCCAGCCAGTAGGCCTGGTCCTCGTGTATCAGCACGTTGGAGAAGATCAACTCCCGCGGTGTGGTCAAAGCCTCGTTAATTACCGGATCGTCCGCGGGATTTACATCCATGACGATTCCGAAGATTCCCTGCTCGATGTTTACACCGTAGGCGCTGCCGTCGGGACCGGAGCGGATGTAGGCGATATCATCGCCGAGAATCAGCTGCCCGGGAATCATTGCCGTGGAAGTCTTTCCACAGGCGCTCGGGAAGGCGCCCGCAAAATAGGTTAGCCGGTCCTTGCCCGGGGGCTTGGCTGCCATGAGGAACATGTGCTCGGCCAGCCAGTCCTCGTGATTGGCTTTGTAAACAGCCAGCCTGAGGGCCAGTTTCTTCAGTCCCAGGCTGTTGCCGGCGTACTGGTTGTTGACGGTTAGAACCTGATTGCCCACAACATCGATGTAGATCCTGCGTTTGTCGACATTTTTCGTATTGTTACGTTCATCCAGAGCTCCCGCCGAATGGATGAAGGTGAAGAAATCCGGGGAACCTTTGAGCTTTTTAAACTGCTCGTAGCCGGTACGGTAGAGAATATCCTCGCTATGAGCTACGTAGGCGGAATCCGTGATCTGCAGAGCCGGGATCGCGAAACGGGAGTTGAGGGGACCGAGGCAGAAAAAGCGAACCAGAGCTTCTTTCCCGGCCATTGCACCATCCATGATTTCGAGCACCTCATCGAGCCCCTGTTCACGGGCAATGGTGTTGATGACCTTGCTCATCTTCATCCCGGGAGTCACCAGTACTCGGGTATTCTGTTTGTCCCTGGCCTGGTCGTGGTAGCCGTCGTAGTGGATCGTATGTCCCTCCATAGCCAGTTTGTTCTCCTCGCCGTTGATCAGGGCCAACTCCCGGACGTAGCGGATATCTTCGGGATCGTCGGTGATCACCGTGGCCTTTTGGGGCTTGAGGAGCTCGAGGTACTTCTCAGTGATCTCCAGGGCTGTAGGATTCCCTAGGGCTTCCAATTTCTTTCGGTTTTCCGGACTCAGGAAATTTTTGCTGACCTCCACTGGGATTCCTCCTTGCTCTCTGTTCAACAATCGATATTGATGATTTTTCGTGTCAACTACCGGGTATTGGCTGACAAGCTTAATATTCAGCGTGGATGAAAGTCAAGGCTTTCTCTGCGATTGGACCGCGCCCCGGGATAACCAGTAGGGACCATGTGACCAAGACACGTCAACACGCGGGGCTTGCGCGACTAAGAGAGAATTTTTCCGGTGATACGGGCAAACGGATTCATTCGTTCCATAGACCCCGGCAATACGCCAACCCGCCGGCGTCGGCATCGTCCGGCAGGCTGATGTCCGCCGAATACCCTATATCCTTTAATGCCTGTTGAAACGGGCCGTATTTGTAACCGTCGTCCGGGCGCGGGCAAATTCGTGCTCCATCGTAGGAGCGGGGATTGTCCATCTGCACATGGTCTATAAGCTGTCGATATTCGGCGAGATCTGACAGGGAGAGGCCGATCTGCTCGAGCTCCCGCAGGCTGATCACGGATGACAGGTTTTCCTTCCGCACCCGGGGGAGAAACTCACTGGTCTCTTTCATCGTATTCAAGAAATTGGTCCGCCGGGGACCGAGCGGTTCGACTAAAACAGTCATATCGAAGTTTGCCGCCACTGCGCAGAGCATGTGCAGGAACTGGAGCACCTGTTCCTTCAAGCCGGCGTTCCCCCCTTCCACCGGAAGCACCCGTGCCCTTCCGTCGTTCCAGACCAGCTTCCTGCAGCCCAGCTCCGCCATGCGGGATGCCGCGTTCTTCAAGTGCTCCATCCAGACATAAAGATTGAAACCTTTCTGAGTCACCCGTACATCCGCTGGAAGCGGAACTGAACAAACCTTGAAGGGCATGCCGCCATCCAGCATGCATGCTTTCTGCCGAAGGACCTGTTCCTCGCTCAGGTTCGCGACCAGGTCATTCACCGGATGCACAAATTCGAACCCCTCCGAAGCAGCCTGCTCCGCCTCCGCCAGATCCGTCACCATCTTGCCCCACTGAATACCCATGCGATATCCCCCGCCTATACCTCGGTCAGATTGACCAACGCATCCAAGGCCAGCATGTAGCTCTTTTTTCCGAAACCGGAAATTACTCCGACGCATACCGGCGCTATGACCGATTTGTGACGGAACTCCTCTTCTCGGGCATACACGTTGGAGATAAACACTTCCACACACGGCAGGAGCGTGGCGCCTATGGCACTGCGCAGCGCATAGCTGTAGTGGGCCAGAGCACCGGCGTTGATGATAATACCGTCAAAACGTCCGGGCGCCTCCTGCAGGCAGTCTACGATCGCCCCTTCGCTGTTGAACTGCTCGCATTCAACACTCACATTCAACTCTTCGGCGCGCTGCTGCAGTCCGCGGTGGATGTCCTCCAACGAACCTTCCCCGTAGATGGAGGTCTTGCGCGTTCCGAGCAGATTCAAGTTTGGCCCCGATACGACCAGAAAGCTCTTTTTCTTCAACCCATACTCCTCGCCATAGCGGCGTCAAACCAGCCAGGGATCCAGCCTGTCCTCTATCAATGCCCTTAGTCCCACGATGTAGCTGAAGGCGCCGAAGCCGCAGATTTGTCCGATACATACCGGTGCAATCATGGAGATGTGACGGAAGGCTTCCCTCTTGTAGATATTTGAGATGTGGGCTTCCACCGTGGGAACTTGGGCCGCAGCAATGGCATCACGAAGGGCAACGGAGTAGTGCGTATAGGCTCCGGCATTCAGCAATATACCGTCCGCCCTTCCTCTGCACTTCTGAACAAAAGTAACCAGATCGCCTTCCGTGTTCGATTGGTAGAACTCCACGGTCACGTTGAGCTTCTTAGCTTCAGCTGCCACGGTGGCGTTGATGTCTTCCATCGTCTTGCCGCCGTATATGCCGACTTCCCGCTTGCCCAGCATGTTCAAATTTGGACCGTGAATAACCGCAATATGCTTCGTCACCGCTGTTGCCCTGCTATTCGTTTCCACTCCCGCCTGGTCGACTGCAGCTGTCGTGCTTTGCAGCCGAGCCATAGGATGGCATGGAACGGCCCTTTTTCATAGTCCCCGGCAACCGGAATTCTGCCGGCCCCACCCGCACCTAAAATAAGAAATGTGTTCTTCCCGAGATCCATGCGTGTTTTGTCAAGCAACGCCTGAACAAATCCGATTCCATCGGTATTGTACCCTTTGAGGTTTCCGTTTCTCATAGTAACCACATTGACAGAGCCGATTATACCCGCCAGTTCGTCCAATATTTAGTTTTCGGAAGGTTTCATTGAACATTTGGGGAGCAAGGGTCTGTTCCAACGGGTAACCCAACAGGCTGATCAATTTTGTGCGAACGCTAACCATCTTTTTTTGCCATCCCTTTACACCGGGGATCAGGACTATCCACCTCCCAGCATCGGAAAGATCTTGATGTTATTTCCATCCTGTATCTCTGAGTCAAATCGAGCCCGCTTTTCATTAACGAAAACAATTGCCGCACGGCTCTTGGGGATATTTAACTCGTCGAGCAATTCCCGCACGGAAATCGCATTCGTCTGTAAAAGATCTCGGTCCGCTAAATCCGGCATTATCATCCGTAATGTTCCGTACAGGGAAATGCTGACCTTCTTCATCGATTTACTCTTGACCGTAATAGAAATCCCAAATCCCTCGAGCCGGGGATTGACAATATCCGGGTCAGGGAATGGAGATGTACCAGTCTCTACCTTCCTGGCTGAGGACCTCATTTCCGGTCTTGGTAATCACAACCATATCTTCTATTTTTACATGGCCTACTTCGGTGTGCCGGAACTCCATTTCAATCGACAGTACCATGCCCTCCTCTATGAGATCGGTGGAATGTGAGTTTACCACGGGATCCTCATGATGGACCAGGCCGATTCCGTGGGCGACAAACTTGCCGTGCGCACCCAGCGGATGTTGCTTCAAGAATGCATCCCCGCTTCGCTGCACCGCACCGGCTTCGACTCCCGGCCGGAGCGTACCGAGTACCGCCTTCTCCAAATCCCGGCATCCCTGCAACAGGTCGTCAGCAAGACCCGAGGGCTTGCCAAGATAGCCCATTCGGCACAACTCCGCAATGTAGCCGTCGAGCATTCCGCCGGCATCGATGTGAAGCAAATGATCCCGCCTCCAGATCCTTTTTTCTGATGGCGCCCTGAAGAAACTCGGTCCTGCACACACGAGAGCGTACAGGAAATGAAGCTCCCTTTTGCGGAATTCCTTGGCGACCTGATCAGCGATCTCTGCGGTTGTGGCTCCGGCCTTGCCCGATCGAAGGACCGCTGCCAAAGCTTCCTGATTCTTCTTCGTTCCCTCGCGGATTCTCCCGATCTCTTCGGGCCTCTTCACGGCCCGAAGTTTATCCATCATGGGCACAGCGTCGACGAATTCCGCGTGGGGTAGCCGGTCTTTCAGCAGTTCAAAGGCATCGGCCGGAAGCGAAGGAAGCTCCACGGCGATACGGAGAGCATCCAGATTCCGCTGCTTCAGCACCTCCACCATTCTGGCTGCGATCGACAGACTCGCTATCTTGTCGCCCTCGTAGCACTGCCCTATCCACACATCCGCTT
Organism: uncultured Spirochaetaceae bacterium; assembly: GCA_964604845.1. Classification (GTDB taxonomy): domain Bacteria; phylum Spirochaetota; class Spirochaetia; order SZUA-6; family DRHE01; genus JAFGQJ01. The sequence goes on from CAZSBH010000079.1 coordinate 18,367, forward strand.
CCTGCATCACCTCCCGTTCCCCGGGTCTTCCTACAAAAAAGGAGCCGTCAAGGGAGGAACGAGGTATGCAGGCGAAAGAAAGATACTGCGTTCTTCGGGCATGAGGATCCCACATGTACAATGGATAGTAATAGCCGCCGGTAAGATAGCGGATATTGTGACGGGTCGAAGCCAGAAGCAATTCCACCTCCGACT
>CAZSBH010000080.1:0-11192 GCA_964604845.1 uncultured Spirochaetaceae bacterium
GATTTAATGGGAAATATCGCGGTACTGAGCACCGACGACAAAATGAACAAAGAGATCCTGCAAATTTGCACGGAGTTTGGCGACGAATTTGTGCCGGTGTACCTCCGAGACAAGAACATGATTGTTCAGCATCTCAACTACGAGCTTCCCGAGATCATCGTCATCAACTGCACGGACAAGTATATAAAACTCAAGACCATCCTGAAGGAGATAAAGAGCGACCCGTGGCTGTACTCCGGCGGGTTTGTCATACTCCACGAGGAGGGCAACGAGCAGGAAATCCTGAAGATGTTTTCAGGAATAAACACGATCTCGGTCATCGAGAAGAGCCAGCTGGAAGACTACTTTGCCAGGCTGCTGCGAATCTTGAGCCAAAATCGGGGAATTCTCTTTCAAAGGGATCTGCATTTTATCCTCCAGGCGAACCTTTCCGGGTCTTTCGTTCTGGAGAACGATCCTTTCGATCTGGTGACCTATTCCAACCTCCTGGCCAACTTCCTTTTCAACTCAAATCTAATCGATCACGAGCAGAAGGTGCGGTTTTACCTCGCGATGATGGAGCTGCTGATCAATGCCATCGAGCACGGAAACTGCAAGATCTCGTATGAAGAGAAGTCGGAATGGCTGGACAGCGGCAAGGACATCCTGGATCTGGTTCGGGAAAAGAACAAAGACCCCGAGACCTGTCAGAAGAAGGTCTATCTCAGCTATAAAATTACGCCGAAAAAATCCACCTTCAAGATCCGTGACGAGGGAACCGGCTTCGACTGGGAAGCTCAAACCGCCTCTACCGGGGAGGACGGATTGGAGGAGATGCACGGGCGGGGAATCGCCATGGCCTCGCACTATGTCGCCAAACTGAGTTATAACGATAAGGGCAATGAGGCCAGCTTCGAGATCACCCACATGACCCACGACGGCAAGGTGGTGCCCAAGGTGTTCACCGACCAGGAGGAAGTGGTGTTCCAGGATGGGGATATCGTGTTCACCCAAGGGGAGAAGTCGAGCTACTTGTACTACATCGTGTCCGGTCAATTCGAGATCATTGCCAACGGGAAACAGGTTTCGATACTTATCCCCGAGGACATCTTCCTGGGTGAAATGTCTTTTCTTCTCGATAATCGTCGATCCGCTACTGTCAAATCCATGGGGCGGGGCGTCTTGATCAAGATCTCCAAAGAAGCCTTCATCAACGCCATCAAAGAACGCCCGCATTACGGGATCTTCCTGGCCCGGCTGCTGGCTCAGCGGCTGGTCAAGCTCCACAAAGTAACAACAGCCTGATTGATCCACCGATTCCCTGTTGATATAATGGGTGCTTCTAACTACCGAGGGAGCAGCAATGGACTTCTGGCGTGTGCCCTTGGATGCGGAAAAGCATGAAGTTGTCATCGGCAAGGTGAATATCATCAGCTACCGCTGCAAGGGGTGTAAGTACTGCATCGAGTTCTGCCCAAACGACGTCTTGGAAGAATCCGAAGAGTTCAACGAAAAGGGCTACTACCCGCCGCGGGTCAAACAGGAGGGAAGGTGCATCAACTGCAACTTCTGCGAGACCATCTGCCCCGAGTTTGCCATATACTGCACGGAGGCCGAGCGTAGGTCCCTTCAGCCGCAGGATGTGATCCACATCGAGAAGATCTCCAGGAGGCTCAGACACCGCCGGGCTTCAGAAACCGGAAAGGCGGTTTCGTGACAGGTAAGGCTGCCCAGCGTGGCCAGGATTTGACGATCCTTACCGGTACTCATTTCATGAACGGAGATGAGGCCTGTGCCGAGGGCGGGGTGGCGGCGGGGTGCGCGTTTTTTGCCGGTTACCCGATCACCCCCGCCACCGAAGTAGCCGAGCGCATGGCCCGGCGCCTGCCCCAGGTCGGCGGGGTGTATATACAGATGGAGGACGAACTGGCCTCCATGGCGGCTGTGGTCGGCGCCTCTTGCGCCGGAGCCAGGGCCATGACTTCCACTTCCGGACCGGGGTTTTCCCTGATGATGGAAAACGTCGGGTTGGCCGTGATGCTTGAAGCACCCTGTGTACTGGTGAACATCATGCGGGGAGGACCGTCCACGGGACTGCCGACCCTGGTTGGACAACAGGACGTTATGCAGGCCCGTTGGGGTTCTCACGGGGATTACGAGGTGATCGCTCTTTCTCCCGAGTCTCCCCAGGAATCCTTCCAGCTGACCTTCGAAGCCTTCGATCTGGCTGACATGTACAGAACACCGGTCATGATCTTGAGCGACGAGGTGGTCGGACACATGACCGAGAAGGTGACCATCCCCCCACCGGAAGCGCTCATACGTCGGGCTCGGCGCAAACGAAAACCGACGAGGAGAGGATTTCGTCCCTTCTATGCGGATAACAGCGGGGTACCCCCCATGGTGTTTGCCGGGGAGGGGTATCATATTCACGCCACAGGTCTCACCCATGACGAGTTCGGTTATCCCGTGATCACGCCGGAGGCCCAGGAGCGGCTCGTGCAGCGGTTGGTGCGAAAGATTCGAGATCACGCCGATGAAATCGTACGAACCGAAGAGCTATACCTGGAGGACGCGGAGGTCGTAGTCGTATCCTACGGGTGCTCGGCTCGTACAGCTCGTGAAGCGGTCGAACAGGCGAGACGGCGAGGCTTGAAGGTGGGAATGCTCCGGTTGATAACAATCTGGCCGTTTGCGGAAACCCGAATCCGGCAGCTGGCCCGATCGGGCGGACTGAAAGCCTTTGTCGTTGCGGAGATCAACAGCGGGCAGATCGCCTACGAGGTAGAACGATGCGCTGAAGGAAAGGTGGAAACCGTGCTGGCCGGATTTATGGGTGGACGCATCTTTTCCCCCGAAGAGCTTCTGCCCATTGTCGAGGAGGCGTTGCGGTGATCGAGAGACTGGCGCTCCCCAACGGGTCGACGGCGGCTAAAGACAGCTGGCAGAAAGGGCACGGCGACCATCCTCTGGATCGGTTTCTCAAAGAAGGCCGGATCCCCCATATATGGTGCTCCGGCTGTGGTATCGGCATTGCCTTCACCGCTTTCGTAAAGGCTCTGGAAAAAGGACGATTCGACCCCGACCGGACCGTGGTTGTCTCCGGGATCGGGTGCTCGGGCCGGGCTGCGGGATACCTCGACCTCGATACCTACCATACGACCCATGGACGACCGATTCCCTTTGCCACCGGCCTCAAGCTGGCCAAACCGGATCTAAAAGTCGTGGTTTTCAGCGGCGATGGGGATCTGTTCGCCATTGGAGGTAATCATATCATCCACGCCGCCCGGCGCAACATAGATATCACGGTGATCTGTATAAACAACTTCAACTACGGCATGACGGGAGGCCAGGGAGGACCCACCACCCCTCTGGAAGCCCGCACCACCACGACACCCTATGGATGTGCCGAACACCCCTTCAATCTGATCTATCTGGCCAAAGCGGCCGGAGCCGTGTACGTAGCCCGTTGGACCGCCCTGCACACCTACGAGATGCGGGATGCCATGATCGAGGGAATGAATAAACGAGGCTTCAGTTTCATCGAGATCATCTCGCCCTGCCCCACGGGGTACGCCCGTCGCAACAAGCTCGGCTCTCCCCTGGATCTAATGCGCTTCTACAAGGACAATTCCTATCTCGCAGAGGAGCTGGACCCGGAAAACACGGCCCTGCCGTTCAAGGGAAGGGTCGCCGTGGGCAAGTTTGTCGACATCGAGAAGCCGACCTTTATGGATATGTGGAAAACGTGTGTGGTGGCGAAAGCAGAAAAACGATGAGCTCCGACGGAAAGATCGAAGTTCGCCTAGCCGGGTTTGGAGGGCAGGGCATTGTGCTGGCCGGAATGATTCTCGGCAAGGCCATTGCCCTGTACGAAGGCGCCAATGCCGTAATGACACAGAGTTATGGACCCGAGGCTCGGGGTGGAGCCTGCAGCGCCGATGTGATCATTTCCAAGAATCGTATCAACTATCCCCGTGTGACTACTCCGGATATTTTGGTGCTGATGTCCGAGGAAGCCGCCCGCACCTACGGGTCCAATACGGTTGAGGGAGCCCTGGTGCTGGTGAATAAGGACCTTGTGAAGACCCTGCCGGAGGAAGGCTCCCTTACGATTCTTCAGCTTCCTGCCACCGGCATAGCCGAGGAGCTGGGCAGAGTGATCGTAGCCAACATCGTTATGCTGGGATTCATCACGGCGGTTGCAGGGATCGTGAGCTACGAAGCCATGAAGCGGGCTGTATTGGACTCGATCCCCAAAGGAACGGAAGAGTTGAACCTTTCGGCTCTCCAGGCGGGTTACGATCGGGGTGTAGATCAGAACCGCGGAAGGGAAGCGAACGTTGGCCAACGACGAATTTGAGACCAGAGACCTGTCCACTGAAGAGCCCCGCATCGGCGTATACGTGTGTCACTGCGGTCTGAACATAGGCGGTACGGTGGACTGTGAGGCGGTAGCTCTGCACGCATCCAAGCTGGAGAATGTGGTGTATGCGGATCACCAGCTGTACACCTGCTCCGAGCCGGGTCAGGAAAAGATCAAACAGGATATCGCTGAACACGACCTGAACCGTATCGTAGTGGCGGCCTGTTCACCGCGGATGCACGAGCCGACCTTCCGCAGCTGCATCCAGGCCGCCGGGTTGAACCAGTACCTTTTGGAAATGGCCAATATCCGGGAGCACTGCTCCTGGGTTCACCTCCATGACAAGAAAGAGGCAACGGAGAAAGCCAAAGACCTGGTGCGGATGTCCGTTGCTCGTGCGCGGCTTCTCGAGCCCCAGGAGGAGGTGGACATTCCGGTGATCCAGAAAGCGCTGGTCATCGGCGGCGGGGTGGCGGGCATCCAGGCTGCTTTGGACCTTGCTGATTCCGGGTACGAAGTCATCCTGGTGGAGAAGGAACCTTCGATCGGCGGCCGTATGGCCCAGATCGACAAGACCTTTCCCACCATGGACTGTTCTATCTGTATTCTAGCCCCCAAGATGGCCGAAGCGGGTCGTCATCCCCTGATACGACTGATGAGTTTGACCGAAGTGACCAACGTTTCCGGATACGTGGGGAGCTTCAATGTGAAGGTTCGGCACCGCGCCCGCTACGTGACCAGCGACTGCTCCGCCTGCGGCGAGTGTTCCAAGGTCTGTCCTCAGCACGCCCCCAACGAGTTCGATATCGGTCTGGCTACCCGCAATGCCATCTACCTGCCCTTCGCCCAGGCCGTACCGGCAACCTATCTAATCGACATGGATCTGTGTCTGAACAAGGACGGGGTCCGGGTCTGTGAGAAGTGTGTGGAAGCCTGCGAGCGCAAATGTATTGTATTCAATGACCGGGAGACCGAAGAGAGTTTCGAGGTAGGAACGATCGTTGTTGCCACCGGGGTGGACGTGTTCGACGCCCGGGAGATCCCGCAGTACCAGTACGGCCGTGCTCCCAATGTGATCACCAGTCTGGAGTTCGAGCGGATGATCAACGCCGGCGGGCCTACCGGAGGTCATCTGATACGGCCTTCGGATCACCAGGTCCCCAAGACCGTGGCCTTCCTGCAGTGCATCGGCTCCCGCTCCAGCAAGACCAACCCCTACTGCAGCACCGTCTGTTGTATGAATACGATCAAAGACAGCTTGCTGATCAAGGAGCACTGGCCCGATACGAAGATCACGGTCTTCTACATAGATATCCGCGCCTTCGGCAAGGGCTTTGAGGATTTGTTTCAACGATCGAAAAAGACGGGGGTGCAGTTCATCCACGGGCTGCCAGGCGAAATCATTCCTTTGAAGAACGGTAATCTCCGGGTGGTGGGGGAGTCCACGTTGCTGAGCAAGCTCTATGACATCGAAGTGGAGCTGGCCATTCTTTCAGTGGGCTTGAAGCCCAGCACGGGAAGCGATCTGGTGCGTCGCTTCCTCACCTTGTCCCGGACCTCCGGGGGCTTCTTTATGGTGGCCCATCCTAAGCTTCGGCCCGTCGATACCTCGACTCGAGGTGTGTTCCTGGCCGGTTGCGCCGAGGGGCCGAAGGACATCAAAGACTCGGTCACTCAAGCATCCGCCGCGGCGGCCCGGGCCAATATCATCATGCGTCGGGGAAAGGTCACTGTCGAGGCGATCACCGCCAGAGTCGATGCTGAAAACTGTACCGGTTGTGCAGCCTGCACCAAGGTATGTCCCTACCAGGCGATTTTTATGGATGAGAACAAGAAGGCTGTGGTCGTAGAAGCCGCCTGCTCAGGCTGCGGCACCTGCGGGGCGGAATGTCAATTCGGCGCCATCACGATGCGTCACTTCACGGACGATCAGATCCTGACCCAGATCGATGCTTTTACGGAGTACGAATCAGACAAGAAGATCCTGGCCTTCAACTGCAACTGGTGCTCCTACGCGGGTGCGGACTTTGCCGGGGTGAGCCGCATGCAGTATCCGACCGAGGTGCGTATCATCCGCACGATGTGCTCAGGCCGTATATCCACCCGCTTTGTAGAGCGGGCCTTTGCCCGCGGAGTGGCGATGGTGCTGATCTCCGGCTGTCACATCGGCGACTGTCACTACATAAACGCCAACACCCAGACGGAGAAACGCTTCCACCGTCTGCGAAAGATCATGGAGCAGGGCGGCTTGGATCCGGAGCGGCTGGAGCTGGTCTGGGTGAGCGCAGCCGAAGGGCAGCGTTTCCAGGAGAAGGTGACGGCCATGCAGAAGAAACTGATCACGATCAGTCAAGACGAGATCAAGATGGGAATGAAGTTCTTCGGAGAACGGGAGAAGAAATGGGAGCAGCGTCGGCAGAAACGGGCGCAGGACGGAGACGCCGGCGATTCGTCTTTCGAACGAAAAAGGAAAATCCGGGTGGAGGCGGACTGAGGCGGGTTCAAAGAGATGAGAAGGAGAGGGTGAATGGCAAAGGCGCTCGATTTGTACGACAAGGAAGAATTCTACCGCTGCCTGCAGTGTGCCGTCTGTACGGGGAGCTGTCCGACAGCCCAGGTAGTCGAGGGATTTAATCCGCGGGAGATCATCCTGCGGTACATGCTCTATGGAGAGCAGGAAGAGGTGCTGGCGGATGAGAAGCTGTGGTGCTGCACGACTTGTCACGCTTGCCAGGAGCGTTGTCCCCATGAGATTACGATAAGCGGATTGCTCACCCATATTATGAACCTGGCCGCCAGGGGCGGGAACTTGCCCCGGCCGCTCAAGGAAAACATCAAGCTCATGGCGGAAACCGGATGGTCGATCAGGGCTACCTCCCATTCAGACAGGATCCGTGAGCAATTGGGATTGAAGCCTTTAAAGCGACCGAACACCGCTGAAATCCGTTCGATCCTGAGCGAAACAGGTTTGGATGAGATACTGGAACTGTAGTATGAAGATATCGATTTTCACCGGTTGTGTGATCCCGATCAAGTATCCCGGGATGGAGGTAGCCATGCGCTACCTGGCGCCCAAGCTGGGTATCGAGCTGGTGGACGTCAAGTTCGGATGCTGTCCGGCCCCGATCGGTCTGAAAGGCGTACACTTCGATGCCTGGCTGGCCCTGGCGGCGCGGAATCTCTGTCTGACCGAGGAGAAGGGACTGGATGTAGTGACTCTCTGCGCCGGCTGCACCAATACGCTGCGTGAGACCAACCACATCCTCGCTCAGGACGAGAAGAAACGCCTGTTTGTGCACGGGATACTCAACCGCCTCGGCAAGAAGTACCAGGGCAATATGAACATCTATCATCTTCCCGACCTGCTCACGCAGGAGCCGATCCTCGATCGTCTGGAGGAATCGATCGTGCGGCCCCTCACCGGGTTGAAGGTGGGAACCCACTATGGATGCCACTACTACCGGCCGTCCGGGACCATGAAGCACGATTCCCTGAACGGCCAGTATCCTTTGCCGGAAACCATGGAGCTGATCCTGGAAGTCCTCGGAGCCGACATCGTGGAGTACAACCGCCAGGATCTGTGCTGCGGTGCCGCCCTCAATATAAACGCAGGAAGGACCGAGGAAAGCCTGAAGATCGCGGCTGAAAAGCTGGATTGGATGAACGAGGCCGGGGTGGAAGCCCTTTCGATTGCCTGTCCGACCTGCTTTACTCAGTTCGATACGGGGCAACTGCAGTTGAGCCGGAAAGACAGGGATCGAAGAATGATACCCGTGTTCCACATAGCCGAGCTGGTTGCCTACGCTCTTGGCGCCGAACCTGAGGCGATTCACCTGGGCAGTCACAAAGTTAAATCTGAGCTGCTCCAATCGAGCCCGATTGTTCAACCGTGACCGGGGGTGCAAAAAGCGGCAATTCCGGTCGGAAGAATCGATCTGCTGTCGAAAAAAGGAAGTGTACAAGCGTGAACGTTCGCGAGGAAATCCTCCAAGAAAAAATCGATCCCTTTTTGACGCCGGAACGGCTCGCCGTCATAGCTCGGCTGGTCTTTGCGGAACATAGAGAAGGTGTAGGGAAGAGCTCCGATCCAGGCGGGGAAGAGCCTCAGATAGAGGCGGCCAAGGTGCTCAGCGGGGGCTGCTGGAACAGGGTGCTCGACGTCTCCTTTGCCTCGGGAGAAGCGGGGATCGTGTACAAGATCAGCCCGGAAGAGGGGGACGAGAAGATCATTCGTGAGTATCGGGTGCTGGGATATTTCGCCAGCAGAACTACCATGCCGGTTCCCCGTCCCCTGTTCGTCGACACTTCGGGGCAGCTTTTGCCCGGTACTCTCCTGGTGATGACCCGGGTTCCCGGGGTGGTGCTGCACCGGGTTTTCGGCCTGCTTTCCCGTGAGATGATCGACGGACTCACCGATCAGATTGCCTCTCAGGTGATCGGCCTGCACAAAGAACGCAGCAGGGGTTTCGGAGGTGTGGAGCTGGCCGAAGACAAGCGGCGTCAAAACTGGGCGGAGTTTTGGCTGCCCCGCTTCGATGCCGTTTTTTCGCAAGTCACCGACAGCGGTTTGGTTGACCTCAAGCTGCTCGAACAGATCGAGGAGGTTCGCCGCAGCTTCCCGGCGGCCCTGGAGATCGGTTCGCGAAGCACGCTGACCCACTACGATATCTGGTCGGGAAATGTGATGGTGGATTTTGAAGGATCCGGGTATCCCGGGCGACCCTTTGTCAGCGGTTATATCGACATTCCAGGCTTCTGGGCCGACTACGCCAGGGAGCTGTCTTTTATGGAGATGTTCGGCCTGGCAAATGAACGTTTCTACGATCGTTACTGGAGTGCCTTTCCCAAAGACGAGAGTTTCGAAGTGCGCAAGAACATCTACAATTTAAAGATGCATTTGAAACACATCACGATGTATCCGGGCGAGGCATACTACCGGCAAGGCGCCGAGGCAGCCCTGCGCTATATCCAGCGTTTTTTGTAGCATAGCAGGAAAGGTGTGATCTGAAAAACTTTCATCGCAAGGTGCATGTTCGAAGGGTCTGCGATGTTATTATATTAGCATATACACTGCAAGGAGGTTCACAATGCCAGAAAAATTGACGGAAGAAATGAAGGTCAAAGGGGAGGACCTTCTCAAGAAGGTGAAAGAGCTGATCCACGAGGGGAATATCCGGCGAATCATCATCAAGAGTGAGAAGGGTGAAACCTACATCGAGATCCCCCTGACTCTCGGAGTGGTGGGTATGGTGATCGCTCCCGTCTTGGCTGCGGTCGGAGCGATCGCCGCTTTGGCCGCCAACTTCACGATCGAAGTGGTGAAGAAGGAATAACCCGCTGAAGCAGGTTCTCTCCCACAGGAAGGGAGAGAACCAGAGCAAACGATCCGTACACCGCTGCGATTCCCGCCGACTCATTCCCATCGTTCGGTTCGAGCAGGGTCAAGGCGTAGACCAATGAAGCGGCCAGCACCCCTCCGCCAAGCGTCAGCAGCAGGTCGCTCCATTGGGGCTGGCCGAATCCGAGCAAATCCAGGAGCTCTTTGGCTGTTCCGGCCAGGAGTGCCCCGGACAAACCAAGACCTGCAACCAGCAGAGCGCTGCGCTGATCCGACGCCGTTTCCACCAGTGGATAGGCGACGGCGCTGATCAGCAGGGCGCTGGAGGCTCCGGCCAGTACGTGGAGAGCGGCGGATGGTCCTAAATCACCGGCTGCGGACTCGGCTTCACACAGCGGCGTAAAGACCAATAAGAAGACGCTGAAGAGGAAGACCGTTTTTGCGTTGGCTGTTTTCATCTCTGTTCTATAATTGTACAACAATTCACTGGTGTTACGTACCTCTGTACGGGGAATTCGTGTCGGTCTGACTCAGACAGATCGAGAAAAAACCACCTCTGTGGCAAAATGACCCAAATGTTTTTCTCGTCCATATATGCAAATTAACTGCATCTATCTCTCTTCTATATAATGAATTATTAGACACCCGCTGCAGAAAATGGCACACTTTTTGAATTAATCTAGGTAGAAACCATATACAATATGAGGAGGTGTGTTATGGCTTTGGTACGTTGGTACGATAGGGATCTGGAGCCCGTGGGCACCTTTGACTGGCTCCAGAGGCAGATCAACGAGTTGTTCGATTTTCCCCGGTTTCCCGAATCCCAGGGGCTGTTCGACAGGAGGGTATCCCCGGCTATCGACGTAGTCGAACATGCCGACAGATTCACCGTGGAATGCGATCTTCCCGGTATCGATCAGAAAGACATCGATATCAGCATCGCCTCGGGTGTTCTAACAATCAGGGGAGAGAAAAAGACGGAGAAGAAATCGGAAAAAAGCAAGGTGTATAAGAAAGAGACCTGGGAAGGAAGTTTCCAAAGAACCGTATCGCTGCCAACCGGCGTTGACGGTGACAAGGTGGAAGCTACCTTCACCGACGGTGTTCTCAAGATCACCCTTCCCAAGCGCGAGGAAGCCAAGACCAAGAAGATCGAACTCAAGGCGAAGTAGAACAGGAGCATACCCATGGCAAAAGATGTTGAGATCCGAAAACAAAGAGAGAAAGAGCAAGTTCAATTCATCCGGCCGTTCTGCTTCATCTGTGAAGAAGAGGCGGGAGTGATCACACTGAAGCTCGAGATGCCCGGAGTAAACAAGGATCAGCTGGACATCGACGTAGATGGAAACGAGCTGCATGTGACCGGAAAGCGAGCGGGAAGCGGTTCCGAAGGTACGTATCTCATTCGAGAACGGCGACTCGGGACCTACCATCAGGCTTATACTCTCGACGAGACGATCGATCGAAGCAGGATCGAAGCCTCCCTGGAGGGTGGAGTTCTCACCCTGA
>CAZSBH010000080.1:11292-18366 GCA_964604845.1 uncultured Spirochaetaceae bacterium
CTCAAATCCGGGCGATGTTGTCTGCTCCTGTGACGCGTGTTGAGTGCTCCGAGAGGCAGGGTATATACTCAAGGGTAAAGGAGCAAGAGTACACATGAGCGAATATCAGAAGGGAAGTGCGGACTATCGGCAGGAACGGTTAAAAGAGATCGTACAGGATCTCCACGAAGGAAGCGACATCAAGGCTGTGCGAAAGCGCTTCGCCGAATTGATCCGCAATGTCAGTCCGGAGGAGATCGCCCGGATGGAGCAGTCTCTTATAGCCGAGGGGGTTCCCGTCGAGCAGGTGCAGAAGGTCTGCGATGTTCATGTCCAGGTATTCGAGCAGGCCTTGGGCAGACAGAGGAAATCGAAGGTGCTTCCGGGACATCCGGTGCATACCTACCTCGAGGAGAACAAAGCGGCCCGGAAGTTGTTGAAGAAGATCCAACCTTTGCTGAGGCAGGTACCTCGGGGAGCACGGACGGAGGAATTCGAGAAAGAGCTGGAGCAGCTCAAGAGGATCGAGATCCACTACCAGCGAAAGGAGAACCAGCTCTTTCCCTATCTCGAACGGGCAGAGTTTACCGGGCCTTCCAAGGTGATGTGGGGGAAGCACGATGAGATCCGAGCTCAGCTGCGGGAGCTTGAAACCGCATACCGCGAACAGGACTGGGGCCGATTCATTCCTGTGGGTCGGGGGCTGCTGCGGGCAATCCGTCGAATGATCTTCATGGAAGAAAAGATCCTTTTCCCTGCTTCCTTGAAAAAAATCCTTGAGCAACAGTGGGCGGAAATTAGACGGGGTGAATCAGAGATCGGCTACGCCTGGATCCAGCCGGGAAACCTCTGGGACCCTTCGGTGGTGATTGCCGGCTCTATGGCCAAGGATCTTGGCAAGGAGCATCAGCCGAAGATTTCCGGTCAGGAGGACAGCGGGATCCGGAGCCCGGTCGAGATGCCTCTGGATGTGGGCCAGCTCAACCTGGAGCAGATCAACCTCCTGTTGAAGAACCTACCCCTCGATGTCACCTACGTGGATGAAAACGACAGGGTGCGGTATTACTCTCAAGGGTTGGAGCGGATCTTTCCGCGGAGCCCTGCGGTGATCGGGCGGGCGGTCCAGAATTGCCACCCCCCGAACAGCGTCCACGTGGTGGAGAAGATACTTGACAGCTTCAAGCGTAAGGAAAAGGATCAGGCCGAGTTCTGGCTCACCCTCAAGGATCGCTTCATCCATATCCGCTACTTTGCCGTCTACGACCAGAAGGGTGGATACCGGGGAGTGGTGGAAGTGAGCCAGGACGTCACCGATATCCGGGCGTTGGAGGGGCAGCGGCGGCTGCTCGACTGGTAGGTGTGCGTCGGATCGTTACCAGGATAAACCCAGAGCCTCGGTCAGGAAGCGCATGAACGGTGCAGCCCGGCGGCAGCCTTCGGCGTAACGGTCGGGAAAATCCGGAGAGCGGGCCTCCCGTTCCGAGAATACGAAGTGGGCGATGTAGTCTTTACGCTTCAGGTCTTCGATCTGGGGATGATCCGGTTCGTATCCCTGGGGCGCCCGCTTCAGAGACTCACCGCCCAGCTCGTAGAGATCCGAGAAATCCTTGTCGGACTTGGCTTTCAGCCAGTCTTTCGGTTCTGCTGCAATCGCTTCGCGTATCTGTTGCAGCGTCTTTGAGTCCGGATGCCAGATGCCCACGGCGGCGAAGACATTCTCCGGTTCCAGATGGAGGTAGAAACCGGGAGCATGCACGTCCCTTCCCTGTTCATGCCGGAACTGGATCCCCGCATGGGTCTTGTAAGGGCTCTTGTCCGGCGAGAAGCGGACGTCCCGGTAGATGCGGAACAGGGAGCCGCCGATCGGACGCGGATCCGCCCTGAAATGAGGGCTGATCTCCAGCAGGGGCCGCTCAAATTCGGAAACGAAGCGCTGAAGCGGCTCTCGGACTTGGTTTTCGTAGCGATCTTTGTTGGCCTGAAACCACTCCCGCCTGTTGTTCCTCTTCAGTTCTCGGAAAAACTCAAAGAGCTCCTGAGTTATATGGTTCACACTCAAGTGGCTTCACCTCACCGGCGAAGCGTCTCCAAGGCTGACCCACTGGATGCACACCGCCAGCACTTCCACGGCGGTGCGGATCTGCTGCAGCGAGGGCAGGGTGGGGGCGATCCGGATGTTCGAATCGTGAGGATCCTTGCCGTAAGGCCAGGTGGCGCCGGCTTTTGTGAACTTCACCCCCAGCTCTCCGGCCAGAGCCACGACCGCAGCGGCGCAGCCGGGTTTGGTGTCCAGGCTGATGAAATACCCCCCTTGAGGATTGGTCCAGGTGGCCACGTCCTTGCCGCCGAGCTCTCCCTCCAGGATCTCCTGGACGGCCTGAAATTTCGGGCCGATGATCCGGGCGTGCTTGTCCATGTGGTCCAGGATCCCCCGCATATTCTTGAAGAATAGCAGGTGGCGCAGCATATTGATTTTGTCCGGGCCGATCGTCTGGAAGAACAACCGTCCCCGCACCCACTCCATGTTCTTGCCGCTGCCTGCCATGACGGCGATCCCCGCGCCGGGCAAGGACACCTTGGAGGTGGAGCCGAAGATCAGAACCCTGTCCGGATTTCCGGACTTCTTGCAGGCCTCCAGAATATTCTTCAGTCGGGCCGGTCCTCCGCCCAGGTGGTGGACGGTGTAGGCGTTGTCCCAGAGGATGCGGAAATCCTCCGCCGCTGTTTTCATCGAGGCCAGACGTTCCACGGTTTCCTCGGAGTACACCACTCCCGAAGGGTTGCCGTACTTGGGTACGCACCACATTCCCCGAACCCCGGGATCCTCCCGCACCAGCCGCTCCACCTCCGCCATCTCCGGTCCGCCGTCGTTCAGGGGAACCGGGATCATCTCGATGCCCAAGTGTTCACAGATGGCGAAATGGCGGTCGTAGCCGGGTACGGGGCAGAGGAACTTGATCTTCTGCCCGAACCAGGGTTTCCCCTCCCCGGAGGTCCCGTGGCTCATAACTTGAGCGACCGTATCGTACATCATGTTGAGACTGGCATTGCCCCCGATGATCACCTCATCGGGATTGACTTCGAGGAAATCGGCGAACAGGCTCTTGGCTTCGGGGAAGCCGTCCAAACCGCCGTAGTTGCGGACATCCAAACCGGAGGGCGTGTGAAAGTTGTTCTCTCCTACGATCGTCAACATCCCGTTGGAGATATCGAGCTGCTCCGGTCCCGGTTTTCCCCGGGTCATGTCGAGGGAGAGATTCTGCTTCTTGAATGCCGCGATGCGCTCGTTTAGGCGTTGTTTGGCTTCCATTATCGATTCCTCCTTGGACAGCACCTGTGGCGGGTGTATCGATTGATCACAAAGACAATACGGAAATGGGAGGGCGCCGTCAATGCTTCAGCCAGGGCAGGGTGTCCAGGTCGAGATTGCCTCCGGACAGGATGATGCCGATGCGCCTGTCCCCGACCTGGAGATTGCCTTCGAGCAAGGCCGCAAAAGGCACGGCAGCCGAAGGTTCCACCAGGATCTTCATCCGTTCCCAGATATGGCGCATCGCCGCCACGATCGACTCCTCCTCCACGGTGATGATCTTCTCCACGTAGCGGCGGATGATCGGAAAGGTCAGGCTTCCCAAAGATGTGCGCAGGCCGTCGGCGATGGTATTGGTATTCTCCGAGGGGTAGATCCGGCCGTCGCGAATGGAGCGGAAAGCATCGTCGGCTCCCTTGGGTTCGCCCGCGATGACCTGGATTTCCGGTTTGACATAGTGACAGCACAGCGCCGTTCCGCTCAGCAGTCCCCCGCCGCCCACGGGAGCCATCACGACATCCAGGTCGGGAATCTCTTCGATCAGCTCCAGGGCACAGGTGCCCTGGCCGGCGATGATGCTCAGGTTGTTGTAGGGGTGGATGAAGGTGGCTCCGGTCTCCGCCACCACTGTCTCCAGGGTTTGCTCCCGGTCCTTCTGGGTGGGCGGGCAGAAGACGATACGGGCGCCGTAGCCCCGTACCGCTGCGACCTTGATCTTCGGGGAGTTCTCCGGCATCACGATATGTGCGGGGATTCCCCGCAGGCGGGCGGCCAGAGCCAGAGCCTGGGCATGGTTCCCCGAGGAGTGGGTGGCCACTCCCCGGGCCGCTTCCGACTCCGGAAGAGAGAATACGGAGTTGGCGGCGCCTCGGAACTTGAAGGCTCCCACCTTCTGAAGATTTTCGCACTTGAAGAACAGTTCCGCACCGACCATGGCATTTAGGCTGGTGCAGGTCAGGACAGGGGTTTGGTGGGCATACGGGCGGATGCGTTTCGCGGCGGCCCGGATCGCCCGCAGATCCGGCGCCTCCGGTTTCCGGTCATCGGTCATGATCGATCCAGTCTACACTGCAGCGGCTGGGATGGCAAAGGGCAGTATGTGCAGCGGGCGGGGGATCGGCGAAGCCAAAGTCTATTTGACCGGATTGGTAATGCTTAGTAAATTCTGGAGATGCTGCTTCAGTTGGAAATACCGGTGGTTATCCCAAAGAACGAGGATTGCGCTCATTGTCGACTCCGGCTGCAGGAAATGGCGGGACGGCTGAAAGGGGTGGCGGCGGTGGAGCTTTCCGAGCATGATCGAACCCTGAGCATCAGCTACGATCCCAACCTGGCCAACGCTGCCGCGATCGAAAAAGAAGTGCAGAATATAGGCAACAAGCTGGAGCGAAGCTTCTCCCACGACCAGCTGCGGCTTCAAGGCCTGGACTGCGCCGATTGTGCGGCCACGATCGAGAAGATGTTGTCCCGCAAGGACGGAGTTCTTTGGGTGGCGGTTAATTTTTCCGCCTCCACTATGGAGGTAGAGTACGACCCGGAGCGCATCGATCCGGGTATGATCGGCAAGGAACTGGAGCACCTCGGCTACGCCGCTTCCAGCTCCAATCCCGAACACCGTCACACCAATGTATTCTACGTTCCCGAGATGGACTGTGACGAGGAGATCGCACTGATCCGAAAGAAACTGAAGCGTCTCGATGGGGTGCTCGACCTGGAGTTTAACCTGGTATCCCAGAAAGTCACGGTGGTTCACAGGACCTCCGCAGAGCGGATCGAAGAGGCCCTGCGGGACATCAAGATGACTCCCCACAGTGAAAAGGTCGAGCAGGAGGAGACGCCGGGTTTCTGGGGAACCCACAATCGGTTGATCCTTACGGTTCTATCGGGGCTGCTGACGGCTGCAGGATTTTTGCTGTCCCTGGCTTCTGTCGGGCCGTGGGTATCCATCCCGGTGTTCGTGGCGGCTATTCTCAGCGGGGGCTGGTTGGTGGCTCGTAAGGGGTTTTACGCTCTGCGAAGTCTGACCATGGATATCAATGTCCTGATGACCCTCGCGGTAATCGGGGCCGCGGCGATCGGTGAGTGGCTCGAAGGAGCCACGGTAATCTTTCTCTTCTCTTTGGCCAACCTGCTCGAGTCGTACAGCATGAATCGGGCCCGCCGCTCGATCAAGAGCCTGATGGAGCTTGCTCCCAACGTAGCCCGGATGAGGGTCGCGGACGGGGAAAGAACCGTGCCGGTGGAGGAAGTTGAGATAGGCGCTGTTCTGGCTGTGCGACCGGGCGAACGGCTGCCCCTTGACGGTAGAGTTGCCGAAGGATCTTCGGAGGTGGATCAGTCATCGATCACCGGGGAATCGCTGCCCGTGGCCAAGTCCAGGGGCGATGCGGTGTTCGGCGGATCGATCAACGGGGGGGGATACCTGGAGATCCGGGTCACGAAGCGCTCCCGGGACACTACCTTATCCCGAATCATACACAGCGTGGAGGAAGCCCACTCCCGCAAGGCGCCCTCCCAGAGCTTTGTCGATCGTTTTGCCCGGTACTACACCCCGGGGATCGTGCTGATCGCCGTCTTGATGGCGGTGCTTCCTCCTCTAATCACGGCGGCAAGCTGGAGTGTGTGGTTCTACCGGGCTCTGGTACTGCTGGTTGTGGCCTGTCCCTGCGCATTGGTCATCTCAACACCGGTTACCATAGTCAGCGCGCTGGCCCGGGCGACGCGGGACGGTATCCTTTTCAAGGGAGGTGTTTTTCTGGAAGCGATCGGTTCACTCAAGGCCATTGGATTCGACAAAACCGGAACCCTGACCTACGGCACGCCGTCGGTCAGTTCGGTCTTGGCGTTGGGCGGCATGGAAGCGCGCGAGGTGGTTCGGATCGCCTCCGGAATCGAATCCCGTTCCGAGCATCATCTGGCCAAGGCAATCCTGGCGGAGGCACAAGATAGAGTTCTTGAAATCCCGGAAGCCACTGAGTTCCTCGGGATGCCGGGCAAAGGGGCGGCGGCGACGATCGAGGGCGGCCGCTACTACATCGGCAACCACCGGCTGTTCGAGGAGATGGGTTGGTGCTACCCCGAATTGGACGCCCGTCTGGACAGCCTGGAAAAAGAGGGGAAAACCGCCGTGATCCTCGGTGACGGACGAACCGTTCTTGGTATCATCGCCGTCTCCGATCAACCCAGGGCGGAGTCGAGTGCCGCCGTTGCCAGCTTGAAAGACCTCGGCGTCCGACATACCATTTTGCTCACCGGGGACAATCGATCCACCGCAGCAGCGATCAGCGATCGGATCGGGCTAGACGCCTTCAAGGCGGAGCTTCTGCCTGAAGACAAGGTTGTGGCGGTGCAGGAGTTGGTGGACAATTACGGGACCGCCGCCATGGTTGGTGACGGAGTCAACGATGCTCCGGCGCTGGCGACCGCCACGGTGGGAATCGCCATGGGTGTGGCGGGAACCGATGCGGCCCTGGAAACCGCCGATGTCGCCCTGATGTCGGACGACCTGAGCAAACTACCCCTGGCTGTTCGTCTGGGACGGCGGGCGCTGCGGCTGATCAAGCAGAATATCATCTTCTCGATCCTCCTCAAGGCCGTGTTCATCGCCCTGACACCCTTGGGCTTGACGACGCTGTGGATGGCGGTCTTGGCCGATATGGGGGCGAGCCTGCTGGTTATTTTCAATGGCCTGAGAGCGCTTGGGAAAAAGGTATAGAAACCCGCACCCGGTCCTGCGAATCCCTCCAACTGAGAAGATTTTTCCCACTTTCTCTCTATGGGAAATA
>CAZSBH010000081.1:0-17903 GCA_964604845.1 uncultured Spirochaetaceae bacterium
CTCCTTGACCCGCTGCGGATTCCTCAGAATCTCCCGTGTCGTCCGTACGGTCTCCTCGGTGAGGAATTCGTCCATTTCGATTACATCGAAACCCTTCGGCTTGATGTCGAAGAAATAGATCGAGTAGTTGTTCACCAGAATCGGTCGTTTGAAATAGATCGCCTCGAGGAAGGCGTTGCCGAATCCTTCGGACAGCGACGGATAAGTCACCAGATCCGCGTAGGGATAGACGTCCCGGAGGGAATAGACCTTCCGGCCGTCCCGGGTGGTTCCCCGCTCGTCCGATATGATCTCCTGAACGAAGCGGGCATCAACCTTGAGCATCCCGGCATAATCCCTGACCCGCTGCTGGTACTCGTAGCCCTCGTCTCCCGAGGCGTGGGAGATGACCAGGGTCGCCTTCATCCCCAAACGGGCGACCAGCTCGATGGCGTGCTCGATGCCTTTGCGCTGTACCACCCGGGTCGGCTGCAGCACGAGCCGTTCGTCCTCTTTGACCCCCAGATCTTTGCGCACATCCTTGGAGTACTCATCCGGCGGTTCCGGAGGATGCTCGAAATCCATGACATTCGGGATCAGGGTCGCCCCTATCCCGGTCCGCAGGGCCAGCTGGTTCTGCCCGGATGAGTTGATAACCACATGCTGGATCGAGGAAAGATGGGGCGGGAAGCAGGAGTTCAAATAGTCCCACACGCAGTTGTTGAGAAATCGCTTGCGTTCCCAGAAGAAGTCATGGTGGTGGGCGATCGTCTTGATGCCGGTCTCGGCGATGAACTCGGTAATGGCCAGGCCAAGCGGAACGTTCAGTGGTATGGTAAGGGAGTTCTCGGGAACCAGAATGTCGACATCGAACTTCCGGATGAACTCGTAGAGCTTCCGCTTGAGCAGATCCCGGTACTCATGGATTCGTTGGGTCACTTCGGGGGGGCGATTCGCCTGGCTGAAGCATTCGTCGTAGATCTCCCGGATCGCCGGGTGCTTGAAGTGGGTCTCCTCGACCAGAAAGGAATCCTCCGGGGGTGTGTCCAGCTCCCCCCCCATGTACACGCAGCGGTAGCCCCACCGCTTGAGCACATCCGCCAACTTGCCGGTCTCGAGACTGACCCCGTCGGTGCCGGCGAAGCGGAAGGAAACAAAGCCTGCGGTGCGGTGGTTATGGAAGTTCTTGTTGATCATACGGCTTACTCCATTGTTCAGGTTTCTCTTCGTTGTTTATCGACCACTTCCCAGCGCTTCATCAACTCCTCGCGCTGAGTTGTCATCTTCTCGAGATCTCCCTTAATCGTTTTCACCCGCTCCCCGTCCCGGTAGACCTCCTCCAGGGACAACAGCTGCTCCAGCCGGGAATGCTCGCCCTGAAGCACATCCAATTTGGCAAGCAACTCCCCCTCTTCCCGCTCCAGCTTTCGCAGGTCTCGTTTCTGAACCTTGCTCTGTTGCCGAATTTGCTGGCTGGTTTGAAAGGCTTGGGAAGGGCCCGAAAAGGCTTTCTCGGCGACCTCGTCCGAGTCCGTACCTTGCTGTTCCCGGTCTTTTCGCCACAGGTAGTAGGCATAATCTCCGGGAAAGATGCGAAGCTGCCCGCAACCGATTTCAGCGACCCGGTCGGCCAGGGAATCGATGAAGTTGCGATCGTGGGAGACGAATACCACGGTCCCCGGATAGCGCTTCAAGGCGTCCAGGAGAATATCTTTGGACTGGAGATCGAGGTGATTCGTCGGCTCGTCGAGGAACAGAAGGTTGGCCGGCTGGAGCAACAGGCGCAGCAGGGCCAGTCGGCTCTTCTCCCCGCCGCTGAGAACCGATACCGACTTGTACACGTCATCCCCTTGAAACAGAAATGCTCCCAGCAGGGAGCGCAGATGGGGAACCATCTGCGTTGGTGCCCAGCCCGTCGCCAACTCTTCGACCGTCTTTGCCTCGTCCAGGCTCTCCACCTCTTCAGGGCAGTAATACCCCACCTCTACTCCACTGCCGTAGCGAATCCTACCGCTTGAGGGTTGATCCCTTCCTGCCATGATGCGAATCAGGGTGGATTTCCCCGCCCCGTTCGGTCCGACCAGAGCCCACTTTTCCCCACGGGAGAGTTTTAAATTCACCTCCGAAAATACCGTCTTCCTGCCATACGCCCTGGCCAGCCCGTCGATCTGCAGACTGAGCCTGCCGCTGTGAGGCGGCTCGGGAAAGGAGAAATGCAGCGCCTTGTGCACAGGAGGCGGTTCAATGCGCCGCATTCGTTCCAGGGCATTGATACGGCTCTGGACTTGGCGGGCCTTGGTTGCTTTGTAGCGGAAGCGCCGGATAAAAAGCTCCATCCGCGCGATCTCTTCCTCCTGCCGTTCGTGGGCTTCGGCAATCCGGGCCAACTCCTGAATCCGGCGTCGTTCGTAGTTGCTGAAGCTTCCCGGATAGATGTTCAGGTTGCCCTGATACAGCTCGGCAACCTCTTGTACCGTGGTATCGAGAAAATAACGGTCGTGGGAGACTACTAAAACTCCCGCACTCGTTTCCTGGATGAATCCCTCGAGCCAGGTGCGGGCCTCCAGATCGAGGAAATTCGTCGGTTCGTCCAAAAGGAGGAGGTCCCCCCCCTCGCAGAGCACCCGGGCCAGGGCGATGCGCATCTGCCACCCCTGAGAAAAGCTGCTGACGGGCTGACCGAACTCCCCGCCATTGAAGCCCAGCCCCTGAAGGACCCGTTCGATCACCTCGGCCCGGCGGTAGTAATCCGAAGCTTCCAACCGCTCCTGGAGATCGTGATGCCTGTCGAGAAGTCGCCTGAGCTCCGGTGAGTCCTCCTTGTGTTCCCCAAGCTGTTCTTCGATACCCCGAAGCTCCGCCTGAAGCTCTGCTCCCGCAGCGAAGGCCTTTTCCACCTCCTCGTACACGCTGGACCGGGGATCGAGATTCAACGGGGAGCTCTGAGCACCAGATTGGGGCATGTAGGAGATACGGAGATTCTTCTCTCGAATCACATTCCCCAGATCGGGCTTCAGTTCGCCGATCAGGATCCGCATCAGAGTCGATTTGCCGCTGCCATTGGCCCCGGCCAAGGCCAGCTTCCGGCTTTTCGGAAGATTGAGGTTCACCGATTTGAGAATGCTGTGATCGCCGAAGGACAGGCTCGCCTCTGACAGGATGACCGAAGGCATCAGGAACCGCCGAAGCTGAAATAGACTACCAGCGGCGAACTGTCCCGCCGTACCACCTCGAGATTTTCGATGCTCTGCGGCTGGATATATTCTAGACGCACCCCTGCCGGATCGAAGGTGTACAGAAAGCTGGTACCCTCATCTACAGAGTATTCGTCAAAGCGGAAGGTGATTACGCCGTCGAAGGATGCGGCAAGAGCATCGGACAGATAATAGGCAAAATCCACGTCTCCCGATCCCCGCACCTTCTTGAGAAAGATCCGTCCGCCCAGCCCGCCGTAGTTCTCCCAGCGGAAACGCATCCCCTCTTCCAGGTAGATGTTTCCGTAGGCGGTGCTTCCGAGAATTCGGCTTCGTGACCTGAAGGTATCCAGCAGCCGCTCCCGCCGTTCCCTCTCCTCGGTCACGATCTTCTCGATCTCTTCGGGAAACTCTATCAATACAGAGCTGAGAATCTGATTGGCCCAGGAGTAGGTCAGCACAATGCGCTGCCGGGACTGCATGTTTACCCGTATGCCGCTGGGGTCGATATCGGGACCCTCGAACACGTATCGGTTGGCTCCCACATTGTCGATCCGTTCGTACCTGTAGCTCTGAGAACGCCGGCTGGTTACCAGACGTAACTGTTTGGTCTCTGTGTCTACAAAAAAACCGAACTGCGGACCGAAGGAGGTCAAATCGATCCGGCCCGTGTCCACCATTTCCCGGAAATATTCCGGACGCCAGGCTGTCTCCTGCAGCGCCTTGAGCATCGGATCCCGGGCCATCAGAGCTTCGACCTCCGTTTTGGGATCCCCGGTTGTGGAAAATACGGGCAAATAGTAGCCGAAGCAGTACCCCTGGTAACCGTCTTCCGTGAGCACCAAATACCAGAAATCCTCGAGATTCGAGATCTCGACCTTCTTCTCTCCCCGAGCCAGCACCTTGACAAGCTGCCCTTCGGCCAGCTTGTACACTCTTCGGGCTTCCTGATCCGCCTCTTCACGAATAGGAAGGCCATCCCTCTGCGAGTAGGCGTACATGTTGAGATAGGGAGCGTACTCTTCGGCCCCCTCGCCGGCCTTTTCCCTGTCGGGAAACAGACGAATCCTCCAGGTGGGAACCTCCACCAGCTCCTTGGTTTCCTCCAACTTGATCAGGTAGGTGCTCTGGATCTGAGACTCCTGTTGGATGGGAAGGATCTGTCCGGTCTGAACAGGGCTGTCCTCCCCGCCCCAAACAACCAGGCCGTAACCGATCTTCTTGGCGCAGGAACTCAAAGCTACAGCGGTACAAACAACGAGCAGGAAGAAAAAGTATTTTGATCTCATGAGTCGGCGAATAGGATAAACGGAAAGGGAAGGCTACGTCAATCTTAATCGGAACGTCTTATTCGGAATCGATTACGATCAGCACTCGACCCTGCCGAAGCATGTTTTGATTGGACTCCCGAACCAGGAGCTTCCGAACAGCGTCGGAGGGAAGCAGTAGATCCGTCGAATTGATACCGAACACGCCTCTGGCCACCGTGCGGAGGGGTATCGCGCCGATGCGCTCGAGAAAGGCGCTGTCCTCCTCAGAATCGGTATAGGCGGTCATCCCCCATTTCTCGAGGTAGGCGGGATCGCACATTTCCACCGAAAGGAACAGATTCATATCTTCGTCGTACAGCGCTGGAAAGAGGGCCGGCCGAACCGTCTGGCGGACATCCTTTCCGTGGGCGGGAAGTTCTCCCTTTGCGTAGATGACCAGCCCGGAAAAATTCCGGGAGGGCACGAAGCCCAGCTTCCGCTCCATGGGATAGGGACGGCTATGGGCGATAAACGGGAGGACGAAGCCTCTTTGCCCGTAGAAGGGAAAGAGGTATTCAACCTGGACCTCCCGCAGATCCCCCCTTATGCGGGAGTAGCGCTTCAAGGCTGAGTTCAAAGCCGTGTTGCCGAGCTGCTGAAAGAGACTCTGATCCTCTTTTATGCGATCGCCGATCGTCCGGTAGGAATCGAAAGGAATCCCCACGACAGATTCAATGAACAAACCGGGAAGGAGTCGTTCGATCTCCTGCTCCGCTTCAAAACGGCTGTCCGGCTGGAACTGTTTCGGCTCTATGGGGAAACCGACCTCCAGGATCAGGACGCCCTGCTCCCAGTCAACCCGCTCGGATACCCTCAGGCCCTCCGCTTGCGCAAACAGGAGTCCAGGGAACGACCAGAGAAGAAGGAAGAGGAAAATACCGGTCCTGTTCACCATGTTTCTCCTTGTTCCACGGGGGAGTCCATGGGTACTTTAAGAGTTTCCCCGGGTTTGAGCAGCGCGTCAAGACTACGGCTGTTCACCCAGGCCAACATCTCCGCGGTTGTACCGAACCGTCTGGAGATGCCCCAGAGCGTGTCTCCAGCCGCAACGCTGTAGGCGGCGGTAAAAGAGTCCGGTTCGGGAAAGCTCAGGATTGGTTCGGGCTTGATTTCCCGCCCGGAAAACACGGGGATTCGGAGCTGTTCACCGATCCTCAAGGCTCGGGGTTCGATCCCCGCATTGGTCTCCATCAGCAGGGCCACACTGAGATCGTAGTACTCGGCCAGCCGGTAAAAGGTATCACCGGAACGGATACGATGAAAGGTGAATCGCAGGAGCTCCTTCTGCGGATCCGCCAGCACCTCCCGAACCCGCTCGACATATTCGGCGGGAACCTTAAGCCGGTAGCCGCCGTCCAGCGCAGGGGGGGTGATGGGAGTCTGCAGTTCCCCGTGGGCCTCCTCCATCAGGGACGGGGACAACCCCGCTTCCTCGGCCAGCAAGGCCAGCTCCAGGCTGCGCTTCAGGAATATCCCTTGAAAGGAAGGAGACTCCTGCCAATCTATACCTAATCCGCAGGCTGCCGGATCGCTGCAGATCGAAACCAGGGCGTAGAACTTGGGCACGTAGGCCGCCGTCTCCGGAGGAAGAAGGCCCTGTTCCCGCAGCCGCCAAAAATCCCGGATGCCGCTGGAGCGAATCGTTCTGGAGAGCTTGCCCACACCGCAGTTGTAGGCGGCCAGGGCCAGATCCCAATCTCCGAATATCCCGTAATTTTCTTCGAGTTTCCTCAACGCCCCTTCTGTAGATTTCCAGAAATCCCGGCGTTCATCGATCCATCTGTCCGTTACCAGCCCCAGGGGCGCCGCGGTATTGGCCATGATCTGCCACAGCCCGGTGGCGCCGGAACGAGACACCGCCCGCACACGATAGTGGGACTCGAGCACGGGCAGATAGATCAGCTCCTGGGGAAGCCCCCTCCGGGCGATCCGCTCGGATATGAAACGGCGGAAGATCAGTCCCCGCCTCAGCGCCTGCTCTACAGCTGCGCTTCCGGCGGCCAGGATTCGTTGCCGCCACAGGCCCACCGCCGGATCTTCGGGCACGCCCAGCTCGAGAAGGGCGGCGGCGCTTCGCTCATGCAGCACCGCCAAGGCCTCCCCTGATGGGGGGTTTGAGCCTTCACGACGGGCTTGAGCGGGCTTCGGGACCCAAGGCGGAAATCTTTGTCCCGAGGATTCTCCCGGGCAGGGTAGAGGTACCGCGAGAAGTGTAGAGAAAAAGAGAAGAAGGACTACAGTTTTTCGCCGAAATAGATCCCCGCCCATTCCCATCGTCCGTTGATCTCCGGATCAGGCATGAACTCCACTTTTCGGAAGTAGAGGTACCACGTGGGGATCCGGTAGGACCACCGGACGGTGCGCAAAAACGCCTCCCCAGCATTGGAATCGATATCCAGTTTATCATCGGTCAGAACCCGGGAAGATTGAAGAAAGGACCCGATGTCAAAAGCCAGGGAAATGATCTCGTCTGCGTCGGCCTGGGTCCAGGACATGGTGAAAAAGTTCACCTTTGCCTTGTAGGTCAGCAAACGTCTGGTGTTGCGGGTCTGGATGGATCGTTTGATCTCCGTGACCAGCTGATCGAGATTCTCAACGGTCCATTTCTTGTCGGAATAGTAGAACTCGACCTTCTCCCGGATCTTGACGTGGACTCGGGGAAAACCGGGAATCTCGGTTTCCGGATACTTGAGAAATTTCTGATAGGCACGAATGGCCTGCTCCCATTCCCCCACCTGTTCATAGGCCTCAGCGAGATAGAAGTATGTAGCCCCGGGATCGATGTACTCGCTGAAACGCGAGATCAGCTCTTTGTAGTACTCGATCCGGGCATTGGGATCCTCGACCAGCTTGATCAGTTCTTGAAGGCACTGATAGTGAACCGTGGTCCCGGAGATCAGCAGGTCCGGATAGTTCTTCAAGATTCGCTCGTAGTAATGCACGGCCATGGGCGCCGCCTCCCGGTCTTTATAGGCGGCGGCCACGATACCCAGATAGTAGGCGTTGTACGGATCGTTCTGGTTGTTTTCCACATATCCGGTGAGAAACAGGATGAGTTTCTCCAATTCCCCCGCCCCGAGAAGACGGTTGGCGATCTGCTGGACAATGATGAATCGATTCTCACCGACATCACGCTCCCGTTCGAGCAGATCGAACAGGGTGTGCATCTCCCTGTTCTCTTCAAGGTTGCCTACCAGGAAATGGGCGTACTCCTCCCGGCAGGCCAGGAGGGAGAGAATCATTAAAGCTGCTAAAAGTACAAACCGCCCGGCTGCGGCGGATCTCCGTCTAAAGAAGCGTTTCATACGGCTTGGCAGTGTAGCATGGACCGGGGAACCTTGGCAAGAAAGCTCGAATCGTGGTACTACTAGTACAGATTAAACAGACCGGCGCCGATACAACAAATGCAGCGGATATTTACACAAAACAAACTTATGAGAAAAGGTTTCCTCTTCGCCGGATCTTTTTTGATGCTGCTTCTGTTCGCGGGGGGCATGCTCTTTCTTCTGGGCGCCCAGGAGAGAAACCCCGAGGAAATGGCAGCCCGGACCGAGATCGGACAGGCAGACACCCGTCCCCCGCTCAATCCGGGTTATTCCAATCCCGGCAAATTCACGATCGAGCAGATCCTGGAAACACCTTCCGGGATCCTCTATGCCACTTCGAAGCAACGGGGTTTTCTGGTATCCTTCAACGATGGGGCGAGTTGGCTGGAGCGCAACAACGGTCTTCCCCATCGGGTGGTCTACCCATTCAGTGAAGAGTCGCAACGCATCCGTCATCTCACCGCTGTCAACATCGATCCAAACAACGAGGGAAGAGTCGCCGTCACCACCGCCGACTCACTCTATCTGTCGGAGGATTACGGCAGCAGCTGGCGGCAGATCCCGATCGGCAAACCCCTGCGCTCGACCTCCTACCTGACCGCGGTAGCCCTCTCCCCCTGGGACCCGGACACCCTGCTGGTGGGAACATCCTTCAACGGGTTTTTCGAGACCACCGATCGTGGTGAAAGTTGGCAGGACCCCTCCCTCTCCGCCCGCTTCTTGTACCGGGGCGCGGGGTTTTACGAGGAAATTTCCGGCCTCAGCTACCATCCCGCCGACGCCGGGGTGATCTTCTTTGCCTGCGGATTCGGCCACGGTGTCTTTCGAGGAAGCCCGGATCGCAAAACCTGGACCCGCCTCGAGTTTCCGGGGGATGGAGAGGTGACCCACCGCCTGGAAATCCTACCCAGCACAGGTTCCTGGACGCTTCAAGTGCAGACCCACAATTCTCGCTGGCTCTACACTCTGTCCACCCAGAATTGGCGCCGCGCCGGCCCCCAAGATCTAACCGCGGATCCCGTTCCGGCAGCAGATCCTTTTCGACGGGAGCGGATCCGGAAAGCGTCGGATCGTTTCGGTATCTACGTGTCTTCATACCGCGCCCAAGGGCAGGACCTGGACAACCACCTTCAATTCATCAAGGACAACGGGCTGAACTCGCTGGTCGTGGACTGCAAGGACGACTTCGGCTGGATCGCCTACGACACACACCTGGAGTTTCCCAAAGAGATCGGAGGGGTGAACAAACGCTTCTCCCTCGAGGAGCTTGTAGACAAGGCCCACCGGCAGGACGTCTACGTCATCGCCCGCCTGGTGGTGTTCAAAGACCAGCGCCTGTACCTATACAACGACTTCGAGTACGCAGTCTGGAACGGTGTAAGCGGCCAGCCCTGGCGATATCTGGTCAAGGTCGAGGTACCTCCCGAACCCAAAGAAGAGGGTGAGGAGGAGGAAGAAATCCTTCAGGAACCTGTCTACACGTACGTGCAGAATGAGTACTGGGTCGATCCCTACAGCCCCGATGTCTGGAGCTACAATCTGGCCATCGCCGAGGAGCTTCAGGAACGGGGGGTGGATGAGATCCAGTTCGACTATATCCGCTTTCCCTCCGACGGCAACCTCTCCCAGATCCAGTACCGGTACCGCAAGGAGGGGATGACGCCGATCGATGCGCTGGAATCCTTTCTGACCCGGGTGCGGGAATCGATCCACATCCCGATCAGCACGGACCTGTACGGATTCAACTCGTGGCATCGGATGGGAAACTGGATCGGCCAGAGCATCGAGGTTCTGGCGGACTACGTGGATGCGATCTGCCCGATGTTCTACCCCTCCCACTTTCCCCGGGATTTCATGAAGGACGAGCCCTACCTCGAGCGGGGCCGCAAGATCTATCAGGAGGGCACCTCCCGGGCGGTTTTCATGGTCGCCGGGCGCAGCATCGTCAGACCCTATGTCCAGGCTTTTCTGATCGACGGGGAGCTGGCCATGAACCCGGCGGAATACTCCCTCTACCTGACCAACCAGATCGAGGGAACCCTGGCCGCGCCCTCCTCGGGCTTCACCCTCTGGAACGCCTCGAACCGCTACTACATGGTCACCGAACCACTGACTCGGTACATCCCGGGTTCCCACTCCGAGTAATCCCAAACTTCTCCTTTTCCCCGGAAAATGATACAGTCCAATATGAAGATTGTCATGAATGGGACACGGGGGAGGAGAGCGGTCAATACCGTACAGAGGGTGTATCTGTTCGTATCCGCGGCCCTTCTGATAGTGCTGGTCGCCGGCTGCGCCGGAGCTCCCGAGGAGGCCGAAGAGCTTTCCACAGGCCCGGATCCGCTCCTGCTGGAGAATGCCCGCGGCCTGATCGAGCGGGGCGCCCCCGAGCACCTGCGAGATGCGGTCGAGCTGCTTCAGAGACCGGCGGACACGTTTCCGGAAGCCGGGGAACTGGCCGCCTTCGCCCTGGCTTTGTTCGACATTCTCTACCCGGAGCTCATCCGTTCGGGTTATCTTGTCGACTCCGGCCATTATTCACAATACAACGGTCCCTACCGGGACGCCCTGGACCGAGCGAGAAGCGGCCGGGCTCCCGGGACAGGTTCGTCGCCTGGGGGAGAGGATTTTTTTGACCTCGTGATCCCGGCTCTGTTTACAGCCAGGCTTAGCCCTGCCGCCGCACAGGCAGACATCCCGGACCTGTCCGGATATCTGGAACTGCTGAAACGGGCGGAGGCGCAAAACCTCTTCTCCGTGCTGCCCCCGTACCTGCAGGGCAGGATCTACGAGCTCCGAAGCGATCCGGGTCGGGCCGCCGCGTTGTATCGGGAGAGCATCAACAAGGCCGCATCCTTCTATCCGGGCCGACAAAGTCTGGCTGCGATCCTGCTCCGGCAGGGGCAGGCGCAAGAGGCGGCGGCGCTGTTCGAAGAGACTGCGGAGCTGCTTCCCGAAGACTTCTCCGTCCGATACGGACTGGCACAGGCCTACTTTCAGGCCGGCCGGCTCGAGGCGGCATCCGCAATCGCTGCCCAAGCCCTGATCGACGAACCGGACCAACCGCAACTGTTGCTGCTCCGAGCCCGGGTGGTGATCGCCGAGGGCAACTGGAGCCAAGCCCTCCGCCCCCTGAACCTGCTGCTATACCGGCACCCGGATATCCGGGAGGCCCACCTCTTGACCGCCCGGATCCTCTACGAGAAGGCCAAACGTCCCGAGGATGCCCTCCAGATCCTCGAGCAGGCGGAGACTCGGTTCCCGTCGGCGGCGGAGTTTCCGGAATTGACCGGGCGGATATTCCTGGAAACGGGTAGAAGCGGGGAAGGACTCAGGCAGCTGCAGCGAGCCCTCGATCTGGAACCCGGCCGGGTCTCCACCCTGCGGCTGCTGCTCACCGAGACCATGCGCATGCGGCGCTGGCTTCAGGCGGCGATTTACCTGTCCCAAATCCTGGAGCAGGAGCAATCTCAATCGGATCTGCTCCAGGCGATCGAGATCTACGAGAGCCTGGGGGATCACGCCCAGGTACTCTACTACTCAGAGCAGCTGTATCAAAGCGATCCGACCGAAGTTAATCTGGTGATCTACGCCCGGGCTTTGCTCGAAGCGGGACAGACGGAGCAGAGCTCCGCTCTGGTCGAACAGGGTCTGGAGCAGACCGAATCCTCGAACACCCGCAGCAGCCTGCTCACCCTGAAAGCCTCTCTGGCAGCGGAGGACTCGGTAGAGGAAGCCCTGGCCCTGGTGCGGGAGGCGCTGTTGGAAAACCCGGAGAATTACGAGGCGATCGTCAAAATCGCCGAGCTGTACATGGAACAGCGGGAGCTGCGCAAGGCCGGCCTGTATCTCAAGCAGGCGATCAGCCTCGATCCCGGCAACGCCGCCCTCCGGGTACAACTCCAGACCGTGGAAAAAGCCCTCGGCACCCAGAGCGCGCCTTAAATTCAATAGAACGGACGACCCACCTGAGGTACGATTCTCCCCCGGTAGGCCTAAACTATTGACGGCGGAAAGTCGAATATGATAATGTAAGCCGTCACAAGCGATGAGGGGGGTACGAATGGCAAACGGCCATACCGCAACACGTTCTTTAGAAGATTGCCTCTTCAATTCAAGAGACAAGGTCTTCTGCGCCAACTGCACCCACTGCAAGTTGGTACGGGTCCCAGCAGGAAACGGAAGCCAGTATTACCTGAGGGTACGCTGCAATGCCGGGCAGTGGCGCAAGAAGCTCGGTGAAGAGAAGGTCTACAAGTACTTCACCGTGGCACGCCGCAGTCTGGAAACATGCGAATACTACGAAGCCATGGGGGATGCTAAAGAGTACCTCAAAGAGCTGAAGAAGAACCTGCCGATAAAAGACGAGATCTACAGTTATTAATGAAACTGCCAATAATCCCGAAACTGATCCTTATTGCAGCTTCTGTTTCTGCACTGCTCTTCTGCTCCTCCGTCCCTGAGGAGATCGAGGAAGGCTTAACCCCGATGGAGTACTTCCAGAGGGCCCAGGAGGCCTCGGATTCCAGCCGCTACAAGCTCTCCATGGCCTACTACGAGAAGTTCCAGGAACAGTATCCCGACGAGCGGGACCGCAATCTCTGGGCGGAGTACGAGATTGCCCTGCTGTACTACAAGATGGGGAAGAATCGGATCGCCCTGGATCGTTTCGATGCTCTGCTTGATAAATACCAGCAGGGGGACCCCAGTCTGCCCGCGGGTCCGAAGATTCTGGCCGAAAAGGTCAAGGCCCGCATCATAGAGCAGCTCCCCCCTGAGGAAGAGGCTGTCCCTACGGCCGGCAGCTCCCCGTAGATAGATCGCGGATTGCCGCTCATCCCTGCCCTACCTGCAGGATCGCAGGAAAGGGAACATCCGTTTCATTGTCAACAAAGTTATAGAGGAACAGGAACCTCTCGATAAAGCGATCGGTGAAGGCGCACCAATCCCCGGGTTCCTCCGCTTCGGGGAATAAAAAGAAAAGGTAAAATCCCCGTTCATCCCGGTAGCAGAGGGCGAATGTCTCGTAGTCCGGCACCGCGTACAGCCTCAAAGCGCCGCAGCGCCGAAGAATCCACCGCTCGGGGATGAACAGCTTCTGCCGGGTGAAGAGAACCGTGAGTATACGCGGATTTTTCTCCGAATCCACCCCCAGCGAGTACTCGCCGCGAAAGGCGGGGATCCTGTTCGGCGTATACACGGGAATGCCCTTCACCGAAATCGGGCCGCGGAGCAAAACCGCACTTGCCGGCTGCCCCTGGGCCGCAGCCTCCGGGCCCGAGGCTGCCCAGATCAAAACGGCCGCCGCCACTGCAACGAGCCGGAAGCTGTGTTTCCTACTCCACGGTAACACTTTTTGCCAGGTTTCGCGGTTGATCCACATCCCGTCCGAGCTCCACGGCGCAGTAGTAGGCGAGGAGCTGGAGGGGAACCACCATCACCAAGGGGTAAAAACACTCCTTTACCCGGGGAACCTCGATTACATCGTCGGCAATCTCTCCGATTTCCTCATCCCCCTCCACGGCCACGGCGATCACCCGGCCGCTGCGGGATTTTACCTCCTTGATGTTGCCGATGACCTTCTCCCGCAAACTGTCATCGGGAACCAGAAAGACACTGGGGGTGTGTTCGCCGATCAGGGCGATGGGGCCGTGCTTAAGCTCGGCAGCGCTGTAGCCTTCGGCATGGATGTAGGAGATCTCCTTGAGCTTCAACGCCCCTTCCAATGCCACCGGGTAGTTGATTCCCCGGCCGAGGAAGAGAAAGTCCTGATAGTGGCAATATTTTTTGGCCAGAGCTTCAATCCCCTTTGACCGGGAGAGAATCGTTTCGATCTTGGCGGGAATGCTCTGGAGGTTTTGAATGAACTCCTGCCCCGCTTCGAAGGACATATCCCGCATACGGCTCAAGAGCAGGGTGAAAAGGTAGAGGACCGTGATCTGGGAGGTAAAGGCCTTGGTGGAGGCTACGGCGATCTCCGGTCCGGAGTGGATGTAGACCCCGCCGTCGGACTCCCGGGCGATGGTGCTGCCGACCACGTTGCAGATGCCCAACACGGTAGCACCCTTTCGATGAAGCTCCCTCATGGCGTAGAGGGTGTCCGCGGTCTCTCCGGACTGGGACACGACGAAGTGCAGCGTGTTCCGCTCCACGATCGGATTGCGGTAGCGCAGTTCCGAGGAGATCTCCACGGTGCAGGGGATCCGAGCCACGGACTCCAACAGGTACATGCCTACGGTTCCGGCATGCAGGGAGGTGCCGGCGGCCACGATCCGCACACGCTCGATGTTGAGCAGATCCCGGGTGCTCATGTTCAGTCCGCCCAGATGGACCGTGGACTGGTCGAAATCGATCCGCCCCCGCATAGCCCGCTTGATCGATTCGGGCTGTTCGAAGATCTCCTTCTCCATGAAGTGGGCGAAGCCCGCTTTTTCGATCTCCTCCAGCTCCCAGGAGATGTGCTCCACCTTCTTCTCGATCTCCTGGTCGTGGAGATCTGTGGTCCGGTACTCCCGGGAACTGATGCTCACCACCTCCCCGTCTTCCAGGTACACGACCTGTTTGGTGTGGCTGATGATGGCGGTTACATCCGAGGCCAGGAACATCTCCCCGTCCCCGATGCCCAAAACCAGGGGTGAACCCTGCCGGGCTCCGACCAGCAGGTCCGGCTGTTCGCTGTGCATGCAGACGATTCCGTAGGTGCCCTTGATCAGGCTGAGAGCCTTCTTGACCGCCTCTTCCAGATCTCCCGTGTAGTATTTTTCCACCAGGTGGGGGATGACCTCGGAGTCGGTTTCCGAAGCAAAGTCGTGTCCCTCGGAGATGAGTTTTTCTTTGAGCGTAGCGAAGTTCTCGATGATTCCATTGTGCACCACCGCGATCCGGCCCCCACAGTCGGTGTGGGGGTGGGCGTTGGCGTCATTCACCTCGCCGTGGGTGGCCCAACGGGTGTGGCCGATGCCGCAGTTTCCCCGGAGTTCTTTGGGAACGTGGGGCTGAAGATCCCGGATTTTCCCCTTCTTTTTCGCCAGGACCAGTTTTCCGTCCAACACCACACAGATACCGGCGGAATCGTAGCCCCGGTATTCCAGACGCTTCAAGCCCTCGATCAGGATCTTTTCCGCGCTCTTGGGTCCGCAGTAACCGATGATTCCACACATCTTCCCGTTATCCTTTTTCGGTGCGTTTTCTCGCCCGGATACTTCTGATGGTACCCCTTGGCCGCGGGCTTTTCAGGCTCTTTTTCCCGGATCAGACGATCCAGAGCCTCGATGCTTCTGCGGAGGATCTTCTTTTCCTTGCCGACTTTCTGATCTAGGAGGGAGAGCAGACGCAGCCGCAGCTGCCGTAACGGTGAGGTTTTAGGCACCCAGCTGTTCGGAGAGGGCTTCCAGCTTCTTGCCGTCCGTCAGAGCCAGGGTGTTGGCACTGATGGCCACGATTCCGTTCTTGGCAAAGGCCGCCAACACCACCTTGACCTGATCCCGGGTCAGATCGAGGTTCTGGGAGAACTCATCCACGGTCCGATCGAGGAACAGGGAGCCCCGGTTCGCCTCGGCGCTCTGAAAGGCGAACTTGAGGTTCATGGCGATCAAGCCCTTGGGATCCTTGCGGGCCAGGTGCTGGATGTGGAGGTTGGCGTTCTGCAGGCGCCGGCAGAGCTTGTCGATCATGTTCAGGGCGATCTTGGCGTTCTTGTTGATCATGTTGAGGAAGCCTTCCCTGTTGAAGGCCAGCAGTTTCACCGGCTCCAGGGCCGTGACCGTGGCCGAGCGCTTGACCCGGGTGACGATGGCCATCTCCCCGAAAAAATCACCCTTGTCCAGGATGGCCAGGATCTGCTCCTTCCCCCCGATATTGCGGGATACCTTGACGCTGCCGTCCTGGATGATGAACATCTGGTCTCCCTCCTCTCCCTCCTGGAAGATGACCTTGCCGGCATCCACGTTCCGGCCAAATCTGGAAAAAAGATCCGAATCGCCAGGCATCGTTCTCTCCTCTAAAAACACCTTAAAACAAGAGGAAATGAAAAGCAAGGGACCGTTTTCCCCCGTTGACTAAAAGTGGAGGAAGCTATGCGTTTCATTCATCCTAAACATCCAATACCAACTGTAAATCCATTGAAATCCTGCGCTCTTTTGCTGCTGTCCCTCTGCACGTGCTGCGGTCCGATCACCGATATTCGCGAGCGCTTCGATCCGGACCTGACACCCCCCGTGTTGATGGGAATACGCACTTTGAGCGAGGAGCAGGTGGAACTGGCCTTTAACGAACCTCCCACCTGCCGGATCGAAGATATCCTGATCGTTCCGCAGCTGAATCCTGTTTCGGTGCAGAGCGAAGACTGTCTTCTTCTGGTTCAGGTCGCTGCCCAGACACCCGGCTCACCCTACCAGATCGAAGCTACGGTGGAGGATGAAGCCGGAAACGCTAATCACCTCCTGGCCGTGTTCTACGGCTACAATGGCGACCTGCCCGAAGTGCTGATCAACGAGTTCACCACCCGGGGCACGGGAAATCACCCCGATGCTGTGGAGCTCAAGGTGAGCGTCGGGGGAAACATGGGAGGCCTGGTACTGTACGAGGGGACTCCCTCCAACTACGGCGACCGGCTGATCTTTCCGGCCTTCGAGGTTCAGTCGGGGGATTTCCTGATCGTGCACTTCAAAGCTCAAGGAATCCCCGAGGAGATCGACGAGACCGAGGACAAAGAGCTGTCCGGCGGTCTGGATTCGAGCGAATACGCCTACGACTTCTGGATTCCCGAGGGAGCCGGCATTTCAGGAAACAATGGGGTGATCAGCCTGTACGCCCGCCCGGGAGGAGAGATCCTGGACGGGGTGCTGTACTCCGACCGCAGCTCCGAGTCCGACGAACGCTACTGGGGGTTCGGCACCCTGGACAGCCTGGAGCGGGCGGAGGAATTGGTCGGCGACGGCGGCTGGATCATCTTGGCAGACCGAGTACGACCCGAAGACGCCGTGAGTCCGGAGGGATCCACCGGGACCCGCTCGATCTGCCGCAGTGCCTCCTCAGAGGACACGGACACGGCGGCCGATTGGCACATCGTGCCGACCCGCGGTTTCACCTTCGGGGAAGAAAACTCCGATGAGGTTTACGTGCCGTGAGCCGTCATCACGGCACAGGGTAGCATCCCGCCCCGTTGAAGCCCATAGTGACGGCTATTACTAGACGTACTCCTTGACCAGATCCTCCAGCACCTTTTTCGGAACCGCCCCTATCTGCTGTTTAGCCACGCTGCCGTTGTGGAACACGAGGATCGTGGGAATACTTACGATATTGTAGTTGGAGGCCAGCTCGCCTTCCTCGTCGACGTTTATCTTGGCGATTTTGACTTTGCCCTTGTATTCCTCGGCCATCTGCTCGAGGATCGGCCCCACCATCTTGCAGGGCACGCACCACTCGGCCCAGAAATCCGCCAGGACCGGTATATCCGATTCCAGCACTTCGGCTTTAAAGTTGTCGTTGGTTACGGTCACTTCTGCTCCCATATCGCCTCCACGTCTATGTCTGTCGCTTCAAATCCTTGACCCGGAAATCCTGGATCATGCCATTCACATACTGCCCTATCTCTCGGAGCCCCTGTTTGTGCTCCTCGCGCAGTCCGGGGTAGTTGGCCAGGACCCTTTCCAGGATGTCGCTCAGGTCATGCAGGAAGAAGGCGCTTTCCAGTATATACTCCTTCTCCTCCCTGTCAATAGCAGGGTAATCCCGGGGAAAACGGTTGAGGTGGTAGAGGTAGCGGGACAGGGCTCCGGGCACCCGATCGATGCTCAAGCTCCCCAGGTAGCGAAGCCGCGACTCCAGGTTCGTCAGGGTCATCGAGCTGCGTGAGTAGGTGGTGTCCCGCAGGATGCCGGATAGGCGCGGCCAGTACTCGTTGTCCAGAGCATTCAAAGCACCGACCAGACGCTTGATCTCCTCGTTGGCCGTGGGATGGATGTCGATCTCCGGATACTTGCGGATCTTCTC
The DNA here is from genome assembly GCA_964604845.1 of uncultured Spirochaetaceae bacterium. Lineage (GTDB taxonomy): Bacteria > Spirochaetota > Spirochaetia > SZUA-6 > DRHE01 > JAFGQJ01. Next base: position 17,803 of record CAZSBH010000081.1, read on the forward strand.
CAGGTTTTGCTGGTAGATCCGCTCGACCCGGTCGGACAAGCTCTCCCTCCCCTGCTCCGTCTGGGGTCCGGCTACTATCCTGGCCTCCTCCCGCTTGATCA
>CAZSBH010000082.1:0-17803 GCA_964604845.1 uncultured Spirochaetaceae bacterium
CGGCTGAGCAGCTCGCTGCCCTCCTCCATGATGGTCAGGTCGGCGGTGAAGTTGGTGTCGAACACGCCGTCGAAACCGAGGCGGCGGAGCGCGCTGACCATTTTTCCGGTCACCAGGGTTCCGGGGGGATAATCGAAGCACTCCCCGAGGGCGGCCCGGATGGCCGGAGCGGTCTGCACCACGACGTGTTTTGCAGGGTCGTCCAGGGCGGCCCAGACTTCGTCGATCTGGTCCCGTTCGATGATCGCTCCTACGGGGCAGACTGCGGCACACTGGCCGCACTGCACGCAGACCACGTCCTCCAGGTTGCTGCAGAAGGCCGGTCCGATCACCGAGGCGAATCCCCGATTCTGGGGAAAGATTGCCGCCACGCCCTGGACCTGCCCGCAGACGGTTACGCAGCGGCGGCAGAGGATGCACTTGGCCGAGTCCCTCACCAGCGCTGCAGTGCTGACATCGGTGAGCCGGATGCTCTTCTGCCCGAGAAACTCGATCTCCCGAATCCCCAGTTCCTTGGCCAGGGACTGAAGCTCGCAGTCTCCGTTCCGGTCGCATGTCTGGCAGTCTCCCTCGTGATCGGAGAGAATCAGCTCCACGACTGTGCGGCGGGCTTCGCGAACCCGTCGGGTGTTGGTCTTGACCTGCATGCCTTCGGAAGCAGGGGTTACGCATGAGGGAACCAGAGTCTTGGCTCCCTCCACTTCCACCAGGCAGACCCTGCAGGCACCGATGGCCTGAACATTTTCCAGATAGCACAGGGTGGGGATGTGGATCCCGGCCTGGCGGGCCGCTTCAAGCAGGGTGGTCCCGTCGGGGACCTCGATCTTGTTGTTGTCTATCGTTAGTGTTGGCATACCGTTACTCTCCTGATTCTTGTTCTCTATAGTCGCAGCGCAGGCAGCGCTTTGCTTCGGCTAAAGCCACATTTCGAGACCAGGTGGTCTCCACCTCGGTGAAGTTCCCCCTGCGTTTGCTTACAGGTATCAATTTGGGGGCTGCCCGAGGTGTCTCCACGGGATCCGCCTCGGGATCGAAGACGGTGTCTGCCTCGTGATCCTGCCGCCAGAAGGCCCTGTTTTTTCCGCCCAGGAAGCTGTTGATGCCTACGGCTGCCTTCTCACCGGCGGTCACCGCCTCGATTACCGAGGAGGGCCCGCTGACAGTATCCCCGCCGGCAAAGATCCAGGGTTCCGAGGTTTGTCCGCTATTCGGATCCACGGCGATATAGCCCCTGTCGTTGAGCTTCAAACGTACCCCGTCGAAGAGCTGCCCCGGGTCGAGGGTCTGACCGATTGCCGGTATCAGCAGGTCCGCCGGCAACGTGTACTCGGCGTCCTCCTTGGCTACCGGCCGACGCCTTCCGCTCCTGTCGAACTCACCGAGCTCCATTCGCTGCAGCCGCACCTGCGAAAGCTTGCCTTTGTTGGCTGTCAGCTCGACAGGGGCGGCGAGGAACTCGAAGCGAATTCCCTCTTTCTCAGCCTCCTCGATCTCTTCTTCATAGGCGGGCATCTCGGCCCGGGTGCGGCGGTAGACCACGGTCACGGTATCGGCGCCGAGGCGCAGGGCGGTGCGGGCGGCGTCCACGGCGGCGTTTCCGCCTCCCACCACCACAACGTTTCCGCCGACCTTCTGCTTGCCGTTGAGGTTGTACCCGCGCAAGAAGTCGATGGCTTCGGTGCATCCCGGCATGGTTTCTCCCTCCAGACGCAGGCCCATGCCGTCTGGGGCGCCGACGGCGAGGAACAGCGCTTCATAGCCCTGATCCGCAAGCTCTTCGATAGTGAAATCCCTACCCAGACTTTTTCCGGTTATAATCTTCACCCCCAGCCCCCGAATCATGTCGACGTCCTTGCGGATAAGCTCCCGGGGCAGCCTGTAGGCGGGAATGGCTTGAACCAGCATCCCGCCCGGCATATCTTGAGCCTCGAAGACTTCGGGCCGGTAACCCAGTCGGGCCAGGAAATAGGCGCAGGCCAGACCCGCCGGTCCCGCTCCAACAATAGCTATCTTGCGTCGGGCTGCCTGCTCGTCAGTAAGAAAATCGGGCAGCTGGAGCTCCTTCTCCTGGTCGGAGAGGAAGCGCTTCAGAGCTCGGATAGACAGCGCCTCATCCAGGGTGGAACGGCGACACTTGCTTTCACAGGGGTGAAAGCAGACCCTGGAGCACACGGATACGAAGGGGTTGCGCTCCCGATGCAGCTTCAATGCCTCCTCGTAACGCTTCTCGGCGATCAGGCTTACGTACCCGGGCACGTCGACCCCGGCGGGGCAGGCGTTCTGGCAGGGCGCCCGCACCAGTTCCGGACAGATACCGGCCACGCATCTCTTGTCCCGGATATGCTCTTCAAATTCCTCGCGGAAGTACCGGATAGCCGACAGCACGGGATTGGGAGCAGTCTGTCCCAGTCCGCAGAGAGCCGTATCCTTGATGACCGTACCCAGCCGAATCAGCCGTTCTATATCTCCCTCTTCGCCTTTGCCGGCACAGATACGCTCCAGGATCTCCAGCATACGCTTGGTGCCGATCCGGCAGGGGGCGCATTTCCCGCAGGACTCGTCCTGAACGAACTCGAGGAAGAAACGGGCCATGTCCACCATGCAGGAGTCGTCGTCCATAATGATCAACCCGCCGGAGCCCATGATGGCTCCAAGCTCGGCCACACTCTCGTAATCCACCGGCACGTTGAGGTGCTCCTTGGGGATGCAGCCTCCCGATGGCCCGCCGATCTGGGCGGCTTTGAACTTCTTGCCGTCGGGGATTCCACCGCCGATGTCGTAGATGATCTCCCCGAGTTGAACCCCCATATTGACTTCAACCAGACCGACATTGTTTACCTTACCGGTCAGGGCAAAGATCTTCGTGCCCGGACTCTTCTCCGTCCCTACCGAACGGTACCATGCGGCCCCCTTCTCGATGATCAGGGGCACGTTGGCAAGGGTCTCCACGTTGTTGAGCACGGATGGTTTTTCCCACAGCCCTCTGGCAGCCGGGAAGGGTGGCCGAGGTCGGGGTTCCCCTCGCTGCCCTTCGATGGATCGCATCAGTGCTGTTTCCTCGCCGCAGACAAAGGCACCGGAGCCTTTGGCGATCTCTATGTCGAAACAGAAGTCCGTGCCCAGGATGTTTTCTCCCAACAACCCCGTCTCTCGGCACTGACGGATCGCCTCGTTCAACCGTTCGAGGGCTAAGGGGTATTCGGCCCGGCAGTAGATGTAGCCCCGGCCGGCACCGATAGCGCGGGCTGCGATCATCATCCCTTCCAGTACGGCGTGGGGGTCGCTTTCCAGCACGCTGCGGTCCATGAAGGCGCCCGGGTCTCCCTCGTCGGCGTTGCAGAGAATATATTTAGTGTCCCCCTGAGCTTTGCTGGCAAATTGCCACTTCAGCCCGGTAGGGAAGCCGGCGCCTCCCCGGCCGCGTAAACCCGAGGCCTTGACCTCCTCGATGATTCCTTCCCGGGACATCTCCAGCAGGGCTTTAGCCACGGCCAGGTAGCCGCCTCGGCCGATGTACTCCTCAATGCGGGTGGCGGAGATACGTCCTTTGTTGTGGAGGACCCGCAGATTTTGACGAGAGAAGAAGGGTATGTCCGCGTAATGGGGAATGATTTCCTGGGTTACCGGGTGCCTGTACATCAGCCGCTGCACCGGACGGCCTTTCAGGATATGCTCCTCCACCAGCTCCGGCATGTCCTCCGGAACGAGCTTTTGGTAGAAGAAACCCCCTGGATAAACAACCATTATGGGACCACAGGCGCAGAAGCCGTTGCATCCTGTCTGTACCACCGCCACCTCACCGCTATTTTCCGGATCGTTCAGATCTCCCGCCTCGACAGCGTCGGTAAGGCCTCTCGCTTCGAGCTCCTGAACCAGGGCATCCTTCACTTTCTGCGCCCCGGAAGAGACACAGGCTGTGCCAAAACACATCAGCATATGGGTTCTTGTTGTCTTCATTGTTGTTTTCATCCTTGCCTCCACCCCTATCGCTTGTTGAAATCCGAAGGCTCCTTGCCTACGTATACGAGGTGCTCGCCGGCAACCTGCCCTTCCAGAATATGCCGCCGAAAGATATCCTTGGCCTTTTCAGCGTCGAGATATCCGTACAGCACCGGATCTGAGCCTAAGGTCTCCACGGTCATCACAGGTTCGAACTCGCAGGCGCCAATGCAACCGGAGTTGGTAAGCCGGACATCGGTCCGGCCGCTGTCAGCCAGAGCATCCGCCACAGCGTTGATCACCTCACGGGCCCCGCTGGCAATCCCGCAGGTGCCCATATGCACGGTAATACAGGCACGATAGCCATCCTCCCTCAAGGCGGTCTTGCGCTGAACCTGTTCTCGAATGTTCAGCAGATCCTGTAGGGTCTGTATTTTTTCCATCATCTTCTCCTCATCATGTGTAGTAGCGCTTGAGGATTTCCCGTATCTTGGTCGGCCGCACCCGTTTGTACACCTCCTCGTCGATGCACATAGCCGGGGCCAATCCGCAGGCGCCGAAGCAGCGGGCCACCTCCAAGGTGAACAAGGAATCCTCCGTGGTGTCTCCCACATCGATCGCCAGCTCCTTCTTCAAGGCATCCAGTACCTGCTTCCCGCCACGGACGTAACAGGCGGTCCCCAGGCAGACCCGTATCAGGTGCTTTCCACGGGGCTTCGTCGAGAAAAACGAATAGAAACCCACCACACCGGCGACTTCGCTGTAGGATTTGCCCATTCCTAATGCGATCCGCTTGAGGGCTGCTTCCGGCAGGTAGCCGAAGATGGTTTGGGCGATCTGGAGAACAGGGATCAAAGCGCCCGGTTTTTCCCTATACTCCGCGATGATCTCCTCCAACCTCACCAATAGCTGCTCTTCGGAAACCTCTTCAGCACAGCCGGTGGCGCCGTAGGTTGCTGCTAATGGTTTTTCTGTAGTCCCAGTACTCCCCTTCATTCGCTACTCCTTTATCTGCAGGGCTTCGAGGCCTGCTTTTATTTTTAGATACATCTGTCGGGCAACCGACAGTCTGCCGATCCCCTCTACATCCAGAGCGGATCCATCTGCAGCGACCGGCTCTCGAGCGACTTCAGAGCTCACGACGATCCGCTCACGACCTTCCGCTCTGAGGCGAAGGCGCAGCTCCAGTTGTGTATTGGTTGCCAAAATCGATGAAAGTGTCGAGGATAGATCCCCGAGAGGATTGCGATCCACGTGGGCCAGGCGAAAGGTTGCCCGCACGGCCAATCCACCGAGGGGTGACCGTTCGAGGGTGATCTCTCCCCCGGCTTGCTCGATACGGAAGCGAAACAAGCTCAAACCCAGGCCGGTTTTCTTCCCTTTCTTGGTCGTATAGAAGGGATCCATAGCCCGCTCCGCAGATACGTTCAAACCCGGACCATTGTCCTCCACGGCGATGCGCATCTGGTCCCATTCAGGTTCCACGACGATCTCTACAGCCACCACCGAAGCGCCTGCCGTAACGGCATTTTCGATTAGGTCAAGGATGTGCAGGGCGAGTTCACGCAATTTGACACCTCCTTGAGCCGATGCCCTGGATGGCCAGGACCAACTCGGCGAAAGACGGCTCGGCAACCACGAAGGCTGTACAGGAGGAGGCGATGTCCTCCAAGAAGTGACTGTCCGACGAGCTGATCAGGGGAAGACCGTGGTGCCGGTGCTCCTCCATCCGACCGAGGGCTGCCCCGGCCGAAGAGATCTCCGCAGCGGAGAACAGGGGTGTTTCAGGGAAGAACCCGAGCTGTCCCAGCACACTGAAGGCCCGGCGGTCTACATGAGCCGCCACGGCAATCCCGCCGTGTCGGCGGATCAGAGTCACCGTTTCGCTGAGGGAGTATCCGCTGGCCCCGGTAAGAAGCCGATGCTCCGTGCCGATTTGTCGGTCTGCAGCGTCAAGGATCCACTGCCGACAATCGGGGTTCTTCCCGATCTGATTCAGACCTTGTTCTGCCGATTCCCGCCGTGGCAGGCTCTCCAGCACGCAATCACTGGCGGCGAGAGCACCTTGAAGGGCCGGGAACAGACCCAAGACGTGCACCTCTTCCCGGGTTGTCACTTCAATTCCCGGGATCACCCTGAGAGCGCCGCCGGTTTCTCTTTTTGCCGCTTCAGTTACGGCAGACACGTTCCCCGCACTGTTGTGATCACAGATGGCGATCATTTTTAAGCCTTTCTGCCAGCAGGTTCGTACAATGTTCCGCGGCAGCATCTGCCTCGAGGCGCACGGAGACAACGCTGTATGGATATGAAGGTCCGCCAGAAGTGCCGTCATTCATGCCGCCCCCTGATGCCCAAAGCGTAAAGCTTGCCGGCCACATCGAAGGTGCTTTCTTTGGTGGTGAACAGGGGTATACCCTCCTCGACCGCTTTACCTAATACTGCCTCCTCGGGAACCATACCGGAGGTGAAAATCACCGCCGCCTGCATGGCGTGCATAGCCACGGCGATAACGTTGAGGTGTACCTGAATCGTCAGAAGCACGCCCCCGGCGGGGGCGTTGGCCAGAACATCGCTGAGAAGGTCCGAGGCGTGAGCTCGGGTAATCTCTGCACGTTCCTGATCTGCCGGAGCAGTGGTCAGAGCTTGCAGGCCGAGCCCGGCGGCGACTTGGTTTAACTTCATGATTCTTCTCTCCCTTGTAAAACAGCGCATTCCAAACCGGGACGCCGGTTCATCACGATGTCCTCAGCCAGAGACGAACAGGTTGGGGCTCCGCAGGCACCGCAGTCTCGGCCCGGCAGGGCGGCGGTCAATTTGTCGATGCGAGTGAGTTTTTCGATCGCCTTCCCCATGTCCTTGTCGAGCCGCATCCCCGCGCGGGCTACATAGGGGTTTTTTATAGGCGCGGCGCTCACCTGACGCCGGCGTCCAAGCCGTGATGCTGCCCAGCGATTCTTGGCTATGAATGGATTTTCCTTGAACAGAGGCGTGCCGTAGCAGCCGTTTTCACAGCAGCTGAGCTCGAGTATCCGGAAATCTCCGGACAGTCCTTTCTCGGTTTTCTCCAGGATGTCAATTACGTTTTCCATCCCCCATGCTTCGAGGACGGTTAGATCGTGATTTTCGGTTCGAGGTGGACGCGCACTCGGTTCCTGCTCACTCCTGGCGGTTCCCGCCTGACCTGTTACAAGCGGGAGAATCTGAGCCGAGAGCTCGGCAGGGCTGGTGATCTGCAGGCGACCGGACAGGTCGGCCCGAGTGAGCAGGGTGTGCTGGCTGGGGCAGGCGGAGACAAAGGTCGCTGACCGCAGGCCGTAGGCCTCGATAGCAGATTCGATCGGCGTCATGAAGGGGGCGATCTGTCCGATCAGAGAGGGGAACTGACTCTCGACGAGGTTTACCACTGCCGGGCAGATGGGAGAGATTACCGGGTAGGTATCCTGCTCGGCAGCGTATCGCCGCACCGTCCGGCGCAGCTCTTCTTCCCACTCTTCGCTGAAACGGATGTCTTTGAATCCCAGGCTTCGCAGTACCGTTATCACAAGTCGAGGTGGTATCGCTAATCCAAACTGAGTGAGGAAAGCCCTGGGTATGACGAGGGTGTCCTGAAGCGTTTCAGCGACCGATCGTTGTGGCGGTTTTTTCTGCTCCGCATCCCGGATCTTGAAAACATCCCGCTTGCAGGCTGCGATACAGGCGGTGCATTCTATACACAGTGGGGCTAAGATGCGAGGTTTTCCGTCCCACACCCTCACGGCGCGAGTCGGGCAGGCTTTGAGGCAGTCCAAGCAGCCGTTGCAGAACTTCGAGCTAATGGACAGACAGTGGTCGGTGAGCTCACCTACAGGCTGGGTTTTGAGGTAGATCGTCGAGCGAACCCGCGTTCCCTTCCCTACCCGGGAGTCGACCTCGAACACGTCGCTTGCTTTCTTGATATTGGGAAGGCCCATACCCGCACCGAAGCCGAACTGCCTCGCCTGCGCGGAGGCCGTGGAATAGCCCGGTTTCAGGGCCAGGGCGAGGTCGGCAATGCCTGGACCCTCGTCGATTACTTCCATGTTGAATCGGTTTTGGTCGAACCTGACCCAAAGATTTCCCTTACAGGCGTGGATAACCACGTTCATCTCCGCTTCATAGGCGGCGATCATGATTCGCCGCATGATTTGCCCGTCAACTCCTATACGATTAAGCTGTTCCTTCAGCGCGCGGGAGGCGGATCCGGCGGTGAGGAAGTCGCCGCCAGCGATCGGGAAAGAGCCGGAGCTCATGGCCGGTAAGGAACTTCTCCGTAGAACCGACGGTGCAGGCGGCCGCAGGCCTCGAACATATCGAACGGGCAGACCAGCACCGCGGTTGAAGCCCTGGCCGCCGCCTCCAGAAGTCTCGGATCGGGATCGACCCCATCCACCAGGCACAGTGCCGGACAATCCATCAGCTCGGCCACGCAGGTGAGCTGGGTGTTGGCCAGGCTGGTCACGAGCAGTGTTCCAGGACCGGCCTGTGCAAGCAGATCGCTCATCTTGTCGCCTGCAAATATGTGAGTGATCTCGGTGGTCTCCTTCCTGGCGGGCTGCAGCATTCGGGCATCGATTATCTTGGCCAGTTCCTCGAGTTTCATCGGATCACCGCTTCCTGCCATCCATGCAGCAAGTAGTGTGCCAAAGGTAAACGAGGTCATTACCGTGACTTGGTGGGATTCAGCGAGCTGTGTGTACAATCCGGATATACCTACTCCGGAGGAGATGTTCATTAGTTCCTTATGATTAAATAAGATACGAGCCGCTGTTTCCCTGCAGCGGCGGTGGAAACTCCGAATCAAGCGGTAGGCAGGCTGGGGAGGCTTTGCTGCGCTATCCGTGATCCATCGGTGAACCGGTTTTCGATGGGTTCAGGTCTCCCATGGGAGATCTGTGCACAGGATCGGCGGCAAGTCTATCGGTACTGCTCCCGCTTCAACCCGTATTTCTTGATACGCTCGTAGAGGGCTCGCCGGGAGATGCCCAGGGACTGGTAGGTGGGATTGATCTGCCCATTGTGCTCTCTCAGAGCAGCCTCGATCACAGCCTTTTCGGTTCGCTCCATTTCTTCCCGTAGACGTCCGGAGGTGGAGGGCAGCGAGAGCAGGCGGTTCGTGTCGAAATTGAGATCCGGGCGAAAATCGCCGGCCGCACCCTGATGAGATGTTATCAGCATACGCTCTACAGCATTTTTCAGCTCCCGAACGTTTCCGGGCCAGGGATGGGTCAAGAGTTTCCCCAGGGTCTTCTCCGGAATTTGCGGAATGGGGATCCCGATTTTATCTGCCCCCAACCGGAAGAAGTGAGAAATGAGCAGCGGTATATCCTCTTGGCGATCCCTCAGCGGGGGCACCATGATGGAAAGCACCATGATACGGTGAAAAAAATCCTCCCGAATGTTGCCACGCTGGACCTCTTCCGGGAGATTCACATTGGATGCGGAGATGAGCCGGATATCCACTTTTCTTGGTTTATCGCTTCCGAGGGGCTCTATGATCCCGTCGTCCAGAACACGGAGCAGCTGTACTTGGGCGCGCTCCGAGATCGTTTCGATTTCATCGAGCAGCAGAGTCCCTCCGGAAGCAGTGATCAGCTTCCCCTCCCTCTCGGCCAGGGCCCCGGTGAAGGAGCCCCGGGCATGACCAAACAGCTCGCTCTCCAGCATGCTCTCCGGCAGAGCTCCGGCGTTTACAGGGACGAAGGGACCTTGGCAGCGGGCGCTTTGGGCATGGATCGCCCGAGCAACCAGTTCTTTGCCGACCCCGGTTTCCCCTATGATCAGAACCGGGGCGTCGCTCCTGGCGGCCTCCTCGATAAGCTCGTACACATCCTGCATCTCCCGGCTGCGGCCCACCATGCCGAGGCGGCCGTCCTCCCTTGGAGACAGAAGGTTGAGTCGCCGCCGCATCTCCCGGCTCTCCAGTCGAAGTTCCATCTGTTCGACTGCTTTGCCCACGTAGACGAGAAGCACATCATCGTCAAAAGGCTTTTCAAGAAAGTCGAAAGCCCCCGCTTTCAGGCAGCGCACCGCCATGGGGATGTCTCCGTGACCGGTTATCATCAGAACCGGCGTCAGGAGTCGCCGGCGGATGACTTCGGCCAGGAACTGCTCTCCATCCATTCCGGGCATTTTTATGTCGGTGATGATGCACTTCGTGCTCTGCAGCCCCGGCCAGATCAGCGCTGTTTCAGCGGATCTGAACACCTCGACCTTGAACCTGCGCAGCCGCAGCATCTGAGCGATGGAAAGCCGGGCAGCTTCATCATCATCGATAACAGCAATACCGGCAGCATCTCGTGGGTTATCATCAGCCATGGTTTTCTCGCTCTTCCTCCTCCTGCTCCTGCTCGACGACGGGCAGGCGAATGGTGAAGGTGGCGCCTCTTTCACTCTCTCCTCGGGCGTCGATGCTCCCCCCGTGATCTTTGATGATCGCGTTGGAAATGGACAGACCCAAGCCCGTGCCATGCCCGCTCTTTTTCGTGGTGAAGAAGGGCACGAACAGCTTCCGGGCTTCTTCATCAGAGAAGCCCTTACCCGTGTCGCTGAACTCCACGGTTACGAACCGTTCATCTGCGGGCTCTCCGAAGGATTGAATGCTGAGCCGCCGAATCGACGACTCCTCCATCGCCTGGCGGGAATTGGTGAGCATGTTGAGAAAGACCTGGGCCAGCCGCGTACGGTCCCCCCGCACGTCGGGAAGGTTCTCCGCTAATTGGAGTTTGACATCCACACCGGAAAGCTTCATCTGAGGCGCAAGGAACTCGACGGTTTCTCGAATCACGCTGTTGACGGCTAAACGGGCGAAGTGGCGCTCTTCCTTTCGAGTCAGCTCACGCATCTCGTTGATGATCTTGGCGGCTCTGTCCACCTGCTCGGAGATCAGTCGTAGATTTACCTTCACCTCCTCCTCGCTGCCCACCGCCTTTTCGAGCATGTAGAAGGCGTTGCGAGCGTAGTTGCGGATCCCGGTCAGGGGCTGGTTCAGCTCATGGGAGATTGCCGCCGCCATCTCCCCGAGTTCGGCCAACCGGGTGGAGTGCTCGAGCTGCTCCTCCTGCTTCTTTGCCAGCTCGGCAAGTTCCATACGCCGGGCTTCTGCCTCCCTCTGTGCCCTCTTGCCGGCCTGCTCTCGGTCTTTGAGAGAGCCGATGAAAAAGGATACCAGGCCGAAGAAGGCGATTCTGGCCGCATCATTCCAGATGCCCCCCACACTTATGCCGAACAGGTGGAATGAAAACACCAGGATCCCCAGAAGGAGAGCGACCAGCATTCCGCGGCGCCCCCACCACATGCAGGCCAGGGCGATGGGTATGTACATGAAGTGAGTATAGATGATGTCGGTGTGCAGAAACAGACGAAAATAGAGAGCCGCCCCTACAGAGGTCAAAATGAGGAGAACGAGGATTGTTGCTTTCAATGTTCTGTTTATGTGTTAATTATAGGCCGAACTGAACGAGGGTCAATCATCCCTTCAGCTTGATCTCACCAGGGCGCCGATGGTAGAATAATCGCACCGTGAAGGATATCCTGCGCCTGCCTGTGCTTTTCCTCTTTTTCTTTGTTCTTTTTTTCCTCTTTTTCTTCGGCTTGAGTCTGCTTGCGCAGTGGGGCAGTGTATATTCTGAGGGTCGGGAGACGGCCCTCCAGGTAGTCGAAGCTCGTATGCTCCAGACGCTTTTGAACGTGCTCCCCGCCGCGGTCCTGGTGTCTTTGGCTTCTCTTCTGGCAGGCATAGCGATGAGGCCCGGAAACCGTTTTCTTTCTCTTATTATTCCTCTGGCGGCGGCTTTTATCCTTTTGACCTTCGGCTACCAGATCCTCGCGGGGCTGGGTCCCGCTGAAGGAGCTCCACCCGGCGTGGTTGAACCCACGCCCCGCCGCTACCTGACTCCGGGAGTCTTCAATGCGACGGGAAGCAAAGTGATCTATTTCGAAGACCTCGAAGAGCGGAGAATCAGCTCTATCGTGCTTGCAGAGGGAGGTAGCTCCGATCGGAAGCTTCTGTATTTCCCCCAAGGCCGGGTTGCAGTTGGGGAGCATTCGGTAATCCTGCGCATGGCGGGGTACACCCTGGAGATGGACCCTGACCCCGTGTACGCCGGCATGTTCGCCGAGGATCCGATCTTGCGGCGCTTATTCACCGACCTCGATTTTCTCAACCGGGAGCTGCGGCGGATGTTCCAGCGCTCCTTACCTGCATTTTATTTTGCTGCCCTTGCTCTGGTGATTGCCTTCTATTCCAGTGGTTTGTTTTTCCGCCTCACCCGTTGGCATTTGCTGAATGCCGCCTTGACTCTTTTGGCGCTCAGGGGATTTTTAGCCCTGTTCCGATTCATGAAAGAAGGGGTGGTCTTTGAGCTGGATAAGGTCTTACAAAATCCCCAGGCGCTTCAGTTCTTACCGGAACTGGTGCTTCTGATCCTTGGGGGGCTGTTGCTCCTCCTCGATATTCTCTTTGTACCTTTCAATCGGTGGGAAGAGGGGTGACCGGTGCGTAGGCAGATGGTCCAAAACCCCTTTTCGCTTCTCTTTGTTTTTTACCTGCTCGCCTTTGGGGGATTCTTCTTTTATTCGATATTCACCTTTCCCAGATATCTTCTGGCAGCCTTTCAGTGGCCCTTCGTCTGGACAAATGCCTTCCTGCTCTTTATGCGGTACAGCATCCCGGTGACCGTCGCCGCAGTAGCTGTTGCTTACTCACTGCTGCCTACAGCAGAGACTATCCGTGTCCGTTCGGGCAGTCAGCCTTTCTCCAGGCTCGTGACCTCTCACCTGGCGACCTTCATCACGTTGACCGTCATGTATACAGTGCTCATTCTCGGGCTTCATCCGATGGCTAAGCTAAACATGGAGCGTTTTTCATCCCTCACTCTTCAGGCCCAGGCATTCCGGAATATGGCGGAGGAGGCGATGGAAGCGGGCGATCGTGAAACCGCCTTGCTCAACTATCAGCGCTACCTGGCCATCGACGAGGGAAACAGAGCGATCATGGAGTTGGTGAACGGCATACAGATGGAGATCATAGCTGAGGTTCCTGAGGAGAGGCAGGAAGCCGCGGGTGACCTCGAATCGATGCGGATCAAAGACCTGGCCGAAGGGAAAGCGCCTTATGAGCTTTTCGAAATGGCTGCGGGATTCTACGAGCAGGAGGACTACTTTTCCGCACACTACTACGCCAGGCTGGCATTTCAGCTCGACCCCAGCCTACAGGATGCCCGGCGCCTTACCGCAAACGCTAACGAGAAGATCTCCAGCAAGGACCTGAGCAAACTCGAAGACGAAGAAAAACAGCTGTTTGAACGCAAGCGGGAGGGGTATAAGTACTTCGCCAGCGAGGAGTACTTCAGAGCCTTTCACATCTTCCGTGAACTTCGGGAAAACTATCCAAACGATGCCGATGTAATCAGCTATCTGCAGAAGAGCCAGGATCAGTTGAGAAAAAAAACCTTCTTCCTCGACGAGGCGAAAGAGATCGATACCTTACCCGGTCCTACGGAGCTGTTGTTTATTAATCACAGAGAGGAGGGCGAACGGGAAATCGTGTATCTGGGCAAACTGGCAGGTACGGGGGCGGGTACATTCTGCAAGGACATCGAGGTGATGCGTTTCAACCCGCAAGGGTTGCTCTATCACTACTACGCTGAATACGGAAAGCTGCGGGACGGAAGCATCAACCTGCACGGGGTCGACAGGAGCTCTGCCGGCGGGCAATCCTTGCCTCGCTATCTCTCCGGAGCGATACGGCTCCGTACGGAAAGTTTGCCCAATATGCTGACCCTGACTCCCGTCCTGGAACAACTTCCCAGCCTGAAAGCGGGCAAAGTGGCTTCGGCCACAGCCGCGAGCATTGGATTCTTCTCTCTTTGGCAGGTGCGCAGCCAAATCGAAAAGTTCGGATACATGGAATCTTTCATATCCGAAGAGATCCTCAGGAGAATCCTCCTGCCCTTCAGTTTTCTCGTGCTCTGCCTCCTCTCCGTCGCGATCGGTTGGCGTTTCCAGGCTCGCCTTTACGGCCGCGCCCACTGGATCCTGTTCGTGTTCATGCCTCTGTTTCCGCTGGTGGCCGTATCCCTAACCTCCCTGTACCTTTCTGCGCAGCGAATCATTCTATCCTTTGTGCTGCTGCGGTTGGGCTTTTCCCTTGCTCTGGTTGTTCTTCTTGTTCTCCAGGGACTCTTGCTCATGGTGAGCATGATTGTTCTGGCCGGTCAGAGAACGGAATAGGCTCATGGCTTTCAAAGGAAAGTTGATCGGAGCCCTGGTTGGATCTTTGGCCGGTCCCATGGGAACGATCTTGGGAGGACTAATCGGCCACCTCTACGACCGGGCTACCGAAGAACGGGCGGCAACCGGGCGGATCGGCGGAGGGTCGCGAGGTTTTGAGGATTCCATCTCTGCAGCTCAGGTGGATTTTCTGACCTCCTTGATCGGGCTCTCTATTTCCGTGGCGAATGCGGACCGGCACGTTAGGGTTTCCCAGATCGATGCTCTAAAGGCTTTCTTCAGGCAAAGTTTTCCCTACTCCGAGGAAGATCACAAAATCATCCAAGGGATCATTGATGAGACCTTCCTCAAACGGGATCGATTGGATATCGACGCCCTGGCCAGCTACTATCGGGTGACATCCAGCCCCGCGGGAAGGCTGCTTCTTCTGCGGCTGCTGTTCAAGATTGCGGACGCTGATCGACAGGGGATTTCCGAAGCGGAAGAGCAGGTGATTCGGCGCATTGCGGAACACCTTCGCATCGATGCCGCTTCATATCAGAGTATTGCGGCGGAATTCAAGTACGAGAACGGCCGAAACTACCGGATCCTGGGTGTCAATCCCGATGCCAGTAACGAGCAGATCCGGAGCGCTTTCCGGAAGCTGGCCGCCCAGTATCACCCGGATACTGTGGCCAATCTGGGAGAAGAGTTCACGAAGGTCGCTGAAGAGAAGTTCAAGCTTATCAACGAAGCCTATGCGGAGATTCGTTCGCAGCGGGATTTTTAGACAGAGACTTTGGATTTCGCCGATCCGTCAGAAATCCGCTCTATATGGGCACCCAGATTCATCAGGCGTTGGGAGAGATTCTCATAGCCCCGTTCTATCTGGTAAACATTGCCGATAGTGCTCTTGCCCTCGGCACAGAGCGCCGCGATGACCATGGCCATTCCGGCGCGAACATCCGGGGACACCAGCTCCGCACCCTTTAAACGGCTGGGTCCGCTGACAACCGCCCGGTGGGGATCGCAGAGGATAATCCGAGCTCCCATTCCTATCAGCTTGTCCACGAAGAACATCCGGGACTCGAACATCTTTTCGTAGACCAGAATCGTTCCCTCCACTTGAGTCGCCGTGACCAGGGCTATGGAGATGAGGTCCGGTGGAAAACCGGGCCAGGGGGCGTCATCGATCTTGGGGATCATTCCGCCGATGTCCGGAATGACTTTCAATTCCTGTCCTGCGGGCACACGGATCGTATCGCCTTGGGTTTCCCAGTGGATCCCCAGCCTGCTGAAGGCGATCTTGGTCATTCGTAAAAACTGGGGTGCCGCATCTTCGATCTCCAGCTCGCTCCGGGTAACCGCGGCCAGGCCGATCAACGATCCCACCTCCATGAAATCTGTCGAGATTTTGAATTCCGTGCCTCCTAAATGTTGTACGCCTTCGATGTGGAGGATATTGGAGCCGATACCGCTGACACGCGCCCCCATGCTGTTGAGCATGTGGCAGAGATCTTGGACATGGGGTTCCGAGGCGGCATTCCGGATAACCGTGGTGCCCTCGGACAGCACAGCCGCCATGATGGCATTTTCCGTAGCCGTGACCGAAGCCTCGTCCAGAAACAGATCAGCTCCGACCAGCTTATTGGCTTGAAGACTGAATACCCCGTCAACTTCGACCCGGGCTCCCAACTCCTTGAAAGCCAGGAAATGAGTGTCAAGCCGCCGCCTGCCGATAACATCCCCTCCTGGAGGAGGGAAGGTGACCTTTCCGCAGCGGGACAGAAGAGGTCCGGCAAAGAGGATGGAGGCGCGTATCTGTCTGGCCATCTCGAGAGGGATAGCGCATTTCTTGATATTCTGGGTTTTGAAACGATAGGTGTGCTTGTCCACTCTCTGTACACTCGACCCGAGAGTCTTCAGGATCTCGATCATGACCTCCACATCTTCGATGTCGGGGACATTCTTGAGAACGACTTCTTCATCGCTCAGGAGAGTGGCGGCCAGACAGGGCAAGGCAGCATTCTTGTTGCCGCTCGGCCGGATCTTGCCTTTGAGAGGGTGACTTCCTTCGATGAGATATTTGTACATGATCTATGGTTCACTGTAAATGGATGGGTGCCCCCTGTCAATCGAGGGCGGGGGCGAAGGCGAACTGTCGGTCTTTGAATGGATTTGCAGACATATACAGGCGGGCTTTGGCGATAAAGGAAGTCCCGTTCATGTCGATCATCCGATAGGTGATGGCGAAGTACGATCCTTCTTTATCCTCGCTGGTGAATGGATCCTCCAAGACCGGCGGGAAGACTACCTCCCGCAGAGTCGGAAATTCCTGCAAACCCGATTCTTCCAATCCCAGGGTGCGGATCAGGATCTTACCGTCCCCCCATCCCTTCCTCCTCAGACCTCGAACCGTGGAAGGATCTACGATGGTACTCACCGTATCCTTCAGGTCTCCGATGAGCAACAGCTCTGCCGCCGAGGCGAGAAAGGTATTCAGATTCCGAACGATGTTCTGAGTTTGATATTCGACGAAATCCCGGCCGTTCCAGCGGTACCAGGTCAGAAAGGTCTCGAATCCTGTACCTTCCTCTATGGCCTTTTCTTTCACAAACAGATCGATCATTCCGTCTTTGTCGATGTCTTCAAGCCGGTATTGGGTGGAGAGAGTCTCTGCAAGACTGCGGCGGGCGCGGGGCAGGCCGCTGGCATTGTCGAATACAAGCAGCTCCACATCTCGTCCCTCCACCGTCTGAAACGATACGGTGATGATGACAGGAAGGGGTCTGTTGGAGTACAGGGTGGTTCTTCGCAAGTGTTCAAACACGTACCGTTCGCCGAGATCGAGGACCTTGCGGCGGCGAAAGTTGCCATGGTCATTGGCGAAGACCAGCAGAGCGAACGCCACCGTCGTGCTTTCCTCCTGAAACAGTCTGGAGGAGTCACCGAGCTGTGCCGCCTCTTTTGCATCAATTCCCTGAGAAGGAATTCCTAAAGAAAAGCACTCGGGATGCTGATCTTTATCCAGATCGTGGAGGATGATCGGGATACGTCCCCGTACGGTCAGGGGTTGAAGACCGTCGGGATACAGCCTCGTTATCTGCCGCACGGCTTCGGTATAGCCTATCTCCGGAGGCGATGGTTCCTCCGCGGGTTTTACCTCCTCGGCTTCCGTTTCATCCGGAGCCGGGAGGCTGGTCCGGGGAGCCTCTTCCTGGACTGCGGTGGGCCGTCCCGGAGGCTGTTCAGGAGTGCGACCGTCCAGGCAACCGCTGATCAGGAGGGTGAGGAGAAGCATAGATACTGTGAAAAATCTTCCCATCGTCTGGAGGAAATAGTAGCCCGGAATGCCCGAGGATTTCTATCTAGACAGGAAAAAAGTGATGCGGGAGAACTCAGTCGTTTGATGACTATCCATGGGCGAACCTTTTTGCCTTGGCTCTGAGAATCATCTGATAATTGGGGTACATGTCCTCGCTGAAGAACAGCATTTTCTTGATATAGCGTGCGAGTAGGTCAGGATTTTTAGACTGACTTCCTCTCCGGTCATTACGTGACTATACTACAGAGCTTCAAAAGCAGTAAAGTAATAACGGTCCGGCTAGGATTGCTTTTGCGGCATCAGATCGCTCGC
>CAZSBH010000083.1:0-17598 GCA_964604845.1 uncultured Spirochaetaceae bacterium
TCCTCCAGTACCAGGAGCTTTCGTTTCTTGGCAATGGTCATGATCCGTTCCATATCCGCCGGGTTGCCAAGCATGTGCACGGGCATGATGACCCTGGTCTTCGCCGATATTTTCGGCTCTATCGCCGCAGGGTCCATGGTCAGGGAGTCATCGATTTCTGTTAATACGGGAATTCCTCCGACCGCCAGCACGGCTGAAATGGAAGCGACATAGGTATAGCCGGGAACGATCACCTCCACACCCGGTCCAACGCCCAGAGCTACCAGTGAGGCCATAACCGCACCGGTACCGCCGTTCACGGCCACGGCGTACTTGGTGCCGATTCGCTCGGCGAATCTTTGCTCGAGTGTGACGACTTTCCGTTTAAAACGGGCATCATCCTCTCTTCCGTATCTGGACAGATAGCCACTCTCCATGACTTCCGCCACTTCCCGCTGTTCTTCATTACCTACGAGGAATGCACCGGGTCCAGGCATACTCAATCTCCAAAAATCTAACTTTACATAAATATATCGTGTAAATTATTATATAATTGATATGTAATTTAATGTCAATGCCGTGTTGACACTGCCTCCTATCCTATTTAGATTGGATGAAACATGGCCGTCACCATGAATGAAATTGCCAAGAAGCTCAATCTTAGCATCGCCACGGTATCGAGGGCTCTATCCGGCAAAGCGGACACAGTTTCCGAGGAGACGAGAAAAACCATTTTCGAGGCGGTTGAAAAGTACGGATACCGCAAACGTAGAACTATCGGTAAAAGCGTGGCTTTTGTGATCGATAAGGATTCTTTTAACCTTTCCAGCCAGTTCTATGCGCAAATTATCTCAGGGATCGAGGAAGAGCTGATCAGGAGCAAGTACTATTTTCATTTCAACTCTGTAGAACGCGAAAAATTCGATCTTACAAAGATCAACCTGAACTTCAACGATCTGGCCGGTGTCATCATGGTCGGTGTGTATCATGATGACTTTGTCCTGAAACTGAAGAGCATCGAAATACCCCTGGTCTTGCTGGACTACTATATCCCGACCGAAGATATTCATACGGTTCTGATCGATAATGTGGACGGGATCCTCAAAGCCTGTAAGTACCTTGCCTCACTCGGTCATACCCGCGTCGCCTATCTGTCCGGTGACAGCGTGGAGACTTCGGCGCAAGAACGGCTCTACGGTTTTCGTCGCTCCCAGGAGATGTTCGGATTGGACGGGGATCGAGATCTGGTGCTCATGAACTGTAAAAGTCGAATGGATGAAGGCTTCGAGGCCATGAATGCCATTCTCGACATAGACAGATTACCGACTGCGGTCCTCGCCTATAACGACCTGATCGCTGTCGGCGCGATGGATGCGATCAAGCAACGTGGGCTGTCCATTCCTCAAGACATCAGTCTAGTAGGTTTCGATGATATCGGACTGGCCTCTGAAGTGAATCCTTCTTTGACCACAGTCCATGTACGCAAGAGAACCATGGGCATCATGGCCGTCAAGAGTCTTCTACAGATCATTAAGGGTACAGAAGAACCGGTCAAAAAGGTGCTCGTTCCAACCCGACTGGTCATTCGCGATTCAACCGCGGCGATCCGAGGATAAATCCATTAGCGGCTGCACCTGTTTTGTCCATCGAGGGGCTCTCAGGCCAGCACCACCTTAACATCAAGGGCAACCCACCGTTTTGTATCCCAGACGATCGGATTGATATCGAGCTGGCATCCCCTGCCGACCAGGTGCACTGCCAGTTCGGCTACCCTTTCGATAATCTCTGCCAGGGAATCAGCGTCCGCCGACAAGCCTCGATAACCCTGAAGTGTTGGGAAGATGGTTAGCTCCTCCAGCAGGTAATGAGCTTCTTTCATCGTACAGGGAGCCAGGCGGAAGCTGACGTCCTTGTAAAGTTCCGTAAGAATCCCGCCGGCGCCGGCCATAACAGCGGGACCGAAGGTGGGGTCGTAGAGGGCTCCGATAATGATTTCGCTTCCCCTGTACTGCACCAGCTCCTCGACTAGCACGCCGGCGGAGGGGAAGGATTTTTGCAGCTTGGCTACCGCGGCGGGCAGGTAGTTTTCGGAAATATCCAGGAGAACACCGCCCTGATCGGTCTTGTGGAGGATGTTGCCGGAACAAACCTTGACCACGCGGTGACCCGGCCTGCCCAGTACGGATACATCACCGTCGGGGGAAAGGGAATTCCCCGGTTCGATGAACACGCCCCTTGGTGTGGCAATTCCTAGACTGTTGAGCAGTCGCTTGCTCTCCCACTCGTTGGCTTTGCCGGGAATCGAAAGAGAGGATCGCCACTGTTTTACCAATGTTTCGACGGTCGTACCGCTCATGTCCCCTCTTTCAGCGCTGAGAGGATCCGTCCCCGCTCCACCAGGAACCTGACCGCCCTGACCGTCCGAGTCAGGGAAGGAAATCCGATCATCCCTTTTTTGTAGAACTCCTTGAGGTAAGTGTCGGTGAAGGGACCATATTCAGTAAATACCATGACGGGCTTCTTGATGTCTTTGATAACCGCGGCGATCTGATCGATCAGTATGTCGGTAATGGCATGAGGTGCGAAAAAGGCGATGCAGACGATGATATCCACACCGTCATCATCTATGAGCGCTTGGAGGGTGTTTATGAACATTTCGTTAGTCATCCCCGCTGTCAGATCGACGGGATTGTGGCAGGAGGCGAAGGGTGGAGCTTTTTCCTGTATTCTGGAGTTCGTCCTGTCTGACAGCTCGGCCATCTGTAGCCTTGCCCGCGGGCTGTCGGTTTCGATGTAGTCGGCGCACATGACACCGAACCCGCCCGCCCCGGTGATCACCGCCACCCTGTTTCCCTGTGCCGGCGGCAGAAAGGACAGGGTTTTGGCGGCGTCGCAGAGCTCTTCATCGTCGAAGGCCCGTTGAACGCCGTACTGGCGGAAAGCACCGCTGACCACCCTGTCGCTTCCAGCCAGCTTTCCCGTATGCGAGCTCACCGCGGATGCACCGGTCGGGGTTCTGCCCGCCTTGAGGGCAATGACCGGTTTCCGTCGGGACACTTTCCTCGCCTCTTCCAAAAATTTTCGACCCTGTTCCACATTCTCTATGTAGAGGGCGAGGCAGTCGGTCTTGTCATCCGCTCCGAAAAATTTGAGAAAATCCAGCTCGTTCAAGTCGATTTTGTTCCCCAGGCCCACGAAGGCCCGCATCGGAAAGCCGGTGTTGCTGGCTAGGCCCAGAGCCTCCACACCCACCGATCCGCTCTGGCTGACAAAGGCGATCCCGCCGCCCTCGGCCAGAGCTCTGTCGCCGTGCTCCACGAAAATCGTGTCGAAGTTGTTTTCAGGAACAAAAACCCCGAGAGAGTTCGGTCCCAGGATGCGGCTTCCGTAGCGCTGCGGTATCCCCTTCAATCGGGTTTCCAGAGCCTTGCCCGATTCTCCTGTTTCGGCGAATCCACCAGCCACGATGATGATGTTTTGGACCCCAACCCTGCCGCACTGTTCGGCGATTTCAACCGCCTGCTCCGCCCGTACGGTGATTATAGCCACATCGACGGTGTCGGGTAGGTCGGCGATCTGGGGGTAAGTTTTATACCCGGAAATCGCATCCTCGTGCGGGTTAACCGGATACAATCTCGCCTTGCAGCGGCGCAGCCCCTCGAAGATTATGCTGCCGACCTTTCCCTTCGTGTTCGAGGCCCCCACGACGGCCACCGATTCCGGGTTCAGAAGGGTGTGGATCGTCGAACGATCTCTGTCCGGGGTAATCATTGCTCCCTGTTCCCGTTTTGGCTTATTCGGATTAGGTTCGTAGTTTTTTTACTTCTCGGAGAATTCTCACGTCCTCTTGGTGGCGAGCGTTATCGATCATCTCTTTCGCCCGAATGAGATCGTCTATAGCGATCCAATAGCTTTTAATATCACCATAGTTGTCCGTAATGCGGTTTTTCCAGGCAGAGGAGAATTTGATGCCCTCAAGTTGTTGTAAAATATCAATACGATCAGGTTCGATCCCGATTTGTAGTATTTCCTCAGCATGATTCTGCATCAGAAGATAGGGACTTCCAAACTCAACCAGAGCATTGTTAACCTTTTCCAAATTTTTTGGGGAAGGTTCAACCCATATGTCTATATCTTTTGTATACCTTGGTTTCGCATGGTAGATAAAGGCCAGTCCACCAACGATTAGATACTTCGCTCCGTGGTTATTGAGAAGGAACAACATGTCTTCGAAGTCCTGGATCGTTTCCACAATCAACCGGATTTCTTCTTGGATTTATTGACTTTTTCGATATCTCTTCTGATCGCTACAAGTGCGGAAAGACGTGACGCGGGAGAAAGTCTTTGCCAATACTCGAGATCCCAACGCTCGGCTTCCTCAAAGCTCCGCGACAGATGGGCGACAATTCTCTTCTTTCTAAGGTTCGAACGTTCTTCGATACTCATACCTGTTATTGTATCTTGCCCGGGTGTTTAGGACAATACAAACCGCGGCAGCAGAATCTTCTTCAAGTGGATCGGAGGGAGTATTCATTGCTCTCGGCTGCAGTATGTGCTAATCTCCACAAGTGGCGAATTCCTCGAACGCATCTCGCGACAAGCCTTTCTCGTGAAATTGTATTCACGCCAAGTAAATATAAGAACAGGGGTAGCAGAGTTTTGTTGGTCCCTATGATGAGCACCGTCGATGTTGTCCTTCTGATAATCGGGATTCTGTTGTTCCTTTGTTTGTCGATCCTCAGCATTTTTTCGAAAATCGAAGGGGAAAAAACCGCAGCCCGGCGCTTGCTGCTGGCAACTCTCATCATCCCTACGCCGTTTCTGCTGCTCGGCCTTGTCGAGTTCCCCGGTCAAGAGATCTCTGCTTGGATCGTTGTCGGCCTGTCTTGGGGGACTGCACTTACCCTGCTGCTGCCGATTCGCATTACCCCTGTCCCACGAGACGGCGTTCCTGCGGACAGGGTCGATGAACGGGACACGATATTCAGCAGGGCGGATCTCGAACCGGGTTCACCTCGCTTCAAAGGGTACTACAAAAGACGGCCGGAGAACCTCGAACCGGACAACCGTTTTCGTAGTGAACCCGGACTTCTCTCGCTGAAATCTCGGGAGGCAGACCCGTTTGCCTTTGCCGCTGTGGAGGCCGGTTTTCTAACCGAAGAGCATCTCCGGTTTATTGCTGATGGGCCGGTGTCGGGGGAGCAAACGCGGGTGGATCCTTCGGAAATCACAAGATATATCCGGGGGTGGGCAAAGTACCTGGGGGCGCACTCGGTGGGAATTACTCTCCTCAAGGACACCCATCTCTACACGGTCAGGGGCCGCCGCGAGTGGTACGGAAAACCGATCCAGAACGATCATAGATATGCAGTCGCTCTCACGGTGGAAATGGACTATCGGATGATCCGCCAGGGACCAAAGCCGGGCACGGTCATGGAAACCGCCAAGCAGTACCTGCGGGCGGCGGAAATCGCCGTACAGATCGCCGGGTTTATCCGCCGGTTGGGTTATTCCGCCCGGGCCCATATCAGCAGTCACTACGAGGTGATCTGTCCGCTCGTGGCTCGGGATGCGGGATTGGGAGAGATCGGTAGGATGGGACTACTCATGACTCCCGGGTTGGGTCCTCGGGTCAGGATCTCTGTGGTGTCCACGGAGCTGCCCCTGGTAGCGGACACCCGAAGGTTCGACAACACGATGATCGAGTTCTGCGAGTCCTGTGAGAAGTGCGCCGCGGTGTGTCCCAGCCAGTCCATCCCGTGGGGTGACAGAGCCGAGGAAAACGGCGTACTGCGCTGGAAGATCAACGCCGAGAATTGTTTCACCTACTGGTGCAAAGTAGGCACCGATTGCGGTCGCTGCGTGGCGGTGTGCCCCTACTCCCATCCGGATAACCTGATGCATAACATCGTTCGACTTCTTCTCAAGCATTCCGGCCTGTTCAGGCGGATCGCCCCCTTCTTAGACGATATCTTGTATGGAAGAAAACCCGGGTTAATGGAGCCGGCTTGCTGGCAGAAGATACCTACCATAGAAAATACCACGACAGAGTCCTCGGCACAGAAGTTGTTGTAATCGGTCCGGCAGATTCGCTGCTTTGCGTGGGAGATCCTGGAATCGGAGTTCAATGCTTTTGCGGACTACCTGGATTCATTGAGTGACGATTGATAGATTTCCCCGCAGGTGTAGGTTCAAAGGCCATCGGTAGTCAAGTATTTCACATGGAACGCTTGACAGGGTCGGTGATTAGTTATAAATTAAGAATGATTCCGATTATTATTTAGATGGAGAGCGACGATCGGCAAGACAACCAACTACAAGAGAAGCAGACAGCGAGAGCGGATTCTCGAGTTGCTGCAAAATTCGGGAAGACATCCCACCGCCGAGTGGATTTACGATCAATTGAAAAGGGATTTTCCCAGCCTGAGCATGGGTACGGTCTATCGGAACCTCAGTATCCTGATCGAGCAGGGGTTGATCAAGAAGATCGATTTCGGCAGCACCTTCGATCGCTTCGATGCTAATATCGGACCGCACTACCACTTTATCTGTGAGCGCTGCGGTTCGATCATCGATCTGGAGCTGCCGATAGACGAAGCGCTGAACGAGCAAGTCAACCGGACGACCCCGTTCACTGCCCGCCGTCATCGGATCGAGTTCTTCGGAGTCTGCGACCGCTGTCAAAGCAAAAGTGAGGAATGAAGTTAAATTTTTTAAAGTTAATTAATAATCGGTCCGATTTTTATTATTTTTTGGAAAATTGACGTGATGTCATCACGTTAAAAAATATCAATCGTTAAGGAGGCCACAAGATGGCAAGAGTCGCAAGAGAAATGGTGGAACGATCGGGGGTGAACGTCGATCAGCTCCTCGAGCTTTTGGTGAAGAATGCTGCAGCCGAGCTGACAACTTTTTACTACTACACGATTCTGCGAGTCAATCTGATCGGACTGGAGGGTGAAGGGATCAAGGAGATCGCTGAAACCGCCCGCATCGAGGACCGCAACCACTTTGAAGCCCTGGTTCCCAGGATCTACGAGCTGGGAGGGAAGCTGCCCCAGGACATGAAAGAGTTCCACGATATGTCAGCCTGCCCGCCGGCTAATCTGCCGAAAAATCCGAACGACGTTCAGGGTCTGCTCAAGGTCCTGGTCGAGGCGGAGCGCTGCGCAGTGCGAGGCTACACCCAGGTCTGCAACATGACCGCCGGCAAGGATCACCGGACCTATGATCTGGCCCTGGCGATCCTGAATGAGGAGATCGAGCATGAATCCTGGTTCTCCGAGTTTCTCGGCGAAGGACCTTCCGGACACTTCCTCAGGCGGGGAGAAACCTCTCCCTTCGTTTCCAAGTTCATGAAATAGGACCGGGTTCCGGCGAAAGGGGAGCAGTTCATCCTACGGAAGGCTGCCCCCTTTCGTTTGTTCAACAGTTCTATAAGAGCAACGGTGTGATAGAAGAAAAAGAGTATACCCGGGAGCGGCTGTCGGGGTTCGACGGCAGGGAAGGAAGGCCGGCCTATATCGCCTACAAGGGGAAAGTCTACGATGTTACCGGGAGTTTTCTCTGGATGGGGGGACGCCACCAGGCGCTTCACCAGGCGGGACAGGATCTGAGCGCAGTATTGGACACCGCACCCCACGGCGAGGATCTGCTGGAGCGCATTCCGGTTATCGGGAAACTGATCGACTAATGCGATAAAATTCCAACCTCAACGGAAGGGAGCTTACTTCCTGTACCTCAGGGCATCCTCTCTGCCAGGAATGTGGATATTCTGGTTAGCTCTCACCTTTGAAGTCCCCAGTCATCATCGTTCGGCAAAATCTTGGTTCGACTCGATCGAAGAGGAAATCATCGCATTCTGTCGCTTGACCCAGCTGGGCTTCTTGCGCCTGGCAACAAATCCCCCGGTATTTGCGGAAGAAGCCTTGAAACTGCCGGATGCCTGGGGTTGTTTCGATCGATTCCTTGAGGATGCTACTGCGTTGATCACTGCAACGGGGTAGGATTAGCGAGCCGAGAAGCTCTCGTAGAACCGGATGTTTTCCTTGAGCATGTCCGGGATCTCCAAATCGTAAGGACAACGTTCCACGCACTGACGGCATTCGCTGCATCCCCTGGCCAACCCTACCGCTCGGGTGTGTTCATCAGTGATGACCTGATCTTTAGGCATCTGCATGGAAAAGACCTTCAGAAATGTCACCGTCGGAATGGGGATCTGTTCCGGGCAGGGCAGACAGTAGCCGCAGCCCCGGCAAAATCGGTTGCCCATCAGTTCGGTCAGCCGCCCCATCTCCACCCTGTCCTGGTCGGTCAGGACCTCGTCGCTCTCCCAGACCGCCAGGTTCTCCGCCATTTCCTCGGACTGCTCGATGCCGATACAGGGAAACAGCCCGGGGTAACCTTTCAGAAACCGCAGGCAGAGAGGGACGTCGGCAATCCTGCCGCCGCCGAAGGGTTTCATGGCCAGTACGGCAACATTTCGTGCCCTAGCTTGTGCCATGAAGGCCCCGTCAATATATTCCCGGCTGATGAAGTTGGCAGGCACCATCGCAACCTCCAGCGCATCGACCTCCAGGCCCTTCAGTGCTACGGCCGGTCTGTGTGCAGAAAAGCCGAGAAATCTGATTTTCCCCGCCTCCACCGCTCTTTGAGCGGTTTCCAGCATTCCTCCGGGAGCGAGGAAGGAATCTTTCGCTACCGCATCACCGCCGTGAAACAGAAAAATATCGAGGTAGTCGGTCTGCAGCCGCTGCAAGGATTCGTCGATCTCCGACTTCAGTTCCTCCGGAGTCTGCTTTCCTGACTTTGAGATGATGATCACCCGATCCCGGATCCCTTTGAGAGCCGCCCCGAGGCGTAGCTCACTGTCCAGGTAAGCACGGGCGGTGTCGAACCAGTTGATGCCCAAGTCCATCACCTGGTGGACCACGCGAATGCTCTGCTCCCAATCCAGCCGTGTTATCTGGATCGTGCCCATACCGAGGGAGGTAGCCTTTAGACCTGTGCTTCCGAGTTCTCTCAATTTTTTTCCTCTCCCCTTGCTACTCTATGTGCTTGGCTTTGTTTTTAAAACCCTTGTTCAGATTTTTTTGTATTTTTGTGGAATTCTGCGACGCAACACGATCTTCAGTGTATGAAAAATCGTACAGAAACCGTTTAACGGTGGAGAAAAATTATGTCTGCATTTCTCGTTGGCTGTGATACACTTACGGTGATATATATAACATATTTTATATTAAAACTGGACTGCAAGGTATTAGGTGTCGAGATATATAGAAAAGAGATAGAAGCCGTGATCTACCAAAATGAATATTCTCAGCTGATCGACATCTGCAAGCAGATAACCAGCCATAGGCAAATGTTGGCAAAACCCAGAATCGAACGGCTCATTCTCGAACACGTTGACGATGAGGTTGCCAACCCTCAGCTGCTTTCCCATCTGATTGCTGAATCGTTAATGAGGCGGATCGACAGGCAGCTCGTGGAGAGCAAAAATATCTTTGTGCAGGAATTTGACATTCCTCAGACTGAATTGTTCTACAGCATGGCCGAAGCGATTCCTTTTGTATATGCCGGTCACCAGCTGGCCAATCGATATCTCGAACAGGCGGTAACGGACCTACGGTCTTTTACCATTCTGGATATCGGAATCGGCAATGGCGGCCAGGTCAAGAGATTGCTCGACAATCTGGCCGGCAAGCGGGGTAAACTGGAGTCGGTTCAGATCATCGGGCTCGATCCAGTGGAGAAGAACCTCGCAAAAGCCCGCAGCAGGCTTGAAAAGGCAAAGAAGGATTATCCATTCGCGGTGGAGTTTAAGCCGTTGTTCAGCCTGGTGGAAAAGCTCAACGATGACGAATTTGACTCGATCCGGGAGATGTCCAAGGGCAATCTTGTAATCAACTCGGCCTTCTCCTTTCACCACACCGGTCATCCATTGAAGGATCAACAAACGAGAACCGATCTGCTGAGGCGTCTCGCATCACTTGGACCGCGGATCCTGACCCTGGTCGAACCAAACTCCAATCATGATACCGAAGAGCTGGTCAAACGCGTTCACCATAGCTGGGAGCATTTCGGAAATGTATTTGCTCTTGTGGACGAAGCGGAGATCGATTCTTCGCACAAATATCTCATCAAAGGAAAGTTCTTTGCCAGGGAAATCAGAGACATCTTCGGGGTCAGCGATCACTTCCGTTGCGAGCGGCATGAGTTATATGAATCGTGGTTGCTGCGGCTGTTCAAGGCGGGATACAAGCCATTTGATCCTGGTGATCTTTCGGTCGAGCTGCCGCCGTACTGCCGGTACGACGTGTCTGAAGGGTTGGTTCGTCTAGACTACAACGATACAACCATCGTCGCGGTGATGGCGTTCACCACATAGAAGACGGTTGATCATCATGCTTGGATACTGAGAAAGGAGCAGTGTATGGCTAAAGGAAAAAAAAAGACTGAACTTATAGTTTTCGGGGCTACGCTCCAAGGATTCGCGCAAGCCTGTATAAATCTGAACATCGTGGCCGGCGCCAAGGCCGAGAATCTTTTAGGGGAAATCGAAATCACCGGCTGGTATCCTTTCGAGAAGCTCCGGGAAATCGAAAGAGTTGTTGTACAGGCGTATGAGAACTCCGGTCCGATCCTCGAGCGGGTTGGGATGGAGATGATGCTCGGCTGGTACAACTACGGGCCCGGAAAGGAAATCATCAAAAAGGGAGTGGATTTTCTTCATTTCCAAACCGGTTCCCAGGGATATGCCAGCGTTGTCAAGGGACCCGAGGATGCGGTCGGCAGCTTCAATCTTGAATTCCTGGAGGAAGAGCGTGGCCGGGCCAGGATCAACAGTACGACACCGTTCAACAAGGATATGGAACGAGGGGTGATCATAGGGGGAATGACCGCTCCCGGGGATCTGGATTTTATCGACGTCAAGAACGACGAGAATCCCCAAATTTTTCAAATAGAATTCGCGTAAGGAGGACAGCAATGAGTCTGGAGGAGCTCCTGGAGTCAGGCATCGTACCTAAGAAGAAAGATGTCACGGAGGAGGACCTGGCAAAGCTGTTCCGGAAATACAGGGGACTCCAAAAAAAACAGGAACGGGATCAGGCTTTTTGGTCCGCCACCAATGAAAATCTGAAAATTGCCTATGAGAAACTGGACGAGCAGGAACGTGAGCTGGCCAGGACCTATGCTATCATTCAGGATGATCTGTCGGTGGCCAGCAAGATACAGGCAGCTCTGCTTCCCCAGCCTTCTAAAAAAATGACCGACGAGCTCGAGCTGGCCGTCTATCAAAAACAGCTGGCAGAGGTGGGAGGCGACTACTACGATTTTTTCAATACCTGTTTGGGAAGCTGTGCAATTGGAGTTTTTGATATATCCGGTCACGGCGTATCGGCTGCCCTGGTCATGACCTACCTGAAGGCACAGTTCATGACGATCCTGGAAAAACAGGATTCGCCGAAAGAGATCGTAGAGTGGATCAACAACACCGCCTACGAA
Source organism: uncultured Spirochaetaceae bacterium (assembly GCA_964604845.1). Lineage (GTDB taxonomy): Bacteria > Spirochaetota > Spirochaetia > SZUA-6 > DRHE01 > JAFGQJ01. Next base: position 11,485 of record CAZSBH010000083.1, read on the forward strand.
TTCTTGAGAACCGTAAAAAAATACGCAACGGTGAACTTCGTCGTGATCAATTCCACCGCCCTACGCTACGTAAGCGGAGGCGGCTTTGGTTTGTTGGTGAGCGGCAAGGACAGTGCGGTTTTCAAGAAACGGGATGCGTTTCTCGGATTGCGCCACCGGGCTTTTCACGAACACGAGCTCCCCTTTAAAAAAGGTGATCTTCTGGCGCTGTACACCGACGGTATCACAGAGGTACAGAACGACAAGGGAGAGGACTATTCGGTCCAGCGGCTCAACAATTTGATCATCAAGAATGCGAAAAAACCGGTCCAGGAAATACTGGACCGCTGCCTGGATGATTATACAGGGTTCAGAAGCAAGGACAGCGATGACATCACCTTGCTGATTCTGCGCAAAAAGGTATAATTATGATCACCCAGGAAGAACTCGCTACAACCGTTATCAGCATGCGTTACGACCTGTCACCGAAGAGGAACATCATCGGTGATTTGAGCGGGCTTCTTGGGAATTTCTCGGATGAGCTTATAGGCGCGTTCTATCCGAAGAATGTCAGCAAGAAGGCAAATATCGTCATTACCGAGTTGGTCAACAATGCCGTTGTCAACAGTACCGACGGGGATAGTAAGGTGACTCTGGAGATAATGATCAAAAAGGATCTTCTTCGGATTAAAGTCACGAATGCGGCCAAGAGGTCGCAGTACAGAAAAGTAAGAGATCATATCAAGATGATCAATTCAACCGGCGATCTAAGAACACTGCTGGCCGAGACGATACGCGAAAGAAGAAAAGACAGACTGAGGGGGGGATTGGGGCTGATTCGGCTGGCCGCTGAAAACAAGTTCACACTATCCGCCGGGTACCGCGCCCCATATCTTACAATCGATTCTCAAATTGGTTTAGGAGGTTTGAGTTGAAAGTCCTGGCATTCGGTGAGATCATGGACGGAGGTGCGAGCGTATTCAGCTCCGTTGCCAAGGTTGATGCGGACCTGTTGATTGTCTCTTTTGGAGGTTCAATCAGGATCGACAACCCATATAGATATCTGGAACAATACCTCTTGGAACTCGAGCAGCTGCTGCCGCCGGAGAAAATCACTCGAATCGAATTCGATTTCAAGGAGCTTGATTTCTGCAATTCCAATGGTTTTTATATCATCATGGATATTACCGAGATGCTGATAAATACCATTGGTGGCCCGATTTTGGTGAAACGCCTCAAGGGCGATGACTGGCAGCAGGAAACCTTACCCATCCTTCTGAATGTGGACGAGCCGGAGATCGAGGCCCGTACCACCTTTGAGGAGTTCACCGATATATAAATGGCCACGTTGAGTTCGAAAATACCAAATAGAACGGAGGAGCGTTACAAGGAAACCCTCCTGAATATCCTTCCGGCCTATATCGCCGACGAGCTCGTAGAGAAAAGAGCCGTTCATCCGAAGGTGTATCGTCACAGTACGATTCTGTTTACCGATGTGGTCAGATTTTCCAGACTCGCCAAGCACCTCGATCCTGTATCCCTGATCCGAAAGCTCAATTCCTACGTCGCTCTGCACGATCGCATCATGGATGAGTTCGGTATAGAGAAGATAAAAACGATCGGGGATTCCTATATGTGTGTATCGGGGATTCCAAACAAGAAGGGATCTCACGCCGTCGATTGCTGCTTGGCAGCGCTCAATCTGCTGAATGTGTTGGATGAAATGAAGCAGGACAGTAAAGAGGTGAAAGGGGAAGGTCTCGATCTGAACAATTGGATGTTTCGTATCGGGATCCACACCGGTCCATGTATATCCGGCGTGATAGGCTACAAGAAGTACACCTTCGATATCTGGGGGGATTCCGTGAATGTCGCCTCCCGTATGGAGGCAGCCGGTGAGCCGGGAAGAATCAATATTTCCGAAACTACCTATGAAGAGGTGAAGGAATTTTTCGATTGTACGTATCGAGGAACCCAGGAAGTAGAGAAAATTGGTCCCGTGAATATGTATTTTCTGAACCGCATACGTGCTCCGTTGTGCGAGGATAAAATCGGCTTCTTCCCGAATCAGGAGTTTAATAAGCAGTACTGCCAGCGATACAAAGTGACGAAAACGAATCCGCTGCTGACTTCGTTGCCGCATTTTATTCAAAATTTTGTAAAGCAGAATCCGAACACAGGGGGTTAGCGAATATGAGCGAAAACAGGGTGTATCCCAGAATCCAGTCGGACTGGAAGCTGTATCTGGAAAGCCCGGAAGGAAAGCGGGAGATCGGCTATGTTAAGGATATCTCCCTCTCCGGAGCGTCTCTGCAGTTTGTGAAAGAGTACGGTCTTGAGCCGGGGAAGCATCGCTTTACTCTGAAGCTCACCAATAGCCAATTGGAACCGGCAGAGTTTATCATCAGCGGATTGAAGGAGTGGGAGCGAAGGGAACAGAATGAGATCTTCCTCGGTATTGCCATCGACCGACTTGACCGGGAGAAACATTCCATTTTCGTTCGTTTTCTCAGTCGGAGTGACAAATTGCATGCAGAAGCGATACTGCTTGAAAAGTGAAGATCCGTAACCAAGAAGCAAGCTTGTGTCTATAGAAGACCCTAACCCACACACTCTACCCCCGAAAACTCGTCATCCGCTGCCTGCGGAATCCTGCCAAGATAGATCGAATCAAAGACTTATACTTCATTTTCGAAACATGGTACGGCGGGAGTTACAACCCGGATAACGCCGGCTACAAGTATCAGTACACCTGCAGCCCGATGAAGGCCGGCCGTTTTTTCGCCATAGCCGACGGCGCCTACAATCCGGATAGTCTCGGGGCTACGGTCGCTACCACCTGGACCGGTGAGCTGGTGAAGAAAACGGTTAGGATTTTGTTGGGTCTTATGATAGCATACGTTGAGGAGATTAAGTTTGACTCAGAAAAAATACCTGACCGTTCCTAACGGATTGTCCCTATCGAGACTCGTTTTTCTGCCGTTACTTTACGTATTTGCCCTGAAGGATATAAAAGCGGCATTTGTCATTGGCTATGCCATATTGGGATCGACGGACTTTTTTGACGGGCAGGTTGCCAGAATATTTAACCAAAAAACGGATTTCGGGAAAACTTTAGATTCCCTCGCTGACCTTCCCTTTTATCTTTCATCAGCCTATTTCATGGCCCGGCTGTATTCGGAATACCTGAAGCCCAATATGACGCTGCTCTATATCTTTTTTGGGATCCTGGGGCTGTCCTTTATTGTTTCCGCGATAAGGTGCAGAAAGCCGATTTTAATGCATACCTTTATTCTGAAATTGTGCGGTGTGCTGGTCTATTTTCTGTTGATTCTATCCTATTTTGTAAACACGACCATCTTCGTGACGGTCATCCTTGGTTTGTACTACATTGGATTTACCGAAGAGATCATGATTTTTATTAAATATGGGGAGGTGGATCCGGATTCACCTTCGCTTTTCAAAATTGGACCAAATCGTTGAGATAAATAGGCGCAGCATCGTTCATTTCTTCCTCTACACACGCATAAAAGAATTAACTACCAGAAGGAGCCATCATTTCAGCAAAAACTAAAATCACTGCGTTCATCCGGACCACAGTAGCCGCACTCAGGGGGTGTCCGCATATGGAGCGGGAGATCTGTTTGCCTAGCGCCCGTTTGTTGCGTATATACTGGCACCTATCTCAGTTCCACTAGTTTTCGGCGTATTTCCCGAATGTGAGTGACCGCCGCAGGGGAAGGTGGCCTGCCTTCAGCTGCTCATATGCCCAGGCCTCCGCAGCGCTTTTGGAGTTTTGATCCTGAATCGGTCACACAACTGGTCACACGAAATTGTTGAGGATAGCTGGAGATTGCAGTTTGCGAAAAATAATCTGGCGTGGTGTGTGATGATGTACTAAAGTATAGGAAGGGAGTAGATGCGGCGGGGGCTCTCAGATCGTCATTGGGTGGGTCTTTTGTGCGAGCTCTGTGCAACGGTGATCCAACCGGTGTGTATGTACCGACGAAGAACGACACTCGTGTGAGAGACCATCTTCGCATGTGTGACGACATAAAAGTAGATCTGAAGAGGGTCACGCAGCGCCTGCTTGCCGAGGGAATTTGTATCCTGAATGATCGCCAGGTCGAACACCGGTTTAGCCACCTACCGCTTGGAGCAAGAGCTTTACAATTGCCGATTAGTGGGAGCAGCTGCTATTATGAAGACTTGCTTCGCTCTATTAGCGGCAATGCTGCTGTTGTTTTCCTGCGCCACGTCCAGCGGCAGTCTCTTTGAAGATACCGTTGCAGTGGAAGAAGGGAAAGAAGAATCCGAAAAGAAGCCACCGAAGCGCAAAGAACAGGAGAGAGAGCGTAGCAGCATATGGGCGGTCGGTGAGCAAGAGCATAGAAGGAAAGACGAAGGGGGGTCCATATGGATAGAGCCAAAGGAGGCGGTTATCTATATTGTTTCGTATCCTTCGGGGGCGGAGGTTTATCTCAATGGCAGCTATCGTGGCGTCACACCGCTAATGATCTACACAAAGAAAAAAGGACTCTACACTTTAGATCTGCACAAGGATGGCTGTTTGCCGCTAAGCGAAACTATAGACTACCACGGCCGTAATGTTCGGTACACATATAATCTGACACAACTTTACGGCACCCTTCAGGTTAGTGTTGAACCGGAAGAGGCAGCGATTCTCTTTAATTCAGATAAAATAAAAAACAGTTTATCCACCCGAGTACCCGCCGGACTGAATGAGCTCGAGGTTAGTGCCTTTGGATATGAAACTTTTCGGGAGCAGATCGACGTGGCCGAGAATTTACTTACAGAACGGCATATCCAGCTGGAAAAGGCTGAATTCACGATTTCGTCGGTAAATATTGACAGAGGCCGTTTTGATCCATTAAAACCGGGACCTTCAGGAAAGATTCGAGTGACTGTCAGCACAACGAACATCGGAACCGGTGAGGCGAGGATTATAAATGAACAGAATCAGGTAGTATACCGACTGCCGTTGCGCTTCGACAGCTGGACTCGTCAGTTCGAGTGGAACGGCCGAGACAATGACGGTGAACCTCTGCCCGACGGTATCTACTCTTTGGTTGTCGAAGCGCGGTCCGAGTATGGGCAATTGCCGATATCTCGGGAACGAAAAATAGCTATCCATCGTTCCGAAGAGCTCTATATCCGAAGTCTGTGGAGCGGCAGCGCTGGGCTTCTCTACGCATCCTCCCCGGAGGTCCTCCCTCCGGGCTCCAAGCAGTTTTCTCTTCTTTTCCAATCCCATGTCAGTTTAAGTGGACACAGGACACCCACCAACCTGGCACTTCGCCTGGGATTCAGCGGAAATAATGAGATCGATTTTCAAACCGGATTGATCACCGGCCTCGATCTAGATGATGTGCCTCTTTTTACAAGTGTCGCCTGGAAAAAAACGCTGATTGATCCAGTTGAGAGGATAGGTTTTTCGTTTGCCGGGCTGCTGAAGTTGGCCTATCAGAACGTGGACACCGATACTCAGACGAACTTTACCGGATTCAGTGCCGGCATACCGCTTGCCTATTGGATATATGAGTTGGGGCTGTTCTTTTCGCCGGAGGTAATTATAGCGCCGTCAACGGTCACTTTCGATCCGGCTGAGGAACCGGATCAAGGTGTGTTCACCTGGGGCTATTTACGTTTCGGTGCCGTATTGGACTTTGAATCGGTGATGTTGGGCATTTCAGCCTCCTTTCGTACCGATCCGTTTGGTAGAGGCCTGGAGATCGATCTCCCCTTCCCGATGGCTGCGGAACTGCACTGGAGGATTGGCGATACTCCGATCGTATTGTCCTTTGCCGCCAATGCTTTGATCCGCAGCATCAATGATTACTTTATATCCTCGGGACTCGGTATCGGCTACATCCGTTGAGCTTGCCGGGAACATGTAAAAACGGATACACGAGGAGTTGCGCGTTTGCCCACTACTGCTGAAATTTATACGGTGTTCGGCAGAACAGGTGGCTTTTCTCAGAGATCAGGCTCAGATATAGAAAAAAGGAAGGGATTTGATGAAAGGGGCTAATCTCTTGCCAGAAAAGAATTTAGGTCTTGCTGTGGAGAGGACTTGAACCTCCACGCCCAAAACGGGCACTAGCCCCTCAAGCT
>CAZSBH010000084.1:0-13399 GCA_964604845.1 uncultured Spirochaetaceae bacterium
TATATGGTCACTGGAGAGTTTGGACTTCCGTTGGTGTACAAGCCATCGGCTCTGATCCGAGAGCTTCGGAAACTGTATGCCCAATATCAGGTACTGAACAAGCAGTTCAGGGTTTACAAGAACAATATTCAGTCCGTACTGGCAGACAACGGGATCGTGCTTCCCGGGGTAGAAAAGAATCATCTTCTTTCTGAGAAGTACGGGAAGCAGATGCTCGAAGAGCTTGATGCCTCGGAGGCAAGTAATATTTCTATCGAAATGAACCTGGAGCTTCTTTGGCATGTACTGGAAAAGAAAGAGAAGCTGGTGAATGAGATTCTACAAATTGGAGAGCCCTTGAAGGAGAAGGTAGCGCTGCTGATAACAATACGAGGGATTACCCCGTTAACAGCCCCGGCATTTCTTGCCGACGTCGGGGACATTCGCCGGTTTAAAACCCTCAGGAAAATTGACGAAAAACCGTTAATGGGAGCTGAGTAGGCAATGTGAGTTCTCTTTATTGGGTGTAATGCTGCGGAAAGATCTTCCGCAGCCAGGTCGAACGATCCCTGTAGACCTGAGCCAGATAGCCCAGCACTCCAGAGGAGATCAAACCCACCAGCAGGAATGGTGGGGCGATCAGCCAGGCGGATCTGCCGAACACGAGGTAGCGGGCCAGGATGAGCTGAGCCAGGTTGCTGGCCAGAGCTCCCAGAATGCTGATTCCGATCAGTGAGGTCGAATCCCGCAGGGCTCGCCGGGCCGCCAGCATTACCGTGCCGCTGGCCAGGGATCCGCAGAGGGAGAACAGGAAGGTAAAGGAGAACAGGCTGCCCTGGATTAGGGATTGGCCGAGGATCTTCAGCCCCAAGAGGAGAAAAAACTGATGGATAGGAAACAGATCCAGGGCCAGCAGGAGAGGCAGGTTGGCCAGTCCGATCCGCAGGAAGGGCAGGGGCTTGGGAATGACGTATTCGATCGAGGCCAGGAAAAGACAGACCGCTGCAGCCAGAGAAACAACGCTCTGGGTTTGTGGTCGGCTGCTGACCGGGTTACTGGCTGATCGCATCGGGTTGCTCGCTCCTTCTTCCCCGCACCGCCACGAATACCCTGTTGGGAAGGCAGGCGATCCATTGTCCCGGCTTTGATATCTTCCCCGTTTTGACGCAGATCTTCTCGGGGCAGGGTGAGCTGAGCACCTCCGCCGTTCCCTCCCGGATCGCCACGACGGTATCTCCGAGCGGGCCCTTCACATGCACTGTCGCTTCGCTGTCGAGGGGATAGATCCACTGCCCTTCAGCCCCGGTGATGGCGATTTCCGGGATTCCTCGCCCACCGATGTAGGTTTGGGCCGAGATCAGTCCGATGATAACAAGGGCGAAAAAAAAGATGACATAATCCAGCGCCTTGATTCTAACGCGGGAGCCTGGCATGACGAGTCTATCCGCGAACTCCTACCGGTTCTAGAGTAATTTCTCCTTCAGAGCGTCGGTCTTGTCGGTCCGTTCCCAGCTGAAATTTCCCCTGCCGAAATGCCCGTAGGCGGCGGTTTCCTGGAAGATCGGTTTTCGCAAGCCGAGGGTTTCGATGATGCCTGCGGGCGTAGAGTCGAACAGCTCTGCGATCGCCCCTTCGATTTTCTCCTCCGGAACTTCTGCGGTCCCAAAAGTTGATACGAACAGGGAAACCGGTTCGGCCACACCGATTGCGTAGGCCAACTCCACCTCACATTTGTCGCAGAGATCGGCGGCCACGACGTTCTTGGCGATGTAGCGGGCCATGTACGAGGCGGATCTGTCCACCTTGGTCGGATCTTTTCCCGAGAACGCCCCTCCGCCGTGCCGGGCCATGCCTCCATAGGTATCCACGATGATCTTGCGTCCAGTCAGACCGGTATCCCCATGGGGACCTCCGATCACGAAGCGTCCGGTTGGATTGATGTGGTAGGTCACATTTCCCGAGAGCATCTCCGCTGGTATCGCTTTCTTGATGATCTCCTCGATAAAGGCCTCCCGCAGCTCCTCGTAGCCCACATCTTCAGAGTGCTGGTGGGAGAGAACGACAGTTGTTACCTCGACCGGTTTTCCCTCCCGATAGCGGACCGAGACCTGGCATTTACCGTCGGGCCGCATGAAGGGGAGGGTGCCCCGTTTGCGCACCTCCGCCGCCCGCATCATGATTCGGTGAGCATACTGGATCGGCGCGGGCATCAGTTCCGGTGTTTCCCGGCAGGCATATCCGAACATCATGCCCTGGTCGCCGGCGCCTATCTCTTTTTTGCCCCTCTCCACTCCTTGGGCGATGTCGGGGGACTGTTCGTGAATACTGGAAATCACACAGCAGGATTGATAGTCGATCCCATAGGAGGGATCGTCGTAGCCGATGGATTTCAGCACTCCCCGGACGATCCGCTGCAAGTCGATGTAGCCCTGGGTGGTTATCTCGCCGCCGACCAGAACCAGTCCGGTCGTTGTGAAGGTCTCGCAAGCTACCCGGGATTTCTCATCCTGCGACAGGGCGCTGTCCAGGACCGCATCGGAAACCTGATCGCAGATCTTGTCGGGATGCCCCTCTCCGACACTTTCGGATGTAAAAATGAACTCTTTTCGTTCGGTCACCTTTTCCTCCAGGAACCTTAGTCGTTTATCAGAGACAGTGGCTGTCCCGTCGCTTCCAGTACGTTCAGCCACAGGGTGTCTTCCGGGGACAGACGCTTGCGCCGGGAAGTGGCGAGCTTCAGCGGAACGTGGGTGATCTCGTCGTTCCAGAAGCCCACCAGCATGCCGGTTTTTCCGGTCATCCCCGCATGGACCGCGTTTTGTGCCAGCTGCATACAGTAGATCGAATCGTGGGCGTTGGCCGGCACCGCGCGCACCAGATAACTGGGATCGATATACTTGAGGTTGATATACAGGTCGGTGTGCTCTTTGAAATATCTCTTGATTTCTGTCTTGAGGAAGATGCCGACATCTCCAAGTACAAGATTCCCCGAATCGTCTCTTCTGTCTCCTCCCGCCTCCACGTACTTCTGACCCGCTCCCTCCGCCACGATGATCACGGCGTGGTTCCGGTCGCGAAGCCGCTTCTCCAGGGATGCGAACAGCCCGTTAGGACCTTCAAGATCAAATGGTACCTCCGGGATCAGCACGTAGTTGACCTCGTTCAACGCCAGGGCTGAATTGGCGGCGATGAATCCCGACATCCTGCCCATGACTTTCACCAGGCCTACACCGTAGGGGGCCCCCCGGGCTTCGGTGTGGGCGCAGCGGATCGCCTCCGCGGCAATGGAGAAGGCCGTCTCCAATCCGAAGGTTTTCTTCACGAAGGCAATATCGTTGTCGATCGTTTTGGGGATCCCGATCACGGCGATTTTCAGGTTGCGGCGCTTGATCTCTTGATAGATATCCTCAGCGCCGCGCAAGGTGCCGTCACCGCCGATCGTGAACAGCAGGCAGATGTTCATCCGCTCCAGACAGTCCACGATCTCCCCAACATCCTGGGGACCTCGGGAAGAAGAGAGAACACTGCCCCCCTTCTCGTGGATGTCCTCCACTTCCTGGGGTGTCAGCATCAACGCCTCGTGCCCGTACTTCGGGATAAAGCCCTGAAATCCATATTTGATCCCGTAGATCGTAGATATTCCATAGCGGTAGTGAAGCTCCATTACCAGGGAGCGGATCACATTGTTGATGCCCGGACAAAGACCGCCGCAGGTAACGACGGCTACCCGGGTTTTGGCGGGGTCGAAGTAGATCTTGTCCCGCGGGCCCGCGCGTTCGAAGGCCGGGATCGGTTCGCCCGCCTCCAATTGCTCGAGGATCTTGTCGCGATCCAACTCGTAGAGCACGCTCTCCGAGTCGGCGCAATAGTTGACGATGTTGTCCCCGTATTCCGTGGACAGGCCCAGCGGAGAGGGGATGGTCGCTCGGCCCAGGCTGTCAATCTGGAGATCTTCTACCGTGAAATCTATACCTTCCATACCGGTGTCAGTCCCATCTTTTCCTTGACTTCGAGAATCGTCTGCCCGCTGACCTTTCGACAGACGTCGGCATTCCTGTCGAGGATATCGCGGATCTCCTTCTTTTTCCCCGCTAAATCGTGATAGCGCTCCCGGATAGGGTCAAAAACCCGCATCAGGTTCTCGAGGAGCGTACGCTTGCAGTCCAAACAGCCGATCCCGGCGGTTCGACAGCCGTGGGCGATGTACTCGCTTAGCTCGGGTTCGGGGGTGGCCAGCTGGTGATAGGAGTAGATGTTGCACTTCTCCGGTGTTCCCGGATCGCTGCGCTTGATCCGAGCCGGGTCGGTCGGTGCCGGTGCCAGTTTTGTCCAGATCTCCTCCCGGTTCTCCAGGACGCCGATAAAGTTACCCTTGCTCTTGCTCATCTTGGCGGAGCCGTCGATCCCCATGATTCGAGGGGTCACCGTCAACTCAGCCTGGCACTCGGGAAAGGTGTCTCCGTAGCGGGCGTTGAAGCGGCGGGCGACCTCCCGGGTGAACTCCACATGCTGGACCTGGTCCTCTCCGACAGGAACGATCTCCCCTTTGTAGATCAGGATATCCGCGGCTTGAAGAACCGGATAGTCCAGCAGGCCCACGTTGACGTTCTTGCGGTGCTGGTGAGACTTGTCTTTGAACTGGGTCATCCGTTCCAGCTCCCCCAAGGGGGTGATGGTGTTGAAAATCCAGGTAAGCTCGGCGTGACCCGGAACCTCCGATTGGATGAATAGAATCGTCCGCTCCAAGTCGATCCCGCAGGCGAACAGCCCCAAGGCCAGGTCGAACACATTCCTGCTCATCTCCTCGGGCTCGTAGGCAATGGTGATGGCATGGAGGTCTACTACGGAGATGTAGGATTTATATTTACGCTGCAGCTCGACCCAATTTCGAATCGCTCCGTAGAAATTTCCGATATGGAGCAAACCGGTCGGCTGAATACCTGAAAAGAGGACCTTCACATAACTCTCCCGCTGTGCTACTAGTGATGAAGTAGAAGTCGTACTATATGTAAAGGGAAGCACCGGGAATGTCAAGGTATCCGTCTAAACCGAGAAAGATCGCCGTAGCCGAAGGACGGGCTATGGTCAGGGTGCGCAAGATCAAGACCCGGGATCTGGCCACCATCGGCGTGTGCCCCGCCTGCTGGAACATCAAGGAACGCCGGCGGGATCTCCTCATCCAGTTGAAGAAGATGGACCTCGAGGTGGTCCATAGAGACGATCTGTTGGAGGGCGTGTATAGGCCGGGCAAGAAGCATGCCCCCGGCTGTCGCCACGCCGCCCTGCAGCCGGACCCCTGGAAACGCTTCGCGTCCCAGATCAAGAAATACAAGAGATAATTTGCTGTCCCAGGCGCTTGGATCCTCACCGAGCAGAAAATCGATGATCCTTCGGTGTCTGATCCCATTCAGATCCCGTGGCTGTATCCGGTCCATGGACAGGAGGATCCGGGTAATTCAGCGCGGCTGCGTAGGATTTTATTGGCCCCGGAAGGAGTGTACCGCCGTCTTGAGCTCCCGTTGCGACCGATTCTTTATATACTCGAAGAGCTTGTGATGGCCGCCGGTTTCGAAAGATTTGAACTGCAGCCCTATGTCGTCGCCGTTCCGCGAGATCCTGGCCATCACCGCTATCTGCTCATCCTCCACTCGCAATGTGCAGTGCTGAAGCTGGTCGTCCCGGCGTAGATCCGCGGTCAGGGATGGATCGTGGGGCCGGAAACTCGCTCCCCTGATCGATATTTCCGCCAGGGAACCGGTCACGACGGCCAGGGTCCGGGGATGGCTGAAAATGAACTTCAGCTTATCCGCCTCGGTAGGGATCAGACGATGAAATCTGCGTTTGTCTTTGAGCGACCCGTAGCGTCTGTACAGCTCTTCCAATCGCTGTACCTGCTGCTTCTCCGTCAGATTGGCGTCGATGATCCCGTTGGCGCCCAAGAATATGGCTTTGGCCGCCTCTTCGAAGGGGGGATCTTTGGCGAGAATGACGAAGACAGCCTGGTCTTTGGCGAGTTTCTCCCGCAGGAGCTTCAGCGTCGGCTTCCAATGCCGTGGGAAATCCATGGCGTTGAACACGAGCAAATCCGGTTCCAGTTCATCGATGTTGTCGATGACCTTTACCGGATCACTGAAATAGACGATTTCGAAGCCGATGGGGCCGAAGTGATAGGCGATTAAATCTTTAAGATCTTCCCGCTGGGCGACGACCAGCAGTTTCATTCATTCCGTTCCCAGATTGACGATTTCGTAGTCCGTGACCACCCATATTGTATCATGTCTCTCCAGGGTATAGGTATACCTTTTTATTTCGACGTAGTCCCGGTATTGGAATTTTTCGATCACCGTGACCCGGCCTTCGAAGGGGGTATAGCTGGTTTGAACGATTTCATAGGTCGCCGGGATCACGAGGATATCGACATCCACGGTCTCCGATCGCAGCTGTTCTTTGTATCGATCGAGCACGGCCCGACGGTTTTCCTCTGACATCCGTCGATAGGCCTGAGCGCGTCCCGGATTCTTAAGGTAAAGACTCTCCAGATCGAGATAGAGAAAGAACTTTTCCCACTGACTCTTCTGACGGGCGCTGAGCATGTAATCCACAACCTCATCCGGAGGCAGGGGCTGCCTCTGGATAAGTTTCCCCGTCTCCGCCTCTATCATGGCCCGCTCTTCTTCAAAGACGATTGCCGGACGGATATTCAGCGTTAGGGTGTTGGAGTGGATCGTTGAGTCGGAGCCGCCGAGATTGAGCTCCGGATGGAATACGGCTTGAACCGTGTACAAGCCGGCCTTCGGGATTTTGATAAACTCATCCAGAGTGACCACGACACCGTACTTTTCCCCCGGTTCGAGACTGATCTCCCTGTAGAGTACGGGCTGATTGGCGCTGCGGGACCGGGTGAACTCTTGTGAGTGGTCCAGCAGGATGTTTGTCGGTGTAGCCACCTCAAAATCAAAATTGAACATACGATTCTCTGCCATTTTGAACCGATAGGTCTGGCTCGAGTTGTTTGTGAAAATAGCTTCCAGCGTAACGGGGTGCTCCCTGTCACCCAAATAGTAGATGCGCGTATCGTAAAAGCGGATATTAAAATCCACTCCCTCCGCATCGGCGGAAAAACTCTCCCGGGCAATCAAAACAAGCACCAGGAGGAATGCAACTCGTTTCATTGGTACCACTGATAATACTCCCTCGTTCCCTTATTATCTTCGGTAAATCCCATGATATATTTATTAATCTTAAACCTCACCCGAAGCGAGGCATCCAGGGTTGACAAAGGTCGGTCAGAGAACTAGACAAGAAAGAGTGCGAACGAACATGGAAGGTGTACGCCTGAACATCGATTCCTTCACAGACCGTCTTTCCGAAAGCCTAGGCTCCTACACGCCCTTCAACGAACTGCGCCGGCGGGTTCGGGAAGAACGGTTCCCGGTCGAAGTGGAAGGCGTGCAGGGTGGGTTTCTCGCCTTCCTTGCGGCTACACTGGCCCAAGAAGTGCAGGGCTGTACCCTCCTGGTGGTGCCGACGGAACAGGAAGCCGGAGAAATCTACACAGATTTGGGATTGTTCGCCCGGGAGGTCCTGTCCTTCCCCTGGTGGGGAAACCTTCCCTACGGGCAGGGGCACCCGTTGCCGGCTGTGCACGGACAGCGAACCTACGTGCTCAACCGGCTCCAGGGCGGAGATCGGGCCCTGGTCGTGACCTCCCTGCGGGGCCTGCTCAATCCTGTTCCCGATCCCAAGGAGTTCCAGGGCAGTGCCGTCGCGCTGGCCGTCGGGGACAGCATCGATACCCTCTTGTTGGCTGAAAAGCTCTCCGCCTTGGGGTATCTGCGGGTTCCCCGGGTCAGCCTGCGGGGGGAGTTCGCCATCCGCGGCGAAGTTGTAGATGTTTATGCCTATGGCGGCGACGAGGCGTTGCGGATTATCTTCGAATTCGACAGGATTACCCAAATTCGTCACTTCGAACCCTTCACCCAGGCATCTGTATCGGAGAAAATGAGGGCTTTGATACCCCCGACCCGGGAGGTGATCTTCGACGAAAAAACCCTGCGGCGGCTCCGGACAAACCTCAAGGCTGTCTGCCCCGGGTCAGCCGTGGCGGAGATCGAACAGCTCCTGGAGCAACTTCGCCTGAATCCCGATACAGCCGGCAGCGAGTACCTCTTTCCCCTCTGCTCCGGGCAGCGGTATTCCCTTCTGGACTATTTGCCCGCGGGATCGCTCCTTCTCGCGGTCGATTCGGAAGGCCTCTATGGGAGCTCGGCCGTGCTGCGCCGGGAGTATCTAGAGTTGTACAGAAAAAGCGGCGCCGCCGGGGGTGAGGGGAAGCGGGACAGCTGCCGCCCGCCGCCCCGGCAGGTTCTGCTCGATTATTCCACCCTTGAAACTTCCTTCAGCCGAATCGTGAACCTGCACTCGCTCAAAGGGGGCGGAGACGGGGAGGACCGGGTGCAGATCGGTTGCGATCCTCCCCGCTCGTTCTTCGGCAACCTGGGCTTCTTCAAAGAGGAGCTGCAGAACTTACTCGATATCGGTTACTCGGTGTTTGTGTTCGCAGATTACGCGCATCAGGCGGAACGGCTGGGGCACCTCCTTAGAGATCTGGAGGTAACCGTACTGCCCCAGGGTATCTCACAGGGCTTCTCTCTGCCGGGCCTGAAGATCCTGGTTATAGAGGAGAATGAAATTTTCGGCCGCAAACGGCGTATTCCCCGCTCTGTGGCCACGGCAAAGAGCCGGGCCATCGACTCTTTTGTTGATTTGAGCCCGGGAGATTACGTTGTTCATCTCCAGTACGGAATCGGGCTGTTCAACGGGATCGAACGGATCAAGGCGACGGGCCATGAACGTGACTATATCTGTCTGGAGTACGACGCTGCCGAGAAGGTATTTCTGCCGATCGAGCAGGTCAACCTGATTCAAGCCTACATCGGCCATGAAGGCAAGCGTCCCAAGCTCGATAAACTGGGCGGCAAGAGCTGGCAGAGCAAGAAGGAGCGGGTCCGGCGTTCGGTCGAGGAGATGGCAAAACGGCTGGTATCGCTGTACTCGACGCGCAGTACGATCAAGGGATTCGTATTTCCCCCGGACACGGATTGGCAGAGCGAGTTCGAAGCCCGTTTTCCCTACCAGGAAACGGATGATCAACTCCGGGCCATCGAGGAGGTCAAGACCGATATGGAAGGTCCGCGACCGATGGATCGACTGATCTGCGGAGACGTGGGCTATGGAAAGACCGAAGTCGCCCTCCGGGCGGCCTTTAAAGCGGTGATGGGGGGCAAGCAGGTCGCTTTTCTGGCCCCAACGACGATTCTGGCCGAACAGCATTACGAGACCTTCAGGGAGCGTTTTTCAGGATATCCCGTTTCGATTGAAATGCTCTCCCGTTTCATCAAGCCGGCCCGGCAGAAACGCATCCTCGGTTCCTTGACCGAAGGAGCTACGGATATACTGATCGGGACGCATCGGCTTCTGCAGCGGGATGTTCGGTTGAAGAATCTCGGCTTGATGATCGTAGACGAGGAACAACGCTTCGGCGTCAAGGACAAAGAGCGGCTGAAGGAACTGAAGACCTCTGTGGATTGTCTCACCCTGACCGCAACTCCCATTCCCAGAACATTGCATATGGCCTTGATGAAGATACGGGACATGTCGATCATCAACACGCCGCCTCAAAACCGCTATCCGATCGAAACCTTCATCCAGGAGTTCGACGAAGAGGTCATCACCCGGGCCGTTCGGCAGGAGATCGACCGCGGTGGGCAGGTATACTACCTCCACAATCGGGTACAGACCATCCCGCGGGTGGAAAACTTCCTGACCCGTCTGATCCCGGAGGTCCGTATCGCCACTGCTCACGGCCAGATGCGGGGAGAGGAGCTGGAAGATGTCATGCACAGCTTCATCCGCCAGGATGTCCAGGTGCTTCTGTCCACGACGATCATTGAAAACGGACTGGACATCCCGAACGTCAATACCATCATCATCGACAGGGCTGACATGTTCGGTATCTCCCAGTTGTACCAGCTGAGGGGCAGGGTGGGGCGCTCCGACACGCCCGCCTATGCCTACCTGTTCTATCCCCAGGGACGGATCGTGAGCGAGCTGGCCATGAAGCGCCTGCGGATCATCAGCGATTTTACGGAGCTCGGTTCCGGATTCAAGATCGCCCTGAAGGATCTGGAGATACGCGGTGCGGGAAACCTCCTTGGCCGGGAGCAGCATGGGGATATCCTGGCTGTCGGGTTGGATATGTACCTGCGTTTGCTCGACGAGGCGATCGACGAGCTCAAAGTCGACGAGGTTGCCAAGAAGGAAGAGCCGCCGGAGGTATATCTGGAGCTGCAATACTCAGGCTACATTCCCGACACCTATATGCCGGAGCCGATGGAAAAGATGGAGATGTACAAGAGAATCTCCTCGGTGATCGGTTACGAGGAGCTGGATCCCCTGCAGAGGGAGGTGGAGGACCGCTTTGGTCCTATGCCGGATGACGTACGAAGCCTGTTCGCCATCGCCGAAATTCGGATCTTATGCCGACGTTTGTACATCTCTTCGCTGAAGGAGGGCAACGGACGGGCAGTCGTGGAGTTTTCAAAACTGGCACAGATTTCCGTGGACCGTGTGATGACCCTGATCAAGGAGAGCGGCGGAAGCGTCTCGGTGGACCCAAAGAGCCCGAACTGCCTGATCATCAAGACAGGCCGGGTCGGTCTCAAGGAGAAATCCGAGTTTATCAGCGACCGTTTATCCCGGCTGCTGTAGCGCCCCGAAGTCTCTATCGTTCGTGCACGGGGACGTACTCCTTGTTGCGGAGCACGTTGCGGTAGGCGGGGCGGATGATCCGACCGCCGGAAATCATCTCCTCCATACGATGAGCGCACCATCCGGCGATGCGGGCGATACAGAAGATGGGAGTGTAGAGCTCTTTCGGGATATCCAGCATGTCGTAGACGAAGCCGGAATAGAAGTCAACGTTCGCCGCAACCACCTTGTCGGAGTTTTTCTCCTTCTTGAACACAACTGGAGAGAGGCGGGCGACCCGGTCGTACAATTCGAATTCCTCGGCCCGGCCTTTGGCAGCGGCAAGTTCTTTCGCCTTGCCCTTCAACAGAACCGCCCTGGGATCCGACAAGGTATAAACGGCGTGGCCGATTCCATAGATGAGACCTTTACCATCGAAGCTTTCCTTGCGCAGGATCTTGGCAAGATATCCGGACACCTCCTCCTCATCCTGCCAATCCCTGACGTGGTCCTTGATATCCGCCATCATCTCCATCACTTTGAGGTTTGCCCCTCCGTGGAGGGGACCCTTGAGGGAGCCCACAGCCGCGGCGATGACCGAGTAGGTATCGGTGCCGGTGGAGCTGACCACGTGGGTGGTGAAGGTGGAGTTGTTCCCTCCGCCGTGTTCGGCATGAAGGACCAGGGCAAGATCCAGGGTCTCCGCTTCCAGGCTGCTGAACTTACTGTCCGGACGAATCAGGTGCAGCAGATTTTCTGCCGTGCAGAGGTCTTTCCGGGGACGATGGATGAACAAGCTTTTGCCGTCGAAGTAGTGGCTCTTGGCCTGATACCCGTAGGCGACCATGGTGGGAAAGCGGGCGATCAGCTCGATGCTCTGGCGCAGCACGTTCTTTAGATCGAGGTCGTCCGGATTGGGATCGTAGGAGTAGCAAACCAAGACACTACGGGCCAGCTTGTTCACGATTTCCCTGCTCGGAGCTTTGAGAATCATGTTTTCCGTGAATCCGTTCGGCAGCGCCCTGTTTTCACCAAGGAGAGTCCTGAACTGATCGAGTTGCACTTGAGTCGGCAGGGTGCCGATTAGAAGGAGATAGCACGCCTCTTCAAAGCCGTACCGCTTCTCCGCCTGGAATCCATTTGTGATGTCCTGAACGTTGATGCCTCGGTACTCGAGCCTGCCGTCTACCGGTACGATTTCTCCCTCGTCGATGATGTAACCGTGTACATCCCCGATCTCTGTCAGGCCGACCAGAACTCCGGTGCCGTCGTCATTGCGCAGACCCCGCTTCACCGAGTATTTCTGGTACAGATCGAAGGGGATGCGGTTCATCTTCTCCGCGTTGCGGGTAAGCTCACCGAGCAGCGCGGTATCGATTTTAAGATCGAGTTTCTCATCGTGATTCATGTGGTGATCCTTGATGCAACGTACTTGTGTATATAAAAAGACCAGGTTGTATTTTTATGCGATTAGCGGAAAGTATAGCGAAAAGGCAGAAATGATACAATACCGATCCGCCTCGGCTGCCTCGACGGTGCTCATGGGATTCCGAGGTTCTGGAGCAGCAGAACAACGGCGATAGCCAGGACGACGATCACGGTGATATTGCGGATGAACAGGGAGCAGATCGCCGCAATCACTCCGGCGCCGGCGGCCAGACCGGGTCTGCCCGGGACAGCCGTCAAAATTCCCGGAAAAATCAAAGCGCCCAGCGCGGCGTACGGGAAAAACTTCAGCCATTTTTGAACCCAGGCCGGAAGCCTGATTTCCCGGGCAAAGAGGAAGGGTGCCAGTCTGGGAAGATAGGTCACTAGAAACATCCCGGCTAGGAGCAACCAGATCACGATCTGTCCTCCACGCCCGGAAGCACGATGCCGAGTGCGGAAACTCCCAGCGTTGCCGCGACCAGGGTCCACCCCTCCGACAGATTGGGCAGCAGCTTCGAGAGAGCCCAAGCGACTAAGGCGCTGATTACCGCAACTATCGCAAACTGCCAGGTTTTCCGCGCCGATGGCACCAGCAGAGCGATGAAAAGGGCGTACAGGCCGATTCCCATGCCGTTCACGATTGCGACCGGTATATAATCGGCAAACACGCCGCCTGCAAAGGATCCGCTCAGCCAAGCCAGATAGGCCATCAGAGCCATCGTGAAAAAGCCAAGTGCCGTAAGTCCCTCCGGATTGGCGTGAATACTGGCGACAACAAAGGTCTCGTCCGTCACCCCATAGCTGAGCACCGCTGCGCTCGGCTTGGATACTTCGAGCTTCCTGGCCAGGGCTGTGCTCATGAGGAAATGGCGGAAGTTCAGGATAAAGGTAGCCAGAACGATTTCGCTGAACGTAACGCCGGAGGCGATCATCTTGACGGCCAGGAATTGGCTGGCTCCGGCGTACACCCAGGCGGACATTCCCGTCACTGCAGCGACGGATAGACCCGACTGTCGAGCCAGAATGCCAAAGGTAACGGCAACGGGAAGGTAGCCGAGCGCGATGGGCAGCCCATTGCTCAACCCCCAACGTATCCTTTCGCTGCGCTTCATCAAAGATACTCGTCCTGTGGATTGGCGCTATTCTTCCTGCCCGGGATCACCCGGGTTGATAGTATCGCCCGGCCCTTTGTCGGCGTCCCCCGAGCCTTTTGCGCTCCCTGCGCCTTTTGCGCTCCCTGCGC
>CAZSBH010000084.1:13499-17209 GCA_964604845.1 uncultured Spirochaetaceae bacterium
TTGTCGGCGTCCCCCGAGCCTTTTGCGCTCCCTGCGCCTTTTGCGCTCCCTGCGCAGGCGTCGCAGGTGTTGTCATCGAAAAACAGTACGCGTTTACTCGACATCCTCCTCCCACATTGCCGGCAGTTCAAACGGAAGGGCAGGACATGCTCCCTTTTCACATACCCGAGCAGGATTACACCCGCGGCCAGAGGGAGTATCAGTGCCTCCGGAAGTTTGAAGTTCACGATCAGGATCGTCCCCACCATGAAGACCAAGATCAGGATTCCAAGATACAGGGTTGCCATCCGCTTTTTTTGAGCGTACTGCTGATATCGCCGCTGAAACATGTTCAATGCCAGGACAGCCAGCAGGAGGTAAAAGATGTTTTTTGAAAAGAACAGGGTGATCGAGTGAAGAAAATCGCCGTCTTGTATCATGCTGGTGCAAACTTTGCTACGTATTCGGGGATATCAATCATTGGCGGACGTTCCTCCTCTACGATGTTCAAAGGAATCTCTTCGAACAGATTGTTGTTTACCTGGAATTGGCGAAGGGTTGTGCTCAGTTCCGGCAGTTTGCCCAAAATTCCTAAAGCTTCTACGCGCTTGAGAAAGGTCTGCAAGATCCCGAAAGCCATCTTTCCCAGCTCTCGGGTGT
This sequence comes from uncultured Spirochaetaceae bacterium, assembly GCA_964604845.1. Lineage (GTDB taxonomy): Bacteria > Spirochaetota > Spirochaetia > SZUA-6 > DRHE01 > JAFGQJ01. The sequence continues at coordinate 14,139 of CAZSBH010000084.1, forward strand.
GCTGATTTCGGTGCACCCTCCTGTCGAGGTCTGTTTGGGCGATCGCCTGCAGACCCCAGCGATGATACACGTCGATCAAATGGGAGGTCTCCACCCCGTACCCGATCGGGAAGGGGATCTTGTCCAGCACCTCGCGGCGAACCGCATATTCTCCCGACAGAGGCTGGATCAGGGCGGTGAGCTCCGGGAAGAACAGAGAGAACAGCGGCCTGATCAGGATCTCCGTGACCCTTCCTCCACCCGAGGGCCTCGATCCATGCGAGGAGGCCAGAGGTCTGTCGTAGAAAGCTTTAACGTAGTGAATCTCCGGTCTGTAGATCAGCGGCGCCACCAGGCCGTAGACGAAACGGGGGTGGATGTTCTTGATATCCGCATCGATATACACGAGGATATCTCCCTCGAGCTGATAGATCGCCTTCCAGAGATTCTCCCCCTTGCCCCGTTTCTCGCCATATTTTTTGAGGATATCCCTCGAGAGAAAAACTTGGGCTCCGAAGGCGGAGGCCACCTCGCGGGTCTGGTCGGATGAATCCGAGTCAATCACGGCGATCTCATCCAGAAGGGGATATCGCTGCATGAGCTCGCTTTTGAAGATGACGATCTCCTTGCCGATCGTCTTCTCCTCGTTCAGAGTCGGGATGCACAGAGAGATCTTGAGGTTTTGTTTTTGCTTCTCCCCAACCAGGGCGTTCAAATCCGAAAAGGTGGAATGGTGAAATGTGTTGGATTTCAACCACGATTCAATTCTCACTGCAAAAACCTCTGTCGATTGCCAGCAAAACCCCGGTTAGCTGGGCGAGGCCGGTGAAAATGGGCTCAATGGCTATCTCTTCTTCCGGCGTGTTCTGATGTTCCCCGGAGGTGATTCCGATGGTGATGGCGGGAATGTCGTAACCGATGAAGGCGGACAGCTCGGAGGTGCTCGGAGACTTGCGGGGTTGGATATCCAGCGCACTCATGATCCGCCGGGCAGCCCCGGCCAGGGGATGCTGGTAGGTGATGCCGCCGGGTTTTCGGCGGGCAAACACGTCGAGGTTGATGTCGGCTCCGGTCTGCGAGGAAACATCGGAGATGATGGCTTCCATCTGGTGGAAGATCTCCTCGCCGATCTGTTCGCTCTCGGTGCGGATCTCGAAACGGAGAACCGCGTTGGTGGCGATCGTATTGTAGGCCTGGCCGCCCATAATCGAGCCGAGAACGATCGTGCTTCGAGGACGGCGGGGCAAACGGATCTCCTGGATATGATTGATCACTTCGTTGATCGTTACGATCGCCCCGGTAGCGCCGAAGCGGGTCCAGTCGTACTCCTCCGGCACCGAGCAAACGATCTCTCCGCGATACATGCCGATGGAATCGTAGCTCAACCGGCCCAGAGGGAAACCCTCGATGCTGATTCCGACGGAGACGGGGATCTCGGTGTTGGAGAGAAAGAAGCGTAAGCCCTCCAGGTCACCTCTACCCAGACTTCGGGAGGCCCCCATCAGCACCAGATTGGACTGCAGTTCGATGTCGAGAAGCTCGAGCAAAGTGGGCAGGGTTACCACGACCGCCACACCCAGAGCGTTGTCTCCCACACCGGGTCCGATGGCTGACTGGGGACGAAGAGTGATCGTATGATCCACACTGATGGGATGCACCGTGTCGATATGAGCGACCACGAGGATATTCTGTTCCCCGGTTGTACCGGGAAGGATGCCTAAAGCGTTGCCCATCTCATCGGCCGAGGCGTTGTGCAGACCCGCCTCTACGAAACGGTTCTGGATGAACTCTACCCGCCTGTCCTCCTCGAAGGTGGGTGACGGGATCTCGCCGATCATTACCAAATTGGCCAGAAGAATTTCCTGTAAGGCCCGGCTGGCTTCCTCGATGAAGGGAAGCATGGTCAGGATCTCCTCGAAGCTGCCCGCGACTCTGTTTTCTTGCTCGCTGCTTATCTCGGCCATTATCATTGCTATTGTATTTCTGAATCCTCCTGAGGTTCAAGGGCTTGGAAATACCGCCGTAAGAGCCTGTGTGCTGGTTGTCTTGCAGGAATCGTTCCCAAAGGAGGAGCTGTTCTCCTGGAAATCTAAACAGAATAGGGATATCTATTAATATAGGTATTCATATGAAAGACGCTCGGGGTTTCACCTCCTTTCCCCTGGGCGTCTTTTTTTGTTGAAAACGGCCGGTATCGTTTCAATATCATTGTGTTTCTAGGGGAATTCTGCCAATATACTACTCGCAGAAATGCTGCTTACGAGGGTGCATATACGTCGTTTGTGAAGCATAACACCCCGACCTGGGGGGCTATACTGCAAATCTGCTGCTTGCTTGGGTGATATGCTTCATATTTGCCGTATACTCATTAGTTATGCGAACATAGCCTCTGTGTTGACAAATGTCACGTGACGTGTTACATTTGAAATGTGATCAAGACCTTCGCAGATAACCATACGCTGGACTTCTACATCACTGGGAGGTCAAAACGAATACCGCCCGAGGTCGCTCAGCGAGCGAGGAGAAAGCTTGAGTATGTGGACTTGGCAACGCGACTAGACGATCTCAAGGTTCCTCCCGGTAATAACCTCCACAAGCTTGTACGGGACCGGAAGGGGCAGCACGCGATCCGTATCAACGATCAGTGGCGTATTTGCTTCCGGTTCATCGATGGTGATGCCTACGATGTCGAGATCACAGACTATCACTAGGAGTAGGTAGTACATGAGCATACCAAATACTGGCAAAAGAGGGATTCGGCCCATCCATCCCGGCGAAATGCTTCGAGAGGATTTTCTGCCCGACTACGGGCTAACGGTCACCAGTCTCGCAGATGCATTGTGTGTCTCACGTCAAACAGTCAACGAACTGATCCGCGAGCGTCGTGCGTTGAGTCCGGCAATGGCCCTTCGGCTGTCCCGGCTATTCGGCAATTCTGCGGAGTTCTGGCTCAATGCGCAACGTGCGGTGGATCTATGGGACGCAGCTCAGGATGTTGGGTCCGACATCAAGCGTATTGAACCTCTGATTGTCGCATAACCTCAAGGATTGAGTCGACCTTTACGGTCGATTCAATCCTATGTTCAAGAAGC
>CAZSBH010000085.1:0-13203 GCA_964604845.1 uncultured Spirochaetaceae bacterium
AAACATTTTATGGCATTTTAAAGAGTAACAATTATTCCCTGCGCTGAACTGCCGTAGGCAGCGCGTCGGGGAGGCTATCTTCCGGCGTTTAGTCTCAGATCAACCAGCACCTACACATTTGTAGCAATGTACGGCATGCAGTGCGGGTCGTAGAGATGAAACGTACGAGAACAAGAGAAGGAAAGGCGCCCGTTAGGGTCGCCGAGCAAGGAGGACGCATTTGGCAGTCGTCACAATGAAAAATCTGCTTGAGTCGGGTGTGCATTTCGGCCACCAGACCAAGCGCTGGGATCCCCGGATGAAGAAATACATCTTCGCCGAACGCAATGGGATCCACATCATCGATCTACAAAAAACAATCGTATCCATCAGAGAAGCCTTCGAGGCAGTTCGCAAGTCGGTTCTCGAAGGCAAATCCGTACTGTTTGTCGGCACGAAGAAGCAGGCTCAGCAGGCGGTGGAACGGGAAGCTCAGCGCTGCGGCATGTTCTATGTGAACAACCGCTGGCTTGGAGGTATGCTTACCAACTTCTCGACCATCAAGAGGTCGCTGCTGCGACTAAAGAAGATCGAGAAGATGGAGGTTGATGGGACATTCGAGAAGTTGACCAAGAAAGAAATCTCCCGTCTGATGAAGGAACGGACCCGGCTGGAGAGAAGTCTGGGCGGTATCAAGGAGATGAAAGAGCTTCCCGGCGTCGTGTTTGTCATCGACACCCGCAAAGAAGCTATTGCAGTGGCTGAAGCAAAGAGGCTGGGGCTGCCCATCATCGCAATTGTAGATACAAACTGCAACCCCGAAGGAATCGATTACCCGATCCCGGGGAACGACGATGCAATCCGAGCCATCAATCTCTTTGCCCAGATCATCGCCAATGCCGTTATCGAGGCTGAGAACGAGGTCGGCCTGGAAATCATAGAGACTCTGCAGGACGATACCAGCGCCGAAGATTTTACCTCCTACGTGGACAAGGACGAGATATCCGAGTTCGAGAAGTACAAGGACGATGAGCAGGAAGAGGAGGGCGTGGAAACTGTGGCTGTTGGAGCTGTTGTCGGGGAAGTAACCGAGGAAAAGGAAGAGGCGGGTTTCACAGACAAGGATTACTCCGATTACAACCCCGATGATGAAGCAGCCAAAAAGACCACGGAGCAGAAAGTTCCCGCCCAGCAGGTAGATCTGGCGGATGAACACAACGTGGACGAAGACAAATTATACGACGAGTAGGAGCAAACAGGTGGAAATCAAGGCAACCGAAGTGAAAGCCCTGCGCGAAAAAACCGGCGCAGGGATGATGGACTGCAAGAAAGCCCTTGTAGAAGCGAAAGGGGATTTTGCCAAGGCCGAGAAAATATTGAAAGAACTCGGTCTGGCTGCGGCTCAGAAACGGGCCGGTAGAGCAACAAAAGAAGGTCGAGTCTTTTCCCGCATCCGTGACGGCAGAGGTGCACTTCTCGAGCTTACCTGCGAAACGGATTTCGTAGCCAAGAACAAGGAGTTCATTGCCCTCGGTGAAACTTTGGCCGATCTGGCCGTGGCGAAGGGAAGTTCCGCCCAACCGGAGGATTTCACCTCTCAGGTGCAGGACGCTGTCGGTAGAATCAAAGAGAATATCACTCTCCGCCGTCTCGAGGTTTTGGAGGCGGGAGCGAACGATCTGATTATGGACTACATCCACGGGGAAGGTAATATTGGCGTAATGGTCAAGTTTTCTCTTTCCGATTCTTCCCTGAAGGACAACGCCAAGGTCAAAGAGGTGGGTTTTGATTTGACATTGCACACAGCAGCCTTCGCACCCTTGTTCCTCACCAGGGACGAGGTTCCGGGGGAGTACTTGAAGGAGCAAGAGGAGCTTTTTGCCAAGCAGGCTGAAAAACTGGGTAAACCGGAAAACGTAGTCAAAGGTATCGTTCAGGGAAAGCTGAACAAGCACCTGGCAGAGATCTGCTTCGTCGACCAACCCTTTGTCAAGGATCAGAACCTCAAGGTTTCCAAGGTGCTTGAAGCCCTGAGCAAAGAGGTCGGCGGAAAAGTCGAGATAGGCGAGTACCTGTACTACAAGGTAGGCGAAGAACTCGAGTAGGAAATCAGGCGGTGAACCTGTGCTTCGGTACATCTGTAGCGGAGGTTCACCGTTCTTATTTAAAGGAGCAGTCCGGATGGAAAGAGTAAACAAGGAAACCGAAGAGAAGATGAAAAAAGCGGTGAAGGCTTTGGAGGATGAGTTCAAGACGATCCGTACCGGCAGGGCATCCTCCGCACTGTTTGAGAACATCAGGGTGGACTACTACGACCAGAAGGTTCCCCTGAATCAGGTAGCAACCATCTCGGTGCCCGAGGCTCGTCTGGTTGTCATTCAGCCCTGGGATCGCTCCGTCTTATCGGAAATAGAAAAGGCTATCCAGAAATCGGAACTTTCCGTAAATCCCAACAACGATGGCAAAGTCATCCGGATAAACATTCCTCCTCTGACGGAGGAACGCAGGAAAGAGCTGGCCAAGGTCGCTCGAAACATAGCGGAGAAGAGTAGAATCGCTGTTCGTAATATCCGCCGGGACGCCAACGACGAGCTCAAACAACTCCAGAAGGCTTCCGAAATCAGTGAAGATCAATCCAAGCGCGGACAGGACGAAATTCAAAAACTCACCGACAGGTACATCGAAGAGGTGAATGCGATCGTGGAGGCCAAAGAGAAGGAAATAATGGAAATCTGATGAGTACAGAAACCTTTGCCCCCCTTCCTCGGCACGTGGGCATCATCATGGATGGGAATGGAAGGTGGGCTCAGCGCCAGGGGAAAGCCCGCACCCGAGGGCATCTGGAGGGAGTGAAGGCCGCCAAGCGGATCGTGAGAGCCGCCTTGAAGGCGGGCATACGGTATATCACGCTCTACACTTTCTCCACAGAAAATTGGAGACGCGCCGGCAAAGAAGTCTCCTACCTCATGTTTCTTATAAAAAACCATCTGCGCAGGGAATTCAAATTCTACCAAGACAATGAGATTCGTGTGGTCAGCTCCGGTAAGGTCAACCGGCTGCCCAAAGACGTCGAGCAGGAGCTCGAACGGGTCACCCGGAAAACCGTCCACTTTGACAGGATGACCCTGAATCTGGCTATCGACTACGGCGGCAGAGACGAGATCCTGCGTGCCGTCAACCGTACGCTGGAAGAAGGTAAAAGCGGCGACATCTCTGAGGAAGATATCCGATCCCATCTTGATCACCCGGAAATCCCCGACCCCGATTTGATCATCCGTACCGGGGAAGAATGTCGAATCAGCAATTTTCTAATCTGGCAGATGGCCTACTCCGAGCTGTACTTCAGCTCGAAGATGTGGCCGGACTGGGACGAGACAGACTTGGCTGAGGCACTCCGGTCGTATGGATGTCGGGAGCGCCGCTACGGTGCTCAGAAATCGTCGGACCAGTCATCGGCGGGATCGGATCACGTAACCGCAGCGATGCGGTAAGTACTGTATCCATTATCATGAGCGGCAGTTCCTTCTGGGTGAGAACGGCAACCGTGGTTGTTGCGCTGCCTCTATTTTTCCTTTTGATCTTCATCCTTCCCCACTACAATCACCTGGTACTCAACATTACTATGGTCCTGATAGCCGCTGTCGGGGCTAAAGAAGCACAGACCCTGCTCGCGAAACGGGGGATCCCGGCCTTTTCCTTCCTTTTCCCCTTAGCTGGATTGATACCGGCAATTACTTACCTGGAGGTGTTGGGAGTAGTCTCCTCCAGGTGGTCCCTGGCAGTCCCTACGGCTTTGGTGGTCCTGGTTCTGCTGCGCTGCCTTTGGGTGCGGGGTCCGCAGGATCTGGCTCCTCTGCTTCAGAGAATCGCGACCTCTCTGTTGGTGCTGATCTATCCGGCTGCGCTCCTGTCCTTCATCGTTCGGCTCAGCGCACTGGAGAACGCCAGCCTGGTATTGTTCTTCTTTTTCAGCATCATCTTCGTCAATGATACTATGGCCTACCTGGTCGGCATGTTTATCGGCCGGAGCACAAAGTTGAACTATCCTATTAGTCCGAACAAATCCGCCCTCGGCTTTGCCGCCGGCGTACTGGCAGCTGTAGGGATCGCTGTTTTGTTCAAAGTTTTGTTTCCCCGGCTGTTGCCGGTTCGCTACCTGGTCGCCGCATTGTTCGGGGCTGCCGTGGGAGTTTTCACAATTGCGGGGGACTTGGTGGAGTCGGCTCTTAAACGTTCGGCCCAGGTCAAGGATTCGGGAGGGGTCATCCCCGGCCGGGGAGGGATCCTCGATTCCATCGATTCCTGGCTTCTGAGCGCTCCGTTGTTCTACTTTGTCTTTCTGCTCATTTCGCGGTAAATTCCAGGAATAGGCGGCGAAGGTTGAACAGAAAAAAAGTCATCGTACTTGGAAGCACCGGTTCGATAGGAACGAACACTCTCAAGGTAGTTGAAGCATTTGATTCGGAATTCGACGTGGTGGCCCTAGGCTGCCGCAGCGCAGTCAGCAGTCTTGCTCGCCAAGTACGGGAGTTCTCTCCCCGGGCTGTCGCCCTTGCCGGAACCCTCGACAGAGAAGGTGAACGAAGCTTGTCGGAACTGGGTGATGTGCGGGTGTTCCGGGGAGAGGAGGGGCTGCTCGAAATGATCGCCGAAACCGAGGCCGACCTGGTGGTCAATGGGATATCCGGTGCCAGAGGGCTGCTTCCCTCGGTGAAAAGTCTGGAGACGGGGAAAAGCCTGGCCCTGGCGAACAAAGAAACCATCGTGATGGCCGGCACCCTGGTTGCGGAGCTGGCCCGCCGGAACGGTGTCTCTTTGTTGCCCGTCGACTCGGAGCACCATGCGGTCTTCACACTCCTTCACAACCGCAGCAAAGAAGAGGTGCGGGAGATCATTCTCACAGCTTCCGGAGGAGCATTCCGGGATCTCTCCTACGAACAGTTGAAGCATGTACGACTGGAGGATGCAGTAACACACCCCAACTGGAACATGGGAGCGAAAATAACCGTGGATTCGGCCACGATGGCTAACAAGGGGCTTGAGGTCATAGAAGCTCACTACCTTTTTGATTTCCCCGTTTCAGCGATAAAGGTGCTGATCCATCCGCAGAGCTATGTTCACTCCCTTGTGCGTACAACGGATGGTTTCCTCTACGCCCAGATCAGTCAGCCGGATATGCGCCTGTCGATCCAGGACGCACTGACATATCCTCGACTGCAGCGATCCTGCCTTGAACCCTTCGATCTGGCGGGCAAGAGTTTGAGCTTCTGGCCGGTGGATCCACGGAAGTATAGGTTGCTCTCCCTGGCTTACGAGGCCGTCGAGCGCTCGGGAGGATACGCCATCGCCTACAACGCCGCTAATGAGGTGGCAGTGGAGCAGTTCCTGAATAGAGGGATCACGTTTTTGGAGATTTCTGCGGCGGTAGAGGGCACATTGCAGGATGACTGGAGTGCTTCGACGAAGAGGATCGACGAGATAATCCAGGTCGATCAGGAGGCGAGACGGAGAACCGTGGAGATATTGAAAAAGATGAAAAGGATTGCCTGAAGTGGTAGTAACGATAATTTTCGGAGTTGTTGGTTTCGGCATCATGGTATTCGTGCACGAGCTTGGGCACTTTATCGCGGCCAAGCGGGTCGGGATCGGAGTCGAAGCTTTTTCCCTGGGATGGGGAAAGAAGATCGTCGGTTTCGACTACAAAGGCACGAACTACCGTATTTCCATGCTGCCCTTCGGCGGGTATTGCAAGATGAAGGGAGAAGATCCCTACAGCCTGCAGGAGCAGCGGGAGGACGGCTCCTTCTTCGCCGCCCGTCCTTGGAAGCGGATCGTGACCTCGGCTGCCGGACCGGTGGCGAACGTGCTGTTCGCTGTTCTGGTCCTCACGTTGATCTGGTGGATCGGCTTCAAGGTGCATACCGATGAGAATCGGATCGTCCTGGCGTCGGATTACAGTCTGAACGGTTTTTCCGAGCTGCCTCCAGCCACCCGGGCGGGCCTGGAGACTGGAGACAGGATCATTGCCATAGACGGCCGGCCGGTGGAAAATTTCCAGGACCTCCTGGAAACTGTGGCCACCGCCCCGAATGAGGAGCTTGTGCTGACAATTCTGAGAGAGGACAGGCAGCTGCAGACAACCTTGACCCCCGAACTGGACCTCGATACCGGGGCGGGCAGGATCGGTGTCTATGCCTGGAGAGATACCATCGTGGACAAAGTTGTCTCAGGCGGTTCGGCAGCCCTGGCGGGCCTGCAGCGGGGAGATCGCATCGTCGAAGCCGGAGGGCAACCCGTTCGTAATACCATCGATTTCTATCAACAGCTCGAAGAGCGGCCGGGAACTCTGGAGATCCGCTATCGAAGAGACGGGTCTGAACGGAATGCCACTCTGGTTATGGACTACGACGAGCGGGGAATCGCCCAGCTGGGTTTGAATTTTGCCGTGGGTATCTATCCCTCCCCGCAGGTCGGACCGATCGGTGCGCTGCGTAAGGGCATCGAGGAGAGCTGGGATACCTTCTTAATCACAGTGAAGGGGATCGGTCTGTTGTTTCAGGGAGTCAATTTGAGAAACGCTGTTGCCGGACCCCTGCGCATTACCTATTATGTCGGTTCGGTGGCTACCAGCGGTTTCAGTATAGGGTTCGCCCAAGGGATGGTGTCCTACTTTCGCTTTCTCTGTCTGTTGAGCATAGTACTGTTTATCATCAATCTCCTGCCCATACCGGGTCTGGATGGCGGGCAGATTCTCGTGTTCACTTTAGAAATCCTACGGAGAAAACCCCTGCAGCCGAAAGTGATTGCCCGTATACAAATGATCAGTTTCTCCTTCATCGTACTGATAGCGGTAATGGTCACCTTCAGCGATATCCTTTTTTTCATGGGGAGGTGATGAGATGAAGCACCAAATCGTCTGTTTCTGCGAGCACAGTTTCGATGCAGATATTCCTGTCTCGATCGACCTGGGGAAAGAACCCGAGATGGAGCAAGCGATCATCAGTGGGGAGTTCCTCAATATCCGCTGTCCGCATTGTGGCAAAGTACTAAAACCGGAGTTCCCCGTTTTCATAGATGATCCCCAGGCTGAGAACAGTATCTTTTTCATTCCCGAGTTGGACCGGGGCATGTATTTTCGGGGTGCCCTGTCCTACAGTCTTCGCGAGGCGAATCGGGTTGCCATCGGATATGAGGAGTTGGTGGAGAAATTCCTGATCAAGCGGAACAATCTAGATGACCGGGTGGTGGAGATCGTGAAGTACTACCTGCTGAGTAAGATCATGGAGGAGTCCGCCGACGAGAAAGAAGTGCGCATCCTGTTCAGCAGACGGGAGGCAGATATGGCCTTGTTCTCCGTCTTGGGCCTGAAGGAGGATGAGGTTGGTATCCTGAAAGTCCCCATGGATACCGTACACAAAGTCGAGTCGCAGCTGGAGGAGAAGAAGCGCCAGGAACCATTTTCCGAAATCCTCAAAGCGCCCTATGTCTCGATCAATAATTTATACGTAGAAGGTACAGATTGAAACGGCGGATTATTTGCCTGCTGATGCTGCTTATAGCATCTCCTCTGCTCATCCCGCAAGCGCGTTGGGTACCGATAAATATCAGCCATTTCGGCAAGATCACCGACCTGGTGTATGAGAGTGAGAGGCATCTGTTATTCAGCGCCGGAGAAGACGGAACGGTGCGTATTTGGGACACGGAGGAGAAAGAGCTTCTTGGCGCGGTGCGGATCTCCCACAAGCCGGTGCAGCGGCTTGCTGTTCATCCCAGTCAACCCCAAATCGCCGTCCTGGTAGGGGAGGCTCTGCAGGCCGGTACACTGGAAGTCTGGGACTGGCAGCGCGGGCAACGGTTGTTTGCCGTCGAATCGGACAAACAATTGATGTACTTCGCCTATTCACCACTTGGCAACTATCTATTTTACAGCCAGGCCGACTACAAAAGTCTGACCGCTGTGAATCCCAAAACGGGGCGAGTCCTCCCCTACATGGGGAAGGGTTTCGGGATTGTTTCCTATTTTGCAGTGGCTCGAAACGAAGGTAACATCATGACCTACCAGCCCGCCGGATTCATTACCTATTGGGATATCCGAACGGGACAGATGATCAAGCAGGTCAGGGCTCCGGCAAATCTGGACCAGTTACGCATCTCTCCCAACAACCGCTACATCGCTGCCTCTACGGAGCAGGCGTTGGTGCTGGTGGATGTGTTGAGTGGAGAGACTGTGGACAGCACCCGGGTGTCGGGAATCGTGGATCTTAGTTTTTCCCCGGTAGGTAACGAAATTTCGGGTGTGGTGGAAACGGAAGACGCCGCGGTTGTGAAAAAATGGTACTTCGGAGGCAAATATCTGATCGAGCTGGCCACACCGTTCGAGGCCCGGTTTCCGCAGGCAAGCTGTCTTGCCTACAGCGACCGAGATTTATATATAGCCACTTCCGACGGGAGTATCTCAATGGTCGCTCCCGGGGGAAATGTTTCCCGGGTAGCGGAAAACAGGCGAATGGAGATTTTCGACCTTGCGTTCTACGGGAGCACCATGGCGATCGCTTCTGTTCGTGAGATCGCCGTCTTTGATTCGGAGTTTTTCCTGCGGCCGTACAACAGCGAGCAGGATGAGGATATGGAAGTCCGGGAGCTTCGCTTTCCGAATCCATTTGGCTCGTCCCTTGGGATCACCTACCTGGATAGTCAGCGCCTGCTCCTGTGGCGCAAGAGCGAGGAGGAGGGTAAGCTGGCCTTGCTCAACACCTGGTACGGCGGAATCCAGGATCTGCCTGTAGTATTTGAATCGCCGATCCGCCAGGTATCGGTGTCCAGCCAAGGTATTGTTGTGGTGGAGACGAGCGGACGCTGCCGCATCCTGGATCCCGATACCTTTGCCACCACCTTCGAATATAATGCCCCGGGAATGAATAAGCTCATTTTCACTTTCGGGGATATCCTTATTGGTGGAAAAACGAGCTTGTCGACTTTCGCTGGCCCTCTCCTGCAGATCAATCGCCGAACAGGAGAGACTGTGCCCATACAGGATCCCAGTCTCTTCATCTACGACATTCTCTACAGTGGGACGGGACGCAGTGGCGAGCTGTACAGTCTGGCAGTGGAACAGAAGGCGGGGCAGGTCCGTACCGTGGTAAAGGTTCACTCGGGATTTACCTTCGAACGGAGCAGGATTTTGCAGCTGTTCGAGGGTGAGGATCTTGGGGCGGCCCTTGCAGGGGACGATTCGGGAAGAGTGTACACGACCCTCGGCTATGATTCGGTAACGGTGTTTGACGGGTCTCAGTCCGGAGCCCTCGATGCTTCCGGACAGATTCCGCGGTCCTTGTATGTGCACAATGACAAAATTTTTGCTCTGAATTTGGATTCTTCGATCTCTGTGTGGGAAATTCGCTCGCGAGGGCTGCTGTTGAATTTCCACATCTTTGATGATGGATCGTGGACAGTTCTGACCCCGACCGGAGGCATCCGCCTCAGTCGTGAGGAGGGTTGGTACTAACCTTGAGGATGCCGTCGGCAACAGCCCTGCGGATCTCCCGAAGATAGGCGCTGCGCTCTCGGCTGTGTATATACACCGTGTCGAGTAGAGATACGCGATATCGGGGTCGGACCCTGTTTAAAGCGTAGGCCGCTACATCCAGGATGCACTCCGAACAGGTGCAGAGGTTCGGATATTCGGGGAGCTGCCGGCCTATTTCGGCCACGACGAGCTCCTCAGCCTCGTTCACCAGACTTTCAAAGTTATACTGATCTTTAAACACCATACCTCAAGTATCTACACCCTTGGTCATATTTTCAAACTTCGTGTACTCCGGAATGAAGGCGATTTTCATACTGCCCACCGGTCCGTTTCTCTGTTTGGCTACGATCAGGTCGGTCTCTACGTTGCGGGGTAGGTCCTCCTCCCCATCTCCGGAGAGCCGCTCCCGGTGCAGGAAGATCACCACGTCCGCATCCTGCTCTATTGAACCTGATTCCCGCAGATCAGCCAGGTTGGGTTGCTTGCCTTCGCTCTCCCGCCGCACCTGGGACAGAGCGACGACCGGAATATCCAGTTCTCTGGCCAGGGCTTTTAAGGAGCGGCTGATCTCCGCGATCTGTTCATGACGAGGAAGCTCTCTGTTTTCCGATGTGATCAGGGTCAAATAATCGATGAATATAATGGCAACGTTGAACTGATGGCGCATACGCCGGGCCAGTGCCCGCAAATCCAAGAGCCGCAGGGAAGGTGTATCGTCGACATACAACGGAGCCTCGTAGATCTTGCTCGCCGCTTCTGTGAGTTTATGAAAATCCGATGGTTTTAAGAATCCCGAGCGAAGGCTGTTGGAACGGATTCGGGCTTCGCTGGCGAGCATTCTCTGCATCAGAGCCATGCTCGACATCTCCAGGGTAAAGAATCCGACGGGGAACTTGTTGTGAACCGACATGTTTGCCGCCATGGTCAGGGCAAGGGCGGTTTTCCCTACCGAAGGTCTCGCCCCGATAACGATGAACTCCGAGTTCTGAAATCCGCTGGTAAGCATGTCAAGTTCAGAAAATCCCGAAGGGATTCCGATGTAGGCATCCTTGGTATGGTAGAGTTTCTCGATCGCTTCGATTGTTTTGGAGACGATCTCCTTGGCCGGTTGAAAGGTGCCTGAGTGCTGTTTGTCCGTGATTTCGAAGATCTGTCTCTCCGCCTCTTCGATGATCAGCCGCACCTCCTGGCTTTCGTCGTAGGAATCCGAGACGATGGAAGAGGCAATTCGGGCCAAATGCCGGCGGATACTACAGTCCTGAACGATCTGGGCGTAGTACCGGACGTTGGCGCTGGTTGGGACCGCAGAGGTAAGCCGGGACACGTACGCCGCGCCACCGCAGGCTTCGAGCAGATTGTCGTTCTTCAGCTCCTCCGTCAGGGTGATCAGGTCTATCGCTTCGTTTTTATCGAAAAGGTTGAGGATGGCCTGGTAGATCCGCTGATGAGCCGTTTTGTAGAAATCTTCGGATCTCAGGTAGTGAATCACCGTGCTGAGAGCTTCGGTGTCCAGCAGCAGCGCCCCCAACGTGGCGATCTCGGCATCCTGGTTGTTGGGAGGGATCTTGTCTTTTAGGCCCGTCGTTGCCATGGGCGGTACTTATTTCTCTTCAGCGGCCTCTACCAGAACGTTGATCTGCGCTTCCTCGTTGCCGTACAGCTTTACCTTCACCGTGAAGTTGCCCACCATGCGGATATTGTGTTCCGGAACCTCGACCCGTTTCTTTTCGATCGTGTAACCCCGGTTTTCAAGTTCTTGAACCACCATTGCATTATTCACAGAGCCGAACAGCTTTCCGCTTTCTCCGGCAGGCATCGTAAAAGTGAGCTCTTCGCTCTCCAGCCTCTCCTTGATGCTCATCGCCTCTCGGTGCTTCTCCTCTTTGCGCTGCGAGATCGCAGCTCGGCGGCCCTCCAGCTGAGTAAGGTTGTGTTTCGTGTATGGAAGGGCGAACTTCTGCGGGATGAGGAAGTTCCGGGCATATCCAGTGGCTACATCCCGGATGTCTCCCTCTTCACCCAAACCGGCGACGTCATGATTTAAGATCACTTTCATATGGTTATACTTTACTCCTTTCCTCTCTACGATATTTGAGCCATGTCTCCGATACGCCTAATCCTGGAACCAGGATCAGGATGATAAAATTGATCCGTGGGGTCATCGCCAGGATAATGATAGCCAGGATCAAGAGCCAGCGAAATCCCACGGGGATCTTGAGTTTCTTCAATAAAAAACGGAGGATTCCCAGCCCGGCGACTCCGTACAGGAACACCATAATGAGTAGAGAATTCCAGGCAAGGATTTCCAGGAATTCCACGGGCACGAGCAGAGTTCCCAAAACCAGACCCAGGCTCACGATCAAGGGCCAGACATAAGTATCGGGCAGCTTGAAATCCGCAACTCGGGTCAACCCGTGTTTCTTGCCCACAGTACGAGCTCCGATAACCGTTCCCAACCACCAGGAGAAGGTCAGCAGAAGGAAATAGTCGAAAAGGAAACTGCGCAGCAGAAAGGTGCTGCTGATCTGCATCAAGGATTCCGCCTGGAACATTCCCGATCCAGACAGCAGGTTGAATGCCTCGGCCTCGGTGAATGCTCTGTTCATATTCGTAGCAAAGGCCGAAAATATTTCCTGCATTCCCAGAAGGAACTCTTCGTTGCCTCGTAGATAAAGGATCACCGGCACCGACACCACTCCGGCTACACCGGTTGTGATCAGCAGCCTTAGAACTCTGGGGAGGCGATACTTTTCGAAACCGGAGCTCAGCTCGGGCAACTGGATCAATACGAGCCCTCCCATGAGAGAGAGCACGGTCGCTATCTCGACAGTAAGAAAGGCCGAAGGATCCTGTGCCCTTCCGAAGAGGATGAGCTTCACAATTATGATCAAGGTCAGGGCCAGACCCGAGCTGATCGCGAAGCTTTTCCTGCCTTTTCGGACAAGCACTACCTGTAGAGGGATGAGGAATAGAATAAATCCCATCCCCAAGTGGTAGAGAAGAGTCGATACGGCAGCAAATACGAGAGCTTCGATCACCGTTATTTCTCGACGAACGGAAGCAGTGCTAATATCCTCGCTTGTTTTATGGCTGTGGACAGCTGGCGCTGATGCTTGGGGCAGGTTCCGGTGATGCGGCGGGGCAATATTTTGCCCCGATCGGTGACGAAACGCCGTAGGAGGTCCGCGTCGCGATAACTGACCGCCACCTTTTTGCTGCAGAACTTACAGTATTTCCTTCTGTAGAAGCTTCGGTAGCCGCCTCTGCCGCCGCCTCCTCCCCCGGGTCGCCGGCCTCTCGAACCACCGTCATCTCGATTGTACGGGCGTCCCCGTGGTCGATCATCCCTGGCGTCTGAACGGGTGTCGGTGCCTGCGGCTCTCTGCTGCCCCTGCCCCGACTCTTGCCTGCGCGGCTCTGCGGCCTTCTCCGGTTCTTCCGGAGCCTTTCTCTCCGCCGGGGGAGTGGGTTCGGACTCCTTGGCTTCTGCCGCTTTTACGGCTTCTTCCGGCGCCTCTACGGCGGGCGCTTCCACTTCGGCCTTTACTTTTTTTGGCGCAGGTTTTTCCGTTTCGGCGTCCTTTGCTTTCACCGCGGGCGTTTCCGCCTTGCCCGCCTCTTCCTTTATCTCCACCGCGGGCGTTTCCGCCTTGCCCGCCTCTTCCTTTATCTCCACCGCGGGCGCTTCGGCTTTCGGT
>CAZSBH010000085.1:13303-16756 GCA_964604845.1 uncultured Spirochaetaceae bacterium
TTCCGCCTTGCCCGCCTCTTCCTTTATCTCCACCGCGGGCGCTTCGGCTTTCGGTTCCTCCCCGGGGGTTTCCTTCTTAGGGGTTTTTGCGTCCTTTGCGGTCTTAGCGGCAGATTTGCCTTTTTTCTTCTTCCCCTCTTCCTCTACAGGAGCGGCGGCCTGTTCCTCCCGGGAGGTTTTTTCTGCCTTGGGTTCCTGGTCCTCTACTTTATTCTCATCGCTCATCTAAGAATCCTCCTAATTATCGTATCGCAATCTTCGAGGCTGGGCGCCCCCTCACAACTGAAAGGAAGATTGCGATATCTTCTTCCATCCGAAAATCTTGTTCTAGTCAAAGCGAAGCTTCAAGAATAAAACAAGATTTTCGGTTGCCATCATAATAACAGTTCATATCTGTGAAATGATTTAAGCGTTTCGACGAAAACTTAAAAAGGTATGTCGTCGTCGAAGTCATCCGCAGTAGGTATCTCTTTTGCGGGATATTCATCTGTCTGTCTGGGCGAGATTCCAGAACCTTGGTCGGGGCTCCGCCCCCCCAACAGCTGGATGTTCGTCACAAAGATTTCAACACGGCTTCGAGGTTGCCCTGCTTGTTCCCAGCGATCCTGCCTCAGCTCACCCTGTATACCGATCTGTTTGCCCTTCACCAGATACTGTGCCAGGCCTTCGGCTCTCTTGCCGATCAAGACGCAATTGAAGAAGTTTCCCTCGTCCTGCCAACTGTCGTCTTTTTTTACTCTGCGGTTTACGGCGACGGATAGGTTGGCTATGGCAAACCCTGTGTTAGTATATTTCAACTCCACGTCTCTGGTAAGCCTGCCGACCAGGACTACTTGATTGATGTCAGCCATTGTACACGCTCCCGATTCGTTCTAGTTGTATTATTGTTCTTTACGAACGAAGAGGTATTTCAGGATCTCGCCCCGGAGCTTCAGGGCTTTGTCGAAGGCTTGGATGTTTTCGGGCTCTGATTCGATCTCGTAGAGGAGGTAAAACCCTTTACTGTTCTTCTTGATCTCGTAGGCAAGGGTCCTCTCGCCCATCTCCTCTTCTTTAACAACCTTGCAGCCGTTGTCGTTGAAAAGACCTTTAACGAACTCCCTGCCTTCGGCAAGAAGCTCGCTTTCCGGTTTAAAAATAAGCACAGCCTCGTAATTTCTCATTTGATCCTCCCTATGGTCTTGATGATCCATCCTCTATACGGAATGGATAAAGAGGCGAAGCATAAGCTAACACATACCCCGTTATAAGTCAAGAAGATCAAGGCCGCGCTCAAAGCGACCGAAAATCAAATAGACATCGATATTGGTGGCTGGTACATGACACGAAGGGTAAATTACGAAGACAACATTTTCTATCTCACTCTTATCTTCAAGGGCATCTCGGCGAGTTTGAAGCTGAACATAGATACGGATCTGTACAGGGACAGAATCATCGAGGACATCCGATTTCTCGACAAGACCTCGGCGAGCATCTATCAGTCTCTGAAGGCGAACAATCTCATGATCGATCGGTTCACCTACCTGAAGGGTCTGCACAAGCTGAACTCAAGTTTTATTGCCCTGCTGGAAGACATCCTGGAGGAGCGCCTCCCTCTGGCCAGTGCGTTGGAACAGGATTTCGATCTCCTTCAGCGCATCCAGTCCAATCGGGAAACCGAGCTGGCGGGTATCAACGAGATGATCACAATACAAAAAGGGTCAACCGGTGATCAGGAGCAGATCGTCTCGGAGGAAGAGTTCAAATTCCTTCTGTCTGCCGAAGAACAGGAACAAGAATCTCAGAGCTAAGATTTCTCCCCAAAGAGATCTAGGGGCGGCGGAGGCGTGCCCCCTTCCCATTTATTTTGCTCTTCTCTCGAATAGGGTTTGGCGTACAACTTCTCGAAGAGAAAGTTGAGGTCGTCCTGACTTATCTCGAGAAACTGAATGCCGAAATAGCATCTTTCAGCGTCTTGGAATTTCCGCCGCACCCGGGAACCGATAACCATGGTTCGCTCTGGAAACCGGACCGTGAGCTCGATGTCGGTGTGAATCAGCAGGTTGTCGGATAGCTCCGCTCGGGGATGGGCAAAGAGCAGCCCGGAAGCGCTGATATCAAGGATCGGAGCTTCGTACCTGCGTTCCATACTGTCGTTCGAGGTGAAATATCCTGTCAGGTGCAGAGAATACCCCAACACCCTGGAGAAATCGTAGGCGTATTCCAGCAGGTCTTTCGTTATTTTCTCCTTCCTGTCCTCTCGATTGCACAGGTAGACATACCCGACCAGGTACAGATCATAGAGGATGGGGCAGAACAGCTCGGAGTGAATCTGCTTTTTCTGCTTCTCATAGAGAATATTGCCCAGTTTGCTGGTAATCACGTGGGGAGGGCGATCCAGGGCTTCTTCGTACTTGACCAGATCCCTGCGGGTTATCAGGCGCTCATCCGGATACGGATCCTTGATGGGAAAGTCTTCCTCTGTCGACGGTATCCACAGACTCTTCCCGGTCGCGGCCATGACTTTCTCTTCATATTTATCCAGCACCTTCTCGCGCATCATTACGATGCGGGCTTCGCTTACCTCGTTCATCGTTTTTTCCCGAAAATTTTTGTAGAGGCTTTTGATGCTGGAATAATCGAAATTGATACTGGAATTTATGGCTTCCGGTGTGAGCTGGGTATAGCGATTGGATCTGGGGAAGTTCAGCTCCACCTTCTGCCCTTTGATCGTGAAGAAAACTTCTGCCCGTTCCGAGATTTTCACCCGTTCGTTTTTTCGCTGTGGATTCTTGTACACCCCCTCCGGATGAACCAGCTTGACCCGGTCTTGGCTTTTTTCCAGTATCACGGACTCGAAGGTATGATAGTTGTTCTGGAAGAGAAAATAGACCCGCACGTTCTCGTCGACCGAGAAAAGTTTTGGATCCCCGGAGTGGATCTCTACCTCTAAATACTCGTCTTTGATGTCGAGAACCGATCCGGCGATCCCCTTCCTCTGACCGTGGATATTGAGCTCGACATTCTGCTCGATCAGGGACTTGAATACAAACTCCTTTACGATTCGTCCGACCCGAACTCCCATTTCCACTCACTCCCGGATCATCTGCAGACAGTTCTCCCCTTCATCCTCTGGGGAGATACAAAAGCGTACAGGCTGTACCTGTTCACTCTTTACAACAAAAAGATAATCTCCTGCCGACAGCGAGTAAAGGGAATCCTTTCCGGTCACATGCCGCATGGAGGGTAGGCTGAAAAGCTCTACCGTTGCCGAGCCCGCATCGCCCCGGACACCCTGCTTACGGATAAGGTAGTTGCCCGATTGAATGATGCGGAGCTGGAAGGATAGAGGATTTTCATCGATCTCGTACTCCTCTATGCCTGCTCCCGGGTAGATCTGGATTGGATCGATTTTTTCGAAAGCCAACGTGTAGCTCCCGCTGGTCATCGAACCTTCTCCGGATACTCGGGCGT
>CAZSBH010000086.1:0-12867 GCA_964604845.1 uncultured Spirochaetaceae bacterium
TGTTCCCGGTAAGGATGGCGGCGTAGAGGAACTCGTTCCAGGCGGTGATGAAGATGTAAATACCGGTAGCGCCGATCCCCGGCATGGCTATGGGCACGATCACGCGGGTCATGGCGGAAAAGCGCGTGCATCCGTCCACCAGGGCGGCCTCGTCGAGCTGCTTCGGGATGGCGTTGAAGAAGCTGGTCATCATCCAGGTGGAAAAGGGAATCGTAAAGGTCGAGTAGGCGATGATCAGGGCAAAATAGGTGTCGATCAGCCTCAGGACACGCATGATGACGAAAAGGGGGATCAACAGCAGCACGATCGGGAACATGTTGATGACCAGGAACTGGATCATAAGATAGTTCCGACCCCTGAACCTGAAACGGGAGAAGCTGTAGCTGGCGGTGAGACTGATCCCCAGCCCGACCAGCATGGTGGCGGTGGCCACGATCAGGCTGTCCCGAAGGTTTCTGGCGAAGGCGACCTTTTGAAAGATTCGGGGGTAGTTCTCGAAGGTGGGATTCTTGGGGAAGTAGCGGAACACTTCCCCGTACAGGTCCGTCTCCGGTGTGATCGATGAGATGAACATCCAGATATAGGGGCTCAAGGCAAATAGAACGATCACCAGCACCGGCAGGTGCAGACCGAGCAGTCGCCGCCACAGGGGCAGATGTCGGGTCATCGTAACGCCTCCTGGGAGCGAAGGACCCGGATCACATAGCCGGCCACGATCGCAATCAGCAGGAGGGTCAGAAAGATAGCGATGGTCGATGCGTAGCCGAAATCGAGACCCTTATAGGCTCGGATGAAGGCGAACACCGGCAGGGTGTAAGTCGCGTACCCGGGCCCCCCCCCGGTCATCACGAAGATGACGTCCATGGAGTTCGCCACCCAGATGATACGCAGCAGGATCGACGTAAAGAGAATCGGCGTCAGCATGGGCAGGGTGATGCGGGTGAACATCTGCAGTTTACTGGCACCATCCACCTCGGCAGCCTCATACAGGGTACCGGGGATGGCCTGCAGTCCGGCCAGAATCATGATGGCGAAAAAGGGAAAACCCTGCCACATCAAGGCGACCATGATTGCCGGCAGGGCGGTCGTGGAGTTTGCCAGCCAGGGGAAGTAACTGTTCAATAGTCCGATCCGCACCAACAGATCATTGATCACCCCATTGTTGCCGTCGTACATCCAGCGCCACATCAGGGCGGTGATCACACTCGGCGTAACCCAGGGTATCAGGATCAGGGAGCGGGCAAGACCCCGCCACTTGAACTCCCGGTTGAGCAACATGGCGGTGGTAAAACCAAGCAGGAGCTGAAGGAGGATCACTCCTGCAATCCAATACAATGTGTTTTTCAGGGATATCCAGAACACCTCGTCCGTCAGCGCTCGCAGATAATTCCCGAGTCCGATGAAGCGTGTGTCCTTCGGTTTCCAGATCACGTAGTTGAACAGGCTCATGATCGCAGTCTGTACGATGGGGAAGAATATGATCAGGACCGTTGCAGACAGAGCCGGTGTCAGCAGCGTGTAGGGAAACAGATCAGTTTTTCTCTTCATTCATCCCTATCCCTGAAAAGCAAACCGCCTGCCCCGTTTGGATCTCGAAACAGAGCAGGCGGCGCTTTTGAACATTCGCTCTCTACTTGGCGAAGTGGTCTGCGAAGCTCTGCATCATCTCGCGGCTGCCGATCTCCCCAAGGAAAGCTCTCTGCATCTGTGTAGGCCAGAGGGATTCTACGAACTCTGCGGTTCCCGGATGGGCCGGAAGCACGCCGGCAAAGTCCGCAGAATCGGTAGTGGCCTTGAGGAAGCGGTCACCTCCGCCGGTGGCGTTGCTCTTGTTGATCGATACCTGTCCGGAAGACTTCTGCCAGATGGCGTTGTTTTCCGCCGTGGCCAGAAAGGAAGCCCACTTGAAAGCGGCATCGGGATATTGGCTAGCCGCCAGCACGCCGTTCTCCTCGTCTCCGAAGGAGGTCCAGTACTTCTTGGTCCCCTTGGGTACCGGAGCGGCGGACAACTTGTCCCCCAGGGCCTCGGCCAGGCCCTTAGAGGAGCCGATGTGGTGGATGGTCATTGCGGTCTTGCCCGACTGCATGTTGGCGATGATCTGCTGGAAGCCGTCGTTCGGCGTGGTGGGCGGCGAGACTTGGTGCACCCGGTACAGGTCGATAAACCACTGGTTGGCGGCGATCGCCTCGGTTGTCGTAAGGCCGGAACCGCCGCCCGGCAGGAAGAACTCCGCGCCGCTTGAAAGCACGAAGGTTCCCCACCAGTCGTGACCGCCCCGGGCTCCGCGGATGCCGAAACCGTACACATCGGGGGTACCGTCCCCGTTGGTATCCCGGGTAAGCTTTTTGGCCAGGTCGAGGAACTCCGCCCGGGTCGTGGCGGGCTTGAGCCCCAGTTCGTTGAACATGTCTGTCCGGTAGTACATGTACAGGATCACCATCTGCAGCGGCATCAGGTACTGATTGCCGTCGGTGTACTCGGTCAAGTCCCAGATCTTGTCGAAGACGTCGGTCCGTCCCGGCCATTTGGCCAGATAGTCGCTCAGGTCCAGCAGCGCGCCCATCTCCACCAGTTGAGGTTGCCACCAGAGCTTGATCTGCGAAACGTCCGGCGGATTGCCGGCGGCAATGGAGGTTAGCAGTTTCTGGTTGTACACATCCCAGGCGATGAACTCAGGGCTCACCTTGATGCTGGGATTCTCCTTCTCGAACTTCTGGACCAGGGGTGTAACCGCCGCGTCCGGGTTGTCGAAGTGGTACCAGAATCGGATCGAGGCCATCTTCTCCTCGCCTTGACCTGCGGCGAACAGGGCCAGAGGCAAGAGGAGAAGCAGGACGAGAATTGAAGCTCTTTTCATAAGAGTTCCTCCCTTTGAAAAAATTTTTTAGAAATACTCCCAATGAGCATTTTCTTCATGACAAACGGATTCATCATTGTTGATTCTTCCGCCGCTTGTGGGCCATTTCCATGTGCTCGGACATGGCCCGGGCTGCCAGCTCGGGATCCCGAGATCGGATCCCCTCCAAAATCCTTTCGTGTTCCTTCAGGGTTGTTTGAAACCGTTCCGCCCGCCTGTCCTGATGCTCTCGGCTCATCGTGATGATGTCCGGAGTAATCAGGCCTATCAGGGAGCGCAGCACTGTGTTCTTGGATTCTTCGGCGATCTTGAGATGAAAGAGGTGGTCCTCCTCCAGACCGGAGTTGCCCTGCTCGACCTGTTTGCGGAACACCTCATAGGCGAGAAAAATCTCCCCGATTTCCTGATCGCCGGCCCTTTGAGCGGCCAGGCGGGCCGCATGAACCTCCAGGAGCGCCCGGATCTCCATCAGGGATTCGAAGTCCTTGGTTTCCGTGGCCAATATATTCGAGATCAGACCCTCCAGCGCCTTGACCCCCAGGCTGGCCACGATCGTGCCCTTCTGGGGTTGGGTCTTCAGGATGCCGTAGAACTCCAACTTCTTGATCGCTTCACGTATGTGGCCGCGGCCGACCCCAAAACGCTCCGACAGGACTCGTTCCGAAGGCAGCCGCATCCCCGGCTTCAAGCGACCGGAGGAGATCAGCTGCCGGATCTGCTTGATGATCAGATCGGCCGGTTTCTCTACAGCGATTTCCTGAAAGAGATCCAGATCTGTTACTTCGGACTGGCTTGACAAAACTCCCGGTCCCCGATACGTTGGCTCCATTGATTAACCACTAACTGGTTAACCAGACTATGGTATACTACCAGTGAAAAACCGTGCTGTCAAGCCTTTGATCCGGAGGAATGATTGAAACAATCATCGATCCTACTATGAAACCTGTTACTGACTACCAAGCCTTGAAATGCCTTGCCTGGGAGCTCCGCCTCGATGCCCTGAGGATGATCTTTGGCGCCAAATCGGGGCACGTAGGAGGCTCTTTTTCCGCGGCGGAGCTGATCACCGCGCTGTACTTCTACAAAGCCCGGCTCGATCCCAAAAACCCCGCCTGGGAAGATAGGGACCGGATCTTTGTCTCCAAGGGGCATTGCGCCCCCGTCTACTATGCCGCCCTATCCAGGCTGGGCTTTTTCCCTCGGGAGGAGCTGGCCACCTTTCGACAGTTGGGAAGCCGGCTCCAAGGTCATCCGGACCGTACCAAGCTCCCCGGTGTGGAGATGTCCTCCGGACCTCTGGGCTTGGGGGCATCGGTGGCGGTAGGCTGCGCCCTCGGTCTTCGTCTGGGCGGATCCGAAGCCGGGGTGTTCTGTCTGCTGGGAGACGGTGAAACTCAGGAGGGGATCGTCTGGGAGGCGGCGATGTGCGCCGCCAAGTACGGTTTGGGCAACCTCACCTTCATCCTGGATTACAACCGCTATCAGCTCAGCGGAGCTGTAGATCAGGTCATGCCCCTCGAGCCGCTGGAGCAAAAGTGGCAGAGTTTCGGTTTCGGGGTGATCCGGATCGACGGTCACGATATCGAACAGATCATCGAAGCTCTCGATCGCGGGAGTACCGACCGGCCGACACTGATTTTGGCCCTGACCGTGAAGGGGAAAGGAGTTTCCTTCATGGAATCTTGCAGTGCCTGGCACGGACGCGTTCCCTCCCCGGAGGAAATGAAGAGGGCAGAAGAGCAGATCGGAGAGCGTATCGAGGCCTGTGCAGCCTCCGCGGACTGAGGGAGGACATCGATGATTAGAACTGAAAGCAAACAACTGCGAGCCACCTACGGAGAGGCGCTGGTCGAGCTTGGTGCGGCAGACAGCCGAGTCGTCGTGGTCGATGCGGACATGGCCGAAGGCACCATGACCGGAGGATTCAAGGAAAGATTCCCCGATCGGTTCTTCGACGTCGGTGTGGCCGAGCAGAACCTGATGGGTGTGGGGGTTGGTCTGAGTGTAGCCGGCTGGATTCCCTTCGTGAATACCTTTGCCTGGCTCCTCGTTCTCCGGGCGGGAGATCCCCTTCGCACACTGGTTTCCTACGCTCGGACCAATGTCAAGATCATTGCCGGCTACGGAGGATTCTCCGGGCCCATGGACGGGGCTACTCACCAGTCGATCATGGATCTGGCGGTGGTACGGGCACTTCCGAACATGACGGTTGTCGTAGCGAGCGATCACTTCCAGATCCGTTCGCTGCTGCCTCTGGTGGCCGATCTTGACGGACCGGTATACCTGCGCCTCAGCAGGGCCGAGGTCGTCGACGTCCACGAGGAAGGAACCCGCTTTGAAATCGGAAAGGCTACGTTCCTGAAAACCGGGGGGGAAGTTACCCTGATCAGCAACGGGCCGATCCTCGGTCGAGTCTTGACCGCCGCCTCGACCTTGGCGGAAAGAGGAATCCCGGCATCAGTCCTGGAGGTTCATACTCTGAAGCCCCTGGACGCGGAGGCGATCCTGGCCGAGGCGGCTCGAACCCGGGCCGTGGTAACCGTGGAGGAACACAACATCATCGGAGGGCTCGGTTCGGCGGTGTCGGAGCTTTTGTCCGAGAATCTGCCCACGCCGTTGCGGCGGATCGGCATCCGGGACTGCTACGGGGAAACCGGACCGTATGAGAAGCTCCTCGATCTGTACGGGATGGGGGTTCAGGACATCGTCACGGCCGCCGAAGAAGTTCTCCGCCGGCGGGCTTCGGTTCCCTCACAATAGGATCCGTACAGGCGCCTTTATCGTCTTGACAATTTCATAGAGTATATCCTAACCTACCCTCGGATCGATCGACGGTATCAGCAAATTCGCCGAGTGAAGAGACCTAATCCACTCCCGGTACGGCTCTTCACCGATAGGGTATGCCTGGAAACGGGCATGCCTCCCGTATTTGGAAAGGCGAGAAAAGGATCCCAACAATCCTTGTTTCTTGCCTTCAATAAATTTCCTTATTGGAGGTATCGGTATGAAAAAGGCTATTCTGTTCGCTCTGGCTCTCTGTCTGGCGGCGGTGCTTCTACCCGCCCAGTCGGGAAGGCTGCGTCTGGCAACGACCACCAGCACCGAGAACAGCGGGCTGCTGGCGGTGCTGCTGCCGCCCTTCGAGGCCAAGACCGGTCTCAAGGTGGACGTGATCGCCGTGGGAACCGGCCAGGCCCTCAAACTGGGTGAAGCCGGTGATGTGGATGTGGTGCTGGTGCATGCCCGGGAGCTGGAGGACAAATTCGTGTCCGACGGCTACGGCGTGAACCGCCGCGATGTCATGCACAACGACTTCATCATTGTCGGGCCTTCTTCGGATCCGGCCGGTGTACGGGACATGAAGGACACCGCGGCGGCACTCAAGCGCATCGCCGATAAGCAGGCGGCTTTCGTCTCCCGGGGGGATAACTCAGGCACCCACGTCAAGGAGCAGTCGCTGTGGAAGTCAGCCAACCTGAGTCCGTCGGGCCGCTGGTACCGGGAAGCGGGCCAGGGCATGGGGCCGGTGATCACCATGTCGAACGACCTGCAGGGCTACACCCTCGCCGACCGGGGAACCTACCTGTCCATGAAGGACAAGGTTCAGCTTTCGATCCTGGTTGAAGGCGACCCGCGGCTTTTCAACCCCTACGGCATCATCGCTGTAAATCCGGACAGGTTCCCCCACGTAGACTACTTCTCAGCTATGCAGTTGATCGCCTGGATGACTTCAGTAGAAGGTCAGAAGATCATCGGCGAGTACAAGGTCGGGGGAGACGTACTGTTTTTTCCCGATGCGGTGACCGACTAACCCGCAGTAGGGGGGAGAGATGCTCGGGGCATTCGGGCAGGCCATTCAATTGCTCTTTGCAGGGGACAGGGAGGTCTATTTTATCGCCTGGACTTCCCTGCGGATATCACTGGTATCCGTGGTTGTCGCCTCCGCCCTGAGCCTCCCCCTCGGCTTCCTGATCGGGCTCAAGAGCTTCAGGGGCAAGAAGGGAGTGATCGCTTTTCTCAACGCCCTGATGGCCTTGCCCACCGTGGTGGTGGGACTACTCGTGTACTCCTTCATCTCCAGGGCCGGTCCCCTGGGGTCCCTGGGGCTGCTGTTCAGTCCTGCGGCGATACACATCGGCCAGGTGATTCTCTGCTTCCCCCTGGTCACTTCGCTGGTCTACAGTGCGCTGAGCAGGCTGGATCGGCGCCTCCCGGAGACCCTGATCACTCTGGGGGCGCGGCCCGCGGAGGTGTTTTGGATGACCATCCGGGAGGGACGCATCGCCATCCTCTCGGCGGTGCTGTCGGGGTTCGGGCGGGTGGTCGGCGAGGTGGGGGTGGCCATGATGCTTGGGGGCAACATCCGCTGGTATACCCGAACCTTGACCACGGCGATCGCTCTGGAGACGAGCAAGGGGGAGTTTGAGCTCGGTCTGGCCTTAGGCATCATCCTCATGGCTATCGCTTTCCTGGTGAATTTCACCCTCCATGGGATAATCAAGCATGAGCGTTGAGCCGCTGTTTCTGCTCGAACGCCTGAGCTTCGCCTACGACTCTGATCCAGTAGTAGATCTGCCGGTCCTGGAGATTGAGCCGGGGGGGGTCGTCGCCCTGGTCGGTGCCAATGGATCGGGGAAGACCACTCTGCTCAAACTGATGAACGGCCTGCTCCCCGCCTCAGGCGGAAGAGTCAGATATCGGGGGCAGCCCCTCTGCCCCCAAACCATGCCCCGATTGCGGCGGGAAACCGTGCTCGTCCACCAGGACCCGTACCTTTTCGACGGAAGTGTCTACGCCAACGTGTCCTATGGCTTGCGGCTGCGGCACAAGCCTGCACAGGAGGTACGTCGGGCCGTGGCCGAAGCGTTGAATTGGGTTGGGCTTACCGGTTTCGAGCACCGCAGGGCCCGCCGCCTTTCGGGAGGTGAACGGCAGCGGGTGGCCATCGCTCGAGCCCTGGTGCTGGATCCCGAAGTTCTGCTCCTGGACGAACCCACGGCCAACGTGGATGCAGCCTCGATCGAATTGCTGGAGCGGCTGATTCTCCGCCTGGCCGATGCCGGCACCACGATCATCTTCAGCTCCCACCTCCCGGCCTTCGCCTATCGGCTGAGTACCCGCCTGATATTCCTGGAGGAGGGGAGGCGAGTACCGGGAAAGGAGAACATCTTCAAGGGTGTTGTTGACAGTACCGACGACAGGTTTGCCTACTTCCGGACCGCAACTCAAGTATTGCGCTGTCCCGCTCAGGAGGGCCGATTCACCACGGCGGTGCTTCCCTTTGATGATGTGATCCTATCCAAAGAGCGGATCTACACCAGTGCGCAGAACCAGTTCCGCGGTACTGTAGAAAAAGTGGAGAAGATCGATCACATGGCACGGGTGAGTCTGGACTGCGGTTTTCCGGTGCAGGCTCTGATTACCGAATACTCCGTCGATTCCCTGAAGGTCGTGCCTGGCGAGCGATTTTATGTTACCTTTAAAGCATCGGCGATCCGCCTCTACTAGACTTGAGAAGGAGAGAAGGATGTTGGACCCGGATGCGGCACTGAAGATCCTCCAGGAGGATGAGCTCACCCCCCAGGTGGAGGTTGTGCCCGTGGTGGAAGCCCTGGGCCGTGTTCTGGCTCAGGCGGTGAGCGCCCGGGTTGATTCGCCTCCCTTTTCCAAGGCGGCTATGGACGGTTTTGCCCTGCAGTCGGCGGATTCCTCGGACCGTTTCCGGATCGTGGAGGTCATCGCGGCAGGCGTTGTGCCGCAGAAGAAGATCGGAAGCGGACAGTGCAGCAAGATCATGACCGGGGCAATGATGCCCGAGGGAGCGGACAAGATCGTCCGGGTCGAGTTTGCGGAGGAGGCCGACGGCTGGGCTCGTGTTGTCGAGCCGGAGCCGTACGCCAATATCATCGCTCGGGGGGAGAACCTGAAGGCCGGGGATCCGCTCCTGGGAGTAAAAGTGCTGACTGCCCAGGATATCGGGGTGCTCGCGTCCCAAGGATTCGAGGCGGTTCCCGTATCGGTAATGCCGCTGGTGGGGATCATTACTACAGGCAGCGAGCTGCGGGGTGCCGGAGAGGAGCTCAAAGTCGGAGAAATCTACAACTCAAACGGTCCTCAGCTTTGCGCACAGGTTGCGGCCATGAATGCCCGCAGCCGGTACTACGGGGTGGTGCCGGACGATCCGGAGAAGCTCGCCGGGATGGTAGAGCTCGCGCTCCGGGACTGCGATGTGCTGCTTCTCTCCGGTGGAGTGTCGATGGGAGACCTAGACTTCGTACCCGATGTGCTTAAAAGGCTGGGCGCGGAGATCCACTTTCACAAGCTGGCGGTGAAACCGGGCAAGCCGACCCTGTTTGCCCGAAAAGACAGATCTTTCGTGTTCGGACTTCCGGGCAATCCCGTGTCCACTTTCGTCATCTTCGAAGTATTTGTGAAGATCTTCCTCTACCGTTGGATGGGTCTCTCCTACCGGCCGCGTGTGCTCACCGGTGTTCTGGCCGAAGCACTCAGTCGGCGGGATGCGGAGCGCCTGGAGTATCGTCCGGTAAGGCTGGAAGGAAACCGGATTCATCCCCTCTCCTACCACGGGTCCTCCCACCTGAGCGCGCTGCGGGACGCGGAAGGGCTGATTCGAATCGAGAGGGGAACGACCCGTATCGAACAAGGAAGCGAGCTCGATGTACGACTCTTATAATCGTGAAATCACCTACCTGCGCATCTCCGTGACCGACAAGTGCAATCTGCGCTGCCGCTACTGCATGCCCGAAGAGGGAGTGGCGGTTCGACGGCACGAAGAGTTCTTGAGCTTCGAGGAGATCACCGCAGTGGTGCGGGCTGCGGTGAAGCTGGGATTGACGAAGGTGCGCCTGACCGGCGGGGAACCCCTGGTGAAGCGGGGAATCGTGAATCTGGTGCAGATGATTCGCTCCGTGAGGGGGTTGCAACATCTGGCCATGACCACCAACGGCACCCTGCTGGACAGTTTCGCCGGAGAGCTCAAAGCCGCCGGGTTGGACAGCGTAAACATATCCCTGGACACGCTGGATCCGGCGCGCTATCGCTATCTCACCCGGGGAGGAGAGATCCAGCAGGTCCTGCGGGGTATCGAAGCGGCCCTGCGGGAAAAGATCCCCGCAAAGATCAACATGGTCGTGCTGGACGACACCCCGGAACAGGAGATCGATCAGATGCGGCGTTTCTGCTCTGAGAGTGGACT
Organism: uncultured Spirochaetaceae bacterium; assembly: GCA_964604845.1. GTDB lineage: Bacteria > Spirochaetota > Spirochaetia > SZUA-6 > DRHE01 > JAFGQJ01. Next base: position 10,077 of record CAZSBH010000086.1, read on the forward strand.
GAAACTGCAGCTGATCAACCACTTTGCTCTGGGAGCGGAGAAGACGGACAACTATAACTACGACAGACCTCCCCGCTGCGAAGAGTGCAACAAGATCCGTCTGCTCGCCGACGGGTCTCTCAAGCCCTGCCTGCACTCCAACGAGGAAATCCCAATCGACATGGAAGATATCGAGGGTAGTTTGCGCAAGACCATTGCCCGTAAGCCCGAGCGTGGATCCGTCTGCACGGGGAGAAGCATGATGGAGATCGGGGGATAGGGGAATGGGAAGCAAGGACAAGCAGTTCAGTCATGTTGATGAATCGGGTAAAGCCAGGATGGTCGATGTATCCGCCAAACCGCGGTTGCGGCGCACGGCCCGGGCTGCCGGAAAGATATTCCTGTCGAAGGATACGGTGCGCAGAATCAGGGAAAACCTGATCGACAAGGGAGATGTGCTGGCTACCGCCAAGATCGCCGGTATCGCCGCGGCCAAACGTACCACCGACCTGATTCCCCTCTGCCACAACATCGCCATCGACTGGCTCGATCTGGAGTTCGAGCTTCTGGAAACGGCGATCGAGATCCGGAGCATCGCCGCGTGCACCGACAAGACGGGAATCGAGATGGAGGCGCTGACAGCGGTGTCCGTCGCAGCCCTGACGATCTACGACATGTGCAAGGCCGTGGACAGCGGCATGAGGATCGGGGAGATCCGCCTGCTCGAAAAAACCAAAGAGCCTCTGGGAGGACCCGAAATTGCCTAATTCGTTTTTGATTCTCTCAATCAATGTATCTGAAAGCAAAGGGGCGCAGAAAACACCCGTGGAGGAGGCGGTGTTTCGTCCCGACCACGGCATCGAAGGGGACGCCCACGCAGGGCCCTGGCACCGCCAGGTGTCGCTTTTGGCCAACGAGGATGTCGAGACCATGCGGGGCAAAGGCGTCGAGATCGGGTTCGGAGACTTCGCCGAGAACATCACCACCGAAGGAATCGAGCTGGCCACGCTGCCCATAGGAACCCGCCTGCATCTGGGTGAGGTAGTTCTCGAGGTGACCCAGATCGGTAAAGAGTGCCATCACGGCTGCGCGATCTATCAGGCCGTGGGAGACTGCGTCATGCCGCGGCAGGGCATCTTCACCAAGGTGATTCAGGGAGGAACGATCAGCTGTGACAGTGTGTGTTATTACGATCTCTGACCGGGCTTCCCGCGGGCAATATGAGGACCTCTCAGGTCCGGAGATCGTGTCGATCCTCCGGGAAGCCTTTGCCGGTTCTGAGATCCGGCGGGAGGTCGTTCCCGATGAGGTTCAGGCCATCAACGAGGCCTTCGAACGTCATACCGATGCCGATTTCATCCTGACCACCGGCGGAACCGGGATCTCCTCCAGGGATGTCACCCCAGAGGCGACCCTCAGCTACTGCGAACGGGAACTGCCGGGGATTGCCGAGGCCTTGCGCGCCGAATCCTACAGGGAGACACCAATGGCGGTTCTATCCAGGGGGGTTGCCGGTATTCGAGGAAACACGATCATCGTCAACTTTCCAGGATCTGTGAAGGCGGTGCGCCTGTGCGCCCGTGTTCTTATCCCGATCATGGAACACGCACTGAGCATGCTCCGCGGGGAAGGACACTGAAGACGATATATGGGCCGAAAAGACCATAGGAGGTTTTATGAAACGGGTGTTGATTCTGTGTGTTATCTGTATCCTTGCGATCACCCTGGCCGGGTGTGCCCCTGGAGCCAACAAGCTGGTGGATACCGCCGATTCGGAAGGTGAGATCGCCGGTTTCTGGTTGGGATTGTGGCAGGGCATTATTTCTCCGGTCACCTTCATCATCTCCCTCTTTTCCGACAAGGTGGAGATGTACGAGGTGCACAACAGCGGCGGTTGGTACAACTTCGGTTTCCTGCTTGGGGCGAGCATCATATTCGGCGGAAGCGGCGGCGGGGCGGCCCGAAGGCGCCGTCGATACGACTGATCCCGACTCGAACTCTCGATTTCGCGCCGGGCAGCACCCGAATCCGCCCCGGGAGCCAGGGACGGATGGTGAGCACTTTTCTTATCCGGGAAGGTTGAGAAGGTCAAACGCCTCCTCGAATCGAGATACCGGTTTAAATCACAATTCCCGACCGTGATTGAATGTGGTTATTTGGTATTTCCTGCCGAAACTTACCGCAATTCCGTCCGGGTCGTTTCGAATGACGGTACCTTGTATTTGTATCTTTATTTGTTGATTGCCGTCCAATAGCTTCTGTAACTTCTCCATCGATAATATCAACTCGATATCCAGTTTAGCGTCTTTTTCGATTGGATTCTCGGTGATGAAAAATGCGCCGCGGCTGGAAATATCCTTTGTTTCTGCCTGCAGGCTTATTTTATTGCCACCTTTGGCCACGACCTCAATTCGTGCCGGTGTTTGCATTTCTAAGCGTTCTATCTGTCTTCTTTCCTTCATTTTTCTGATCCTGAGAAGGTCAACCTACGGGTAAGGAAAGAGTAACACGACAATGTGCATTTGTATAGGAAATACGCATTGATATCGATACTTATATTAGGGTTCCAATATATGAGCAAAGTCGATTTAAAAAACCTTCAGCACGTAGACAAGACCAAAGACAGAGACGTGGCGCCGAGGAATCAATTTCTGGAAGATCCACATAATCACAGATCCCGTCGAACTCGAGCACTCCCCCTCGGACGCCATCGTTCACCCACGTAGCTCCGTTCAGAATCCCATCGAATCCGTTGCCGGAATCGTCGATTCCCGGTGCACCCAACAGCCATGAGGACTAGAATTGTAACAAT
>CAZSBH010000086.1:12967-16514 GCA_964604845.1 uncultured Spirochaetaceae bacterium
GCAGATCTTCCACGAACTTGTTGAGCAGCATAAGAGCCTCGCGGCCATTCATAGGCAGAACCCTATAGTGGGGAATGCCCTCGAAGACAGCGAGCGCCAGTTGCAGGATTTGTTCGAGGATTTCCCCGGAGATGTATACTATTTCGACATATTGGGTCGGTTCCGATGGGGCAACAAAAAAACCGAAGAACTGTGTGGGTACAACTTTTAGGGTATACTGCGATTCGTGGGAGGGGACATGGAGGTCCCCACTGGATATCTTCGAGAGAATCATCCGCATTCGTAAGTACAGGGCGCTTTCCCGTGCAGAGGTCGGTAGCTGGTTTAACATGTCCGATCGAGCCTGGGGAAAGGTCGAAAGACGCGAAACGAGATCCCTTAACTTTGAAAATCTCCAGCTCTTCCTCGAAAAAACCCCGATAGATTCCCGCTGGCTCTTCGGCCAGATAGACGTGTCGATCGAAGAGGCGGATCTGCGGCTCCGAGGTCCCGAAAAATCACTTACACAACAGATGATCGAAGAGATCAAAGAACTACGCAAACATACACGACCGCTGAAAGAACTAGATCCTTTAGCTGACAGGGTGGTGATAGGTGATCTGGAACTTCGACGCCTGGTTGAAAAGGTGATACGAAAGCGGGCGCATTTCAAAAGAATTGAAGGGTACTTAGACGGCCTTGAAGAGGGATTAGCTGAAACCAGAGAATCTGAAGAGGCAAAAAAAGAGGACCGAGCAGGATGAGATTGGCGAATTCCACCCCCTTCGCTTGCCCAATGGGACAATCGATTTAGAAGAGACAAGACGGCGTTTATTTAATGGATATCACGATGCTTCGGGATATCTTGATCACAGCATCAGGGATTTCCTCACTCAGATTCACGAAAATCCCGATACGCCTGGCCGGAAAACCAAGCGAAAATACTCACAAAAGGGATTCTCGATGAAACCGGACAATTCCCGAGAACCAATAAAACTGAACTGCTCCTGCGGCACTGCCTACGAAATCACACTTAAACAGCTCCGTGATCCAGACTTTGAGATCTCGTGCCCCAATTGCGGTAAAACTATTGCCGCCTCTGACTTTTGGCAGAACGTTTCTCTTTCCGATGATGAGCTGGAAGCGATCTTGACCCCAGAACAGTCAGACAAAATAGTTGATCATCCCAAAAGTGCTGTTTTCAAGAATGAAGGAGAGGAGGATCCTCAGACGATTCGCGACAGGGTTAAGCGCGCACACCTCTATATCGTCAACCAGTTGTTGGACTCGGCTAAAAGCCTGATCGTGAAATGGGAGTGGAACGAACGGAAAAATGACTGGGAGGCCAGCATTCATTACCTGGCAATGTATATAGGCGAAGAACGTTTCGCCCTACCGTTTTCTCTGTAGGAATTAGTGCTGGATCAGGGATCAGAGAAATGGGAGCGTATGATTCTCGACAAGATCAATTGGTTCCTTCAGAAACGGTCCGTCACTCCGAAAGTGACATCGGTTATTCCCTTCGAAGTCGAACAAAGAAAGAAGACATCCCGGAAGAAAGAACGGAGAAAAAAACAGCGCCTTCCATCTCCGACTCAAATAACGAAGTTGGCAATCAGCTTTCTCTCATTTGTCGCATATACGGCTTTGTTCTTCGGACTGCAGGGAGTCGGGACTGTTTGGTTCGGGGCTTTGATTCTCATTCCGGTACTGGTCGTGTCGATTCTGTATGGGTTTTGGGGCGGTATTGTAACAGCGCTGATTTCCGTGCCCATCATCATCTTGTTCTTTTACTTGAAAACGGGAATTTGGATCCACTCGTTCAAGGATTTGTTGATCGGATATGGGATCATATTCACCATGAGTGGAATCATAGGAGCAATCAGGGACCTGGCAGTCAAATACAGGCGTCTGAACAACTGGCGGAAGATCCTGATCCGCCGTTATCCTATTTGTGAGGAATGCGGAAAAATCTGGATTCCGGGAGATCCGGGGAACGAGTTGTTAACGTATCTTGACCAGCATCCTGAAATAAGACTTCCGAGAGGATTGTGTCCGGATTGTATGGCCAAACTGAATAAAATTGATGTGAAAGAAGGAAACTAGCCGTAGTTTCTGGCTGGAGGATGGGGATCAGTGAAAGACACCGAAAGGCAAATCAAAGAAGGCAAGAAGATCGTTCTGGACTATATCAAGAAAGTGTATCCGGAATTTGCCTCCCGGATACAAGCCTTGACGTGGGGACAGATTCCCGATGATTCGAAGAGAGATGAGCACCGCCTGGCCCTCTGGGTATACGAGAAACGCTACACGACCGGGTTTACCGAGGAAGAGCTCATCGACTTAGCTGCGGGTGACGGCCAACGGGCACTCGAGAAGGTGGAGTTCTGGGCGCAGGCCTCCGGGATCGGGAATAGGAATAGGGGAGCCGATTGAGCGGAAACGGCATAAAAGAATGATATTCCAGCACGAACAAATCTTTAGTATCTATGCCCAGAATTACATTTTCAATCAGTTGAAGAGAAAAGGGCCAATAGAGATGGGAGGTCTTTTTTGGGGCAGTAAAAACCTAGGTCTGGGTCCGGATGAGTATGGATTGATCGTTAATAACGGCAAAAAGAAGATAGTTTTTACTTTCCCGAGAGCTGAATTGATTGAAAGATATGGAAGCAGTGAATGGAAGGCTTGGTTGCTGGATAAGATTGAGAAGATATTGAAAACAATGGAGACATAAGGATGAAAATGGGGCGCTGGCTGACGAGACGACTAGATCCTGGGGAAGATCGGGGATGACTGAAACCGAAAAACTCCGCAACGCTAAGGACTTCATCGTCCGAGAGCTTCAGAAGAAAAGCTCCAGCCGGATAGATGCGATGAGTTGGGGCCAAGGGCTGATAGATCCCGCTGCCGGGATCTATCGGCTTGCTATCCACCGCGGCGCGGAGAGTTCGGTTTTCGCATTCACAAAGGATGAGTTGTTCAATAACCACGGCTCCAAGCAATGGGAAAAGCAGCTGAGAATTCGCGTCAGCGATATACTGATGGAATTATGAGATGAGTGAGCAGATTGGCAAGTTTCTGGTTCGGATCGGTGAGATCGATACAACTCAAGTTGACATCATATGTTCAAAACAGTTATCCGGCGATAAACGGAAATTCGGTGAAATTGGTCGGGAGCTTGGCTATATCAACAAAGACGCACTGCACCAATATCTGGAAGCAAAGGAAGCATGGAAAGCGAGGAGGAAGAAAACCAGTGTCGGTAAAATCGGTGATTTCCTGGTCCGAATCGGTGCTATGAAATCCTGGCAAGTACATGATGTACTTCGAGCCCAGAAAGACGGGGATAACCGCCGGTTCGGGGAGATCGCCATCGAACTCGGGTATATCAATGACGAGGTGCTCAAGAAGTTTGTGGAGGCGAAGGCGATTTGGGAAAAAGAGGCCTGATGTGATAGAGCAAGAAAGCGAGTGCAAATTTCGATCGATGTGTCATTTCTTCAATATAAAGACCCTAACTCCGGCGAACAAAAGGCTCAAAGAGATTTACTGCATCGAGTGGCCGCAG
>CAZSBH010000087.1:0-8782 GCA_964604845.1 uncultured Spirochaetaceae bacterium
GACTTGATGCCGTACTTGTTTTTCAGTATCCCCAGGATACCTCCGTAGTTGACCCAGTCATCGGGCAGTCCATAGGAGACCAGCACACCTTCCTCTTTCGCCGCCGCAATGAGCGCTTCCATCGACGCGGGTTCTGCTGCCGGTCCCGTACTTTCGTCAGTACCCGAGGCAAATAAGCCTCCGGTCAAAAGAACGCACACCAGGAACGCAATAGTGAAAACGATTCCTCTTCTCATTTCTCTTCTCCTTCTTTTTTTTATTGAGCCCTGAAAAACTTCAGCCCTAAGATGACGATTTCTCTTCCATCACCTCCTTTACCTGCTGTTCACTACCTCGCCTGTAGCGGGTTTTTTGCTCCTTCTGGCGATGATGATAATGGCCAGGGAAAGGAGCAGAGCAACTGTGAAGGCGATCACCGAGATCGCCGAAGCGATGCGCCCGTCCCTCCGGGTAAACTCGACCAGAAGTACGGGCAGAGTTTTAAAACGAGCGCCCGTTATCAATCGAGCCAACGTATACTCCGCGAAAATGGCTGAGAACACCAACAGACTCCCGCTAATCATTCCAGTCATGATATTCGGACCGATGATATAGAACAGAACCTGCAGGGTGTTGGCGCCCTGCAGTTGGGCTGCGTCGTTCAGGGTCCGCAGATCGATGGCCGATAGACTGTTGGACACCGGTCTGTACATATAGGGCATGGAGAAAATCGTACAGGCGCAGACTAGAAGAAACGGAGAGCGAGCGATGGGTTGAATCGTATACACGGTGATCAGTGCCAATGCCAGGATGACCCGGGGAATGCCGAAGGGAAGAATGGTCAGAATGTCCATCGGCAGTTTTGCCGCAGGAAGGCGGGTGTGGGCGACATAGGTGGCAGGCACGATCAGGATAATATTGGCTATTACCGTGTATACGGCCAAAATGAATGAGTTTTTAAGGGTAATAATGAAGTAGGGGTGCTGAAATGTCTTTGCGTACCACTCCAGGGTGTATCCTTCGGGTAGGATGGACCGGTCCCAACGTACAGCCACGGAGAACAAATAAGTGGCCAGGATAGGAATCAACATGTAGAGCACAAAAAGAACCAGAAATATGGGTTTGGCCGGATTTTTGGTTTTCAATTCTCCCACCCCCGGGCCCGGGCGATGGTTATCCGATAGATGAGAATGCAGACAGCCATAATAATCAGCGAAACAGTGGCCATCGCTTTGGCCAGGGCAGGATCGTGCAGGACTTCACCGGTAATGACGAAGGCAATCTGCGTGGTTACCAGCATGAGTTTGGACCCGACCAGAGTGTACGCCGTGGCGTAGGCTCCGTAGGCGTTGGCAAAGAGGAGCACCAATCCTGCAATCAAGGAGGGGGCGAGCAGCGGAAAGCCGATGTAGCGCCAGTACTGCCAGGTGGTGGCCCCCATGCTCACGGCGGCTTCCCGCCATTCTTGCCGTAAACCGGAAAAGGAGGGGATGATCAGCAGGATCATCAACGGAAGCTGGAAGTAAGAGTAGGCGACCACCAGGCCGGCATAGGAGTAGATCTGAAAACCGGGATAGAGATTGAGGTGGAGGATCTGGGCAAAGAGCAGGGTGATAACCCCATTGGCACCGAGGATGATGATGAAAGCAAAGGCAAGGGGTGCCCCTGCAAAATTCGTGGTGACATTCGACAGAGCTTCGAAGAGGGCACGGATACGTTTGGATCTTATCTGCAGGATACTGTATCCGATAAAGGTCCCAAAGACCGTGCCGAAGAGGGCGGTGATAGCAGAGAGACGGATGCTGTTCCAGAAGGAATTCAAGTAAACCGCCTGGCTCAAACCGGAGTAGTTAGCCAACGTCAGGCCGCCGGTTGTGGTAGCAAAACTTTCTTTGATTAATACGATAATTGGAACAATTTCGAAGGCCAGACAAAAAACAAAAAAGGGGAGTATCCCTATGACAGCGGTGAAACGTACCGATTTCATATGAAGCCGCAACGGTTTTTTATCTAACAGGGGAATCCTCCTCTCCGGAGAGCGACTTTTCATTACTCTGCCCTCATATGGGGACTTTGTCAAGAAACTTTTTAAAGGTTTTTGATTAAGTTACCCGGGTTGCAGGGTCAAAAGAAGACACTCTGTACCTAATAGACAAATTCCAAGCCCGTGGTCCAGCTCTGGCCGGCGTAGCCATCCCAGCTGTATAGATCGTCCGAATCTCCTGTCATCAGGGACAGATAACTGAATACATCCAGCCCTTGGTAGATGTTCCAGTTCACGCCGGCCACGGCAACAGCGGACAAATCCACCGGCGAAACCAGGGTTCGCAGCTGCAGGGACAACGTGTCGGATGGGGAAAAGGCGATCTCCGGGAACAGAAATATGCCGTAATCCCTACCACTGGAGGTCTCTATCCAATCGGCGCCGGGACGAATCGCCGCCTCCAGGCGAAAGGACAGGCTTCTGCTCCCGCCGAGACTGACGAAATGAAACAGTCCTGCGGAGAGCGCGAGCCACTCGTCCCACTGCTGCCACTGCGGATCGAACATGGGGATGGCCATGGAAGCGGAGAGGTTCCAATCCACCAGCAGGTGGCCGTGGAAGCTGATATAGGGCCTGTGCTCCGCCGCCCGCCCGGAAGCGTAGTAGCCGGTCTCCAGGGTTGTGCTACCGAGCTTGAACGCTCCACGGGCTCCCCCGGACAGCTCGTGGAAGGGAACGGTGTCTGACAGAAACGAGAGGCCATCGGCAAAGGTACCTTCAGGGTCGGGCAGCGGGTAAGGGAAGACCACCGCTTCCAGAAAGGAGAAGGCGCCCAGGGGAATGTACACCGCCCCAAGCCACCCGGTCTCGCTTCGGAGCGTTTCCGCCGATAGATCCCCCGAGATCGAACCCATGCTGCCGAAGACAACATCGCCTGCGTTGAACACGAAGCCGTCTCCCCAAGAGACCCGGGTCTTCCCGAGAGTCAGTCGAAACCAGGGCAGCCGCACCTTTAGGTAAGCTCGTGGTACATCGAAGCTAAACGATTCTGCGATCCAGGAGTCCAGTTGGAAGTACCCCTTGACGTTCTTGTTGTCTACGGAATCCAGACTGAGACTGCTCTTCATCACCGCCAGCAATTCCGCAGAGTTACCGGAACGGAGCACCGACGTATAACCGCTGATGGTTACCGAGGAAGCCACTTCAGCCTCTAGGTTCCCGGGGATCAGGGTGAGCAGGGTGAGCGCAGCCAGTATGAACAGTGCAGCGATCCCGGGGCTTTGCAGATCAGCCGGCCTCACCACGTCAGCTCCTCGAGGCTGAAGATTTTCGACGGAAGATCGGCCTGCAGGTCGATCTTCTTGATCCGCATCTCCGTGGAGGAGTTCTTCTTCATCGCGTCCCGCATGATTATGTAGTGGGGAATGTACTTCCCGGCTATCTTTCGGATATCGCCGAGCTCCATCTCCTTGAGCAAGCGCCCTGACAGGGAGTAGGCGTTGGCCCGGGTCATCACCCAGTACTCCGCGTCGACCCAGGCCTCCTGCTTCGGGTAGGCAAGACCGCGCTTCCTGGCCTTGAGTTCCAGGTGATAGTGTTTGCGTCCGTCGATGCTTTCCTCCCCGAGCAGGGTGACCTCGTATTGATCTAGCAGCTCCCCCTCCCCGGTCAGGTCTTCGTAGGAAAAATCCGAGCCCATCAACGATTCCTTGAGAGCCGAACCCTGCAGGTGAATGATCTCCTCGGCCTCGGGAAAGTACAGATAGATCTCGTCTTCCAGGCGCAGGATCTTCTGTCCCTTCTCTTCCGGGTTGGTGAACTCGAGCAGCATCCTGTCCGCCCCGGAGGCGTAGCTGACAAAGGTCTTCACCCGGGAACCGAAACGATCGTTGATGATCATCGACCCTTCGATCCGTTCCTCCTCGTTGATCTCGTTGTTCTCCACCGCCTCGATGATCTCCTCGGCGGTGATCGCCCATACACCCAGGGCTGCGGTCAGCCAAAATGCCAGCATCAGAAAAACGACTCGTCTCATAGCAACTCTCCTCTTTCCTCGCGCAAATGTAGTCGCGAATTCATCGAAATCTCCCTGTCCTAAACCGCCCGCAACGCCTCGACCGGCTCGATCTTGGCCGCCCTCCGGGAGGGGATGAACGAGGCCAGGCTGGCGATCGCTGTGGAATAGAAGAACACGAACACAGTGGATCGTATATTCAGCTGTGGGTAGATCACCGGATTCATTTCCAAATCAACGCCCCCCATGGACTGGGTCAGATCGATGCCCGTTTTGGAGAGAGGGATGGTGACGGCGATACCCAGCACGACCCCGACAAAAGCGGCGATCGCTCCGATATAGAAGGCTTCCAGAAAAAACAGGCGCACGATCTCCTGCGGGGTCATCCCCATGGCCGCCACCGTGCCGATCTCCCGCGTGCGCTCGAAGATGACCATCATGGTGGTGTTGATGATGACCGTGGAGGCGAGCAGGAAGAAGACCAGGGCGATCACGTCGTAGGCGGTTTGGGCATACTGCATATAGCCATAGATGACGCCAATCTTGGTCCAGGGCTGGACGGAAAGATTTTCCCGACCCATGGATGCGAGGATCCCCGCCGCCTTCCCGGCGAATTTATCGACCCCTTTTGAATCGTGCAGCACAACCAGCACCTCGGTGGCTTCGCCGCTCATCTTGAGAAAACGGTCAGCCGTATCGATGGGAACGAGAAAAAAACTCTCGTTGAATCCGGCTACCAGAAAACGGACGATTCCGGTCACGGTGAAGGTCATACCGGACATACCCATGTACTTGTTCTTGGTGAGCAGGGTCAGCTTTTCGCCGACGCCCAGGTCCAACTCCTCGGCAAGACCGGCCGACAGGACCATCTCCTTCTGCCCCATCCGGGGCAGGCGGCCCTGTTCCAGAGCATCCTGGATCTTCATCACCTTTCTTTCCCGCTGGAAATCAACTCCCAGACCCATGCCGCCGTAGGTGCGGTCGTTGCGGTAGATGGCGGTAAAAAAGCGCGTACGGGGTACGACCGCCGCCACTTCCGGTTCCGCTTCGATTCGCTGCACCACTTCTTCATAGTCGGCCACGCTGAGGTGCAGCGGATTGAGCTGTTCGTTTTCATCGTACTCCACGTTGCGGATGCGGACGTGCCCGGATACATAGCGTACGACGTTGGATTCCAAATCCCCCAGCATTCCGGTGATGAATGAGAACGCCAGGGTGATGAACATGGTGGCGACGACTATGGCCGTGCCCGAGAGCAGACTGCGGCGCCTGTTGCGGCGGATATTCCTGAAGGCTATTTTCCCCAATTTCATTGCTGTACTCCCCTATTGTTTTTCATTCGTAGCGAAGGCAGTCGGTGATCTGCATCTTCAGCGCCCGTGAAGAGGGAATTAAGGAGAACACCATGGTTGCGACGATCCCGATAAAAAACCCGCCCACGAAGGCCTGGGGATGCCAGGCGCTGCGGAATACGCCGGTTACCCGGTAGCCGATATCCATCTGTCCCACGAGACCGCTAAAGTCGATACCATAGTTGACCATGTACCAGTTGAGCAGCAAACCGATGACGATACCGGCCAGGGTGCCGATCAGGCCGATCCCGCCGGCTTCGAAGAGAAAAGCCACGCGGATGGCTCCGTCCTTCATGCCCATGGCCCGCATCATCCCGATCTCCCGAACCCGCTCGTACACGGCCATAAGCATGGTGTTGGAGATACCCACCGCGGCGATCACGAACACCAAAAAGAGGATGATGCTGCTGCCGGCACTTTTCATCTGGGCTATCATCAAGAAATCCCGGGCCAGCTCCTTCCAGCTCTGCACCGTGATTCCGGGGAACGAGGACAGTCGGGTCCGCAGACTCTCCACCTTGACCTCGGGATCCTGCCATTCTGGAAAGTAAAGGGTGATCTCTGTCACCGCCCCCTCCATTTCCAGGGCCTCATCGGCCAGGGACAGGGGAATGTAGGCCGTTCCCTTGTTGATCACCGGGTTGGGACTGTTCAACACACCGACCACGATCAGCTCGAGAGTTTGAAAGGCCCCGTAGCGGGTCCGGGTGCGGATGGTGATCTCCTCCCCCACCTCGATTCCCAGGTCCTGGGCCAGCCACTCGCCTATTACGACCCCCTGCTCTCCCGCTTCCAGATATCTTCCTTGAACCAAAGTGTCGGAGAGCCGATAGATCTTTCCGTCGGTCTGCGGATCGATACCGATGACTTTGATGTACATCGAGCCCTCACCATAGAAGATCTCCCCGGGGAAAACCGTACGCCGGGTGGTCGTGACCCCGGCTCCTTCCAGGGCCTGCTCCACCGCCTGGGGGTCTTCGATGGCCTGCTTGAGGGGCATGTTGTTGAGATCCTCAAGATATTCCGTGGTCATGACTTTGGCGGAACCGGATTCGTACCAGATGATATTCCGCTCCGACTCTCGTTCCGCCCCCTGCAGCCAGCCGTCCATCCAGAGAAACATGGCGATCCCAAAGGCCAGAGCGATGGCGGTGATCAGCGTCCGGCGTTTGTAACGAGACAGGTTTTTCCAGGCCAGAGTTAGCAAAAAGCTCATGAGCCCCTCCTCTTATCACCGGTCACCTGACCGTCATGCAGCTTTACCAGACGCCGGGCATAGTCCATCACCATCTGATCGTGGGTGGAAAATACGAAGGTGGTTCCGTGTTTTTGGTTCAAGGCTACCATCAGATCGAGAATCTCCCGGCCCGTATCGGAGTCCAGATTGGCCGTGGGTTCGTCGGCCAGGACCATGTCCGGCTCCTTGATCAGGGCCCGGGCCACGGCCACCCGCTGCTGCTGCCCGCCGGAGAGCTCCCCGGGCAGCCGGGTTTCAAGGCCTTTGAGCCCCACTTCCTCCAGGATGCCGTAGGTCCGCTCCTTGATCTCCGCGCCGTTGATACCGAGCAGGGATAGGGCGAAGGAAACATTCTCGTAGGCGCTGAGCACCGGAATGAGGTTGAAGGACTGGAAGACAAAGCCCAGCCTCCGCCGGCGCAGAAGAGCCAGTTCTTTCTTGTTCTGGGAGGACACCGCTTCGCCCACGATATAGATCTCCCCGCTGGTGGCCTTGTCCAGACAGCCGATCAGGTTGAGCAGGGTCGTTTTCCCCGAACCGGAGGGTCCGGCGATGGAGAGGAACTCCCCCTTCCCGATTTCAAGGGAGACACCCCGCAGGGCGTGGACCACCGTCTGGCCGACGGTGTAGTCTTTGGTTACATTTTCAACCTTGATCATTGCTTTACTCCTTTGTTCTCCGTGTCTTTCTCAGGTTGAGGTTCCGGTGGCGCCGAAGAATGAGCCGCATCCGGGTTTGCCGTGGCCGCTGGCGCCCCGCCGGGTAGCGCTCCTTTAGCCAGATCATCGAGCACCGCGCCCAGGGACATAGAGGACAGGCTGCCCGAGGGCAGCAGAACGATGGTCCCCCGCTGCTTGATCCCCTCGTAGATCATGTTCATCCCCCGAAGGTGCAGGGCGGTGGGATCATCTTTGTAGCGCTTGGCCGCTTCGACGAATTTGTCCGAGATCTCGATCTCCGCGGTACCCAGGATGACTCTGGATTGACGCTCCCTCTCCGCCTGGGCGCGTTTGGACATGGCGTCCTCCAGCTCTTTCGGGATCACGATGTCGGTGAACTCGATCGAAAGGATTGTAATCCCCCAGGGATTGGTCTTTCGGTCCAGGGCCTGCTGGATCTCTCCGCCGATACGCTCCCGTTCGGCCAGAAGATCGGCCAGATCGTGGCGGCCGATGGCATCCCGCAGGGCGGTCTGGGCGGAGAGCACTACCGCTTCAAGAAAATTCTCCACCTCGAGGATCGCCTTGGTAGCGTCCCAGATCATCCAGAAGGCCAGGGCGTCCACGTGAACCGGCACGGTGTCCATGGTGATGGTCTTTTCAGCGCTGAAGTCGGTGGCCCGGATCCGGGTATCCACGAAGCGGGTTACCCTGTCGATGAAGGGGAAAAGCAGGAAGACCCCGGGTCCCCTCAGCCTGTTGTACTTGCCGAGTCGAAGAATCACTGCCTTCTCCCAGTGATGGGCCATCTGAAAGATCGGGGCGAAGAGGTACCCTGAGCTGATCATCAGGGTGAGGGGAAACATGGTCCCCGCATATCGGGCGAACATGCCGATCCACAGGCCGGCGATCAACACCAGCACCAAGGCCCAGGCGGGAATCAGCATCATCAGGATCCCGCTGAAGATCACCTCCGCGGTGATGTAGACCAGCTCGATCGGCGGGGCGCTCAGCCCGGCGACGGTCTGCCAGATAACCCCCGCCCCCAGGAAGAGTGCCAGGATCAGCAGGGACAGGGGACTCAGTCGATAATCCCGCGGCAGAACCGGCCGGGGAAGGTTGCGAACCCGATCAAAGGCTTTGATTCGATACATGATTTTATGTCTCTCCTCTCTTTAATTCGCTGATATAGGAGCTGATTTCCTCCAAGGTGAATCCGTAGGAAGCGGCGTGGCTGACGAAGGATCGGGTGATCTCCGCCATGATCTTCTCCCGCTCGACATCGGAGATCTCGACCTTCTGATCACTGATAAAGGTTCCCGTGCCCTGCTGGGTGTTGACGATCCCCCGAATCTCCAGCTCGCTGTAGGCTCGGGCCACGGTGTTGGGATTGACCTGCAGATCCACGGCCAGACCGCGTACCGTGGGCAACTGATCCCCCGTGTCCAGCCGTCCGTCGACGATGGCCATCTCCACCTGAAGAATGATCTGCTTGTAGAAGGGGACCCCGTTGGTCGCGTCCAATGAAAATCTCAACGTCGATTCCACAATACCTCC
>CAZSBH010000087.1:8882-16064 GCA_964604845.1 uncultured Spirochaetaceae bacterium
TTGTACTAATGTAATAGTACAATATAAGTTTAGTACAATAATACAACTTTGGCAAGGGAAAAATGAAAAAAATCTATTTGTTCTGACTCGAGGATCGAACGACTGCGGCCGGCTCCAACACCAGCCGGGCCTCCGCTTCAGCCTCGACCCGCTTCCGGCTCCAAAGCATCGGGTAGTACCGACCCGTACTCCAGAGGGGCAGCAGATCCTTGTAGTGCTTGCCGGCGGGATGACCTGACTGCCCGGTCGGATGAACCGAAAGGGCTTTCTCCAAATCGGCAAAATCGACAAGATGGCGCCAGCTGGCGCTGTAGCTGCCGCCCTTTCGAGGAGGCACCGTGCGCAGCGGAGGGCATTGCCAGACCGTGTCCGCGCTCCCTCCATAGGGTATCGGTTTGGGATTGAAGATCAGGTTGAAAGGTTTCCGGCTGCCGATGGGATGGTTGAACCAGGCCTTGTGGAAGCTGCCGTATTTCCACTTGGAGGGATTCCCCCCACACTGGCCGGACAGGAAGCGTAGGGCATATCTCAACGCCGCCGCCAGCACCTGTTCCCTGCTCCTTCTCTGCCCGTCGGGAGTCGTCAGCCAGCCGCCATCATCGTGTTCGAGGATTTCGAGAAGGACCAGATGGCTGTACTCCAGATAGAAGGAGATCGAGCTGAAGGTATGCAATCCGCTGCCGCAGTAGAAATCTGTCAGATCCCCGAGCCACGGCTCGAACACGGTACGCTTGGCGTAGTATTCACTGACCGCGTATACAGCCGCCGCCGCAGAATCGGCAGTCATCTCCCCCCGCCAGCCCTTGAGCAGCTCTACGGCGGCCTCTGCCGTAGCCCGAACAGGCGCCAGTACTCCCTGTCTTAGGATTCCCCCGGCCAGGGAGGTCACCAGAGCGGCATAGCGCCGCCCCGGTTCGGAGTGAAGATCGATCTGCATGCGGGCGAAATCTTCGAGGGAGTGCTTTTCCTTGGCCAGGAGGAGTTCCTCGATTCGGGCGGCCCGATTTCCGTTGGCTGTTCCAAGGCCGATGCAGTAAGGATACTCCCTGCCGACGACCTGGTTGTTGGCTGTGACCAGATAACCCCGCTTGGGATTGTACTCTCGAGGCATCTCTTCCCGGGGAATCCAGTCTGTCCACTCATACTCGTCGTTCCAGCCGGGAACCGGCGTCAGACCGATCCCCTTTTTCCGGACCGGCACCCTTCCGGTGAGAGCATACCCGATATTCCCCCGCCGATCCGCATACAGGGCGTTTTGGGAGGGCGTGCTCCACAGCGCCATGGCCGCCAAGAACTCGGACCAGTTCCCGGCCTGGTCCATCCGCAGTACCGCTGCGATCGGATCCGAACCTTCGGATCCCGCCCAGCGGAGGGCAAATCGCAAGTTCTCCGTACCGGATTCGATGCGGAGCAGCTCACCCACCGTGGGGCCGTGGCGGGTCAGGATTACCTCGATCCGGCGGGATTCCTTCTCCCCTTTGACCCGGATCTCCTCGACGATTCGCTCGGCCTTTCGCCACCTACCATTGTATCTATATTCCCGTGGATTCTTTGGGTTGAACCGTTCCAGATACAGATCCTGGACATCGGCGAAGGAGGTCGTGAAGCCGACGGTGATATTCGCATTGTGGCCGACCACGACCCCCGGCACACCCGGAAACGTGGCCCCGGTGGCCTCGAGTTGCGGACATACCAGATGGCAGGCGTGCCAAAGGGAGGGCATGGTCAAGCCGAGATGAGGATCGTAGGCAAACAGGGCTTTCCCCGTCAGGGACCGGCGGCCGCGAACGGCCCAGCTGTTGCTCCGCCCGGCCAGGGCATCGGCGGGAAACCAGGTTTCCAGGTTAGCGAACGCTTCCAGTACCTGTTCCGCCGCCTGGATTACCCTTTGCTCGGCCAGAATCACGGGGTTGCCCTGCGGATAGCCGCAGAACAATCCGGCCGCTCGCTCCGGACCCACCTTTCCGACCAGGGCGGCGTTGAGCAGCTCCGTAGCCCAGTTTGCCGAGAGTTGCCAGGCCTGCATCTTGATCCAGGCCAGAGTATCCAGCGGCTGCCAGGGTTCGGGCTTGAATCCGAGAAGGGCAAACTCCAGGGACAACTTGCGGGGGTTCATCTCCACATAGGTATTCACTCCCCGGACATACGCGTCGAGGAGGGAACGGCTTTCAGAAGACAGACAGGAAAGATCGTTCCGGCCTGCCCTGGCAATCCCGACGGTGCGCACGAAGTGGTCCGCCTCGAAGGACGCCTCGCCGAAAATCTCCGAGAGCCTCCCATTAGCCAAACGGCGGTTCAGCTCCATCTGCCAGAGCCTGTCCTGGGCTTGCACGTACCCTTGAGCGAAGAATAGGTCCTCGAGACCGGCCGCGTAGATATGGGGAACACCCCAACGATCCCGAATGATCTCGACCCGCTCCTTCAATCCGACGATCTCAAGCGTCCCTTCGACCTGGGGAAGAGGAAGTCGGAACCGGTGCCGGAGGTAGAGAAACGAGGCCAGCAGGGCCAGGGCCACGGCTCCGCCGATGAGTAGTAGGAGAATCACGCAGACAGATTATACTGCTTCGAAGGTAACTATAACAGCCCCACCCGAAAACCGAAGCTGATGCGAGCTTCCAGACCGGCTTTCACGTCCGAAGAAATAAACCACAACTGCAGCTCCGAGTAGAGGGAGTAGGTATTGAAAACACGCCAGTCAGGGATCTCGAAGCGGGCAAATTCGAGCTGACCCACGACCGCAGCCAGCATCAGACCTTCATCCGTGAACGCAATACTATCCTCGGACATCGTGAAGTAGGAAAAGTTCGCGCCGAGGGCAAAGGCCATGGAGAAAATGTCCCATGAGGGTCCGAAAAAATAACTAAATGGAACGGTGACGATATTGGCGAGCAGCTTGGCCCCGATTACCAGCCCGGAAAAACGTCCGGTAGGGGAGGTCCCCACTTGAAGCTGCAGTTTCACATTGTCGTCGAAAAAGGTCAGCCCCAGTCCGAGATCGGCGTAGGTTGCACCCATCCCGTGGACATCGAGGTACAGCCCCTGTATAAACTCCGGGACTCCGTAGCGGCTCTTATCGCCCTCCCTCAAGCTGATCTCCACGCTCTCAAGACCCGTTTCATCACCGGCGGTCCCCCGAAGGTGTACCTCCTGATTGAACTTCTCTCCCTCTTCGGGACTCAACAGAGCGATCTCCGGTGGTCTGGTATCCACCTGAAGCTGCGTTTTTGTCACCGCAGCGACTCCATCGGCAAAGGCGGCTCTGACCAGGATGCGCAACGGCCCGTTCGCCAGGCCTTGAGTTTCCAGACGGAAACGCCAGGAATCTTTGCCGTCGGCCCGTTGAAACGTATTCCCATTGTCAAAACTGACTTCGACCTTTTGGACCGCATGCTCGGCCAGGGCACGTTTGCGCTCCTTGGGCGCCTGTTCCTCCGCAGTATCGACGGCTTCCAGGAAATACCCTGCCTGCCCCTCCAGATAGGGACGCCCGGTGACAAAGCTTCCCGGCGGGTGGCTGGTGATTTGCACCCACGGTCCCGTGCGTATGTACTGTATTCGCCGCTCTTCAGAGAGAAGAGGCAAGCTTCCGGGCAGGGGAGCCTGAACCTGCAGAGTATGCGGTCCCCGCCCCACATTTTCCGGTCCGAGGGTAAGTGCAAAGAAGCCCTTGTGATCCAGCTCGGCGTTATCGACAACGACTCCGTCGATAAGGACCATGGCGCTGGCTATATCTGCCTGGGACACGACCCTACCGCTTATTGTAAAGCTTCCCGCTATCTGCTCACCAGCGGCGGGAAACATCAGATCGACCCTCTCCGCTTCGAGGGATTCCTTTACCTGAATGTTTCGGGACAGGTACGTCCTGTTCCCCGCAGCATCCGCCGCCTCCAGACTGAGATTATACCAGCCCACGGGCAGGTTCTGGATATCGAGCTCCCGGACTATAATGCCGTCGGTCGACAGGGAAAACTCCACACCACCGCCTTCAACACCTGCGGCAGCCACGGCAGGTGTCAACCGGGCGTTCAGAACGGTAAGCCCTATGTTGTCGATTGCTCTGCCGTCCAGATGCAACACCTGAGTAAATACTTCGCCGTCTGACGGGGTGTCTAAAACAATCTGCGGTGCCCGGTTGTCGATGTTGATCGTAGAGGTAAAAAGACCTTCGGTCCCCGTGCTATCCACCGCTTTGATTAAGACTGCGTGTGTGCCGTCGGCCAGAAGTCCTGTATCCAGCCTGTAACGCCACTGCTCAGTACCCTCCATCGATTGGAAACTATGGCCGTTGTCGAGGGATACGAATACCCCGGCAATTCCGTTGGGATCATCGCTCTGCCCTGTCAATTCAATGACGCCCCGTACGTGTTCGCTGATGCTCGGTGCGGAGAGTCCCGACTCCGGTTCCGAGGTGGACACCATAAATGTCGAAGAAGCAACTTCGCCGGAAAGGCCTCCGATGTCTTCCGCTCTCACTTCTATGGTATGTTCATTGTCGCTGAGGCTGTCGATGGACAGAGGAATGCTGAAGTTGTTTCCCACCGGTAGCTCGCGAAACTCCGCCCCGTCCAGACTATAGGATATGGCTCCCACCCGATCATCATCAAAGACCATCCCCGATATTGTGAAATCATTCTTGATCACCTCTCCCGCACCGGGAACCTGTATCTCCACGACGGGTTTGTCCGCCTCCGGATTGACGGTCAGTGTCGGAACGAGGAATCCCTCGTTCCCTGCCGCGTCCACCGCCCTCAGGCGGAAACTCTGCGGCAGCGATTCGTACTCTGAAAGATTCAGATCATGGCGAAAACTGTTCCCTGCTCCGATTTCTGCAAACGTGCCGTCCTGCTCACCTAACTCAATCCGGACAACCCTTCCCGCATCTTCGACTTGTCCGACCAGCGTGATTTGCCCGTTCAGCTCATCCTCTGGACCCGGCGCCACCACCGTCAACGAAGGCGCGGTGGTATCCCTGTACAGGGGAATCTGTTCCAGGACCACGTTACCGGCGGAATCCGCAGCCCGAAGGAGAAGGAGGATCGGGCCGTCCACAGAAGCATCGACGGAAAGGGATTTCGAGAAACTCAAAGCCCCCTCTATTTCACTCGTTTCAATTTCTGCAAAAGGCATCCCCTCGCCGAAAGCGTACTCGAGGCTCCCGATACCGCTGGGATCAGTCAGAGTTCCCGCGATCGTGAGGTTGTTTGCGAACCATACTCCCACTGCCGGTTCACTCACAGAGATACTCGGCGGCTCGCTGTCTGTTACAAAGCGAAGCGGCCGCGACAGCAGCGTTCCTCCGCTATCCGTGGAAACCTTGATGCGCAGCGGCTCACTCACCCCTGATGCCGCCGCTTCGATTCGTACCAGAGAACCTTCCAGCCGGACACTCAGAAGATCCGTGGGCGGATCCAAAGTCACGGAGCCTCCCGCCCCTCCCGGCACATATCCGAACAGGGGCTGACCGTCACCAAGAACAATACTCCCGTCCTCCCCGATGCGGGTGTCCACGAACAGGATTTCCTCTCCCACCCCATCCGCAGCGCCGAGAAATACAAATCCGGCATATTCACCGGCACTCCCGAAATCGTCCGTGCAGCGGATACGCACATCCACCCGCCCTGGAGCAAGCTCCTTTGCCAGCGGGATCTCGAGTATCTGGATACGGGGATCAGAGCCCTTGCGCAGCGACAGGCGTTTGAACCCGCTGCCCTGGAGGCTGTACTCGGCGCTTATAGTTGAACCGGAAAAGCGGATCTCTCCATTGAGTTTTGCTTTCTGGTCCGTGGGGACGAGAAACCCGGGAGCGTAGGCCTCGACCGTCTCTCCGATAACGACCCCGGTCAAAGATATGCCGGGCGCCGCACCGACTACCGTGAATTGGACTTTTTCAGCGTCCCCGATCGATCCGTGGATATCCGTTGCCCGGACACTCAACGTGTGCCGCCCTGGGGCAAGATTGTCCAGATCGAAACGGAAGGCGTCGCCTGCGGCCACAGTCTCGGGACCCGTTCCGTCAACTGTATACTCGACACTCTTGCCGCCGTCGTCATCCATGATGTAGCCGATCACCGGCGTGCCGTTGGATATCTGCGACCCTTCCCCGGGCACGGCGATCACCACCCGGGGCTTGCCAGCCTCAGGGTCGACCCGAACTTTGAGCTTTTCCGTCCTCTGGTTGCCCGTAAGGTTTTCAAGGGTGAAACTGATCTGAAGCGCTCCCGCTTTCCCGTCCCTCAGATCGAATTCCTGAACCCAGAAGGGATTCCCCAGTACCAATTCGACTTCGCCGCTCTCTCCGCCTATCTCGTAGGACAGAGATTTCAAACCTATGCGATCAACAGCCTTGCCTACCACCAGAACTCTGCCGTTTACCGTGTCCTCCGGTCGAGGAGAGAGAATCTCGAGCACAGGCTTCTCATTATTTACGAACAGGAGAAAAGCCATATAGGCTATCGATCCGGTGTTGTCTTCAGCCCGGAACCAAAAGACCTGCGGGCCGTCTTCCAGCTCCTCGGTGTCTATCCTGAGCTCGTATGCGTATCTCTGCTCCGATTTATCATAAAAAAGCTTGAGAGGGGAGTAGGCACCTTCCCGCTGCCGGCTGAATCCCAACTCTTTGACACCGTTTGAATCGTTGACCGTCCCCTCGAGCAGTACCTTCCCTGAAACAAGCGCTCCGCTCTCGTGGGAAGTAACCTGTACAGCCGGAGCACGCCGATCGAGAAAGAAGCGGACCAACTGGGGCTCACCGGGAGTTCCATTGATATCGACCCCCCACGCCTCTATCGTATGCTCGCCGTCGGGGAGCCCTTCAAGATTGAGCCGCAGAGACCAAAACTCCGCCCCTTCGGCAATGCGAGGCTCACCCTCGTTCAGCCGGAGCTCGACCCGCTGCACCCCGTCATCGTCGAGGCAGGCTCCGACTACGTTCAAGCTGCCCCCGACGCGCATGCCGGGAACCGGATTGGAGATGCGTACCACCGGGAGATCGGAGGACGGATCTACGAAGATATTGTAGGGACCCTCGTAGCGAAGATTGCCCGCGGTATCGGTTCCACGGATGATAAGGTTGTACTTCCCCTCCTCGTATTCGGAAAGATCGATACTGTGGTCCCAGTTCTCCAGGCCTTCCACGGGCTGATACTCCCCCGCTTCCGGATCGCCCAGCCCGAACAGGGT
>CAZSBH010000088.1:0-15706 GCA_964604845.1 uncultured Spirochaetaceae bacterium
CCTGGCCGTCCGTAAGATATACCACGTCTACGGTTTCCTGGGCGCTGACGGAGGCGACCACCAGAACCAGCAGTATCAATGCGAGCGATGCCTTTTTCATGCAACCTTCCTCCTGGTCTATCTTTAGTCAATAAGTAATCAATATAATAACGCAGAAATTCCTACCCCACAAGGGAAGGAATGGTCAATCCCGGCGGTCATTTCAACCGTCGGTCCCTCGATGCCCCAAGGCTCGCGAGATCTCCCGGGCTGCCGCCGACACCGTGGCCGAAAGGGCGGGAATCGTCTCTGGATTGACCCGGTTGGTGGGACCCATTACCGAAATAGCCCCGATTACCGATCCTTCCTTGCCGTAGACCGGAGCGGCCACACAGCGGCCCCCCAACTCTGTCTCCTCGTCGTCCAGAGCGTAGCCTCGCCTGCGCACCTGCCCGATCTCCCGATACAGCCGGTCCGGATCAGCAATAGTCTTGTCTGTCAGCTTCTTCAAATCGATTTTGCTTAGAATCGCTTTGATCCGATCATCGGATAGGCAGCTTAACAGTGCTTTCCCCGCCGCGGTGCAATGCAATCCGAGGGGAGCGCCGACGGCGGGCACACCGCGGATGATATTGTCGCTGACCACCTGATCCACGTACACGGCGTGATTCCTGTCGAGAAAAACGAGATTGGCGGTTTCGCCGGTCTCCCGGGACAATTTCTCGAGAAAGGGGTGGATGAACTCGACGATGTTGAAAACCCTATTGGCGGCCTGACCGAGATAGATCAGAGCCCATCCCAGACGGTAACGCCGGCTCCGTTCGTCCTGCTGCACGAAGTTGTGTTTTTTCAGGGTATTCAAGAGGCGTAGCAGCGTGGTCTTCGGCATATCCATCTCTTGAGTCAAAGTGGCCAGGTCGATATCCCGATCGAGCTTGCTGAGATGTTCCAGGACGGTCAGAGCCTTTTCCAGTGCACGGACCGAGTTTTCCCTCGATTTATCCAATTGTTGCGCTCCTTGGTTTTCAAGATGCAAATCATAGTAAAACTGACGGCGCTATGCAAGGCACAGGACCATCGGGCCCCCACGGTGTGGCAAAGAATTTGCTAAAGGCAAACAGGGCGCCCCGTCGGCTGTGGTGACAAAGGATGGTCAACATGCTATGGTTCTGCTCGACTCAATATGAACTATCGCCTCGTATTCGTCGACGCCTTTACCGCAGAACCCTTCAGCGGCAATCCCTGCGCCGTTGTACCCCAGGCGGAAGGCTTGACGGAGCAGCAGATGCTGCTGATCGCCAAGGAGAGCAACCAACCCGAGACCTCCTTCGTTATCGCCTCGGAACGGGCGGATTTCAGGGTCTGTTATTTCACTCCCCAACACAGGATCCCCTTTGCCGGCCACCCTACAATTGCTACTGGTTTTCTGCTGGCTCAGGACGGACGGATCAGTCCGGGGAATCCTAGGATTGTCAATTTCGAATTCGACATAGGCACACTGCCCGTGGAAGTCTTTTTCACTGAAAACGGGAAACCTTCCCGGGTAGTGATGACCCAGCCGGAACCTGTGTTTGGGCAGGAGTACGGGAGCGAAGATGTCCTGCCCTGCTTCAATCTAGCAGGAGCAGACTTTCTCCGGGAGCTGCCGGCACAGGTAATCAGCACCGGGGTGCCTTTCCTGATCGTACCGGTCCGGAATCTTGAGGTGCTGAAAAAAGCGGAAATGGATCGCCCGCGTCTGCGGGAGCTTCTCAGAAGGGCCGAAGCCGCGGCAGCCTTCCTGTTCTGTCTGCAGGGATTCAAGGAAGATTCCGACACCCATGCCCGCTTTTTCGATCCGGACGGGAATATGGAAGACCCTTTCACAGGATCGGCTTCCGGATGCATGGGTGCCTATGTAATCCAACGCGGATTGAAACCCGGACCTGTCTTGAGGATAGAGCAGGGGCACCTGATGGGCAGACCGGGGGAAGGGCTACTGGAGATACACAGGGAAAATGGAAAAATAATCAGCATTCGCTTAGGCGGTTCGGCAGTGAAAACACTGGAAGGAACAATACAGATAGGATCGGAGGAACTATGACACCAGAATGGGAACTGGACGCAAGAAGTCCGGATGAATACCACTTCGTGGAGGCGAAACGAGGACGGGAGTTCATCATTCGCATGACCACGGGAGCCGACGTGTTTTTGGGAATTCAAAAATTCGCCATCGACAACAGTATCAGGTTTGCCAAGATCCACGCCTGTTTCATGGGGGGATTGCAGCCGGCAAAATACCTCATGTGGATCCCGGATTACCAACAGCCCGACTACTGGCACCGGGAGGGCTGTGCGACCGTAGAGAACCTGAGCATGATCTGCGCAATGGGCGGCATCATTCACCCGCGGCCCGGCAAGGACGGCAAGGAAGAGCCCTTCCCCGCGATTCACTTCGTTGCGGGAGGTGGTTGGGACTGCCCCACCTTCGGCGGCCACCTGGAACAGGGGTCGGTCGTGAAAGGCGTATTGGAATGCTTCATCACTGAGATCTTGGGAATTGAAAACATCCCGCCTGTGGAACGGGTTTGGGAAGATGATGAATATCCGGAGAACTGGTACAGATCGGTAAAATAGCGGTGTGCGCTGCAGGTCGACCTGTATTGGATGTCTACAGGTTGACCTTCCGTTGGCTCGCCTTCATCTTTCTTTCCAGGAGGCCGGAGAAGCGGGTCAGCGGAACGAACATCACCAGGTATAACACCGTGACAAAGATCAGCGGCGAAGGATTGGCTAGCAGAGATTTCTGGGACAACCCGGCTTTCAACAGTTCGATGATCGAGATCGCCGAGGCCAGAGCCGTATCCTTGGCGCTGGCTACGTAGTTGCCGACCAGAGGCGGTATCACAACCCTAAAGGCCTGGGGCAGGATGACCAGGCGCATGGTCTTCACAGGATTCAATCCCAGAGCATGGGCGGCCTCTATCTGTCCCATCTTGATCGACAGGAAACCGGCCCGGAAGATCTCGCTTACGTAGGCCGAGCTGTTCAATCCCAGAGCGATGATCCCGGACATGATCGCGCTTAAGCGGATCCCCATAAAGGGAAAAGCATAGTAGATCAGGTACATCAGCACGATGATCGGCATGGCTCGAAAGAAATCGACGTAGGCGATGATGAACACGTTCAACACCACATTGTTGAAGGAACGAAAAACCGCCAGAAGCAGTCCTAGTACTGTGCTGATCACGGCCGCGGATACGGCCAGCAGAAGGGTGGTCCAGAAGCCCTGGACCAGGGTCGGCCAGGCCTTGCGAATCACCTCGAAATTGAAGAACAGTTGGGTCATCTCGCTCCAGCGGCCCGTCGAGTAGCGGTAGTACAGCCAGGCGCCGACGATGAGAATGGCGATAGCGGTGACTGTCTTCATAACCTCCGGTTTGAGCTCATCGGTGAACACGATCACGGCCCAGGCCAGAAACAACAGGGCAAACAGCCCTACTACCAGCAGCCGGGCGATTCCGGGAGGACCGCTGGGCGGAAGCAGGAACACGCCGTACAGGACCACCACCGCCAGAAAGCTGTATACGAAGCCGTGTCTTCGGATCAGCGGGATGTGTCCCATCCGCTCCTTTACATCGGCCAACCGGGAAGGGGTCGAACCGGCGTATTTCTTCTCAGCCATCCGCTGCTCGTGCGCCTCAGCTTCCACTCAAAGTATTTTGCTCAAGAAATCCTGGGTCCGTTTAGCTTGAGAATCGTTGAAGATCTGATCGGGAGTGCCCTCTTCGACGATCAATCCATCCGCCAGGAAGAGGACCCGGCTGGCCGCCTCCCTGATAAAGCCCATCTCGTGACTCACCACCATCATGGTCATTCCTTCGGTGGCCATGGTGCGCATGACGTCCAGCACCTCTCCGATCATCTCGGGGTCCAGAGCCGATGTAGGCTCGTCGAAAAACATGATCTGGGGCTGCATGGCCAGGGCCCGTGCGATGGCCACCCGCTGCTGCTGACCGCCGGAGAGCTGTTCCGGATAGGCGTCCGCTTTGTCCGCGACCCCGACTTTTTCCAGAAGCGCCATGGCCCGCTCCTGCGCCTCCTTTTCGCTGATCCGGCGAACGTGCATCGGCGCCAGTTTGATGTTATCGATCGCCGTCAGGTGGGGGAACAGATTGAAGCTCTGGAACACCATGCCGATCTCCGTTCGGACTTTGTTGATGTCGATATAAGGGGCCATGATGTCCACACCCTCTATGTAGATGTGGCCGGAGCCTGGTTCCTCCAGACGATTGAGGCAGCGCAGGAAGGTGCTCTTTCCGCCTCCGGATGGTCCCATGATGGCCACCACTTCGGAGCGTTTGACCACCATGTTAATCCCTCTGAGAACGTGCAGATCCTTGAAGCGCTTGTGCAGGTCAACGACCTCGATCATGGTGTCGGAGGTACTCGCGTCACTCATTTTGATTCCTTCTTAAATCTTTTCTCGAGCATGTTCACGATCCGCACGAGCGGTATCAGTACGATGAGATAGATCATAGCCGCCGCCACCAGCGCGGTTGGATTGGTCTTGCTCGTATACAGCTCCCGGGCTTTTTTCAGCAGTTCCGGCGCCGCCACGACCGAAGCCACAGCGGTATCCTTGAGCATGGCGACCAGGTTGCCTGTCAACGGCGGTACGACCACCGGAATGGCCTGGGGCAAAATGATCATGCGGATCGTCTGTCCCCGCGACAGACCGAGAGATCGGGCGGCTTCGATCTGCCCCGAGTGCACCGCCTCAATGCCGGCACGGAAGGATTCCGAGGCGTAGGCTCCGTATCCCAGAGACAGGGCCACTATGGTTGTAAGAATCGATCCAAGGGAGATTCCCGCATAAGGCAGGGCGAAAAAAAGCACAACCATGATCACGATCATGGGGATGGAGCGAAAGATATCGATATAAGCCTTTAGGAATAGATCCAATGTCCGGCTGTTGTAGGAACGCAGGCTGGCCACAATCAGGCCGATCAGCACGCTGCCAACCGCTGATATCAGCGCCAGGAAGAGGGTGACCCCCAATCCATTGCGCAGATACCACCAGCTGCCCTTCAACTTTTCAAAGTTGAAGAAGAACTCCCGCAACCTCTCCCACTCCGCCCCGGAGTAGCGATAGAACAGCCAGCAGAGCACTGCGATCAGGAGCAGAGACACTCCCATCTTCAGTATCTCCGGCTTGCTCTTATCCGCGAGCACATTCCCGCTCCAACCCAGCAGCAGAAGGATAAAGATGATCATACTTGCGTACAGCCAGCCCGGGGAAGCGCTCTGCTTTTCGGGGAGAAGGAACACCGCGAAAGCGGCCAGCACCAGAAAGGTCGCTGCAACAAAGAGCGGCCGTCGGACCAGCTTGAACCACTCCGGATGGGAGAGGAGAAATTTTTTCTCGATATCCGTAGGAGCCGAAGCCGGCTTCATCTTCGTCATCCGCTCGAAATACTGAGGTTTCCCCGGGGATTCTCCCGGGGAAACCTTTCATCATTTCCTAAAATTGTTACTTCTTAGGCTTTTCGTTCGGCATGTAGGGACCCCAGATATTCACTGTGGAGCTGTCGGGCGGTGGGTCTACGCCGAACCACTTCTTGTGGATCTTAGCGAGGGTTCCGTCCTTCTTCATCTCGTTTTGATATTTGTTGAACTCATCACGAAGGGCAGACCCTTTCTCGAACGCCAAAGCCTGGCCGGCCTTGAAGCCCGGGATGTAGATTTTCATTACTAGCCCTGAATCGGGATGCTGCTTTATGTAGTAGAGCGCAATAGGATCGTCTACCACGACGCCGTCGATTCTGCCCGCCTCCAGGTCCAGAGCGGCATCTACCCAGTAATCGTAGCTCTTCAGCGCGTAGGGACCATATTCGCCCTGAGCGTCGACGAGCCAGGCTTCATTTGCGGAACCGGTGTCCGAGCCGAAGGTCTTTCCCTTCATCTGGCTCAAATCGGTGATTCCGCCTTTTCGTGTCATCATACCGATGCCCGAATCGTAGTAAGGATCGGCGAAGTCCATGACCTCGGCCCGCTCCTGCTTGATCCAGATCGACGACATGGCGATATCCCACTGCCCGGACTGCACACCGGTCAGTACCGTGGCAAAGGGAGCAGACTTGTATTCGACCTTGTAGCCGGCCCGTTTGGCGAACTCTTCCAGGATATCCGCCTCGAAGCCTGTCATTTTGCCCTCTTCCGCGAAAATCCAGGGCGGATTTTCACTGTTCACGCCCACCTTAATGGTCTTGGCACCCGCGCCCTCTTTGCCAGCACCAGCGAACACGGCCACTGTCCCCACGAGGAGCAGTGCCGCCAGGATCAACAGTCCTTTTTTCATAATTCCTTCCTTTCATAGAAGTTTTGCAAAGTTCGACCAATGTACACGCACGCCTTTTGGGGTGTCAATAAGCCGCGGTGAACCGGCGGACCGCGGCTGACTGTATGTACGCAGTAGTTATACATCACAATCCCGCCTGGATTCCTCCCGGTACTTCGGAATTCGTCATTTGATTTCTTTTTCCGGCGGCCGGGCGTAGAAGGCCCGTTTGGACTGCACCAGCCCCGCTTCCACCATGGCCTCGGTGATCTTGAGAGTCACGGAAGTGGGGTCGATGACCACGACCCCGAGCTTGCCGGCCGCTTCTTTGGCGTAGCCTACCATCCCGGCACAGCCTAGAACGATCACTTCCGCTCCGTCCTCCTCGACAGCCTTTTTGGCCACTTCCATGATCCGCTTTCTGGCCAGATCCGGCTTCTCATCGGTTTCCAGCACGGACATGCCCAGCTCCCGAACCGAGGCCAGGTAGGGACTGAGCTTGTTCCGCCAGACATCGTTCTCCTTGTGGGGGATCCGTTCCTTGAACAGCGTCAGGATCGTAAACTTGCTCCCCAGGGTAGTGGCCATGCGCAAAGAGATCTCCTGGATCCCGACGACCAGGATCTCCGAGATCTCCTTGGCGGCAGACAGTCCGGGGTCGGAAAAGCAGGCAAGAATCACGGCATCGCAGCCTTCCTGATTCGCCTGTTTGACCAGCTCCAGGGTGGGAGGAATGGCCAGGGCTTCGTCGTAAGCCGATTCTATGGAGATCGGTCCTTTATCCGGGCAGGTCACGGTCAACTCGGTGTCCTGCCGTTTGATCTCCATCAGCTCCCTGCGCATATGGTCGGTCATCGACGTCGAGGTGTTCGGATTGATCACCATGATCTTCATTGTTCCTACCTCCGTTACCCTAATTCAGCAGTTCGCGTCCGGCCTGGAAGGCTCGGGTGTTCACGTTCAGGAGCTTCGACGGGACGTACTTCTCGATCGTCGTTTCCCAGACCGAAACCGGAAGCTCCAGGAGACTGGATAGAGCGCCCAAAAGCATGATATTGACGACCTTCACGTTTCCCAGCCGGGTGGCCCGCTCCGTGACGTTGATGTTGAAGTATCTGCCGCTGGCCGCACTGAGTATGCCGTCGATCTGTTCCCGTGAGGGATAGGCCGACTGGCCCGTGGTTACGGCCACCGGCGGGATCGGGTAGTCATTCACGATGACCGTGCTGTCCGGTTTCAGATACTCCACCATACGCAGGGACTCCAAAGGCTCGAAGGCCAGCAGATAATCCACCTGGCCGAGCATCGACATAGGGGAGTGCACCTCTTTTCCCCAACGGATGTGGCTGACCACGCTGCCGCTTCGGATCGCCAGCCCCAGAATATCTGACTTCTTGGCGTCGAAACCTCCGGTCATGCCCACCTCGGCGAGAATGTCCCCGGCCAGTATCGTTCCCTGACCGCCGACGCCCACCACTAAGAAATTCGTATCCATACGACTCTACTCCTTACCTTTGCTCTTGCCCGGCGGCGTGATCGCTCCGGTGGGACAGACCTGACGGCACACGTCGCAGCCGATGCAGAGAGTGGGATCGATGCGGGACTTGTATTTATCATTCTTCGGGTTCTTCTCCGTAGACTGCCCGATGGCCGGGCAGCCGACCCGAAAGCACATGTGACAGGCGATGCACTTCTCCAGATCCACGTGGTAGGGACCTTGAGGATTCCGGGAAACGAAGATGCACTCTCCCCGGGTGATCAGAACCGAAGGCCCATCGAAATCCAGACAATCCTTGAGCCCTTCCTCGACCTCCTCGATCTTGAAGGCATCCACCACCTTGACCTTTTCGATCCCGATGGCCCGAACCACCGCTTCCAGATCCACTCTCTTGGCGGGCCTCTCCTCGATGACCGCCCAATCCACCCCCGGGTGGTCCTGGTGCCCTGTCATGGCGGTTACGCTGTTGTCCATCAGGATCACAACGCCCCGACTGCCGTTGTGCACCATGTTCACCAGAGGGGCCATACCGGAGTGAAAGAAGGTTGAATCCCCGATCGTGCAGACCCGATTCTCCGGCAGTTCCGCCAGGGACAGGCCGTGAAGCACGCCGATGCTGGCCCCCATGGCCCCCATGGTGTGCTGGGCTTCGAAGGGAGGCAGGGTGCCCAGGTTGTAGCAACCGATGTCCCCGGCCACGGGCAGCTTCATCTTTTTTAACAGATAGAAGGTAGATCGGTGTGGACAGCCCGCACAGAACACCGGAGATCGTATAGGAAGCTCCGGCAGCTTCTCCGCTTTCCCGGACTGCTCTTTCCGGGGAGGAACGGTTTCCTTGAGTAATCCTGCACCGCGGGTGTAGCGCTTGATCTCGTCTGGAAGCAGCTCGAAGCAGGGCGGGAAGATATCCTTGCCCCGCACCGCGATTCCCATGGCCTTGATCTGCTCTTCGATCACAGGGTCCAGCTCTTCCAGCACGACCAGCTGCTCGACTCCTCCGGCGAACTCCCGGATCAGCGTTTCCGGCAGGGGATAGGTCATTCCCAGCTTGAAGATCGAAGCGTCGGGGAACACGTCGAGAAGGTAATGGTACAACACACCGCCGGTGATAAACCCGAGGGAGCGGTCCCGCCACTCGATTCTGTTGATCGACAGTCCGCCGGCGTACTCTCCAATTTCCTTGATCCGCTGCTCAACCCGGGGGTGCATCTTGCGGGCATTGCTGGCCGTGCAGTTGTACTTGGCCGGATCCCGCTTGAACGGACCGATCTCCGCCTTGCCTTTCGACCGGGATCCGATGGTCACGATGCTCTTGGAGTGGGAGGTCCGCATGACCGTCCGAATGAGAATCGGGGTGTCGAACTTTTCCGAAAGCTCAATGGCCAGAATGACGAAGTCCTTGGCCTCCTGGCTGTCCGCCGGTTCCAGCAGGGGGATCTTGGCCAGCCGGGCGTACCAGCGGTTGTCCTGCTCGTTCTGGGAGCTGAACATCCCCGGATCGTCGGCGGTGACCACGACCAATCCCGCCTCCAAACCTGTATACACGGCGTACATCAGCGAGTCGGAGAGCACGTTCATCCCCACCTGCTTGGTGGTGACCAGGGTTCGGCGGCCCGAATAGGCCGCCCCGGCGCCGGCGTCCATGGCCACCTTCTCATTGGTCGACCATTCCGTATATATATCATTTCCGTATTTTTGGGCGATCGTTTTGATGATCTCGGAACTGGGCGTGCCGGGATATCCGGCGGCTATCTCGATCCCCGCCTCATAGGCTCCACGGGCAATCGCCTCATTCCCGGATAGAATTTCTTTCAATGCTTACACCTCCTGTGGCTGCTTTTCTCCGTTGTCTTTCAATATCAACAGGGCATCCACGGCCACTGTGCCCTGCCCTTCCGGCAGGATCAGCAGGGGATTGATGTCCAATGCCTCAATTCTTTCGGACCAATCGAGGCCTATGTTTCCAACCGAGATCAGGACATCGATCAGAGCCTCGATATCCGCGGGCGGTGCGCCACGAAAGCCTCTCAGGACTCTCGAAGTCCGGGTCTGTTCGATCATGCGTCTTGCGGTACTTCGATCGAGGGGCGGAATCCCCAAAGCACGATCGCCGAGCACCTCTACCATGATCCCTCCCATCCCGAAAATCACCGCCGGCCCGAACTGGGGATCGATGAGCAGACCCACGATCGCTTCGGCCACCGCACCGGTGGCCATCTGCTGGCAGAGCACTCCGTCGATCCGGGCCTCCGGGTCGTACGCATGGGCAGACTCCATCAGCCGATCGTAGCTGTGGCGGATCCCCTGCTCGTCCTTGAGATTCAAGGCGATCACACCGGCCTCGGTCTTGTGCAGGATCAGGGAGGACATGACCTTGAGGGCCACCGGTGCCCCGATCCGCTCGGCCGCGGCCACCGCCTCCTCGACGGAGCTGCAGAGCACCTCCCGGGTGCAGGACACCCCGTAGGCGGCCAGCACCTGCTTGCTCTCGAACTCGGTCAGAGCTCCCCGGGCTCGGTCGAACATCGGCCGAACCTTGCCCGCTGCGGGGGAAGGCACGTTGATTGGAGAAGGGATTGGGTCGCTCGCCAAGAATTCACTGTAGGCGATGGCATGATCGACGGCCCGGAGCCCCTCTTTGCTTCCCTGAAGCAGCGGAACCCCGGCTTTGTCGAGAATGCCCCGGATCTTTTCGTCGAATCCACCGGAAGGATTGGATAGAAACACCACGGGCTTGTCCGTCTGCCCGTGCACCGCAGCCGCAGCTTCGGCCACGGCGGCGTACTGCTCAACCTGTCGGGGCGCCATTCCTCCGGGTACGTCCTGGGAGACGAGGATCAAATCGGCCTCCGGTTCTTCGGCCGCGGCGGCCAGACAGGGCAGATAGGCCTCCTCGACCTTGCCGAATCCCCATGCATCGAGAGGATTCTCGACTCCGGCGTAGGGCGGCAGGTATTCCTGGACCCGGGCTCGACCCGCCTCCGTCCAATGGGGGTAGCGAAGGTTCAAGGTCTCCCCCAGATCGGCGAGCAGGCTGATCACGCCTCCGGAGAGGGTCACGGCGAACACCCCGTTTCCCTTCGGCAGCCGGACGCCAAGCTTGGAAAACAGCTCGGCGGTTTCGAACATCTCATCCAGGTCGTCTACACGGGTCAGCCCCAGCTGTTTGAACAGGACGTCCTGAACATCGTCAGAACCGGCCAGGGCGCCGGTATGAGCCGCAGTGGCCCGCCGGGCCATCTCCGATCGACCGACCTTGATCAGCACGATCGGCTTATGCAGCTCCCGTGCCCTGCGGGCCAGGGCGGGAAGCCGCTCCGGGCGCCGGAACTGCTCGATAAAGGCCATGATTACGCGAGTTCCCGTATCTTCGAGCATGTAGCCGATGTAGTCGGTGGCGTCCACCACCGCCTCGTTGCCGGCGGAGAGAATCATGCTGAAGCCCAAGCCCCGATTGGCATTGGCGACCTGGATACAAACGTAGCCGCTCTGAGCTACCATGCCGATATCGCCGGCCAGGATCTGCCTGGGCGCGGGGGCGCTGTAGCTCCCTGATTTGCCGTTGTAGTTGAGAAGCCCCACACAGTTTGGGCCGCAGAACAGGATATTGTGCTCACGACACAGATCGGTGATCTTCTGTTGTAGATCCGTGCCCTCCTCTCCGGCCTCGGCAAAACCATTGGCAAAGGCCCAAGCCGCCCGGGAACCTATCTGGGCGGCCTCTTCGAGGATGGGCAGCACCAGATTGCGGTTCAGGAGGATCGCCACCAGGTCCACCGTATGCCCCGCCTCGCGGACCGCCGCTAATGAGGGGAAGCAGGACATTCCCAGTACCCGCGGATAGCGGGGATTCACCGGGTAGATGTCTCCCCTGTAGCCGAGTTGCTCGAGGTTCTCCAGGACCTGCAGACCCGGTCCCGGGTTCTCCGAGGCTCCGACCACGGCGATGGAGGCCGGTTCGAGCAGTGGCTGCAGATCCGGCGCCTGGAATTCCTGCTGGAATCTCATCACCCCGGCTCCCAAACGGGGGTTCTCCACTCCGGGTGCCTCCGGTCCTGCCCGGTTACCACCTTGCGGTAGGCCTCGGCGATGCGAAGGGTAATAGGTCCGGTTTTGCCGCCGCCCACGGGCAGCTTGTCCACAGAGGCCACCGGCATGATCTCCCAGCCCGTGCCGACAAAAAAGATCTCGTCGGCCACGTAAAGCTCGGTCCGGTCCACTTCACGCTGTTCGAAGGGGATATGAAACACCTCTTCGAGCAGCGTGAAGACCGTCTCCCGGGTGACACTCTCCAGGATGGCACTGGTCACCGGCGGAGCGATCACCCTGCCCTTTCGCACCAGCAGCAGGCAGGCTCCGGGACCTTCGGTGACCTTTCCCCGGTCGTCGAGCATGATCGGCCAGTCGTAGCCGGCCACCACCGCGTCCAGGGCGGCCAGCCGCCCATTGTGGTAGTTGGAAAAGCACTTCAACCGGGGGGGCATGACATTATCCGAGATCCGGGTCCAGGAGCTGACGCATACCTGCAACGCCTGATTCATGTCGCGGTAGGAGAAGAAGGGCCAGGAATCAATGATCAGTTCCGTGGCTTTTCCCGGCTGGGCCTGGAGCAGCTCCCGCACCAGACCTTTCTGGAAGATGTACGGCCGGATGTACACGTCTCTGTGGTACTCGTTGGCCTTGAGCAGGTCGAGCACCGCCTCGTGCAAATCCTGCCGGGTGTAGTCGAATCCGTAGCGCACCATCCGGATGGAATTGAGGAAACGCTCTAGATGTTCCTCCAGACGGAATACGTACAACTCCTCCTGTTCCTCGTTCCAATACGCCTTGATGCCTTCAAAGATGCCCGCCACCGAGGCGTGGCCTACGGCGTTGACGTGGATAGTAGCCTCGGCCCAGGGGATGATCTGGCCGTTTCGCCAGATAAAATCTGCGATTTCTTCGGTGTATAGTGCCACAGGTTACTCCCCATCCCCTGTCCGGCTGCAGCACGGGCTTCCAGGGAAATTTTCATGGACCGGATCGTGGAATGCCATTTCATTTTTTTATAGCACGGCATTTTCCGCTCGTCAACCCTTTGACACAAAACATCCTTTAGTGGTACATAGTACTTTCACGATAGTCCATATCACGGCCCCATGGTCCATTTACATCGTTCGGGGACTCTCTCGTAAAGGATCCCCGGGTGTTCAGGAGAAGAAAGGACGGAATGCCGATGGAACGGCCGAATCTACCGGGAAATAAAGCAGAAAAACTCATCACCTTCATCTACTACAAGGACCTGCAAAAGGGGATCGATTTCTACGGCAAGACGCTGGGGTTTCCTATGGAAATCGACCAGGGCTGGTGCAAGATCTACAGGATATCCGAGGCCGGCTATATCGGTGTAGTGGATGAATCCCGGGGGATGCACAAGTCCCATCCGATCAAACCCGTTCAGATCTGCCTGCGCGTACCGAATGTCGACGAGTTCTACGACTTTTGCCGGGAGATCGGTGTCGACGACCTTTCCGAGATGTTCGAGAGTCAGGAGCTTAAGATCAAGGCCTTCGTGTTCAACGATCCGGAGGGCTACCAGATCGAGATCCAGCAGTCTATCCCGTGATGGCCCCCGATCAAGTGGCAGGCACTGAAAGTAAAACGAAGATAGAATGAGGTGTATCTGGGATGAAGCGAAGTGAAATCAATAAACTGATTCAAGACTCTCTGAGGTTTTTCGACAAGTGCCGGTTCCGGCTGCCGGTTTGGGCTACCTGGAGCCCGGAACAGTGGCGGGGAAAAAAGGAGGAGGCCGGTGAGATCGCTGAAAACATGCTCGGCTGGGACCTCACGGATTTTGGATCCGGAGATTTTGTCAAAAGGGGCTTGATCCTCTTCACCCTGCGAAACGGAAGCTTGGAGGACTCGGAGTGCCGGAAACCCTACGCCGAGAAGGTCATGGTGGTGAGGGAAAATCAGGAGACTCCCCTTCACTTCCACTGGAACAAGATGGAGGACATCATCAATCGGGGAGGAGGGAACCTGATCATCGAGTTGCACGGGTCCACGAAAGAGGAGGATCTTTCCTCCCAGCCCTTCACGGTAAAGATCGATGGAATGATCCGAAAGGTGGAGCCGGGAGCCCGGGTTGTACTAGCGCCGGGGGAGAGCATTTGCCTCGAACCTTTTGTATACCACCGATTCTACGGTGAATCCGGAAAAGGCAAAGTACTTGTGGGAGAGGTCAGCGCCGTAAACGACGACAGAAAAGACAACCGCTTCTACGAGCCTTTCGGGCGTTTTCCCGAAATCGAGGAGGATGAGAAGCCCCTCCACCTTCTTGTGACGGACTATCCGCGGTATCTGTAATCTAGTGCCGGGAGCTTAGTGCCGGGATGATTAAAAAGCCCCCGGAATCATTTCTAATCCCGGGGGCTTGTATGCTCTTAGGTCTTCCCGCTTGTCCGAAAGCCTCGCGTACAGCAAACGGATGATCAGAATCGACCGCTCCGGACGCCGCGGGGAAACCAACCTCGTCTGAATTAGTACGGAGGCATTCCTCCGCCGCCTGGAGGCATAGCCGGAGCCGCGGATTCCTTCTCGGGAAGATCGGTCACGGTACACTCGGTGGTCAGCAGCAGCCCCGCGATTGAGGCGGCGTTCTGAAGCGCCGAGCGGGTCACCTTGGCAGGATCGATGATCCCGCGGGCGAACATGTCGGCCCACTCCATTTTGGCGGCGTCAAAGCCGAAACCCTTCTTCTCTTTCTTGGCGCGCTCGACCACAACAGGCCCGTCCAGACCGGCGTTCTCCGCGATCTGGCGCATCGGTTCCTCGAGGGAACGCTTTACGATCTTGTAGCCGACCTGCTCGTCCTGGCTGAGCCCCTTGACGTCAAAGGCGTTGAGAGCCTTTACCGACTGAACCAGAGTCACGCCACCACCGGCGATGATTCCCTCTTCGATTGCAGCCCGGGTGGCGGACAAGGCGTCCTCGACCCGGTGCTTCTTCTCTTTGAGCTCGACCTCGGTCGCGGCGCCGACGTTGATCACGGCTACTCCGCCGGCCAGCTTGGCCAGCCGCTCCTGCAGCTTTTCACGGTCGTAGTCCGAGGTCGTTTCGTCGATCTGGACCTTGATCTGACCGATGCGGTCCTTGATATCCTTGGGCTTGCCGGCACCTTCGATTATTGTGGTGTTCTCTTTGTCCACCTTTACGTTCTTGGCCCGACCAAGCTGGTTCATTTCGGTATTCTCCAGTTTGAGACCCAGCTCTTCGGAGACCACCTGGCCGCCGGTCAGCACGGAAATATCCTCGAGCATCGCTTTGCGGCGATCGCCGAACCCGGGCGCTTTCACGGCGCAGGCATTCAGAGTACCCCGCAGGTTGTTCACCACGAGGGTGGCCAGGGCTTCGCCTTCCACATCCTCGGCGATGAGCAGCAAGGGCTTCCCCGCCTGGGCGATCTTTTCCAGGATGGGGAGCAGATCCTTCATGCTGGAGACCTTCTTGTCATGAATCAGAATGTAGGGATCCTCGAGCACCGTGGTCATGTTCTCCCTATTGGTCACGAAGTAGGGAGACAGGTAACCGCGGTCGAACTGCATGCCTTCCACCACCTCGAGGTGAGTCTCCATGGACTTGGACTCCTCGACGGTGATAACGCCGTCCTTGCCCACCTTTTCCATGGCATCGGCGATCAAATTCCCGATCTCCATGTCGTTGTTGGCGGAAATCGCCGCAACCTGAGCGATCTCTTCCTTCTCCTTGATCTCTTTGGCGCTCTTCTTGATATCCCCGACCGCCACTTCGACCGCCTTGGCGATCCCCCGCTTGATCTCCATCGGGTTGATACCGGCGGCAACCGACTTCAACCCCTCCTTGATCATCGAGTAGGCCAGCACCGTCGCCGTTGTGGTACCGTCACCGGC
>CAZSBH010000089.1:0-12229 GCA_964604845.1 uncultured Spirochaetaceae bacterium
AAGGCGGACAGAGTTTGGCTCGAAATCGATCGAAAGTCCTACATGAAATCTTGATGACCCTGATGCAAGCGCAGAACCTGACCGAGGTTCTGCCCCAGGCTTTGGCAGCGACTGCCGAGACAATCGGCGCCCAAGCCGCTGCGGTGATCCTGAGTTCCCCCGTCGCCGGTACGGTGAGCAGTACCATAACCTACGGATTGCCCGAGCAGGCGCTGCAGGGCAAGGCGCTGGCCACCGAGCTTCTGGTCAGCATGGGGATGCAGGAGGATAAACCCATAGTAATTGACGACTACAATCACTATGTATTTGCCCATACAACTTTGGTAGAGCTGGGAGTGAAGGCCCTGCTGGCTTCGCCCCTCGTCGTAGCCGACGCCATCGCGGGCCTGGTCATCTTTTTCAACACCTCCGCTGAAGCCTCTTTCAACAAGCGGGATGCCCAGTTCGTGCAGGTGCTCGCCATGGTGATCTCAGGCAGGATGGAAAACCTTCGCCTTAGCCGGCTCGACCGTGATTTTCACGATGAAATACAAACGGTTCAGCGGGCCAGCTCAGCCCTGACCGCTTCCCTCGAGCTGCCCAAGGTATTGGATTCGATCCTGGCCACAGCTCACGAGCTGGTCCCTGCCGACCTAGCCCATATCTTTCTCTACACCGAGAACAAACTGTCCTTTGGCGCAGCATCCGGAGAGGATGGGCGTTGGGACAAGCCCTATGCGGAACCTAGACGGGACGGTCTGACCTACCGGGTCGCTGAAACGGGCCGGCCCATCGTTGTGGAGGATATCCGTACCCATCCCCTGTACAAAGATACCCCGAAGAAGTGGGGGGGAAGTATTGTGGGTCTTCCGCTGAAAGTCAAACAGCGGGTTGTGGGGGTGATGAACATCTCCCGGTTCGTGCGACAACCCTTTGGAGAGGGGGAGCTGCGGATTCTGGAGATGCTGGCCGACCAGGCGGCGATCGCTGTAGAGAACGCCCGGTTGTACGAGACCGAACGCACCCAACGCCAGCGCATCGAGGCCATGCAGTCGGCCGTCGCGACCTTGAGCCAGAGTCTCGACCTTTACGAAGTTCTCAATCACATCCTCGCCGAGCTTCGCAAGGTGATTCCCTACGACAGCGCCTCGGCGATGCTCCTGCAGGGAGACCGCCTGCACGTCATAGCCGGTCGGGATCTGCCCGGCGATTCGGCGCTTGGCCAACAGTATCCGGTTACCGAGATCGAGCGGGAGATCGAAAGAACCGGGCGTCCCTTTATCCTGGTGGACGCATCGGCGGATGAACGCTTTCACGGCTGGGGACAGACCAGATACGTACGAGGCTGGATGAGTGTTCCGCTGCTCGGCAGAGAAGGCTTGATCGGTTGTCTGACCATCGACAGCCGTCAGCTCGGTGCCTATTCCGATGAGGAGGCGGACCTGGCCATGAGCTTCGCCCATCAGGCGGCAATCGCCGTGGAGAACGCCCAGCTCCATCAAAATGTAAAAGACCAGCTCGAGGCACTGCAGGCGTCTCAGGACAAGCTCGTTCAAAGTGAAAAGATGGCCGCTATCGGCAAGCTGGTGGCAGGTGTAGCCCACGAGCTGAACAACCCCTTGACCGCCATCATCGGAATCGCTCAGCTGCTGCAGACCGGAGAGCTCAGCGAAGGGGTGAAGCAGGACCTGGAGAAACTGGTGGGAGAAGCTCACCGCGCAGGAAAGATCGTCCGCAGTCTTCTCGATTTTTCCCGGCAGCAGCGCCCGGAGAGAAGCCCTGTATTTGTAGAGGATGTGCTGAACAGCACGCTGAAGATCCTGGCCTACGAGCTGCAATCCCACAATGTCGAATGCCGAACTCATCTTGCCGGGGATCTTCCGGCAACCATGGCCGACGCTCATCAGCTGCAGCAGGTTTTCGTCAACCTGATCAACAATGCCTATGAGGCTATGTACGAGGCCAACCGGGGCGGAGTTCTCACCGTTTCCTCGGAGTTGGTGACGATCGAGCAAGGGAACAGAGATGAGAATGCCGATGGCGGTACGGCGATATCGGGAATTCGAATTTGTATCGAGGATGATGGTCCGGGGATTCCACCTGATGTGCTGCCGCGGATCTTTGATCCCTTTTTAACCACCAAATCTCCCGGTAAGGGAACCGGACTCGGCCTCTCCGTCTGCCATGGTATTGTCAGTGAGCACGGCGGACAGATCTGGGTGGAGAGCGAAGCCGGGGAAGGGGCCCGGTTTTACGTGCAAATCCCCGTGATAACGGTGGAGAACCGAGCCGGGGAAGATTTGGACACAGGGGCGGCGATGCGCGAGGAAACGGGGGGAGCGCGGATACTGGTTGTAGAAGACGAAGAGGTGCTCCGAGGAATGGTGGTTCGCGTGCTGGGACAGGTCGGCTACAAGGTCGACACCAGTCCGGATGGGATGGAGGCGCTGGAGAAGATCGGTGAGGTAGACTTCGACCTGATCATCTGTGACGTCCGTATGCCCCGGTTGAGCGGCATAGATTTGTACAAGAGGTTGAGCGCTAAAAAGTCCAAAGTCCTGGGGCGGATCCTGTTCATTACCGGAGACACGGTAAGCGCCGAGACCATCGGTTTCATCGAGGAAAACGGTATCCCCTATTTGGGAAAGCCCTTTGAGATCCAGGAGCTGATAGAAAAAGTGCGCTTGGAGCTTGAAGGATGAAAAACATTCTCATCGATACGGATTGTGGCGTGGACGACGCTGTGGCCGTCATGATCGCCTTGGCCAGTTCGGAGCTGAATGTACTGGGCTTGACCACGGTGAACGGCAATGTAGGTGTCGGCCAGGTTACCGAAAACGTGCTTCGGCTGCTTCCCTTTCTGATAAGAGGGGATATTCCAGTGTTTCGCGGCGCTTCCCGTCCCCTGGTCGGCCGAGCCCACCACGCCGAAGGGGTGCACGGACGTAATGGGTTGGGAGATGTCGAGCTGCCCGATGCCGGCAAGGGGATAGAGGGTGCGGGAGCCCCGGAGGGGATGCTTCGTCTGGCTCGGGAGAATCCCGGTCTAACCCTCGTCGCCCTCGGACCGCTGACCAATGTCGCGATTGCTCTGAACCTCTATCCGGAGCTCGAAGGGCTGATCGGAGAGATCATCTCTATGGGGGGAGCCGTCGGGAAAGGCAACGTCACCCCTTATGCCGAGTTCAACTACTACGCCGACCCGGAGTCGGTGCAGGTTGTGCTGGAGAGCAAAGTACCCCTAACGGTGGTTCCCTGGGACGCGGCGGTTAGGATCAGTGAGGAAGAGATTCGCGCCCTCGGCCTAGGGGACAGCAGGGCGGGGAAGCTGCTCCTCGATATGCACCAGCTCCTCTTTGCCTACATCGAGAAGATGTACGGGAACAGGGCGGCGATGTTTCCCGATCCTTTGACCATGGCCTATGTGGTGAATCCGGCCATCGCCAAGCAGGTCTTGATCGGGGATCTGCACATGGAGCTGGCCGACACGCCCCGCCGGGGAGCGAGTGTTCATCGGCAGGGACAGCGGGTGAAGTTGGTGATGGAAATTGACAAGGCGGGTTTTCAAAGTATACTGTTGAGGATACGCAACCTGGCGTAAACAAGGTACTATCATAGATTTCCACAAGGAGGGAAAAATGAAAAAGGTATTGTACGTATTCCTGGTCGTGCTTCTCACCCTGAGTGTGCTGGGGCTGGCGGCCTGTAAGAAAAAAGAGGAAGCTGCACCGGCGGAGAAGAAGCTTCGGGTCGCTCTGTACATCAATGGAACCCTGGGGGACAAATCCTTCTTCGACTCCGCTCATCGAGGGGTTGAGAAGGCCGCTAAGGACTTCGGCATCACCACCAAGACGATCGAGGGCACCTACGAGCAGGCAAACTGGGAACCGGACATTACCCAACTCGCCGAAGGGGAATGGGACATCGTCATCGCCGGAACCTGGCAGCTGGTGGACTATCTGCAGGAGATTGCCCCTAAACATCCGGAGAAGATTTTCATCACCTACGACACCTCGGTGGACTATTCCAAGGGTAACATGGACAACGTCTACTCCATCCTCTATGCCCAGAACGAGGGATCCTTTCTCGTCGGAGCCCTGGCGGCCATGGTCACCACCTCAGACATGCCCAAGGCCAATCCGCAGAAGGTCGTCGGTTTTCTCGGCGGTATGGATATTCCTGTGATCAACGACTTCAAAGTCGGTTACGCCCAGGGCGCCAAATACATCGACCCCGATGTCAACGTCCTCGTATCCTATGCCAACTCCTTCAGCGATTCCGCCAAGGGTAAAGAGCTGATTCTGGCTCAATACGAGCA
Organism: uncultured Spirochaetaceae bacterium; assembly: GCA_964604845.1. GTDB lineage: Bacteria > Spirochaetota > Spirochaetia > SZUA-6 > DRHE01 > JAFGQJ01. The sequence continues at coordinate 4,298 of CAZSBH010000089.1, forward strand.
GGGCGCGGACATCGCCTTCAACGTAGCTGGTCAGACGGGAATCGGGCTGCTCGACGCGGCCAAGGACAAAGATCGCTACGCCATCGGCGTGGATTCGGATCAGTACTTGCTCTACAAAGATACCGATCCCGGTATGGCTGCTAACATTGTTGTGTCAATGATGAAGAATGTAGATGATTCCCTCTACCGGGCCATCAAACTTTACATTGAAGGCAAATTACCCGTCGGCGAAGCCGAGGTGCTCGGTATCGCCCAGAATGGTGTCGGTGTCGCAGACAACGAAAACTACAAGAAGCTCATCCCCGAAGAATTCCGGAATCGGATCAACGAGCTGGAAGAGAAAATCGTCAGCGGCGAGATCTCCATTGACACGGCCATTGGTCAGTAGGCTGACCGGTGGGGAATCCCGGACATGATATAACGGGATTCCCCATTTTTTATTCTGCAGATTTTCTCGATCACTGCCCGATCGGATCGGAAAGAGGGGTTTTCAATCATGGATAATATCCTCGAGGCGAAGAATATCCTCAAAGTATACGAAAACGGGGTGATTGCAAACCGGGGTGTGAGTGTTTCAGTCGAGGAAAACACCATCCACGCTATCGTGGGTGAAAACGGCGCGGGCAAGACCACGCTGATGAAGATCATCTTCGGCATCGAACAGGCCCAAGAAGGGAAAATTTTCTTCAAGGGGAGCAGGGTAAGCATCCGCAGCCCCAACGACGCCATTCAGTTGGGTATCGGGATGGTGCACCAGCATCTCATGCTGGCACCGGACCTCACCGTGGCGGAAAACATCGTGTTGGGCAATGAACCGCGACGGGCCAGGATCTTCTTGGATACCGACAGGGCCGGGGAGATTACCCGTCAGGTTTCCGAGGACTACGGTTTGCAGGCTCCACCGGACAAGAAAATCAAAGATCTGCCCATTGGAGTGCGTCAGCGGGTCGAGATCCTCAAAGCCCTGTTCCGAAACGCAGAGCTGCTCATCTTGGACGAACCGACTTCCGTATTAACCCCTCAGGAGACGGAGGTTCTCTTCAAAACCTTGAGGAATCTCAAGAATCAGGGCAAAACCATTATCTTCATCTCTCATAAGTTGAACGAAGTCAAGCAGATCGCAGACAGGGTAACCATCATGAGGGATGCCCGGGTCATCGACACCCGAGACGCGGAGGAACTCACCGAACATGACATCGCCCATCTGATGGTGGGTAGAGACATCAGCTTCGAGCGGATTCCCGCCTCGACCAACTTGGGAGCACCGCTGTTGTCTGTGCGAAATCTCTCCTACGTCGATGACGAGGCGATTCTGGTGCTCAACAAATTTTCCTTCGATGTCCGGGCCGGCGAGATTCTAGGTTTGGCCGGGGTGGTCGGGAACGGGCAGACCGAGTTGGTGAGGATCTTGGCCGGACTGCTGCAACCATCGGAAGGAGAGATCGCCCTGCGGGGGGAAGCTTTGATCGGTCTTTCCCCGAGAAAGATCCGGGAAAAAGGACTGTGCCATATCCCCGAAGACCGGATGGAGGACGGGGTAGCCGAAGAAACCACGCTCGAGGAGAATTTCATCCTCGACAGGTACTACAAACAAGGTTTCTCCAAAGGGATACGGCTGCTGTGGAAAAACATCTCCCGGCACAGCGCGGAACTGATCGCGAAGTTCAATATTCTCGCGCCGTCGGGAAAGACCATTGTATCTTCTCTATCCGGAGGGAACATCCAGAAAGTAGTTGTGGCCAGAGAGCTTTCTTCGGACCCCGACATGATCATCGCCGCCCAACCCACCAGGGGCATCGATGTGGGGTCCGAGGAGATGGTTCACCGCCTGCTTCGGGAGGCTCGGGACCGGGGCAGGGCCGTATTTTTGGTCTCCGCCGATCTCGATGAGATCTTGAAGCTCTCTACCCGGGTGATCGTGATCTACAACGGAGAGATCGTGGCCCACTTCCAGGACATGTCGAAGGTCAGGGCGGAGGATCTCGGTCCCTACATGCTGGGGGTCCAAAGAGAGGAGGCCGTGAGTGGAAAAGTTCCTGCTTAAGTACTTCACCCTGATCCGGGTCATCATCGCCATTGCCATCGGTATCGTGATCAGTGTTTTCCTAATCTTTCTGATCAGCCGGGAGCCCGGATTTTCCCTGCGCTCATTTCTGCTTGGACCGCTTCTCACCCGCTCGCGGTTCGCTCATGTATTCGAAACCGCCTCACCGATCATCTTCTGCGGATTGGCCATAGCCGTGGCGTTCCAGGCCAAGCAGTTTAACATCGGAGCCGAAGGTTCCCTGTATCTAGGTGCAGCTGTGGCTACGGCCTTCGCCGTTTCCACCAATATGCCCGCCTTTATCCATATCCCTCTGGTATTGCTGGTAGGCGGTTTGACCGGAGCCGCCTGGAGTTTCATCCCAGGAATTCTCAAGGCAAAGTGGAAGGCCAGTGAGCTGGTGTCTTCCCTGATGTTGAACTATGTTGCCTACTTCCTCGGCCTTTACCTGATCAACTTTCACTTTCGCGACAAGGAAGCGGGATTCCTCGTCTCCTATCAGTTTCCGGAAACCGCCTGGCTCCCACGGTTTATTCCCGATACCCGAATTCATTATGGAATCATCCTGGCTTTGGTCGCGGCTGTGCTGGTGTACTATTTCCTGTACCACACCACCACCGGCTACGAGATCCGCAGCACCGGATTCAATGATCGTTTCGCCAGGTATGGCGGGATCAACGTGTTCAAGGTGATTATCCTCTGCCAGGTGATCCTGGGTTTTCTCGCCGCTATAGGCGGTACGACGGAGATCATGGGAATCCATCGCCGCTTTGTCTGGCAGGACTCCCCCGGCTACGGTTGGAGCGGGATCATAGTGGCCATCATCGGTAGAAATCATCCCCTGCTCATCATTCCGGCTTCGTTCTTTCTTTCCTACATGCAGGTGGGCGGACGGGTGTTGAACTTGATGTCCGACGTTCCTGCGGAGATGATCACGGTGATCCAGTCGATCATCATCCTGCTGATAACCGCCGAGGCCTTCTTGAGCCAGTGGAAGTACAGAATTACCCTGCGCCAGGCCGAGAAGGGAGATGCGGTATGAATCCACTTCTGAAGAGCATCCTGAGCGTCGAATTCGGATTTGCCGTCTTCCGGGTCATGACGCCCCTGCTGTTCGCCGCCATAGGCGTGTCCATATCCAACCTGGCCGGCACGATCAACATCTCCATGGAAGGAACCATGCTGGTGGCCGCCTTCGTGGGGGTCATCGTCAGCGCTTTCACCAAGAGCCTGGTCCTGGCTCTTCTTGCAGGGATCGCCGCCGGAGTGGCGATGGGTGCGATCCTCAGCTATTTCCACCTTCGCCTGAAGGCGGACATCATCCTGGCCGCGATAGCCCTGAACATATTCGCCAGTGGAATTACCGTGTTTCTATTGTTTATCACAACGGGCGAAAAGGGGCAGTCCAGCTCGTTGAAGAGTCTGCTTTTCCCCGAGATACATATACCCCTGATAAAGAGCATCCCCGTGTTGGGAACGATCATCAGCGGTCACAATGTCATGACGTATGGTGCCTTCCTGGCAATTATCCTGTTCTATATCATCACCTTCAAGACTCCCCTGGGACTGCGGATTCGAGCCGTGGGACAGAATCCCAATGCCGCCGAATCGGTGGGGATCAATGTCAACCGGACCCGTATGTGGGCTTTGATGCTCTCCGGGTTCTTCGGTGCCTTCGGGGGACTGTATCTGTCGATGGGGTACGTGTCCTGGTTTGCCAGGGACTTTGTTGCGGGTCGCGGCTGGATCGCCGTCGCCGCCGCCACTCTGGGCGGCTATATGCCGCTGGGGACGTTTTTGGCTTCTTTATTGTTCGGTGCGGTCAACGCTCTGGCCATCTACTTCGCCTCTCTTCAGATTCCTTCGGAATTGATCGCCCTGATTCCCTATCTGGCAACGGTCATCGCCCTGACGATCTACTCCGCCCGGGCTTTGAAGAAACGAACCCGGAAGGTGGGGGAGGCCAAGCAGGTGGGGAAGATCAAGGAATCGATATGAAGCGCATCCTCATCGACTGTGATCCAGGCCACGACGACATGATGGCCATCATGCTGGCCAGTTCATCCGATGATCTCGAGCTGCTGGGGATCACCACGGTTGCGGGGAACCAGACCGGTGAGAAAACCTACCGGAACGCCCTCAAGACCCTGACCCTGATCGGCCGAACCGATGTGCCCGTTGCTCGCGGGGCGGACAAGCCCCTGTTTCGGGATCTGACCGTGGCCCCGGAGATCCACGGTGTTTCAGGCCTGGACGGGGCGGACCTGCCAGAGCCGAGGGTGCAGGGGGTGGAGCAGCATGCGGTGGATTTTCTCGTGCAGACCGTCATGGAATCGGGAACACCCCTCATCTTGGTGCCCACCGGCCCGCTGACCAATGTAGCCCTGGCCATGCTCAAGGATCCGAGGATCACCACCAAGCTGGAGCGGATCGTGCTGATGGGGGGTGCCGTGTTCGACTCCAACATCACCCCGGCTGCGGAGTTCAATATCTACGTGGACCCGGAGGCAGCCAAGGTCGTGTTCGGGAGCGGTGTTCCGATCACCATGGTGGGGCTGGATGTGACCAACAAGGCCCTGTTCGGCTTCGATGATATCGAAGAGCTGTCCAGGCTGAACGGGAATGTCTCCCGGGTGGTTTCGCCGCTTCTCAAGTTCTTCGCCCAGGCCAACAAAGATATCTTCGGCTTCGACGGAGCCCCCCTCCACGACGCTTTGGCCGTCGCTCACCTGATCAAACCCGAGGTGATCAAGACCCGCAACATGAACGTGGAGATTGAAACCGAAGGAGACCTGACCCGCGGGCGAACCGTAGCCGATGTCTATGGGGTGACCGGACGGAGCGCCAACACCGCCGTTGCCATGGAAGTTGACAATTCTCTCTTCAAAGAGATGCTCTTTCAGGCGATCAAGGTCCTAGATACTCATTGATCATCCGCAACGCCACGACACTCTGCTTTCAGAAACTGTCCCGGCGAAGCGGCGTGGATGTGCGCCTCGCCGAGGGGCGCATCCGGGAGATCGGACGGGATCTTCCGGCGGACGGTGAGGAGCTGATCGACGCTTCGGGAATGTATCTGATCCCGGGGCTGGTCAACCTGCACTCCCATACAGCCATGACCCTGCTTCGGGGAGCCGCCGAAGATGTGAACGAGCAACGCTGGTTCAACGATTATGTGTGGATCTACGAGCGCAACCTTCAGCCGGAAGATGTGTATTTCGGTACCCTGCTCGGGGCTGCGGAGATGCTCCTGTCGGGGGTCACCTGCGTTGCCGACCACTACTTCCACATGGACCGGGCCTTCGAGGCCTACCAGCTGGCCGGGATGCGGGCTGATCTAAGCTGGGCCGTTTTCGGAACCGGGGAGGGCTGGCAGAAGCAGTTCGAACACACCCTGGAGTTTGTCCGGGAATACCGGGACAGGGAGCCGCGGATCAACCTCTCCCTCGGTCCCCATTCCCCCTATATCTGTCCGCATAGCTTTCTGCGACAGGTCGCGGAGAAGGCGGCGGAGCTGGACCTGAAGATGCATGTCCACGCCTGTGAAACCGGGGAGCAGGTTGAGCAGAGCCTCTCTGAACACGGAAAAACCCCGGTTGAGATATTGCACGACACGGGGGTGCTCCGGCCCGGCACTATCCTGGCTCATGCCTACTACGCGACGAACCGCGATTTGGAGCTGATCCGGAAGGGTGGAGCCGGAGTGGCCCACTGCGCCAAGACCTACCTCAAGTTCGGCGACGTGAACGACTTTTTCCTCCGTGCCCAGGCTGCCGCTGTGAAGGTCGGACTCGGTACGGACGGGCCCTGCTCGAACAACACCCTCAGCATATTCGAAGCAGCGCGGGACGCGGCTTTTATAGCCAAGAGCTCCCGGGATGATGCCGAAGTGGCCCCGATCGCCGAAGTTCTCCCTCTGGTGCATCGGGGAGGGGAGATCCTGGGTTTGCCCGCTTATGGACAGCTGCAGGAGGGCAGCCTGGCCGATCTGGTACTGATCGATCCGGCCACCCCGAACATGGTGCCTGAGCACAACGTCTTCGCCAATCTGCTCTACTCTTTGAACCCGAGAAACATCCATACGGTGATCGTGGACGGCCGGATCGTGGTTCGACAGGGATCTCTGGTGAACATCGATCTGGGGGAAGTTATGGCCAAATCCACGGAGATCGTCAGCAGGATCACCAACAGGGACTACGACGGGCCGCTCCAGCGTTACTGAGCCCGGATAGTGCCGCCGCTCTCCTGCCCAATTTCCATCGCCGCTTCGAGTAGAGCTTCCCCCAAGGTCGGGTGCAGGATCAGGCTGTGAAGGAGCTCTCCGACCGTTAGGTTTTTCGACACCAAAGCGCCGAAAAGAGAAGCGAGCTCCGATGCATCGCCTCCACACATCCAGATTCCCAGAATCCGATCGTCCCGTCCTGATAGAATCTTGACGAATCCTTCGTCGATCCCTTTGGAAAATCCTCTCCAGGTATCGCCGATCCGATACGCCCGGCGCCGGTAGGGGATCCCTTCGGCGTCGAGCTCCCTTTCCTGATTGCCGGCACCGGCGATTTCCGGGAGCGTATAGACGGCGCGGGGATAGGGTGGACCGGGAAGCGCAGCACCTCCCTTGTCGGTGCCACGCCCCGCACTGGGGCGGTCTACACCCCCCGTGATGCGCCGGGCCACGAGCAGGGCCTGCTGGATTGCCGCATGGGCCATCCCGGTGATCCCATTGATATCTCCGACGGCATGGATATTGCCGCGGCTGGTCTGAAGATCACCGTTCACTCGAATCTTCTGCTCGTCGTGATCGACACCCGCCTCTGCCAACCCCTCCGGAAGGTTGGCCCGACGCAGCCCCGTTGCCAGCACCTTGTCCCCGATTAGATGAGACCCGTTGTCCAGGTCTACCCTCACAGCCGTTTCATCGGTGCTGCAGCCGCAAACCACCGCCCCGGTAATCAATCTGACTCCTCGGGCAATCAACCTCGCCTCGAGGGGCTCGACCAGATCCCGGTCCGTGCCCGGCAGGATCGTCGCTTCCTTCTCCACGACCGTGACCCGAGTGCCGAGGTGGGAGAAGAGGTCGGCGAACTCGATGCCCTCCACATCCCCGCCGAGAATGAGAAGATGATCCGGAACCCGGGACAGGGACAGAACGTCCCTGTGGCTGATGATCGTCTTCCCGTCGAGGGGAATTCCCGGCCGGCCGGCCGGCTCTGTTCCCGTGGCAATGACGATCTGAGAAGCGGAAATAGATCTCTTCCCGACCCGGAAGGTGCCGGGATCCGCAAACCTGCCCTGTCCCTTGATCAGCGTCACCCCCGAACCGGCCAGGCGCCTCTGGATTCGGGTTTCTACAGCCTCGATCCGCCCGGCGGTCTCGGTTATCACCGATGTCGCAGATAGGGGAGTTTCAGCGCCCGGCGCGTTCCTGATCCGGTCGAGCATCATCTTTAACGGAAGACAGCCCCAGCGAAAGCCCGTGCCGCCCAGGCGATCCTTCTCCACCAGAGCCGTCCGCTTGCCCAGACGGGCGCAGTTCAGGGCACAGTAGTAGCCTGCAGGACCTGAGCCCAGCACCAGTACATCGAAGCTCACAGTCAGACGACCGGTCTCCACACGGTCCGAGCCCGAGCCACCTCAACCCCATCCTGTCTGCGTACAAGGCTGTGCTGGTACTCTGTTCCTTTTAGTGAGCCGGCGTTGCGGTCCGAGACGGGGACTATATCCGTTTCACCGTTCCGAAGACAGCTCGTGATTATGTTCTCAGCGAAATTTGCTTCGCTCAAGAAGTGAATCTCCATTTCAGCGATTTCCTCGTCGATCCTGACTTCAGGGGGGATACCCTCCAGGACCCATTCGATGTAGCTGAGGTAGTTGGCATGACCGTTGATGTC
>CAZSBH010000089.1:12329-15467 GCA_964604845.1 uncultured Spirochaetaceae bacterium
GGCCAGGTTTCCACGGAGATCTTCTCCCGCCAGCCCGGATACTCCTGCATACGGATCAGAAAACGGCTGAAGAACCAGCTCCTGTTCTGTTCGAGCAGCTGGGGGATGGTATAGCCAAGCTCTTGCACATGGTGGCCCGCTGTATCGATCAGAAAGCTGCATAGGCTTCGAATAGAGACCTTCTGCTGTCTGTCGAGCTCATAGGTATGAACTTTGTAGGTTTCGCTCCAGATCTTGCTCATTTTTTCCCAACGGCGGCCAGGTAGAGGCTGAACTGCTCTTCCCCGTCGATGCTTAAGAATTCGTCCACCCCATCGTCGGAGAAGGCAGCGATCGCACAAACGCCGCTGTCAACCGCCTCGGCCGCCAGATAGAGGTTTTGGCAGACATGCCCAACGTCGAGAAAGAAGTAGCGGAAACCCCTCTCGCTGTAGCGCCAGGTCATTCGCGAGGTTAAGGCTGTCCAGATGAAGGTCACCGCGCTCTGGGCGACGAAGCGCTGTCCCAGACAGGCCGCCACCAGCCGATCGGCAAGGCCGGCGGCATCATCGATCAGGATCAAACCGTGGCGCAGAGCACTGTACCAATACAGTCCCGAAGGCAGGGTCTCCACGTTGTTGATCAGAAGGTATGTTTCCAGGGCATGGCGTGCTCCGGCGGAAGGTACGGTTCGCAGTGTCGCCGAACCGGAGATAACTTTCTTGACTCCCTGTGTGCACCAGAGCAGGAAGGAAAGCTCCTCGATCTTTAGAGGGGTTCGGGAGTATCTTCTCAGGCTGCAGCGTTTTTCGATCGCCTCCCACAGATCGACGTGGGGGATGGCAATCGCTTCCGGCTCCGGCAGCTCGATCAAATCCCGGTTTTTGTAAACCTCGAGCTCGAGAGGGGGTTGAGGCAGGCCCCGGCTCTGGGCTGACGGGTCTAGAAACTCGTATTTCGTCTTTTTGATGAACTCCCGCCCTATCCGCGCCATATTCGCCTCTCGATCCTGCTTTCAGTGCCCGGCCAGACCGATGGTTCCCGTGTATTCCGTCCGGCGCCGGGGGCAATTCTCCCGCGTACAGAGCTGGCAGCTCACGAAATTGACTTCGGTGGGAAAGAAGATACCCGAAACCGTCTTGTTGGGCATCATGAGGAAGCTGTCCGTCAATCCTACCCCGACGGCACCTTCAACATCGCCTAAAAGTTGAAACAGCTGTCTTTGCTGATTGATCGGCCAAACGTTTTGGTTGCCCGATCCGGGATTCATCGTTGACAACTTTTCCGCTTTCAGACCGTACTCCGCCACCAGGTGGCTTTTGAGGTGCTCCACAGCCGTTCTGAGGGCCATCTCCTTGAGCCCGTCCAGCAAATACTGGGCAAGGACGTCGGTGTCGGAGCTCAAGCATTTATCCAGCTCCGTCCCGCAGGTCACGATGTAGGGGAATACCCGTTCCACCTCGCTGAGATTCCGGCTCAACACTCGACTGGTGAAACGTATCCCCTCCAGTTCTACCGTGTCATCTGTCTTGTTGCCGATGAAACAGACTTTGTAGAGTGCCTTCGGTCGAGCGGTGGCCAGAGCGTCTTCGAGAAGATCCGTGACCGCTTTGGCGTAGAGTCCGGAAAGATCGATGTGAGTCAGCTTTCGGAACTCCTCCTCGTCGAAGGAAAAGGGGATGTTTCCCACAATGGTAGCTGCACGGTGCTTCGCTTGCCCGGTCATAATGCTCCCTCATACTATTGGAAGCGGGACGGGGCGTCAACGATCGAAAAAAAACTGGTATACTGAATTCATAGTTGAATATGTATATACTATTATCTATAGAGGAAGACGGGGCGCAGTTTCGGATCTGGATCGCTTCTGATGCGTCCTGTCTGTCCGGCGGCAGCTGGGGAGGGGAGTTACTCGGGGAGATGGATTGGGCAGCGTCGTTTTTGGGTTCTACAAGTATTTGGTCTCACTTCTCGCCTGCAGCGTTCTGTTCGTTCTAGGTTCTGTCAGAGTCCACTCACAATCAGAAAAAACGGTGCCTCCGGGAAAGCCCAGTGTTTTGATTGCATCTCTTCCTCTGGAAGGATCGCGGGACGAAGGGGTGGGGAAAGTCCTGGCATCGGTCATGCGCTTCCAGCTGGAACGGATGGGCACCCAGACCCTTTTGTTCTCCACCACGGACGAGGAAGCCCTGGTCCGTGATCTTTTCGGAGAAGAGGAGCGAAGTCCCGATTTCCTGATCAAATCACTAATAGAGTTTTTCTCCGGGGTGAATCATGAATTTCTAGTGCTGGCGGGATATATTAGAGAAGGAGAAGAAATCCAAGTCAGTTTTTTTATCGCAGACCTCCAGAGGGGAGAGATCTTGGCATCGGCTTCCCAGCGAGCCCGTATCGATTTCACGCTGGACGAAGCCATGATCCGGACTCTCCGGGATATGCTTCCCGAAGCGGCCGGGAGGATAGAGGAGGTGGCACGACGCAAGGCTGCGGAGGCGGCCATTTTAGCGGAAGAGCAGCAGGCGGCGGAAGGAGCTGCGGTGGAAACAGGTGAGCAGAGCACCTCGGTTTCGGTTTCCCTGAAAGAGCAGCCGGAGGAGCGGTTCCTACCCTTTGAGTTCTCCATCGGTTTTGCTCCTTTCGTACCGGTGAGTGTGGCCAATGACGTATTCAGCCTGAGCTATATGCCCTTCGTCTACGGCAGTTACCGGATTCCGCTTTCCGCAGGGATTTTGGGATTGGGACTGTACACAGCCCTGAACATCTTCGATTCCGAGGAAGCGGGGTTAGCCTCGTATTTCCATTACGTCGTTCCTATTGGAATCGATGCGCGCTTTGCGACGCTGGAAGGAAATCGGATCGGGCTGTTCGTGCGAACCAGCACGGGGGTAGCCATCAACGTGTCGGACTTCAGCTCTCTTCCGGCGATTGCCCAAGAGGGCTTGTCCCGATTTCTGGCCTACGCCGCTGGGGGAGTGGGAGCCATGTTCGCAATCTCCCGAAATGTGGGGATTGCAGTCGATGTAATGTACGAAACATTCGTATATTTCTGGCAATCTGATTCTGGAGGGGGAATCAATACGGATTGGATCATGGGATTTGTCCCATCGGTCTATCTGTACACGCGGTTGTGAGAGGGAGAAGGAAATGAAGGTTGGCGGAGGA
>CAZSBH010000090.1:0-15227 GCA_964604845.1 uncultured Spirochaetaceae bacterium
GCCGGCCTGAAGCATCAGCTTGACGATGTTCTTGCCGATCTCGTGCAGATCTCCCTTTACGGTTCCCAGGACAACTTTACCCTTGGGTTCACCACCACCGCCCTTCTTAAGATGGGGGGTCAATATCTCCACGACTTTGGACATGGCGCCTCCGCTCATCATCATTTCAGGCAGAAAGATCTCCAGCCGGGCGAACTTCTCTCCGATCTCGTCCATCACCTTGGTCAGGGCATCGATGATTTCGAGGGGATCGGTTCCCCCGTCCACGAGTTTCTGAGCCAGGTCTTTTCCCTTGTCCTGGTCTCCCGTCTCCACGGCTTTGCAAAGGTCTTGAAGTGACATATCTCGTCCTCCCTTCCTCTTTCAATTTGTATTCGGTATTAACTACCGCAAACGAGCGAAACTTCGCTCAACGGTTTGCTTATCCACGTCTACCGCTGCTTGTGGAGAATCGCGGCAATTTCCACTTTTGGTTGATTGCTCTCCTAACTGGATAGACGAATGGCTCGATTTCCCACACTGCTAGGCTTCCACTGTGCCGCCCAGCACGTCTTCCAGGGCTCGGATAAAAGCCGCATTCTGTGCTTCGGTACCGAAGGTTATTCTGACGCAGGTCGGCAACTTCCACGGTGTCCCAGGCCGGATGAGGAACCCCTTACGCAACAGGGCTTCGGTTACTTTCCTGGCATCGGTTTTAAGATCGACAAAGAGAAAATTCGTATGGCTGGGTACATAGGTCAAACCTAGTCTGTCCAGCTCACGGTACAGAAAGCTGCGACTTCTCTCGTTGTTCTCAATCACCCTGTCGATGAACTGTTGATCGTCCAAGGCCGCCAGAGCCGCCGCTTGGGCCACCCCGGAGACCGTGTACGGTTCCCGGACCCGTTCCAGCGCGGAGATGACTTCACTTGCGGCCATCATGTAGCCGATCCTGAGGCCGGCCAGTCCATAGAGCTTGGAGAAAGTTCTCATGACGATGACGTTGTGGCCGCCCTTGAGGTAGTCGATTCCATTCGGGTACTGAGGATCCGAAACAAACTCGAAATACGCTTCATCCAGTACAACGATGACGTGAGGCGGCAGGTTTTGCAGGAATTCCTCAAGCTCAGCCTTCCGGACGATACTCCCGGTGGGATTATTAGGGTTGCAGATAAAAACGAGCTTGGTTCGCCCCCCCACCTTTTTCATCATGCTCTTCAGATCATGCACGTAGTCTTTCAACGGGACGAACACCTCTTTTCCGCCCATCGCCCTGGTGAAGATCGTATACACGGGAAAGGTGGGATCTGCCATCACAACTTCGTCGCCTTCGCTGATAAAGGCGCTCGCAACGATCCGGATGCAGCTGTCGGCTCCATTGCCGAAAGTAATCATGTCCTCCGCTACTCCCAGACGCCGGGACACTTTTCTCTTCAATGACAGACAGGGTCCGTCTGGGTAGTAGTTCACATGCTGAATCGCCTCCGCCATGGCTGATACTGCCTTCGGCGAGGGCCCGAGAGGATTCTCGTTGGTGGCCATCATGGCGAGCTCCGATAGACCTAGTTCCTCCATGACTTCCTCGATGGGCTTGCCGGCAGGCCAGGCTTCGATGTCGAATATTCGCCTGCGTACCAGTTTCCGCACTTCCTCCATTTTCATCCTACACCTCCATGCTTGAGTCGATCGCAATCCCAGAAACCCGAGAAGCGGTTTCCATGACCATTCCTATCAGTTCCGGAATCCGCTCACTTCCCAAACGCTGAGCCGGAACCGTCGCGCTGATGGCGGCCACCACGTTCCCGCTCCTTTCTCGAATCGGTGCCGCGATACAGCGGATACCTGGGAATGCTTCCTCGTTGTCCAGGGCGTATCCCTGCCTTCGAATCTTTTCCAGCTCCAGCAGCAGCAGGTCTGCATCGGTAATGGTACAGGAGGTCAGGGCGATCAGCTCTGTTCCCTCGAGAACCGATTGCAGCCGCTTTTCCGGCAGGAAGGCCAGGAGCACCTTTCCCATGGCCGAAGCGTAGGCCGGATACCTGCCTCCCACTCTGGTGGCGACGGTAAGAACCTGACCGGCTCCTTTTTTTTCCAAATAGACGATTTCGTTTCTGTCGAGAATCGACAGGTGGATGATCTCCCCGGTTTTGGCAGCCAGCTCTTCCATGAACGGACCGGCTGCCGTCCGCAGGTCATAACGGCCTAGTACGCGATTGGCAAGCTCAAGGATCTTCAGGCTCAGACTGTACCGGCCGCTGTCACCGTCCCACCGCAAGAAGTTGGCGGCTTCGAGTGTCCTGAGTATTCGGTACACAGAGCTCTTGTGCATGCCCATGCGTCTGCTTATTTCCGCAAGGCTCAGCTCATACTCGTCGACGGTAAAAAAATTCAGCACATCGAGGGCTTTTTTAACGGAAGACAATAGTTGGGGCATCGCTTGTTTTTACCGTAACAGTTCTTCTATCATCTCTTATGTAGAAACGTCATTTCTTATACTGCAACGTCTAAGCATACCAGGCATCGTGAAACATGTCAACCGTCTTCCCAAAAACAGCGTTCCCGCCGTCTACCATCCCCCGCGCACCCACCAAAAAAACGCGCAGCTCGAGACTGCGCGTTTTTTTCGAAACCTATCCTTGGTTGAATCGTTAGCCCTTCGCTTCCTTGAAATTTGCGAAGAATCGATCCGCTTTTTCTCGTTCCTTGGCAGTCTGGGTAAGCAGGCTGACCACGGTGAACACCACGAAACCGATTATGATTCCCCAGAAGATCGAGAAGGGCCAAGAGCGCCCCGGCCAGGCCGGTATGATGCTCGGCAGACCGACTCCCAGGTCGATCAGATACTGCCAGAGTACGTACAAGCTGCCGGCCAGCATGCTGGCGACGGCTCCCTGGTTGGTACCCCACTTGGTGTACATACCCAGGACAAGGGGCCAGAACACCCCTGCTGCCAGGATATCGCTGGCCATCCACAGCACCCAGAGCAGGTCCCGCACCAGCACGGCTATCAGGATACCCAGCAGGGCCATGATGGTGGCCGCGATGCGTGCAAAGATCAGGATCGAGCGCTCCGAAGCCTTGCGATTGATCAGTCTGTGGTAGAAGTCTTCAGTGAGCACCAGGGATCCGGTGTTGATTGCCGTATCCATGGTGGACATCACGGCGGCCAGCAATCCGGCGAAGGCGATCCCGGCGAAGACCGGCGGTACGTATCCCAGGATGATCCTGGTCATCACGTGCTCTCCCCCCAGATCCTTACCATCCAAGAGACCTACAGCCATCATGCCGATGACCACGACAACCAGATACAGGGGAATGTTGATATAGAGGGCTCCCCTCGAGATTTTTCGGGCGTCCGCAACCGTGCGGGCTGCGGAAAAACGCTGCCAGATTTCCGCGGAGATGACCCAGGCGAAGGCGAAGGAGATGATATAGAAAAGGCTGTATTTGAAGTTTCCGAACACGTTGAAGAACTTCGTGTTGTCCTGTGCTTTGACAATCTGGGCCACCTTGCCAAACCCACCGAAATTGACCGCCGCTGCGATCCCCACGATGAGCAGGGCAACTACGATCCAGACGAACTGCCCGAGGTCGGTGGTTACGACGCTCTTAAACCCGCCGAACATGCAGTAGAACCACACCACAGCCACAATAATCAGCAGGGCGGTGACGTAAGCCATCCCGAAGAAGCCGCTGACGAATCCCGCCGCCGCGATCATCTGCGATGCGGCCCAGGTCGACATGTACCACCAGATAATCACCGACTGGATGATCCGAGCTGTTCGGCTGTAGCGGTTCTCGGTGATCTCAGGCTGGGAAATCGGTCCGAGGATCCGGATCCTTCCGGCCAGGGACAGCAGCACGAGAGCCGACACGATGGTCGGACCGCCCATGACGAAGTACGCGCTCCATCCCCCGGCGTAGGCTTTGTCGGCAGACACGAGCGCTGAAGCCCCTCCGAACCAGGAAGCGGCGAAGGATACCGCCAGGATCCAGTGTGGGAATTTTCGATCCGCCAGAAAGAAATCAAGCTCGGTTTTAGCCATTCGGCGATAAACACTGAGCCCGATTATAAAGGCGAAGTATACGATCATGATGATCAGAGCAACTAAATGATGAGTGTCCATAAGCTCTTTCTCCTTTTGCTTTGGCTTTTGAATTCTGATAAATGGACCGGAGTACTTGCTTTTTTTTAAACCTCCTCTCCGCCGCCTCCATCCTTCGCCCCGCCGAAGGATGACGGCATACAACGCAGTCTCAGCGCCGGCGCTTCAACGCTGGAAAAAAACTTCCGGGTTCACGACGAACCGCGGACGCTTCCCGTTCAATACCCTGACTACCTCGTCCATCCCGAAGGTTTTCAGACGTTCCAGGCTTTCCTCCGAGTACCAGGCGGCATGGGGTGTCACGATCAGCTTCTCGCAGGTGAGAAGCGGGTCGTCGGTATCGGGAGGCTCCTTCTCCAGGACGTCCAGAGCCGCTGCGGCGATTTCCCCGCCGTTCAATGCCTTGAACAGCGCCTGGCCGTCGATGACTTTCCCCCGACAGGTATTGATCAGGATAGTTCTTTTTTTCATCCGGACGAGCTCTTTTTCACCGATCAGATGGTACGTCTCCGGTGTAAGCGGCACGTGTAGGGAGATGATGTCCGCTTCTTCGAGCAGATCCACCAGATCGTAGCACCTTCCCACGCCCAACATCCGGAAGATGTCATCCGAGAGGTAGGGATCGTAGGCGATCGGCTCCAATTCGAGGCCCTGTACCTTTTTTATCAGGCTGCGGCCGATTCTGCCCAGCCCGATGATGCCCAGCTTCTTGCCTTTGAGCTCCCACAGGGGTTTGCAGACGTTGTAGTTCCAGCCTCCAGCGGAGGTTTCCGCCATCAGTGCTTGGAGTTGCCTCTGGCAGGCGAGGATCAAAGACAGGGCGTGAACCGCGACCTGTTCGGTTCCGTAGGTCGGCACATTGGAAACGATGATCCCCTTTGCGGTCGCTGCCGCCACATCGATGAAATCGTAGCCTACCTCCAGGGCCAGAATGATCTTACAATGATTCATCGCCTGAAAGTGATCCTTCTGCAGGGCTCTGTCGATGACAACGATGGCATCGGCGTCGGAAATCTCTCTTTTAAATTTCTCTTCGTCGAACTCTTTGAACGGCACCAGCCTGGCGTTTGCTTCCTTGGCTTTTTGATGAAAGAAGTCCAGGTCGAAGAATTTCAGGTAGACCCGGTCTCCCGCGGTTACGATTTTTTTCTGCTGCACCCAGTCCCCCTTGGAAAATCAATGTGGCGATCAGCGAACTTTGAATCAAGGTGCAATATTATACTTCGGAAGTATAAATCGTTTATTTGACCTGTCAAGCTCGATTTTTCGCTATTCAGTTTGTGTTCACCGGAACTGCTGACTAATTCTCAGCATATGGAATCCGTATCTTGCTATAGCCTCCCTTTCTTCCGAACATGGGTCAAAAAACGCTTCCCATACTGGTCTCTGCCGAACAGCAGATCACAAGCCAGGATCGTTCCTGCCAACTTGTGGGGATCCGTGATGACACAATTCGCCCCAGCTGAAAAGGACAATGCCAGGAAAGCCTGATTGATCGTCTGTCTGTCCGGAAGACCGAAGGACACATTGCTCGCTCCGAGATTGATATTCACGCCGAGTCTCTCTCGAACCAGCTCTATGGTCGTGAGGGTAGTAACCGCGGCTTGTTGGTCCGCCCCCACCGTCAGCACGAGCGGATCGACCAACACATCCTCAGCGGGAATGCCGATCTTCACCGCCCGATTAAGAATCCGTTCCGCGATCTCGAGGCGCTTTTCTGCGGTAGTTGGGATTCCGGTGTCATCCATGGTTAATCCAATTACAGCTGCGCCTCGGTCTCGAACCAGGGGTAGCACCCGCTGCAGCTTGCTCTGTTCCCCGTTTACGGAATTGACCAGTGGTTTCCCGGGGCAGATCTTCAAAGCCGCTTCGAGGGCATCGATATTGTTCGAATCGATGCACAAAGGCGCCCCAACCTGCTCTGCCACGACCTTGACAACTTCGGGCAGCAGGCCCACTTCATCGACACCTGGAATGCTGGCATTCACATCAAGTACGTGAGCACCGGCATCAAGCTGGGTCTCGGCAAGCTCCCGAACATAATCGAAATTTCGTTCTTTGAGGGCTTCGGACAGCTTTTTATGCCCTGTAGGGTTTATCTTTTCTCCGATCATGACGATCGGGCCGTCGGGGGTGATTCGAACACTGATTCCACCTCGTTCAAGAATCGTTATCATGCTTCAGCCTCCGAGATTTTCCGCGCCCTCATCCACCGCCGACTCGGGGCGGTGTTCGGTGGAGAGGAACTAAGTCCGACGATCCGGGTAGATTTCACTGCACGGCCGTCCGGCTTCGCCCCAGCTTGGCTTGGGGATGTCTTTTATCACTATCCATACCGCCTCTTTCGGAACTCCAAGGGAGGAGGTAACCGCCCTGGTTACCTCCTCGATCAGGAGTTTCTTCTGCTCGTCGGTCTTACCGGCAAATGTTTCGATTGAGATATAGGGCACGATCGGTAACTCCTTACTGTTGAATGAGCTCGAAATCGAATCCCAGTTTCGTCAATTCCTTCTTGCCCTTGTCCCAAAGCTTCAGGTATTCGTCTCTGGGGCGGACTGTGACCGGATCGTAGCACTCTGTAAAGCTCTTGCCGATGGGGGCCTGGGATATCTGTTTTTCGTATTTCTCGAGCAAGACCTTCACGATACGGCAGGCTTCTTTGCGGTCAAAGCCCACCCGGGCCGCCACATGCCCTACTTCGGCGTGGATGCGGGGCTCCATGGCGCTGCAGTGCAGAGGTTGGCGGTTTTTAGCTACAGCGCAGGGATTCAGGTGCCAGCCCGACACTGTCGAAGTCAGGGAGTGGGCGGACAGCTCCCATAGAATCATTTCGGTACAGGGACCCGATGCCATGAAGGCATTGGCGAAGGTGACCAAATGGGTATTTCGGGCCAATGCTTGCCCGGTTACGGAAACAAGCCAAAGCATCTCCCGACTGGTATTGCAGACGTTGTGAATGTGCACCGGAAAGGCATTGTGTCTTGGCGCCCTGAAAGCCAGCACCCCCAATGCATGGTGAGCCACCAACAGCGCTGCCGTCGCCGCCGGTCCGCCACCAAAACCTCCCATGAGCGGTCCGTACAACCCCCCGATCACATACGGGCTGTGGAGCAGGAAGGCGACCTTCTTCAGACGCTCATAATCTACCTTCAGTTCCGCCACCGCGGCCACGAAAAGCCCATCTCCGGGCAGAGCTCCGAGCTCCGGGCGTGCGGCTGCAATCGTTGCGTCGGTCCTCTCGGCTATGGACATAAAGTTGTGAATAGGCATTTCCGGTCTGCCGGCCCAGCGGGCCGCCTCGCGGAGCTTGACAACGTTCCAGATCCCGGCCTCCACCTCCACGGGCGATCCGGAGCTTACCCCAATGTCCCGGAACTTGGTGATCAGCGGCCCGGAGAAGGTATCGGCCATTGGCTCTTGGGCGTAACTCTGGCAAACCGGCACGAACAACTCCTCCGTCACGGGTGTACCGACCGCGGAAAAATTAACGATTGGATCCCGGGGATCTTCCACCGTACGGTGCGGAATCTTGACGGTGTGATTTCCTGATCCATAGACCGCACGATCCGGGGCGTTTTCCAAGGCTTCGAGTATCTCTTGGCGGGTGAACTGAAGCACCTTGCCTGTGTCGATGCAGAAGATTCCCATCCGAGCGAACAACTCGATCCCCGCCTCGTACATGCGGTCGGCCAGGGCGTCATCCGCCGGCACTGGATTGTCCGGATCATATTTCAGATCGAACTTGGCGACCACCTCAGCCGTTGTCTTTCCCACCAGCCGATCCCACTCATTTACATCCAGGCTCTTTCCTTTTTCCGCTCTTTCTATGACGTCCCAGAACTGAATCATTTGATCATCTCCTTTGCAATTTTTATCGCTTCGGCGGCGTTATCACCGTACCCGTCCGCGCCAATCTCTTTAGCCCAATCAGGAAGAACCGGTGCTCCACCTACAATCACCTTAACCTTGTCCCGCAAGCCCCGATCTTTCAGGAATTGTATCACCCTGGGCATATGCACCATCGTGCTCGTCATCAAGGCGGACATAGCGAGCATATTCGGCCCAGTTTCCTTGACTCTTTCCACGAAACTCAGAGTAGGCACGCTGAATCCCAGATCCATAATCTCGAACCCGACTCCTTCAAGCATGATCTTGACGATGTTTTTTCCTATATCGTGAATGTCTCCTTCGACCGTTCCAAGAAGGATCGAACCCAGCTTTCCCCCCTCGGACCCGGATTCCAGATGGGGTTGCAGGATCTCCACCCCGGCCTTCATCGTATCCGCTGCGCTCATCATTTCCGGCAGGAAGATTTCGAGGGTTTCGAATTTTTTCCCCACTTCTTCCATGGCCGAGCGCAGTCCCTTTTCCAGGATATCCATCGCCGAAACACCCTGATCCAGGGCTTTTTGAATCAGCTGCTTCACCTTGTCAGCATCGCCGATCTGTACCTCTTTGTTTAGTTCAGTCAGGATTTCGTTCACACGCTGCCTCCTATATAGCAATTATTGTTATCGGCCCCCCCTCTCTGTCCCAGAAAGGGGAGATCAAGAGTCTCCGTGGATTTGCTGCGAAATTCGTTTGCTCGTTTCTATGACGTGCAGGAGTATTTCCTTCATTCTTTCTTCGTCACTCCTTTGCTTCGGGATGGTTGCACTGATCGCCGCTAATACCTCTCCGCTACGGTTCCTGATGGGAGCGGCAACACAATTGATTCCCATGAAGGATTCCTCTTCCTCGAAGGCGTATCCCCGCTGCCGCACCATCTCGATCTCCCTAACAAGAGTCGATATTTCAACTATCGTATTCGGGGTACGCGGCTTTAGAGGGCTCATATTTATCACCTTATGGAATTCTTCTTTTGGAAGCCCGGCCAGAAGTACTTTCCCCAAAGCACAAGCGTATGCCGGATATCTTCCCCCAACTTTCGTATCTACGGTGACGATCTGACCTCCATCCATTTTCTTCAGAGTGACTACGTCCTGATTATCCAGAATGCCCAGGTGAACAACTTCTTTGATGGTATTGGATAATTCTCGCAGAAACGGTGAAACAATTTCTCCAATGTCCAATCGATCATACCTGTTCAAAACCTGATTTCCCAGGTCAACCAACTTCGCTCCGAGACGATACTTATTGTTCAACGTGTTCTTGTTCAAATAGCCGTGGTGTTGGAGAGTCACAACAATTCTCGACACGGAGCTTTTGTCCATATTCAACATCTTACTCAGCTCAATAGTACTCAGCTCTTGCCGTTCGGCTGAAAAAGCCTCCAAGACTCGAAGCGTTTTGACTACCGAAGAAAGAAGCTTCAATTAATGATTTCTCCGAAACACTCGAAACAAAGGTTATCAAAATCCTCTCATAATGCGATAGTTGGTATTGCATAGCAATTTTAGTATCAATACTCGGATTGTCAAGATAGAAATTCATTATTTTTCGATCGACCGGCGGTCCGACTGGACGCGAAGCCGGGGAATCCCGGAATCAGAAATTCCCCAAACAAAGCATAAACCGGGAATCCAAATGAGCAACCAATTCCATATAATGAGAACAATTTATCTTTACATCGAGCATTGAATGCTGCTACTATGTGTGCCCGGAGGAACCCACGAATGAAAAAACTCATCATCGGCAATCAGGCGGTAGCCTACGGAGCTCTATCTGCGGGCGTGGACGTGGCTGCAGGGTATCCCGGAACTCCTTCCTCCGAGGCTCTAACCGAGCTCCTTCACTTCTCCCAAAACAACGATCCTTCACCCTACGTGGAGTGGAGCGTCAACGAGAAAGTTGCCTTTGAGATCGCCACCGGAGCAGCCTGGACGGGTAAGAGGGCTATAGCCACGATGAAGATGTCCGGGGCGAACGTGGCCGCGGATTCGATTCTATCCGTCGCCTACTCCGGTACCAAGGGTGGTTTGGTGCTCTACATCGCCGATGATCCCGGTGTAGAGGCGGGCATGCCGGAGCAGGACACTCGGCTGTTCGCCCAGTGGGCGGGACTCCCCGTGCTCGAACCGGCCGATCCGGCTCGGCTGTACGAATTGACCCGCTACGCCTTCGAGCTGAGCGAGAAAAGCGAGCTTCCCGTGATCGTCCGCTCGGTCACCTCGGTAGCCCATGCCAAGCAGGAGGTCGAGGGGGAATACACCTACACCCCTCTGGGGCGGAAGGCTGAATTCGAGAAAAACATCTTCCGTTACACAAAGGCCGGGGCGGCGATCTGCATCGCCCAGCACGAAGCTTTGCTCGATCGCCTGAACGTGGTGGAACAGACCGTGCGTGAGGCCGGGGTTAACAGGATAGAGACATCGGGCGAGGGAATCCGTCTGTCCGTCGTCGCAGCCGGCGCGCTGATCCCATACGTCAGAGAAGCACTGTCCTCGGGAGATCATCAGAATCTTTCCACCCTGTTTCTGGAATCGGTCTATCCTCTGGACAGAGTGTTGGCCGGGGAAATGTTCCAGAGCGCCGACAGGGTCTTAGTGCTGGAGGAGCTGGAACCCTTTGTGGAGATGCAGCTGCGAAGCGAGGCTTCCCGATTGGGCTGGGGCGGCACGATCCTGGGCAAGCTGGACGGTTTACTGCCCCGGGTCGGCAAGTACAGCCAGGAAGTGATTCGCCGGGGATTGAAGACGTTGGTTGGCAGCCAGGAAGGACATGCCGCCGCCACCCACCCCGCCGAAACGTCGGATCGATACAGTTTTGAGGGTGAAAAACCAGCGGATCAGCCCCCGCCCGAGCAGCCTGCCACCATGCCGAAGGCAGCAGCCGAACTGAACGTGAAGCATCCGATTACCTTCTGCGCCGGCTGTCCCCACCGGGGCACCTTCATGGCCATCAACCGGGCTTTGAAGAAAATCGGTCTGAATCAGGACAACACCGTGGTAACCGGGGACATCGGCTGTACGATTCTCGGAATGAATCCACCTTTTCACACCTGCTGGACCGAGGTGTCCATGGGCTCGAGCATCGGCCTGGCTCAAGGTTTCTACTGGGCGGGGACGGAGAATCCCGTGATCGCGACGATCGGGGATTCCACCTTTTTTCACGCCGGGATTCCGCCGCTGGTCAATGCCCTTCAGCACGGTACCGACCTGCTGGTTGTCATCCTGGACAACGGCTGGACCAGCATGACCGGTTTTCAGGTCAATCCCGGCACCTCCGAGCAATTCCAGGCCAAGGGGGCCCGGAGGGTGGAGATCGAGGGGATCGTGCGGGGAATGGGCGTTGAGAACCTTCAGGTGATCGGGCCCTTCGACCAGGATCGGTCGGTCGAGAGCATTGTGCAGGCTCTGCAGCAGGAGGGGGTCAAGGTGATCATCTCTCAAGCGGAATGTGCCCTGACCGCGGCACGTCGCCAGGAGCGTACCCTGATCTATCGGATCGATTCCGAGAAATGCACCTTCTGCCGCTCCTGTCTGCGGGAGACCGGCTGTCCTGCCCTCTACGTCACGGCCGACGGAAAGAAATCGAAACAGGGCCAGGTCATGGCCATCGATCCTGAGCTGTGTACCGGCTGCGGATTGTGTTATACCTGCTGCAAATTCGACGCAATCCACGAGAAGAAGATAGGGGAGTGAAAACCATGTTTCAAAGTATCTTCATGACCGGGCTGGGGGGTCAGGGAATCATCACCTTGGCAAATCTGATCTCGGGGCACGCCTTCGAGAACGGGCTTAAAGCATCTCTGTTTAACGCCAAAGGAATGGCTCAACGGGGCGGCCGGGTTACCTCGGAAATCCGCCTGACCGATGATCCCAAGCTCGACTTCGGAGCCCGCATCTCCGTAGGCAAGGCGGACATCCTGATCGGAATGGAAATCGGCGAGACGATCAACTCCCTTTCCTTTCTCAAAGACGGAGGTGCCGCAATCCTGTTGAACCACGGCTTCGTCCCGACGCCTATGATCTTGAAAAAAGAACCCTACCCCTCCTTCGAGCAGCTCACAGAGCTATACTCCACAAAAACGAATATACTCTTTACCGTGAAGGAGCCGAAGAATCCGTACAACATGTTCCTCCTGGGTGTGTTTACCGCAGTTGCCCCGGCGATCGATGGAGAGCTTTCCTTCTACTCGAAGCAGAGTGTGGAAGAGGGGATCACCAAGAAGTTGAAACGGGGTCTGGAGGAGAATCTTCAAACCTTCAACGGAGGCTACGTCTATGGCCAGTCCCTCCTCCGGCCTGTTTGATCGGCTCTTCAAACCCAAAACAATAGCCGTCTTCGGTTCGGTCAAGCAGAACAAGATCGGCCACCAGCTGGTCACCCAGCTCACCGACGGAAAATTCCCGGGATCGATTCTTGCTGTAAATCCGAAGGGGGAGAGCCCCGAAAGTTTTCCGGCAATCCCCGGGGTTCCCGGTCTGACCCAGGCTCCGTTCCCTCCTGATTTGGCGTTGATCGCTGTACCGGCGCAGTTCGTCGATTCGGTGATCCGCAGCTGCGGCGAGGTCGGCGTCCCCTTCGCCGTTGTGTTCACCTCAGGATTCTCTGAGATCGGCAACAGGGATGAAGAAGATAGACTGAAAGAGACAGCGGACAGATACGGCCTCCGGTTGATCGGTCCGAACTGCGCTGGAATCATGGACACCCACGCGGGCATGTACGCCAGCATCGAGGTCCGGGCTCTGCCGGGAAAGACCGCCTTTGTCACCCAGAGCGGAGCTGTGGGTGGAGCTGTTCTTGCCCTTGCGAAAATCCGAGGAATCGGATTCTCCAAATTTGTCAGCTATGGAAACCGGGTCGATATCGGCGAGGTGGAGCTGCTCGAATATCTGGAATCGGATCCGGACACCGAGGTCATCGCCCTGTATCTGGAGAGCCTGCAGAACGGCCGGGAGTTCATGAGGGCGGTGAGCCGGGTCTCCCGGAGCAAACCCGTTCTGATCATCAAGGCTGGACGCAGCGTTTCGGGCTTAAGGGCCGCCAGCTCCCACACCGGCTCTCTGGCGGGCTCGGATGAGATCTTTGCGGCAATGATCCGGCAATCAGGCGCCTTGCGGATCCCGGGTATGGAGGAGATGCTCGATCTCTGCGACGGCCTGACATCCCTTCCCCGGCTCAAGGGAGATCGCGTCGTGGTGGTCACCAACTCCGGGGGACCGGGTATCCTGACCAGCGACAGAGCGGAGGAGCTGGGACTGAAGGTCAAGGAAAGCCCGCCGCATCTGCGGGAGGAACTGAAGGCCTTCCTTCCCAACCACTGCGCCTTTGCCAATCCGATTGACCTGACCGTAGAGGGAACTCAGGAAGGATATCGGCGCACCCTGCAAGTCGTGCTCGGTTCGGAGTACGACGCGGCTATCGCCATCAACGTGGCCACTCCTTTTCTCGATTCTGCCGCCTTGGCCGAAGGCATCCTGGAAGCCGCCTCAAGTCAAAAACAACCCAAACCGCTGGCTGCGGTGTTTATGGCCGGAGAGATCGTGGAGGATGGCATAGAGCGGCTGAAAAAAGGAGGCATCCCCGTATTTCCAACTGGAGAGCGGGCGGCTTTCGTGCTTTCCAAGATGTACGAGTACACCCTCAGATCCGCGAATGCAGAATCCGCCCTTGAACAAGCGGCCGGAGACGAGCCTGCTCCGCTGCCCTTTCCCAACGAAGCCCCGATTCTGGAACCGGAGGCTCTTTCCTTTCTCGAGGAGCAGGGATTCCCCTTTCCGGAGCACAGGTACATCACGGATGCCGAACAAATTCCGGAAGCTGTCCGCAATCTCCGTTTTCCCCTGGTATTGAAGGTGGTCTCTGCCCAGATCCTGCACAAGAGCGATGTGGGAGGGGTGCGCCTGAAACTAGAAGACGAGGGACAAGTTCAGCATGCTTTTGCCGATATGGCCCGGCGCTTCGGCAGGCAAGGATTTCGGGGAGCGATGCTTTACCGGCAGGTGATGGAAGGTTTGGAAATCATCGCCGGAATCAAGCAGGATCCTACCTTCGGCCCCGTGGTTCTTGTCGGTGCCGGGGGCGTGCTCACCGAGCTTGTACAGGATTCAGCCGTCCGGATCGCACCTTTCGGTACAGGAGAGGCCGAGGATATGCTTTCGGAGCTGAAGATCAACAGAATCCTGGCCGGCTACAGGGGGAGCACCGCCCTTGACCGGGAAGCCCTGGCGGATCTTCTAGTTCGCCTCTCCGACCTGGCCGTGCGCTACCCCGCCATCCGGGAGCTGGATTTCAATCCGATTTTTCTTCATCAACAGAGTCTGTTGATCGGGGATGTGCGGATTATCCTTTGATCAATCACCGACCAGCATTTGGTCGACGATCGACTCGCTTTTCGCTGAGATTCAGGGCAGTCCGAGCAGGCAAGCGGCGTTTTGATGGCAGATCCGGCTGTTCAGTTCCTCCCCCAGCTCAAGAGCCAGCAGATCTTCCAGGGATTTTTCCTGGCTGCCCCAGGGGGAATCGCTGCCGAACAGGATGTACTCGGGGGGGTGGGAACGAAGAAATCGCCGGGCCCGCTCTTTGCCGATGAAGGGAATGGCGTAGGAGATCCCCATGTAGACCGGCCTTCCCAGCAGATGCTTCTCCACGCTGTCCCAGTCCTGCCAGGCTCCGATGTGGGTGGTGACAAGTTTCAATTTGGGAAAGGTGTTCACGACATCCATGATCTTCGGAGGATCGGCGACACGGTCGTGGGGATACCCCAGATCGAAACCGGTGTGAGCCAAGAGGATCAGTCCGCGCTCCTCGATTCTCTCATACAGCGGAAACATACGCGGATCGTTGAACACAAAACTCTGGTAGTAGGGGTGCAGCTTGATCCCCTTCAAGCCTGCTTCCCGAACCCGATCGATCTTCTGCAGCGCTTCAGGATCATCCGGATGAGCCGAGGCGAAGGGGATCAGTCGCTCGGAGGCGACGCTCTCGCACCAGTTTAGAATCGATTCGAATTGACTCGCCTTGGTAGCGATCGTGAGCACCACCGCTGCCTCGATGCCCAACCTGTCCATTTCAGAGATCAGAGAGGAGACTTTGCCGTCCAGCACAGCTGTAACTTTGGCAAAGGCGCAGAGCTTGGGCACGGTCTGCTCGGCCAGGTCATCGGGAAAAGCGTGGGTATGGAAATCGATGATCCGCATTGGGTTCTCTGTATAGCAGAAAAACAGCCGAAGGACCAGTCATGATGCCGGGCGTACG
>CAZSBH010000091.1:0-15201 GCA_964604845.1 uncultured Spirochaetaceae bacterium
GACATACCCGCCCCTATCTATAGGTTGATTTTCCGCCTAAATACTGTAGAATCTGGATGCGTAAGCCTCGAATATATGAAACGAATCTCGAATTCCATCGTGGCCAATGCACGGTGGGTCGCTATCGCCGTGCTCCTGCTAACCCTTCTCGCGATCGCCTCCCTTCCAAAAGCTGAGTTCGATCCGTCGATCTATTCTTTTTTTCAGATCGGAGAGAGCTACTCCGACACCTTTTTCGAGCTGACCGAGAAGTACGGTGGCACAGATCTGATCCAGGTGATCCTATCTTCGGATGACAAGATCACCGAAAAAGACAGCATACTGAAGGTTTGGTCCTACTACGAAAGACTCAAGGGTGTGGAAGGAATCTCGAGCTCTCTCTGCTTCATCCCCCCCTTCCTGCCGGGCAGCTCGAAGCTGGTACCGACTTCGCCGAAACAGCTGTCCGAGTCCTACCGATCCCTCGCACCCGTACTGGAATCGCGGCAAAGCATGCTGGGGGCTCTGCTTTCGGAGGATCTCACAACCGGAGCCATCCAACTGCGAGTCGATGGTCAAGCCGAACCATTTCAAGTCCTACGCGATATCCGCTCCGTAGATCAGCCCGCGGGGCTGAAGGTGCGCTTTGCCGGCAGTCAGGTGATCTTTGAAACGCTCTGGGACTCCCAAAGAAAGATCGTGGCCATTCTCTCGCCGATGGCTATTTTCATTCTGTTTATCGTATTCTATTTGAATATCAAGAGCGTACGTTACACGATCATCACTCTGCTTCCCGCCGCTTTGGGTGCGCTGTGGCTGCTGGGGACCGTCTTCTGGATCGGCGTGCCTCTGAACATTGTGACAGTCATCACGCCCATATTCGTCCTCGGCTTAGGGTCCGCATACGGTCTGCATTTTGTCGTTCACTACCTGGAGAACCGGGAGGGATACAGCGACCACAGCATGGTCATTCACAAAACCATGGAACAGGTGGGAGTACCGATCCTACTGACCGCCGTGACAACGATCATCGGCTTCGCCTCGTTGATCTCATCGCGGATGCTGCCGGCAAGACAACTTGGAGTCCTTTCGTCTGTCGGCGTGGGGTTCACCAGCCTGATTACCTTCTTCTTTCTTCCCGCACTGCTCTCGCTGCTCAACCTGCCGGTGAAGCACAGACCGCACAAGCTCGGGGCCAAAATCCTCAGGTTTCTTCAGCCCTTGCATCGCAAACCCTATCTGCCGATTGTTCTGTTCTCCCTCGTTTTGCTCTGGGGCGTGGTTTCTATACCGTTCCTGTCGGTCTATACAAATCCGCTCCACTACTTCAAGAAAGGCTCCTCGATCAGAAAAAATATCGAATTTGTGGAGCGGAAGCTGGGCTCCAGCCAATATCTGATCGGTGAGTTCCGCCTGGACGGGGAACTCTCAGACCCTAACTATCTCCGGAAAATCTACGAGCTCGAACGGAGCATCGAACACCTGCCCAAGGTTCGCAGCGTCTTCTCGATTGTCGATATCCTGAAAGGTGTGTTCCAGTTACGAACCGGAAGCGACGAGTATCCGCCCTCCCGGATGACCAAGCTGCTTCTCAATATGCTGGAGGCCCAGGACAATTTCGTCACCGAGGATGGTATCATTTTCTACTGCACGACCGCAGAGTGGGACTCGGAAACCACCCGCAGCATATTCGCCTACGCCTCCCAGAACGAAGATATCCGTACCATCACCGGTACGCCGATCCTTTACGCCAGGCTGAACCAGTTGGTTGGAGAAACCCAGCGGGTCACACTGGTGATCACGGTGGTGGGCATGATCGTAGTTCTGTTGATTGTTTTCCGAAAGTTTTCCTTCACCGTCGCCTCTCTTGTTCCGATCGGTGTGACCGTGGCCGGCATCTACGGCCTTCTGCAGACCTCAGGATATCATTTGAACATGATGACGGTCACGTTGACCGCGGTTGCCATTGGTGCGGGCATCGACTACGTCATCCATTTCCTGTATCTCGTTCGCTACTACAAGCAGTCGGGAAGGAAGTATTATACAACGGAAGCCCTGAGGTTCTCCGGCATCCCGATCGTCACCAACGCCCTAGCTATCGTATGCGGTTTGCTTCCCCTGGTTTTCTCCCCCCTGCGCCTTCATCTCCAGGTGGCTGTTGTGTTGGGATTCGCCATGATATTGAGCGCTCTATCCACCCTGACTCTGGTTCCGGTTTTATATGCCAAAGGATTGTGGAGAGCCCCGGCGCGAACCCGAAGGGGACCTGCCGACTAGGAGCCTGGTTTCCCTCCGGAATAGTAGTCCAGTACCTTCAACGCGAAACGACTCGAGACCGTAGCCGGGCCTCCTCCCATCTCTATTCCTACATCGATGGTTTCCAGGATCTGGTTTTCGGTGGCACCGGCCTCGAGGGCTTCTCGAATGTGCCACTCCAGACAGGATTCGCAGTCCATGACCACCGATATTCCGACGGCGATCAACTCCTTGTACTTCTTTTCAAGCGCGGCATCGGAATATGCGGCTTTCTCCATATCCAGGAAAGCACGATATACTACAGATCCTCTATCCCTGAGCTTCTCATGCGCCCACTTTCGATCGCGGATGATTTTCTCGATCTTTTCTCTGTCCTGCTGATCCACTGGCATTCACTCCTTCTTGAGCTGCAACAGTCGGAGCAAATACTACCATACGAGGAGGAAATCCTACTACGCCTTCTGTTACACCGCTCTGCCGGAGTGCCAAAGGCATGATCCTGAAGTTGCCGCGAGGAATGACCTGCTGTACAATAAGGGGTAGATGTTGTTCAATCCGCGCCACCAAATCCACAAGCTCACCCGATCCCGCCAGATCCTCACCCGTCTCGTCTTCTACGGGTTCACCGAGCTGACCGAAGCGCTGGGCTTTCGAAAGCGCCGCTTGTTGAGCTCTCGGGTATCGGAGATTGCCAAGTGGCGCCGAATCCGGCGTTTGCCCTTCGGTGCTCGGCTGCGGCTCCTTTTCGAAGAGTTGGGTCCAACCTTCATCAAACTCGGGCAACTGCTCAGCCTGCGCTCCGATCTGCTTCCCGAAGAGATAACAGTGGAGTTGAGGAAGCTTCAGTACGCCGCCGCGCCGCTTGCATTCGCCAAACTGGAACCGCTACTGCGGGAGGAATGGGGAGGACAGTGGCGGAAAAATTTCCACAGCATAGAAACCAGGCCGCTGGCCTCAGCCTCGATCGCCCAGGTCCATCGAGCCGTGACTGCCGGGGGAGAGGAGGTGGTACTCAAAATCCAGCGCCCCGGAATCAGAGATCTGATCCGCTCCGATCTGGCCATCCTTGCCGACCTGGCAGTCCTGATCGCGCGCTACCTTCCGAGAGCCCGCATCTACAGGCCCGCCCAACTGGTAGACCATTTCTCCAAAGTCCTGACCCTTGAACTGGATTTCTATTACGAGGGTCGCACCATGGACCTGGTCCGGGAAAATTTCCGACACGATACCAGGATCCATGTCCCGAAGGTCCACTGGGATTTGAGTTCGGACAGGATTCTGGTCATGGAATACATCGACGGGGTACGGCTTTCCGACGAGCAGGAGCTCGCAGGTCTCGATACCAAGAATATTGCCGACATCGGCGCTAAATATGTCCTGGCCCAGGTATTCGAACACGGTGTCTACAACGCCGACCCTCATCCGGCCAACTTCATCGTCCGCAGCGACGGGGTGCTTGTCCCACTGGATTTCGGTATGGTAGGTACTCTCGACGAGGAGATGAAGCAGGCCCTGGTCAACATGCTCCTGGCCTTTGTAAACAAAGACCCGAACAAGCTGATGCGGGTGTTCTTCACCCTGGAGCTTCTCGACGAAACGGCCCGGCGGAGCGAATTGAGCTACGACCTGTCCCGTTTGATCAACTACTATCATCACATTCCCGTAGCCCACCTGTCCGTCGCCAGGATTCTCCATGACTTGAATGCCATCATCCGCCGCTACCGCATCACCTTGCCTGTAGATTTGGCCCTGACGCTGAAAGTCGTGGTAACCGTGGAGAGTCTGGGCCGGCGGCTGGATCCCGAGTTCGACATCATCGAAGTAGCCAAGCCTTTCGTGGAGAGAGTACGGATCAGCCGGGTGAAGGAGTGGGTCGATCCGGAGAAGATCTTCGACTTGCTCGAGGACACCGCCAGGTTGCTGCGCTCCCTGCCCTACGACGCATATGAGCTGCTGAAGAAAGCCCGGACAGGAAAACTCAAGCTCAGCCTCGACTTTGAGGATCTGGATCCACGGGTCCGCGAGATCGACAGATCGGTAAATCGTCTGTCCTTTGCCGTGGTGATCTCCGGTCTGCTGGTCGGTTCGTCGTTTTTCATGCGTCAGGCCATCGGTCCGTCCCTCCTCGGCCTGCCCATCCTCGGTCTGGCCGGGTTCGCCACCGCCGGGATCCTGGGCATCTGGTTCCTGATCGGCATCCTGCGTTCAGGACGGTTGTAGAATACCTCTAACCTGCACTCGCCAGTGGGCGAGAAAATCGTTATAGTTAGCCCCGCTCGAGATGAATAAGCCGAACAGAACGACACTGCAACGACTTCTCGCTATAGCCCTGCCTATGGTGGTTTCCCAGGCTTCAGATTCGATAATGATGTTCGTAGACCGCGTATTCCTCTCCAGAGTGGGAGAGCTTCATCTGGCGGCCTCCATGGCCGGCGGGTTGACCATGTTCATGCTGAGTTCCTTCTTCGTCGGTACGGTGGGGTACGTGACCGCGATTGTAGCTCAATACTACGGAGCCAAGCGCTACGAGTTGTGCGGTGAGGCTGCCTTTCAATCGATCCTCATCGCATTGGTATGCTACCCGGTGCTTCTCGGCCTATCACCGCTGGTACGGTACTTCTTCGTACTGGCGGGTCATGCACCCCGGCAGATCGAATTGGGGTACCTGTACTTTCAAACCCTGATTTTTGGATCGGTGTTTCTGATTCTCCGCTATGCCCTGGCGGGTTTCTTTCTTGGAGTCGGTCGAACCACGGTTGTGATGCTTGCAAATCTCGTGGGCATGTTGGTCAACATACCGGTCAACTATGCGCTGATTTTTGGCAAACTCGGCTTTCCCGAGATGGGTCTCCAGGGCGCCGCCATCGGCACTATCGCAGGAAATGCCACGATCTTTGCCATCCTGCTCCTATTTTACCTCCGTGGGGCGAATCGCGGTCAGTTCAACACCAACAGATCCCTCCATTTTCGGCCGCAAATCATGGGAAAACTGCTGCGTTTCGGGATCCCCGCAGGCTTCGAGATGTTTTTGAGCGTCACCGCCTTCAACCTCTTCGTACAGTTCATGCACTCCTACGGCACCGTGGTGGCCGCTGCGGTCACGATCACCTTTAACTGGGATATTGTGGCGTTCATTCCTATGCTGGGGATGAGTCACGCCACCACCGCCCTGGTGGGTCAAAACATCGGCGCCGGCGACCGGGAGGAGGCAAGGCGCTCGACCTACGTCGCACTGCGGGTTGCCTGGGTATACTCCGGTTTCATGGTACTTCTGTTCGTGTTCGGCACCCGCTACCTGGTAGGGGCGTTCGCCTCCGGATTTGGTGCCAATGCCGCGCAGATTACTTCTCTGGCTGTTGTAATGCTCAGATTGGCTGCAATATACACGTTGGCGGATTCCGCCCAGCTGGTTTTCACAGGGGCTTTGCGCGGAGCCGGTGACACCCGATGGGTCATGCGGATGTCGATCGGGCTGCACTGGGTATTCTCCGGCGTAGCCATCTTTCTGATTAGATCGATCCAGGCGGATCCCGTCACCGTTTGGGTAGTGTTCATCGCTTTCGTCTTGGGGCTGGGTCTGGTGATGTTTCTGCGCTTCCGCAGCGGCAAGTGGCGGCAGATCCAGCTGATCTCTTAACCGTCTCCGCTCCCGATTTTTTCTTCAGAAACTGTACTCAATACCGGCCCGGCCGAGACAATTCCACCAGCTTTCCCCGGGTTCATTCGCGAACCTGCGGGAAGCTGAGACCTCAAGGACAAGGAACAACCTGTCGTTCGGAGTCCAATCGGCGCGAAGGTCGGCGCCTGCCGAGAAGACCCGGAGTGCATCTCCGGAAAGTGCCCCCAGCTCGGTGAGGGCGTCCCGCCGGATATACAGATCTTGGCGGGCAAAGGTCCCGATCTCCAGCGACACCTGCCGGTGCGGGCTCCAAGCCCAATCGGCGTTGACGGCGAAGAACAGAACGCTCTCGCTTCCTTCTTCGAGACTCGATAAGAACCGATTGGCGTCGGACCAGCGCACTCCCCCCTCTGCGGCGATCGTCCAATCGTGAAAGTAACCGATCATACCGCCCGCCGACAATTTGAGAGACCCGAGAACATCATCCCGCTTTTCATCGGTTTCTCCACCAACGGCATCGTAGAGAAACCACTCCGTCCACCTCTCCCAACCGCCGAGAATCTCCACTCCATAACGAATCCGGATGGACGGATGTGCCTCCAGCGCAAGGGTGAGCCCCTGAAATAGGGAGTCTTCGTTTGTCTCGGGCTGATTGAGGTAGTATCCCCAATACATGACCGAAGCCCGGAGATTTTCCCGGTAGCCCTCATAGCCGATCCGCCAATCCGGGCGAAGGTACGGGGACTGACCCTCCAGGGTTCCTGTCAACGAACCGCTGAGCCCGCTCTGCCCGAAAAGGAGTCCCGCGGGGCTCCGGATCAGCGCATCGATGGATAGAGTGTGGGAGTCGTAGAGCTGCCGATTGTCAACTATAGTACGGTCGAGAACACTGCTGGCATAGAACGCCAACGAGGCACGTTCGGCAAGCAGACTACGCCACGACAGCAGGCCGCTTACCCTCAGGGCGGCTTCCCCGCTCCCATCGGCGGTGAGCAATCCCTCCCCGTACGCACCGAGTATCAGCGCGGGTGCATATCCGTGGACCGGAAGGCGCACAGCAAGTACGAGGACGAAAGGGAGAATCCACCTGAACCACTTCCTGCTGCAGGTCAACATTTTTTCTAATAGATCCATTTCTCCAATTCCTCTATCGTCTTCACTTGTTTCAAATGCGCTTCGATCCGATGGACCAGCTCCTCGGGTGGGATCCGTCGCCGTCTTCCTGTGGCCAGAAGGTCCATCACCCCCATGAAGCTGTCCGGGTAAATCGATGAGCTGAGGAGCGCGCCGATCAAGCTGAAGGAGGGCTCTCGGCCAAGTCCCCACTCCCTCAGTGCAACGTACAGATAGGTGGCGGGGCGGTAATCACCCATCCGGGAACGGCAGGCGAGGATCAGACCTTCGATCTCCGTTTCTGAGATCCCGCCGGCCAGCAGATTGGCCGTTCGGGCCCAGGAAGCTCGATCGGCAAGTACCCGTTCTCCCCCCTCGCCACGGAGAATCAGAGCCCGGGCTTTCAACAGGCCCTCCGACTCCCGCTTCAATGCATCGAGTACCCGTTGCGCCGGGATCCGCTTGGCTATGCCCTCCTCCAGCTTAGGCAGGAGGAGTTCGACAGGAATGCCGGCGCGATCCGTTTCGGCAAAAAAGGCGGTAATCGAAGCCTTTTGCGTATCCGAGTATCCGCTCTTTGAGAGGGTCTTGGAAATAGCGGATTCGACATTCTGCCCGAAGACGGCGAGTGCGGTAAAGAGGAAAAAGACGGCCAAGCCGCCAATGAACGCAAGCTGCGGGAAGCGACGGCCTCCCGCAGCAAAGAGTCTTATCACGGACAAACCACTCCTCTACAATACTCTGAGAGCTTACTCCTTCTTGCCCGGATGTGCGTCTCCGGGGCGGCCCTGGGGTCCCGGGGGAACCAGCAGATCGTCAGGCCGGCTGTTGCGCTGTTCCCCAACCCTGGCCTGGACCATCTCCTTGGTTTCCAGATGCAAAGCGGTCTGCAGCTCTTCCCGCAAACGGGTTCGGATCATGTCGCCCACTCCGGTTTCCGCACCCTCCTCTTTGCGCAGCTGCAATCTGGCCAGCTCCACGAGGGCTTCCCGGGTGCCGTTCAAGGCCGTGCGGACTATCGCCGGCTCCCCGAAACCGAGGGCCCGCATCTCCTGAGCCATTACGGCTACTTCGTTGGCCAGCTGCGCCTGTTCATGCGCTCCGATCTCCTGCCCTGAGTCCTTGGCGTACTGCAAGCAAGTCTGAACGATCTCGGCATCCTTAACCTGAGCCCGGTTCCAATCCACCTCCTGCCTGACGAGCTCCTGAATCTCCTCGGGGCTCCAGTCTTCCTTCAGCAGCAGTTCCCGCAATGCCTCCAGGAAGTCGGGAGCGCTGTTTGACTGCTGACTCCACAGCGGCAGGGCAAACAGCAGCAGCACCGCCACAAAACCGATCACTAATTTTTTCATCCTCAATCTCCTTCCGATACTTTAAATCTGCAAGACAGAATTGACTCCGCCGAAACCGTCTTCGACCTGAAGGGGAGCTTCGGGGTCCGGGATCCAGTTCTCGCCGTCGATCAAAAACTGATATTGATGCTCCTCACCCTTGTTCAGGCGGATCTCGATCTCCCATACCCCGTCCCCATCCGGATCCTCGAGTTTCTGTGCCTCCGGATTCCAC
Organism: uncultured Spirochaetaceae bacterium; assembly: GCA_964604845.1. Lineage (GTDB taxonomy): Bacteria > Spirochaetota > Spirochaetia > SZUA-6 > DRHE01 > JAFGQJ01. The sequence goes on from CAZSBH010000091.1 coordinate 8,534, forward strand.
CGATTCCAGTTGCCGACTACGGATACTTCTCTGGCATCGGGAGCTTGAAGCTCGAAACGAACAACAATCGTCTGCCCTGCGGAGCGCCCCGGCGCCCGCTGCACCAGCAGGAATCCCAGAGCAATCAGGAGCAGGGCCGCGGCGGGAATCCCGATCCAGGGCAGCCACGCCTTGCTACGAATCGGTGTCCCGCCGCCCGTACGCTCGACAATCCGCTCTGCCAGGCCGGGGGGGGCTTGTCGATCGAGGGATTTCCCTTCGACCAGCAAAAGGGCTGCTTGCAGGCGAGGGCCACAGCGTGAACAGTGTTCCCCGTGCTGCTGCAGTGACGGCGGGCATGGCGGGTCTGCCCCGTCCGTCCAGTCACGATCGAGCCACTGTTTGAACTCCTTGCTCCACTGTTCGCAGGTCATCTCTGTCTTCCTTCAATTCTATATACGCCCGTGGCTGTCAAAGGTTTCACTGCCAGCCGCTTCCGGCAAGAAAATCGATCATCCCCTTCCGGGCTCTGTGAAGATAGGTTTTTACGGTTCCTTCAGGAATTCCCAGTACCTCTGCTACCTCCTGCACGGAAAGGTCCTGGATCTGTCTGAGGACGAAGACCTCCCGATACTCGACGCGTAAAGCTTCGAGAGCCTGCTGAGCCAGCCGTTCTCCCTCCCGAAGCTCACTCTGCTCGACAGGATTTCCCTGCTCCGAGGCGATTGATTCCAGGATTCGCCCCGGTTCCGATGACACGATTCTCAGCCGGCTGCGGCGTTTTCTTCGACGCTCCAGGGACCGCAGATGGTTGACCCCGATCGTGTACAGCCAGGGAAAGAAACGTTTGTTGATCCGAAAGCGAGGCAAATTTTTGAAGGCTTTCTCGAGTATTTCCTGAACCGCATCCTCAGCCTCCTCACCCTCTCCCAACAACCGGTAAGCCAGGGAGTATAGAACAGGAGTATATCGTCTGACGATCGTCTCAAAAGCGTCAGCATTGCCCTTCAGCGTCGCTTGAACTGCCCAGAGATCTTCGGCGTCTTTGTGTTTCTGACTTTCTTCGGTCAATAAAACAGCCCCTTCGCTGCATACCTATCCTGATAATATACGCTCTTCCGATCCGCTGGTTTCAAGAAAGTTGCAGGATCTGCTGGATATCCACGGGGACCTTCGGCAGCGAAGGGGAAAGACCTTTCTCGATCTCGATATTCTGGAAAATGGCCTGGCTCTCGAGCAGGAAGAGGGTCCCGGAAACGGCCCTGTTGAGAGTTGGTGATCAGTCGTAGAACAGTCGCGTGTAGAACAGTCCCGGATCCTAAAACGATTGTCCCGGGTTATCCTCTCTTCAGCTGTTTGTAGCGGGCTCGCATCGGCCGGGTGACGGATTCAAAATACAAACGATACCTCAGCGTACCACGCACTTGCTCTAGATACCGTTTTCCTACGAGGAGCAATCGGTCCACGGCTCTGAAAATCTGGAGAAAAGAAATCACGATCATCCTGCAGCCGCGAATCAAGCGGAGTGATTCCATCACACCCATGACCCAGCCGATGGCTCCTTCGAACGCCCTGACCAGGACGTTGACCAGATACAACAGATGCTTAATCAGCATAGATAGATCCTCCTTCAGCTTCCGGGACTTCCGTCGGCTTTGAGAAAACCGCGGGCCAGTAGGTCCGCCAATCGCAGGCTTCGCAGTGGAAAACCTCTCTGGGCCGCCAACTCGCTTTCCGGGACCGGGAACAACCGGGCAGCAAGCTCCGGAAGCTCCCGGAGCTCGTGCTTGCAGGCGGCCTGAAAACCCAGGTTCATTGCCAGGTGCAGGAGAGGAAAATCGAGATGGTGGGGCAGGCGCCGAAGCGAAGACGACATCTGGGTAAACTGCTTCATAACCCAGAGCCTGCCGGCCTGAAGCTCGAAAGGTGTCATGTTCTTGGGCTGGTATACGACCGTGGAATGATCGTAGTAGCGCCAGTCCTGGGAGAGCAGCCGCCCCTGTTCCTTGAAACTGCGGAACACTTCAGTTCCGGGATATGGAGTGAGCACATTGATCGAAGCCGAACTGATCCAATTTTTCTCGAGAAAATCCAGTGTCTCCGCAAAGGTATCCTTCGTGTCGCTGTCAAAGCCGAAGATCATGGAGGCATGAAAGTAGATGCCAAAGTCCTTTACCTTCCGGACCGCTTCACCGATCTTGTCCACATCTTTGATCGCCTTGCGCATCCGGTTCAGCTGGATCTGGGACACGCTCTCCAGACCAAAGAACAATCCCTTGCAGCCGCTCTGGCTGGCCAGCCGCATCATCTCCTCGTCCTTGATGAACGATACGGACGCCTGCCCGACCCATTTGATCTTCAGCGGCTTGATGGCTCGGAACAGCTGTTTGGCGTACCCGGGATCGCCGATGATGTTGTCATCGAGGAAGATGAAGATCTTGCCCCCGGATTCTTCAATGTCCCGAACCACGTTGCCCACCGGCAGATGCCGGATCTTCCGGCCGAAGATGTCATGGACACAGCAAAAATCGCAGTTGTAGGGGCATCCCCGGGTAGTCATCACCGGGACTACGTCGAAGAGTCTCTTTTTCGTATTTCGGCGGTTGCCCATACTTACGTAGCGTTCTAAGGAGGGATGGGGCTGGTGATACACCCTCTGCACCTTGCGCGCCTGAACATCCGCAACCACCTGTTCCCACACTCCCTCCGCCTCGCCCACTACCACAGCGTCGGCATACCGGAGGGCTTCATCGGGCAGTAGGGTTGGGTGCACTCCCCCGAGCACCACGGTACGACCCCGCCTCCTGTACTCCCCGGCCAGCTCGTAGGCCCGGAACGCGTTGGAGGTCATACAGCTGATTCCTACCAGATCGCACTCCTCCTCCAGATCTATCTCTTCTATCTCTTCTTCGAGAATACGCACTTCATGCTCCGGCGGGGTCAGGCCGGCAATCAAATGGAGGGCAAGCTGAGGGATCATCAGGTACTTCGGCTTCTTGAAGCCAGGATCCTTACACGGGGAAACAAGTAAAATTTTCATCGGCAGCACCACCTGTCGTTGGCGAGGAGCAGAACTCTCTCCCTATATGATCGCAGGTTTTATTTGACAGACGGCGCTCAACCTGACAAGAGGTGGGACACCCCGGGAGGATTCCCAGGTATAAACAGCCGGACTCAAGTATGCAATGAAAGTACCTACACTCCCAAATAAGACCGTACCCACCAATAATAACATAAATCGTGAATTCATACAAGTGACGGAAAATTATCCAGCGGTAGACGGATTGACTTTCTCCGGCCAATGCAGTATTTTAGCTCTCAATACATTCAGAAGCGGGTCTCCTGAAGGAAAAAAGGAAAATGAGGCCCGATCATTTCGGATTTGCGTATTGTACCGGCGGGGCCAACCGACCAGACATTCGTTCTGCTCCTTTGACGGTTCGTAGCAAAAAAGATGATGATGAGTTACTCTTAGGAGGAGAACATGAACAAAAAACTTTACGTGGGCGGCCTGCCCTATTCTGTTACAGACGAGCAATTGAGCGAGCTCTTTGAGGCCCACGGAACGGTGGAATCGGCAAAGGTCATTACGGATCGATACACCGATCGTTCCCGGGGCTTTGGTTTCGTCGAGATGGGTACCCAAGCGGAGGCCGAAGCGGCCATTCAAGCACTCAACGGCAGCGAGCTCGACGGTCGCAGCCTGACGGTGAACGTCAGCAAGCCGAGGGAAGACCGCTCCCGCAGCGGCGGCGGCGGCGGCGGTTCGCGAGACCGCTGGTAAACCCAGACAAAATTCTTCTGTAGATCAATAGGGGTCAGGTCGGTTTGACCCCTCTTTTTTTTGTCTTCACCGTGAAGACAGCATCGGTACAGCCGGTAATTCTGTAGACTAGTTGTTTTTTTCCGAGAAGGCGTCTACCTGCGGAAGGGGATAGAACTCCCTTTCCCCGGGCACTGCCCCGAAACGGCCTTCTTTCCAGTCTGCCTTGGCTTGTTCGATCCGCTCTTTCCGTGAAGAAACGAAGTTCCACCACATGAAGCGTTTACCTAAAGGTGCGCCACCGATCGTTGCGATGCGGCTGTCCTCCAGGGCAACCAGTCGAACCTCGCTTCCCGGCTCGAAGACGGTCATACACCTTGGGGGCAAATCCGTATCCTGTATCCGCAGTCTCCCTGAAGCCAGGTAGACCGCCCGTTGCTCCGCAGCCTCCGGGAGGGGCAGGCTGCACCCCTTCGGCACTTCCGCTTCCGCGCAGAGGGTCGGAGAAAACGTTTTTACAGGAGAGTCAAGACCATAGGCCGAGCCGATCATCACCCGCAACTCGACTCCATCAACCGAGGCCTGAGGCAAATCCTGAGCGGGGTAGTGATAAAAGCGCGGTTCGATCTCCTCATCTTCCTCCGGCAGGGCAAACCAAAGCTGAAGACCGTTCAACCGATGTCCAGCTGCGCGCAGCTGCGGACTGGTGCGCTCAGAATGCACGATGCCTCGAGCGGCTACCATCAGATTGACCGCACCGGGTGTGATGGTCTGCACGTTTCCGATGGAGTCCCGATGCACGATCTCCCCATCAAACAGATAAGTAACCGTGGCCAGGTTGATGTGGGGATGGGGTATTACATCCACACCTTTCTCTGGGGGAAAGGTCGCCGGCCCCATATGGTCGAAGAACACCCAGGGACCCACGGCATGCATACCCATCGCGGGAAGGGATCGTCGGACAACAAAACGTCCGAGATCGACCTCCCTCGGCCGGATGATCCGTTGAATAGACTGAGGATAGGCGGTCGCTTCTTGCATGATCTGTACAGGCTCCTAGTCTACCCTCTGTGGGCATTCCACGCAACCTGTCAAGAAACACCGGCGGGGTCGATCGGACCGGGATTTATATCTCAGCGGATTGGCACAAAGAGACGGCGCTCAGCGTCCCAGACATATACTGTCTCGAATGTCTCGCGCACCGGAAGATCTCCGCATCGCTGACATCACCGGGCTCGTTTATTTGCACCGGTATATACCGCGTTAGGGATGCCTCCCTGAGAAATACACCGGAGAGGTTCACATGGTCCATCTCGATCATCGGTTGCCCATTGAGGAGAAACTTCGCCGCGTCGAACCAATCGCCGCCGTACTGCTGCTGGAGAAAGGTGGCTACGAGAAATGCCTGGATCGCAGAACCCCCTGCCGACCCCTGGAAGCTGTTGTACCAGCCTGACGGTTCCAGGTGCTCTCCCAGATCGACGAGGTCGAGGATCAAGATCTCCAACTGATCCTCCTTCCTTACCCCTGCTGTTTGGATCCTGCGTCCCGTCAATTGGGCATTAACTCGAAACAGCAAGGACTCTAGGGCTAAGTCCCGGTTGGCATCCGCCGGCACATCCACGGTGGATTCTCCTTGAGTTCAGCGAAAAAATTCGATACACTTCAAATCCCATAAATGTGGACCAATCGTTATCATCGTTGAGGAGGATTCAGGAGATGCTGGCGATCAAAGGCGGTGAAAAGACGAAGACCAAACCTTTTCCTCCCTGGCCGTACTACGACCAGGAAGAGGAGATGGCGCTGCGGGAGGTGCTGAGGAGCCGTCAGTGGTGGCGCACCCCCGGTTCCAAAACGTTGGAGTTTGAACGAGCCTTCGCCGCCTATCAACAGGGGAAACACGGAATCGCCGTGACCAACGGGACCCACGCGTTGGAGGTCGTGTTGTCCGCCTTGGGAATCGGCTTCCGCGACGAGGTGATTTTGCCCGATTTCACCTTCGTGGCCACCGGCAGCGCCGTGCTTTCAACAGGTTCTATTCCGGTTTTCGTGGATGTACAGGACGGCACCTACTGCATCGACCCGGATCAGGTGGAGAACTCAATCACGGATCACACCAAAGCGATCATCGCCGTGCATATGGGGGGTCATCCCGCCGACCTTGACCGTCTGGGTGCAATTGCAGAGAAGTACAGCCTGCCCCTGATCGAAGACTCGGCCCACGCCCACGGTACGGAGTGGAAGAACAGGAAGATCGGTGCCTTTGGGATCGCCGGCACCTTCAGCTTCCAGGCCAGCAAACTGATGACCGCCGGGGAAGGAGGGATGATCATCACCAACGACGATGAGTTCGAAAGGAAAGCCCGATCGGTCCATGACTGCGGCCGGCTGCCCGGCAAGTGGTTTTACGATCACTACAACTACGGTTCCAACTACCGGCTTTCCGAGTGGCAGGGGGCGGTTCTCGGCGTACAGCTCAAGCGTCTGCACGAGCAAGGGGTCAAGCGCTTTGCCCACGCCCGCCTGTTGGACAAACTGCTCGAAAAAGTCGAGGGGATTACTCCTCAAAGGCTGGACGAACGCTGCACCCACAATGGCCACTACGCCTATATCTTTCACTATGATCGAGGAGCCTTTGGCGGGGTGCCCCGGGAGCGTTTCATTGAAGCTATCAAGGCCGAAGGCATCCCGGAACAGGCCAGCTATCCACCCCTTCACAGCCTCGATCTGTTTAAAAGCGGCACCTACAAGGAGCGTTTTCTACCGGGAGACCGCCGGAGCGAAAAGCGGATGACGGAGATACTGAAACGAGCCTTTCCGATAACCGAGAAAGCGGGTTACGAGACGGTCTGGATTCCCCACTTTGCCTTGCTCGGGGATGATCAGGACGTTCAGGAGATCGCCGAGGCGATCGCCAAGATCCAGC
>CAZSBH010000092.1:0-15173 GCA_964604845.1 uncultured Spirochaetaceae bacterium
CCCCCCCCCCCCCCCCCCCCCCCCCCCCCCCCCCCCCCCCCCCCCCCCGCCCCCCACATCGTAGAGCTCGATGTTGTTCTGCAGGCTCATATTGATGATCCAATAAAAGGGGAACAGGGTCACCAGCAGAATCAGGGCTACAAACAGATAGAGGAATACTCTGTAGACTCTTCTTTCTCCAACTGCCATGATCTTTGCTACCTGCCTAAAACTCGACCTGTTTATTGATCGATTTGTAGTATATAACGGCGAACACGACGATCAGCAGAGTGACCAGATAGGCCAACGCCGAACCGAATCCCAGGCGGTGGAATTTAAAGGCGAGCTCCCATACGTAGTAGGTGGTCAACTTGGTCCTGTTCGCCGGCCCCCCCCGGGTCATGATAAAAATGATGTCGAATACCCGGATCGCCTCGACCGTTCGCAGCAGCAGGGTAACCAGGATCGGCCACTGGATAACGGGAAGGGTGATCCGAAAGAAGGTCTTCACCGAGCCGGCACCATCGATCTTGGCCGCCTCGTAGAGATCGTCGGGGATGGACTGCAGCCCGGCCAGGATCAACAGAACCACCAGGGGCGTCCACTTCCAGGCGTCGGCCACGATGATGATATTCAGCGCCCACTTGGGATCGGCAAGCCAGGGTTTATAGCGATCGATGATGCCGAGGCTGGTCAGGGCGTAGTTCAGGACCCCGATCTTTGGATGAACCAGCCAGTTCCAGATGATCCCGTTGACCACCGGAGGGATGGCCCAAGGAATCAGGATGACCGATCGGGCGATCGGACGGCCGACAAATTTCTTGTTGAAAGCCACGGCCACGGCGATGCCGGCAACCATCTCCAGGGCTATGGACACGATCGTGAAATAGATCGTTCTCCAGAACGAGATCAATAAATCGGGTCGTTTAAAGATATCGATGTAGTTCCCCAACCCGCGGAACACAAGTCCCGGATATCTGATATCACTTTTAAAAAAGCTCACGACGAAGGAGTAGCATATGGGGTAGACGTACAGGCCCATCACGATGAGCAGGGCGGGTAGGATCAGGATAAAGGCAAAGAGTCCTTCGTTCTTCTCCAGCCTACCCGTAAAGCTGAATCTCTGCTTGTCCATAGTTGTGGCTTTGCGATTATAACCTTTTTACAGCTTTTAGAAAAATAGCGGGACGATAGACCGCCACGGCGGACGTCCAACCCGTCCCGCTATTTATTTTAATTTTTACCAGCCGGAAAGCTCGTTACACCTGTCGTTGGCGTCGTTGAGCGCCTGGCGGACATCCTTGTTGTTGACCATGACGTTTTGAAGCTCGGAGGAGATCACTTCGGCGCACTCGGCATACTCCGGCACCGCCGGTCGATAGTAGCAGTTCGCCGCGGCCGCGAAAATCACGTCGAGGGGCAGCGCTTTCTTCACCTCCGGGTCCTCAAAGAGCTCCTTGTACACCGGAGTCATGCCCTGCTGCAGAGCCCGGCGTTTCTCATTTTCAACACTGCTGACGTATTTGATGAACTCTTTGGCCGCTTCCTTGTGCAGCGAGGCGGATGGGACTGCCATGTACTCGTGCCCTTCAATCGAACCGGACAGACCGGCAACCCGGCCCGGCATGGCCGCCGGGTAGATCTTGCCGGCATAGGGACTCTGCTCCGGATCCCTGAAGGCGATGGTCATCATATCCCAGTTGACCAGCATGGCCGCATGCCCCTTGCCGAACAGGTCGGCCACCTGCTGTTGCGTATAGATGGGTGCACCCGGATCCATAGTCCCCTCGTCCATCATCTTTTTTAGAAACTCTACTGCGGCGACACACTCATTACTGTTCAGCATCCAGAAGTATTTGCTCCCCCGGAACTCGCCGATCTTGGCGCCTGCGGATTTGGCCCATCTGAAAAATACGCAGGAATTCTGCTCCCCATGGGCCATTGAATCGGTGTAGGCATAGGTATCCTTGGTCTGGATGGCTTTGCCGTCCTTCACCAGCTCGTCCCAGGTTTTGGGCGCTTTGTTGGGATCCAATCCCGCTTTCTGGAACATCTCGGCGTTGTAGAACATGATCGTCCACGAGGCCATCAGAGGGGCGGCATATACCTTGCCGTCTACCGTGACCGATTCGATCATGCCTTCCATGTACTTGGCCTTCACCTCCGGCGGGAACAGATCGGAGATGTCCGCGTACATACCTCCCGGCACGTACTCGGGAAGCATGAAGGAACCGCAGTCCACGATATCGTATGTCGGCTCATTGGCTGTCAGGGCCACCGCCTGTTTGTTGACCATGGTGTCCCACTCCACCTCGATCAGGTTGACCTTGATTCCCGTCTTTGCGGTGAACTCCTGGGCTCTCTCACCCATGTGTTTACCTGCCGCATCGATACCCATCAACACGGTGATGGTTTCTGCTTCTGCAGCTTTGTCTTTGGCACCGCCGGCGACCGCCAGGACTGCCGAAGACAGCAGCAGAACCAGGAGAAGTGCGAAGGTTTTTTTCATAACCTCCTCCTTTGAAAATTATTAATAAAGAGCAACGCTCTTTAGGATAACCGCCATCAGTCTATACGCGATGGACTATGCACCTCTGTTGGCCTTCCAAACGTTGATAAGCCTGTGTGTGTTTTCCCAGGCAATCTCTGTATGCTCCCGCACATTGTCCACGGGGGAGAGGATAAACCCCCCTCCCTTCCCCAGAGTGTCGAGGGCTTCACATACCGCCTGCTCCGTCTGCTCGCCGGTAGCCATCTCCACACTCAGCGGCCCGCTGACCCCGCCCCACAGGGCTCTACCGGCTTCACGGAACTTCTTCTTCACCAGGCTCAGATCGGTGCCCTTGCCCTCCTTGGGATCGAGGCCGATCAGCACATCGATCCCGCAGCCCAGAATGTCATCGAGCAAAGGAACGAAGGCGCTGGTAATGATATAGCCGTATTTACGGCCGGCCTGATGAACCAGCTCTGCCTCCGCACGCAGAGTGGGCGCGATGATCTCCCGATACACCCCTGGGGTCCAGAACTCGGTGGTTTCATACCAGCCCCGGCGCACGATGAGATCCGCTTGTGTCACATCCAGGTAGACTTCGATCTGCTTCAAATTCCATTCGTGAATGATGCGCACGTACTCCCGGATCAGATCCGGTTTGGTGAGGGAGAGGATCATGATACCCTCAAATCCGGAAAGCCAGGCCATGGCATCACATCCCATGACCCCCGGATCCACCTGGACTCCCGGACGCACCGCTCCCTTCCACCCTCCGACCTGAAGCAGGCCGTGCCGCCTGGCCAGCTTATCGGCTTCAGCCGCCTCTTCCCGCAAAACCCGGATATCTTCATCCTTTATAGGTCCGAAAAGGTACGGCAGTTTTCCCAGGTCCTCTTCGGGCTTGACCAGGACTTCCTCGGCCCGACCCACGAGCCAGTCTTTGAGAAGGGGAAAGTCACCTTCCGTCGGCCAACCCTCCCGCTGCCTGATCCTGCCGGCAAGAGGACCCGCCGGGGTATCCAGCTTCCGGCAGAAGATTTTCCCGCCGTCGTCCTGCTCCACCCATTCCTGGACCTGGACCCGGGGATCGAGGCCCCCGTACAGGTGGAGGTTGTGGTTCAGATGCCCGACGTGAACAAAGGCATCGAGGTCCAAAGCGATTTGCCTCTCTACGAACTCTGCATCCGTTTTGCACTGTTCGTAGAGGATATAGAAGAGCATGAAGGAGCATGGGGTATGATCAGGAATGCCGCCATCAAGAGCTGTCAACATCCGCTCTCTGGAGTTCATATCCGCTTTCCACCCTACTGGCTGAAGCTGCCAGGTTGACAACTTAGTTAACTCGACTTACTATCTAAGGTATTATCCTGTACCTCTTCGTATTTGTCAAGGAAAATTGAAGGAAGGCGTTCGAAGAGCGCGGCTATGCTTACCAAACAGTCCCAGGCGCACGTAAAAGAGAACAACCTTCGGCTGGTGCTCGCCACCATCATCGAGTATGAACCCCTGTCCCGGGCCGATATCGTTCGTCGCACCCAAATCTCCAAACCTGCGATTTCCAGCCTGATCGACAATCTGCTCGGGCGCGGCATCGTCAGTGAAATTGGGGAAGGTCTGTCCAGCGGTGGACGGAAACCGATCCTTTTGAAATTTCAAAGCGATCTTCGCTATTTCCTGGCCTTTGAGATGGGACGCACAGGGTTCCGGGTGGCCGTCTCTGACCTGGCGGGGAGGTTCGTAGGCCAACGGGAGGGCGTATTTCAAGCCACCGGCAGCATAACCGATAGACTGGCTCTGTTAAAGGAAAATGTCTTCGCTGTAATGGAAGAGATTCCCATCGGGGAGGAAGAACTGCTGAGAATCATATGTATCGCCCCCGGAATCTACGTAGAGAAAGGAAAAGCCCTCAAGTGGACCCCCAACTACCAGGAAGCGGCGGGGCTGGACCTGAGCGAGTTTTTCCGCAGTGTATTCAAGCGGGAAGTCGTCATGAACCACTCCACCAAGCTTTCCCTTCTGGGTGAAAAGATCGCGGGGAAGGCCAGAGGATACGACAACGCCGTATACATAGATTTCGCCTACGGTCTGGGCTGCGCCATCATGATCGATGGGAAGATCCATTTCGGCAGCCAAGCCTCCGCCGGCGAGATCGGCTATTTCTACTCCTCCCTCGATGAATTCATGATGTCCTCCGTAAAACCGTACGAATTGGGCTGTCTGGAAAACAGAATATCCGGCAAAGCCGTTCAGGATAGAGCATCGGAAATCCTCAGACGGGGCGGCGCCGGCAAGATCGCCGAATTGGTGGAAGGCAAACCGGGTCGCCTGAGCGGAAAAACCGTTTTCGATGCCTACCGACTGGGTGATCCCGATGCAACAAAGATACTCAAGGAGGCTTTCGCCTACTTCAACCTGGCCCTGTGTAATATAATCAACCTGTTGGCGCCGGAGCTGGTGATCCTGGGGGGAGGGTTCTCCCAAGCCGGGGAGGTGCTTATCGGTCTGGTATCGCAGGAGATTCGGGATCGCGTGCTGGTCATGCCCCGTTTGGAGGTTTCTGAACTGAAAAACAAGGCCAGCCTGATCGGAGGGGTGCAATACCTGATCGATCACACGGACCTGCTGGCGGAACTGTAGAGGCGATGTCTTAAGGAGGAAGGCCGGTGGAAGGCATCAAGGATATCCGACACGAGGAGATCGAGCGGCGAAAGGAGCGGGTTCGCCGGGCTTGGCAGTATCACCGGGTGGATCATATCCCCTTGAACTTTTTTCTCGACGACTTCAGTACGTACAGCCTCAGAGATCAATGCCGGAACGGGGAGATACAGTACGAAGTGAATGTGCGCTCCATCGACCGCCTTCTGCGGCTGTTCCCCGATGACTATATCCCCGCCGCCCGGGTATGGCCCGGGTACATCACCATTGCCACGATGTTCGGTCTGCAAGCCCACTGGAGCGATGACCCGAACCAGCCACCGGGGGTGGCAGAACATCCCATTCAGGACATGGATCAGGTGTACGATCTGGAACTACCGGATCGGGGCAGCGGGCTGATGTCCTTCAATCTCCGCTGGCTGCAATACTTCGCCGAGCATCTGCCCGAAGATGTATCGCTGACAGGCATCGATCTGGGCGGTCCCGTCAACACGGCTAAAGATCTGTTGACCACGAATCTGTTGTACACGGCCTTCTACGACAGCCCGGAGGCGTATCACCACTTCCTCGATCTTGCAGCGGAGGTCCAGATCCGCTGCTATCAGGACATTGTCGCGGCGGTGGGAGATGTCAACCGCCTGACCTGCATCGACTTCGGACCTGCCTGGGCTCCGGAGGGACGGAAAGGCTTTGTCTCCGATGACGTGTGCGCCTCCTATTCCCCGCGGATTTTTGAAAGCTTCAGCCGTCCCTACAACAACAAGATCCTGCGGCACTGGCCGGGAGGACGAATACACAACTGCGGCCCCCACCCCTCCCTAGAGCTGTACCTGGACCATGAACCGGCACTCAACGGCCTGAATTGCTCTTTCCGCTACACCCGGGCAGAGCTGCCGCAGATCAAGCGGGCCTTCAAGGGCCGGGGCATCGTCGAGTTCATGTTTGACAACGGGGAAAGCCTAGAGGAGATCATCGAGGGGTATGAAGAGATTGCCGACAGCCTGGCTCCCGAAGTGGTGGGCATTCCGATAGTCTGGCTGACCGACGGCTGGAGGGACGAGGCGATCCGGGAGCTGTATCACGGACTGCTGGATGTTGCCGAGCGCTACGCCCGGGATATACACTGGCGCTCTGAACCATAGGGATTATCTCGCTGATAAACAGAAATTGACTGAAAAGGGAGAGAGGCGATGGAATCTGCTCTGACCGGACTGATGGGGTTGAGCTCGAAAGAAAAGGAAGGAAAAGGGATCCTCTACACCCCGGAGGAGATATACAACCAGGTGGAGCTCTGGAGTGATACCTTCAGGCGATTCAAACGGCAGCGGGAGGAGCTGACGGATCTTCTCACCAAGTTCAAAAACGAGCCCCGTCGATCCGCTATATGCACCGGTGCCGGAACCTCGGAGTTTGTCGGCTACTGCATCGAGGCCTTGATACGGAGAAAGATAGGCGTTCCGGTCAATGTAATTTCGACACCAAAAATCGTCACCACACCTCGAGATGTTTTCATCGACGACTATGCAACACTGCTGCTTTCATTCGCCCGTTCAGGAAACAGTCCGGAAAGCGTGGGAGCGGTGAAGATCGCCGACATGCATTCCGAGAATGTCTACCACCTGGCGATTACCTGCAACGAACAGGGAGCTCTATACAGAGAGATCTGCGGCCGTGACAACGGCGCAGCTCTCGTATTGGACGAAAAGACCAACGATCGAGGTCTGGCGATGACGGCGGCGTTTACCAACATGCTCGTCGCCGGCCAGATGCTGAGCCATCTGTTCTGCTTTCAGGAGTACGAGGCCCGGTTCGGCAATCTCCTCCAGGCCGGAAAAGCCATGCGGGACAAAGCACCGGCCGTTGCCGAGGAGATTTCGCAGTTGGGGTTCGAACGAGCCGTGTTCCTCGGCGACGGCGGAAATTTCGGCACCGCTGTGGAATCTCACTTGAAGCTCCAAGAGCTGACAGCGGGTCGGGTCATGTGTACCTGGGACACCTTTCCGGGGCTGCGCCACGGTCCCGAGGCCGTTGTCGATCCGAACACCCTGGTCGTGGCCTATCTGGCAGCCGATGGATACACCCGGCGGTACGAGCTGGATCTGCTGCGGGAAATCCGGGAGAAAGGAATCGGAAAAGCGGTGTTGACCGTTGCCCATACGGTTCCGGATGAGATCAAGAAGTTATCCGATTATACGATCGAGTACGGGCCCCAGGCCGATCCTGTGCCGGATGACCTGGTTCCGCCGGTGTATATCATCGTCGGTCAGCTGCTGGGACTGTTTACCTCGCTGAGACTGGGCCTGCGGCCGGATAATCCCAGCGAATCCGGAATCATCCACCGGGTGGTCGAGGGGGTCAAAGTCTACGATCCTAAGGTTTTCAGCAGGACCGGCCGGAATCGTGTATTGGCGGAGCGCTGAGGCGATGGACATCACGGCGGAGCTCATCGAGTGCTTGAAAGAAGACCCCACACCGGAACCGGTAGTCGCCATAATCGGTGACCTGGGGTACGACTATATCTACACCTGTCCCTCCTTAGAGGGGGGAAAAGAAGTGATCATTCGAGATTTCACCCGCACGATCGCCGGTGCGGCGGGATATTTCGCCTGCGGACTCGCCCGATTGGGTGCCGGGGTCTTTTTCCTCACCGATTTGGGCGACGACTCTGACGGGAAGCAGCTGCTTGAAGAGATTTCGCGGCGAGGTGTCGACTCGGAGGGAATCCGCCAATTGGAGAATACGAGGAGCTATTTCACTCTGATCTTCACCGATCAGGAGGAGTCCTCCCCTCGTCAGGTGGCTACCTATCTGGGACCCCTGGGCCAAATGTCCATCCGGGACCTGGATTATGCGAAGTTCACTGCCAAAGCAGACCTGGTCTATTCCTGTAATTATTTTCAACTTCTTACACTGAGAACGGAGATCGAACAGGTCTTCGCCTACGCGCAGGGCCTGGGAAAACTCACGGCCTACGACGCCAACGCGGGAGACGGGTGGGAGGACCCGGAGAATCTGGAAGTGCTCCAAAAGCGTATCTATCCTCAGACGGATATCGTTTTCCTCAACGAGATGGAGGCCCGTTTCCTCACCGGAGAGCAGGATCCGGTGAAAGCGGTGATGAAGGCGAGCCCGCGTTCAGAAGTTGTCGTGGTCAAGCTCGGGTCCCGCGGGGTAGTGCTCCGCCATGGAGAGCAGTTGTATCTCTGTCCGGCTTTTCCCCTGAACAAAACCGTGCAGGATACGGTAGGAGCGGGGGACTCTTTCCAGGCGGGCTTTCTCTATTTTTATCTCAAGGGCTTTCCGATTCTGCGTTGCGCAGTTTTGGGCTCCGCCAATGCCGCCGCCACGGTCCAGCATCAGGGAGGTGTACTCGGGCAGCAGAGTCGCCTCGGTTTGGCGGAAATGCTGGGAGAATACAGAGTACGGATTTCTGAACACAGCCGGGTTGAGATATCCCTAACGGATCGATGAATCAAAGGAGGAGTGAAAACCGTGTCCGACAACAAACCGATACCTAACATGATCGGCTCTTATGGGCCGTGGGCCGACGAGAGCGCCGCGAATTGGGAAAGAGGACTATCCTATCTGAATCCCGCATGGGATGAGATCGATCGGTGGCGGGAAGCCGCTCGGAGCAAGGTTTCCGAGCTGCTGGCGGGACCACGGATCGGGCCGGAGGAATCCAAAAGCGTTCGTGTTGTCCGTCGCTACAGCTTCGATGGTCTGGACATAGAAGAACTCACCTGGCAATTACCTTACGGTCCGGAGACGGAGGCGGTCTTTCTCAAACCCGAGGGAAGCGAAGGTCCCCTACCCGGGGTTTTGGCCCTGCACGACCATGCCTCGGTGAAATATTTCGGGAAGCGGAAGATCCTCCGTACTTCTGCGAATCTCCATCCCTTCATCGAGCAGCACCAGAATCTGTACTACGGCGGTGTGGCCTGGGCCAATGCCCTGGCCCGCAGGGGGTACGGAGTGCTGGTACATGACGTTTTCCCCTTCGAGAGCCGCAAGATCACCGCGTCCGAGCTTCCGGGACATGTCGTGAAGCGGATGATGTCTGCTCCCAACGATGTGGAGGAACTGACTCCGGATGACTTGGAGAAAAGTAGCGTCATAACCGACTATGAGGTGGATGAACAGGAGCGAAGCGACAGGATCGAAGCCTACAACGCCTTCGCCGCCCGGCACGAGGACATCATCGCCAAATCTCTCATCTCCGCCGGCTACACCTGGCCCGGAGTGTTCGTAGCCGAGGATCGCGTCGCCCTCGATGTTCTCTGCAGTCGGGGTGATATAGACAGCCGGTGCGTCGGCTGCTGCGGCCTCTCCCTGGGGGGTCTGCGGTCAGACTATCTATCCGGACTGGATGAGCGGATCCGCTGTTCCGCATCGGTAGGTTTCATGACCACCTGGCGCGATCTGATCCTGAATAACTGCTACACCCATACCTGGATGCTCTACATTCCCCTCCTCTCCCGCTACATGGATTTTCCCGAGGTTCTAGGGATGCGGGCGCCGCTGCCGGCGCTGGTCCTGGCTACCGAAGAGGATCCTCTGTTCGATCGGGCGGAGGTCAAACGGGCTCTGAACACCCTCGAGCAGGTCTACGCAAAAGCGGGATCACCGGAGAACTTCTCCTGGGCGATCCATCCCGGACCGCATCAGTTCGACCGAGCCATGCAGGCCCAAGCCTTTGAATGGCTCGACCGCCATCTGAAACAGGGAAAATGAGCATCAGCGGCTGCAGATCCTCCACCGCTACTCTACGTTCGAAGAAAGATAAGCCGGATGTATAAGTATTTTCTTGACAACTGAATCAGAGTGTTCCAGACTGTACATTGAAAAACAATCCCATCGGGATTGAAATAAAAACTCAAAAGGGGGTTTCATTATGAAACGTCTGACACTCATCGTTAGCATCCTGGTCGTGTTGCTCCTGGCCGCAGGACTCGCCTTTGCAGGCGGGCAGAAGGCGGCGGAAAAACAAACGGTCACCTTCTTCTGGGCTGGGTATGACGGTCTGACCGAGGAGTATCGGGCTAACCTGCAGGATGCCTTCAACGCCGCACATCCCGATATCGACGCGGACATTGTTGCGACGGACTGGGATCTGATGTACGACAAGCTGACCACCTCGATCGCCGGCGGCAAACCGCCGGAGCTCTCGGTCATCGGCACCCGCTGGCTGCTGGAGCTGATGTCCATGGGCGCGGTCGATGAGGTCACTCAGTACTTGAGCAAGTCAACGGTGGACAACATCGCCGCGGGAGCCATGGAGGCCAAGCTCGAGGGCAAGCTGATGGGAGTGCCGGTCGCCGCCGGTGCCCGGATCCTGGCCTACAATCCGAACCTGACCACGACTGTTCCCAACACCATGGAGGAGCTTCGGCAAGCGGCCATCAAAGTGCACAATCCGCCGAAGGTGTACGGTCTGATCATGCCCGGCAAGAAGCATACGGAGCTGACCGACTTCGCCTACTACTTCTACGCCGCCGGGGGGAACTTCTTCGCCATGGGAGCGGATGGGAGCTACGGCAAGTGCACCGTCAATTCTCCAGAGGGCGTGAAGGCCCTTACCTTCATGAACCAGCTCGCCGAGAAGGACAAGGTCGTACAGGAAGGATACCTGGGACTGGACCGCATGGATTCACACCCGCTGTTCTACACGGGGAACATCGCCTACACCTTCATCGGCGCCTGGGTCGAATCCGCGGCCAAAAACGCCGGCGCTTCCTTCCAGCCCAAGTACGGCCAGATTCCAGCTTTTGCCGGACAAAAGCAAAAACCCTTGATCATCACCGACTCGATAGCTATGTTCAAGGGCACCAACCTGGAAGCAGCCGGTACATTCCTCGATTTCTTCTATCAGGATGAGTGGAAAGCCAAGTTCGACGAGGCCATCGGCTTCCCGCCGGTTACCATCTCCGCGGGCAAGCTGCCCCAGTTCCAGACTCCTCTCTACAAGGTTCTAGGCGAGGCAGCGTTGGACGCCCAGGGCTGGCCGCTGATCGAAGAATGGGCCGAATGTTCCAACATCATCTTTGATGCCGAGATCGAGGTGCATCTGGGTAAGAAGACACCCAAAAAGGCTCTGGATGACGCGGCTGCCGCGATCGACAAACTGAGAGGTAAATAGACCAATCAGACTCATACACAGGGAAGTCCGAGGTATTCCTTGGGCTTCCCAGTTTTTTGTCAGTGTATGACCTCATTTCATGAAGGGGTAGCTAGTGGCTGACGCTTCGATATCCTTAAAACAGAAACTGTGGAACCCCGAGGCTCGGCTGGCCTACCTTCTGCTCCTGCCCGCGGTGGTCGTTCTTCTGACCTTCATGTTCTACCCGATCGTATACGTGTTCCTGATGGCCTTTTATAAGACCAACAAATTGAGCCAGATGGTGGCCTTCGTGGGATTGCAGAACTTCATCTCTGAAATGGCGGAACCGGAGTTTTGGGAGATTACCGGCCGCTCCATGCTCTGGACCGTGCTGGCAGTAGTCACCAAAACCCTGTTCGGCATGACCATCGCCCTGATCCTGAATGTAAAGTACACCGGACGCAAGATAGCCCGCATGCTCTTTATCATCCCCTGGGCTTCAGCTGTGCCAATCAGCTCCATGCTCTGGCGCTGGGTCTACCACCCCGTGTACGGCCTGCTCAACCACACTCTAAAAGTCACCGGTCTTTGGGCCACACCCCCGACCTGGCTGGGCTATCCGATTCCCGCCTTCACCGCCTGCATCTGGGTGGACATCTGGATCGGCATTCCTTTCATGGCCCTGGTCTTCCTGGCGGGGATGCAGGCCATTTCTGAAGACCTGTATGAGTCTGCCTCTCTCGACGGGGTGAACTGGTGGCAGAAGTTCTTCTTCATCACCCTGCCGGGAATCCGACACATCGTGCTGATCGCTACTCTGCTGTCCTGTCTCTGGACATTCAACGACTTCAACACCATCTACATTCTGACCATGGGGGGACCGGCCGGGGCCACGGACATACTCATCACCCGGATCTATCAGAACGCCTTCAAGTGGCTAAGGTTCGACCGGGCTGCCGTCATGGCATTTGTCACCTTCCTGATCCTCACCGGCCTCAGCATCATCTACTCCAGGGTTTACTTCAAAGAGGAGCGTTCGTGATGAAGTGGAGAAATCGAGGAAAGCTGCCGGCCGTCATCATCACGATTGCTCTGCTGCTCTTCCTGCTCTTTCCCTTCTTCGTCATGATTTCTACCATGCTCAAGTCCAGTACGGAAGTCTACTCTTCGCCACCCACCTGGATTCCGGAACGGCTTCATTTGTCCAACTTCATTACCGTCTGGAGCGAGTTCGAGCTTTACGTCTTTTTCAGGAGCAGCATCATCATCGCTGTCGGCGCTACGGTCTTCAACACCATTCTCACCGTTCCGGCAGCCTATGCCGTGGCCCGCCTGCGCTTCGTCGGCAGGAAGTTCATCCTCTATCTCTTCCTGGTCATCCAGATGTTCTCACCGGTGATCGTTATCATCTCCCTGTTCAAGATCATGGTGGGGTTGAATCTGCTGGACACCTACTTCTCCCTGATCATTGCCAACTCGGTGTTCACTATCGCTTTCACGATATGGATGATGAACGGGTATTTCAAATCGATCCCGGTGGAGATCGAGGAGGCCGCCCTGATCGACGGCTGCAGCCGGGTGCAGACCATCACCAGGATCATGATCCCCATCGCCGTTCCGGGACTGGTTACGGCCATGATCTACACATTCATCTACGCCTGGAACGAGTTCCTCTTCGGCCTGACCTTTATTCAGTCGAGGCCGAAAATGCCTCTCGTTCTTGCACTTTACAACTTCGTGGGCCGCTGGTCGACCCAGTGGGAGCTGCTCGCCACAGCAGCCTTTCTGGCCATCATCCCCGTGTTGGTACTCTTCTACGTGATTGAACGTCGTTTGGTCGCGGGACTGGCAGGGGGAGCGGTGAAAGAGTAGTTCCGATCTTGAGTTTTTCGAGCATTTGCATTGATTGTGTAGTCAAGGAGGATATATGTCTTTACCAAAACGGGAGTTCGGTAAGACCGGCGAACAAGTTACGATCCTCGGTCTGGGCGGATTCCACCTGCTCGAAGTGTCCGACGCCGAAGCGACGGGCCTCATCAACCGCTACCTCGACGAGGGAGGCAACTACATCGAGACCGCCGCCGAGTACGGAGCGGGTGAGTCGGAGCGTAAAATAGGCCTGGTCATGGCCGAACGCCGCGAGGAGTGCTTCCTGGTCACCAAGTGCCATATCAGGGACCGTAAAGGAGCGGGCAAGACCATCGAAGAGAGCCTGCGCCGCCTGCAGACAGATCACGTCGACCTTCTGCTGCTTCACCATGTACTGAGGGAGGAGGAGCTGGAGCAGATCTACTCCAGAGGCGGTGCCATGGAGGCTTTTCTCGCGGCCAAAAAAAGCGGGAAAGTCCGCTACCTGGGGATCACCGGACACGGTCAGCCCGATGTCCTGATCAAGGCGTTGGAAGAGAAGCCCCACATAGATGCATTGATGACGGGATTCAACTTCTACGATCGCTTCAATTTCCCCGCCAAGGAGCAGCGCCTGATTCCTTTGGCCAACGACAAAGGAGCGGCGCTGATCGGGATGAAGGCTTTTGCCGACGGGCTGCTCTGGGAGTATCCGGAGGAGAGCTTGGGCTACACCCTGTCGCTTCCTATCGATGTTTTGGCCTGCGGCTTCAATACCATGGCCATGCTGGAGAAGGATCTGGAGATCGTACGCAGATTCAAGCCTATGAGCGAAAAGGAGAGGCAGGAGATCTTCACCCACAACCCCGTCTTGAGCAACAGCGTCTGCCGTTTGTGCGACGAGTGTCTGCCCTGCCCGGAGGGGATCGAGATCCCGAAGGTGTTCCTGTACGAGGGGTGGTACGACCGCCAGATGCGGGACCGGCGGATCCGCAGCACGCCGGAGTTCGCCCTTCGCGACCGCCTGCGCTTCTGGTTCGACGACCGGGACCAGGCTCGCAGCGCCTATTCAAAGCTCGATGTCAAAGCCGACGCCTGTACGGCCTGCGGCGACTGCTCTCCCCGCTGCCCCTTCGGTCTGGACATCATAGCGAAGCTGGACAACGCCCACTACAAGCTGACCAGAGAGGTCACTTCCAGCGTCCCGATTTGAGTCAATGGCAGTGCCCGGCTGTTTCCTTCCGACCGAGTCAGAGGGAGCGAGGAATCAGGCGTAGTAGCCCATATACCGTTCCATAGCATCCATCAAAGCCTGTACATTCTCCAGAGGAATACCGGGGTACAATCCGTAGATCATCATCAATCCCCCCTGCTTGGATCCGAGCTTCTCCACCTCTTCGCGAATCAGGGCGTCTATCTGGCCGGGGCTGCCCGCGAAGGTTATTCTCTGACGGTCTATGTCGAGATCGACACATACCTTTCCCGCAAGGTTCTTCTTGATCCAGTCGATTCCATTGACCAGATCCTGAAGGTTCAGCACATCGAATCCCACATCGATCAGGTCTTCAACAAGAAGACGGATATCCCCGTCCGAATGCATATGAACTACGCATCCCGCCTCTCGAGCCGGCTGGACGATCCGTTTGTAGGAAGGTTTGATGTATCTCCCGAAGTGGCCGGGGGACAGCATGGGACCAATCTGCATACCGAGATCCTCGCCGTAGCCCATCCATTCGACCCGTGCCTCTCGAATATAGTTGTGAACCAACCTGAGGTTGAACTCCTCCAGCAACGCGATCAACCGACTGAGTCGGGGTTCTTCATCGGCCATGTCGTAGAGCAGATTTTGATAGCCCCGCAGGTCGGTGAGCTTCAAAAATGTATGCCCGTGACCGATTTCTCCGGCTGTGATTTGACGTTTAAATCCGAGCTGGCTGGCCTCTTGAGCCTTTCGGCTCCAGTCGATGGGACCCCAATGATCGAATCGATCGGGATCCGGCGGCGTGAAACTATCAAAATCCTGCCATGATTCCAACGGATGCTTTGTGACAGTCCCGACGATGCCATTGTCCGTCGTCTGCCACACACATCCCCACGGAT